>DAIDHT010000011.1:0-120675 GCA_027451945.1 Spirochaetales bacterium
CCTATACTCCTTTTGACTCATAGGGCGGTTTTTCCTTTTGGTATTGCCTGAATAACAACACCATAAAGGGCCGCCCTTTTCATGTCAAAAGCGGAACTCGGAAACCGATGATTTCCGGAACTTTATCACCGGTGATAACACTCGTGGAACAGAATATGAAGAATGGAAAGTTTCTTTGGGAGTAGTGCCTGCACGTTTGGTTGAAGCGACAACATTTGCAGCTTATCATGTTCCTGGCGATCTTACGTTAAGTGGATTTACAAGCCCAGTGGTGTTAGGTGTAGCATTCGCTGATAGGTTTTTGTTGGCTTTGTGGTTACAAAGTGGTTACGACGATGGTGGACTTGCCGAATCGGTATTTGATCATTTTTGGCTGGATGCCGTTCAAATATTTGCAGATTACCTGCTTTCCTCTGGAGTCCCTGCATCCCAGTTAGGCGCGTCTTCGGGTGCTCAAGTTGTTCAAATCAAGTTCTCGATCCCGTTATAAAACTACAGGGAGGAAACCGTGGTCAATTCAACAGCGGTCATTACCTCCGTTTTGAGCTTTTTCTGAAGCAAACGACTTGAGGATGATCGGAAAAATCAAAAACCCAAACAAGAAGAGGGCAAAGGTACTCCAAAGGGCATCATAACGGTAGAGGAACTTGTCGGTGGAAGTGGTGACAGCCAATTTATCGATGAAGAGTTCATTCAGCTGAAAGAAAACTATGGCAGAAAGTGCGAAAAAAGCGGCTGCCCTCCGCTTAATAGGCGCTTGTTTTCCCTGCTGCGCTTCCACCGATTGCCGATTGAGCAAAAGAGTCACGTCAAGCACACTGGTCAAGACCAGAAAAAGCAGGGCGGGAACCAAATGTTCGGGTTTTGCCCCGTTTTGGCTGGAGACAAACATCGCGCCCACCACAAACGTCCATACAGGAATTCTTTTTAAGTATGCACTGATAGTCTTCATTTTTGTTGCACAGTAATTGTAAGATTGTTAATATCAATTTGTCCAGTAAAGACCCATGACCGATCCACAACTTCTTCAGCTGTTACGTTCCTCGAAACGCCTCGTGGCCTTTACGGGCGCGGGGGTGTCGACCCTGTCGGGGCTCCGCGATTTTCGCGGTCCCCAGGGCTTGTATAACGATATCGATGCCGACAAAATCTTTGATCTGCAAACGTTTTATCGTGACCCTGATTTTTTTTACCAGCATACTTGGGAGATGCTCTATCAAGAACAGGCCCAGCCTTCGCTAGTTCATAACCTGCTCGCTGAATGGGAACGTCAGGGCCGACTGCTCAGTGTCATCACCCAAAACATCGACCGCCTTCATACCCGTGCTGGTTCCCAAACGGTTCGTGAGATTCACGGCTCACCCGAGACTCACCACTGTTTGGCGTGTGGCCGTGAGTATTCTTTTGCCGCTGTAAAAGAACAGCTAGCCCGGCAACGACAAGACGGCCAAGAAAAGGTTTCGACGCCCCGCTGTTCTTGTGGTGGGGTTTTGAAACCCGATATCACGTTTTTTGGCGAGTCGTTGCCCGAGGCCGCCTGGGAGTCTGCCTGGAATGATGTTGTGCAGGCCGACCTGTTTCTTGTTTTAGGGTCATCGCTGGTGGTCCAGCCCGCCGCCCAGCTCCCCCGGATGCTTAAACCCTCGACCCCCTTAGTTATTGTCAACCGAGGCCAGACCCCTCTCGACAGTCGAGCGGCGTATCGCGCCGAGGATTTGCTTGAGACCCTGCAAGGGCTTACAGGAGTTCAGCTATGAAAACCTTCCGCCTTTGGGTATTTGCGGCACTTGGTGTGTTGCTTAGCCTTCCCCTCAGTGCTGGTACGTTTCCCCGTGACTACCACCCCATCTTAGGCTGGGTCAACGTGCAAGGGCAAAGTTGGTTAGCCCTGCGCGCCTGGCAAGCGTCGGGGCCCCACGTTTTGGCGGTAAACCCCCTGACAGCCCAGACTCAGGTTCTGCCCCTAAAGGCGCCTCCCAGTCAAACCTGGAGCGAGGTTTTGGCGACGGCTCGGCAGAAAAACCTCTTGTCGGGTTTGTATTTTCGTTTGCGGTCTCAGGCCCTGCGTGAAGCCTCCCCTTGGGATAACGCCGGGATTCGTCAGTGGCCTTCCCGTCGCCGGGGGGCTTGGTTGAGCTTTGATCTGTGCCCGTCGTCCCGCCCCTTAGATCGTTGGGTCTTTCGCGATCTCTTGGCCATGCAGCCGAAAAACACAGCCCTTCCTGTTTTTTTAGAGGTTTCAGGACGTTGGATGGCCACCCATGCGCAAGACTTGGCGTGGCTCTACCGCCGCGAGGCGCAAAAACAACTCGACATCACGTGGGTGAGTCATGGTGAGTTTCATCCGTATAACCCGCGGGTACCCTGGCGACAGACGTTTGACCTGACACCGGGCCTCAACTTTGAGCAAGAGGTTCTGGGCCCTGAAAAACGCTTGTTGGCAGGCGGCCAGCTTCCTAGTGTCTGGTACCGGTTTCCGGGGCTGATTTCAGACTCAGCCCACGTTCACCAGTTGCTCGCGTGGGGGCTGATTCCTCTGGCCAGCGGGGCGTGGCTGAACAAAGGTGACCCCCTGAGGGAACACGATATCGTTCTTGTCCATGGCAACGGGAACGAAGAACGGGGCCTAGAGCTGTTGATGGCTTGGACCAGGCACCACCAGGCCGCCCTAAAGAACGGGCAGTGGTCTTGGCTGGGGAGGAACGACTTTCGCTAGCCACATGCCTTTGGACTTGATCCAACCTCAGTCTTGAACTAAATTTTACTTATGAAACCCGGGCAAATTCTTTGGTACAACGCCAAGTTCCTTACAGGTGATCCCTCGTGTCCCCAGGCCGATGCCGTGTTGACCATAGGCGAAGCCATAGCTTTTGTTGGCAGTCTGGAAGAAGCCCGACAAAAAGCTGACCCCTGGGTACAGTCGGTGAACTTAAAAGGTGGCTTTGCCGTACCTGGCTTCAACGATAATCACCTGCATTTGGTGATTCATGGTGATCATGTCGGAGCCCCCGATCTATCGGGTCTGAACGAAAACCAGATCCTTGACCGGCTAAAGGCCTACTACGATGACAAGCCCCGCGATACCTTGGTGGTGGGGTATGCCTGGGATTATCCGGCCTGCCCTCATCCTCGCAAGGAACTCTTGGACGAAGCGTTTGGCAGTCAACCGGTGCTATTGCCGCAGTTTGGTGGTCATGGGGTTTGGGTGAATTCCCGTGTTTTGCGCGACCTTGGCATTTCCCGCGAGGTCAAGCCGACCCCGGGGGTGGTGTTACGCGATGCCGAGGGTGAACCCACCGGGGTTTTGCGCGAATACCACCCCAATCCCGTCCAGGATAAATATTTTCATGACATCTTCTACAAAAAAGACTTGCGGGAGGCCAGACTAGCGACCTCCCTGGACGTTTTACGCCGGCTAGGAATAACCTCTGTACAAGACAATACCTGGCATTACCCCGCGTTATTCACCCTGGCGCGCTGGCGGAACCAAAGGCGTTTAACGGCACGGGTATCAGCTTGGTCTTTTGGCCGCGTTCCCCAGACCATTAAATGGATGAACCTGGGCTCGTACGATAGCCTTTGGCTTCGACGGGGACCTTGGAAATACTTCTTAGATGGCACCTTTACGACCAAAACCGCCTGGATGGAGGAACCCTACCCTGGAACCGACGACCATGGGATGGATTTTGACCCTGCCTGGTTGCAAGGCGTCTTATTGAACTTAGCCAGGCGAAAGGTGCAGGGGGCATTTCACTCCATTGGTGATCGATCCACGCGAACCTTTTTGGATGTATGGGAAGATGTTTTGCAAAAGTATCCCGATGCCGTAAAGCTACGGATGCGCCTAGAGCATGTACAGGCCCTGCGCCGTGAGGATATTCCTCGTCTGAAGGCCTTGGGTGTTTGTGTTGCCGCGCAGCCGCCGGCCATGGCGACACCCGAAAAGGACGCTAGTGTCTTGGGGGGCCACCGTGTGCCGTTCCTTTACCCGCATCGTTCTCTGCTCGAAGCTGGAGTTCCGCTTTCCTTTGGGTCCGACATTCCTGGAGAGGCTTTCTGTGACCCCCTTCAGGGAATGCACTTGGTGTGCAACCGGGAGGGGCCGGAGCGCTTAACACCCGAACAGGCCCTGCGTTGTTACACCGAGGGGAGCGCCTATGTCGAGTTTCAAGAAGATCGCAAGGGACGCTTGGCGAAAGGCTATTTGGCTGACTTTGCCGTACTCACGGCCGATCCCTTGGCCACACCTCCCCAGAATCTTAGGCTTATTCAATGTGTCAAAACGGTGGTGGGGGCCAGAATGGTTTGGAATGCCACACAAACCGACGGCCTCAACCCCGAAATTGAGGAACAGCTTAGTAAAACTTAGGGACGGCGCAGTAAAACAGAAATCGAGGTGACCCCGACCACTAACGCCACGGCAATGATGAAGGCTTCCCAGCCGGTGGTTGCGGCGTCGGTAAAGTGTTGACGCACCATCAGGTCCATGGCGTTAAAGAGGTACTTTCCTGGCACCATGGGAATTAACCCCGGCAGCAGGTACGAAACCGGGGGCTTTCCGCTGAGGCGCGAAAGAAGTTCGGCCCACGCTGTCACTGCCGCCGCACCTATGGCGTAAGCAATCCACGGACCAGCGAGGGGCGTCATCAACAGGTAAACTCCCCAGCCGGCAACACCACCCAGCGAGGCCCACAACAAGGTCCAACCTCGGCATTGCAAAAGAAAGGCAAAACCAAGGGTCGCGGCAAAGGTCCAAACAAGGATCATAGGCCCAATTTTCCCGAATGAAGGCTAAGGGCAACGGTAGCGCCTATGGCCAAAGCCGCCCCCGTCATCAGAACTTCGGCAAACCGGGACTGCGCCGTCACCAGCTCGCCTGCCACCAAGTCACGAAGAGTTTGAACCAGGGCAAGCCCAGGAACAAGAAGCATTAACGTACCGGTAGCCACAGGTTCGGCGCTGAGCGGACGAAACAGATCAGCACCCAGCAGGCTTCCTCCTACAGCGAGGAACGATCCCAGCGCTGTGGTGAACACCCCGGGAATCCAGGGTCGGTCTAAGAAAAGTTTAAGCACGGCCCACACGAGGCCAAAAATAAGGGCTAAACCCCCTTCGGCCAGAGTTCCCCCATAAAACAACGCAAACCCACCCGCCGCGAGGCCCGAAGCCGGAATCAATGCGGCAGGTCCCCAACCGGGGGCTTGGGCCGCCGAACGCAACTTTTTTGCCAAAATCTCGGCCGTGGTAGGTTGAGCAACGGCTTCGCGAATGCAAGTCTCAAGGAGGTTGAGCCGCTCGAGGTGTAAAACCCTTTGATGAATTCGGCGAACAACGGTCGTAGTTTTGCCCTCGGCATCTTCGACGGTTATGATGACACCTGTGGGAAGGGCAAAACACTCGGCTTCACGCATCCCCGCAGCACGGGCGAGGGCCTCGGTATCGTTTTTTACGCGGGCAATTTCGGCGCCGTTCTCAATGAGCCATTCTGCCGCGTTGGCAACCATCTGGATGGGGGAACGCTCCACTGAGAACCTCCTAGCTTTAGTCGTTTAGGCGAGTGCCGCCCCGTCTCAGACCTGCTTCAAAGAGTTTTCCGCAAGCGAGAAAGAGGGTGGTTTGGGTGGTCATCAGAACTACGCCGGCTTGCTGGGCTTCGGCAATCATCTCGGGACTGGGGAGCTTTCCCCGGACAAAGATCACCAAAGGAATGTCGAGAAGTCGCGCCGTGCGAACGGTTTGAATATTGACTAGGCCGGTGAGCAGAACAACGTCCTCTTTGACAAAGGCCATGACATCACTCATGAGGTCAGCCCCGCAGGCGGACTTGAGCTCTAACTCAGGGTCAAAGGAGGTGTGGATTTGCGCTTCAAGCAGATCCGCGATTGCACGAGCTTTCATTGGTAGCTGACGTACGATGGCCGTGGCGAAAGAGCCAAAACCTGTGCGGGGGTAAGCAGAGGCGTGTCCCACCCACGTACTTTCCAGGGCTTGCGGTAAAAGAGCTTAAAGCCCGTGATGGGCATGTTCTTCATCGCCGCCAAAAAGGCATACGTATCGAGCTTGACCGCTTTAAGTCCCCAACCATCAGCGTGGTGTACCAGGTCGACGTGCGAAAAGTTGGCGCGGACTTCCGAGGGGTGCAAAATCATCTTGTAATTGAACTGGTGAACGATGAGCATGCGTTTTCCCGGTAGGTTGTTTTTTATAAGGTAATTCTGCATGAGCTCTTCGGCTTCGTTGATTTCTTGCGCGGTAATTTGACCAATGACTTTGCCAGGGTTGTCGGTGCGCCATTCCGGGTCAATAGCCAAATGCACGTTAGGGTACTTCAGCCAAGGGAGCATTGAATCCATTGCTTCGCGGATGGGCATAACCCCCAGCTGGTGATCTAACACCACCAAGATGCCGTGTTCCAAAGCATAGTCGATGTAGGTGCGCACGACATGATTCGGCAAGTAACCAACCTTGCCCTCGGGGTAAATGGTGGCATAAATGAGGTGAAAAGCCGGTTGCACGACACCAGGAGCTCCGGCGGCCTTGTACTGCTGACACAGCTTTTCTAAATTGGCGGCGGCTTCGGGGATGTTTTCCTCGCCCAAAATTCCCATTCGTGTTGACGAGGGACTGCCGTAGTAGGCCACAACCATCCCTTTATCAAAGACGCTGGCCGGTTGTGTAACTGAAGAAGCCCGCATGGGAGCCAAACCCTCATCTAAAAGGCTTGTGCTACGGGGGTCGCCAAAGGCTGAGCTAGACGGGGACTGGGTAGTAGGCGGAGGGGGATTAGCAGGTTGTTGGGCTGTGGCCGAAAGCACCACAGTAAAGGATAACATTAAAACCAGAAACGTTTTCACAGAACACCGAAGAAGGCGGCACATGGTTAGTTACTGTATCGGCAAAACAGCAGAAAAATCCAGTACTTTTCGCACAATCCTTGAGGAAAGCAAGCGAAGTGGGTAAAATCACAACTCCATGACAGATAAACTAGAGATGAAAGAACGCCGCTTTCGCGAGCTGGAAACCTTGTTAGCCGCGCCGGACGCGGCCTCTGACCAGAAACGCTACCGCGAGCTGACCCAAGAATACCACGACCTTGAAGAAACCGTCGCCGCGTGGGAGGGTTTCAAAAAGTTAGACAGTGCTCTTGAAGCCGCCCGGCAAATGGCTGAACAAGAAAGTGACCCTGAAATGAAGGCTCTGGCTCGTGACGAAGTCAAAGAGCTTGAAGAAGACCGTGCCAAGCGAGAAGCAGAATTAAAAAAGCTGTTAGTACCACGCGACCCTCTGGATGGCAAAAATATAATCATGGAAATCCGGGCAGGCACCGGGGGTGAAGAAGCCGCGTTATTCGCGGCAGATTTGTTTCGGATGTACAGCCGCTATGCCGAGTTGAAACGGTGGAAGGTCGAGATCATCGACGCCAACGAAACCGAGCTTAAAGGGTTTAAAGAGATTATCTTTTCGATTGCCGGAAAAGAAGTGTATGGGGAATTGCGTTATGAATCGGGGGGGCACCGTGTTCAACGGGTTCCTGTCACCGAAGCCAACGGAAGGATTCAAACTTCGGCGGCAACGGTGGCGGTTTTGCCCGAAGCCGAAGAAACGGATATTGTCATTAACGAAAAAGACCTCAAGATTGATGTTTTTCGTTCCTCTGGTCCCGGAGGACAGTCGGTCAACACTACGGACTCTGCTGTTCGCGTCACGCACCTTCCCACCGGCCTTGTGGTCCAGTGCCAGGATGAAAAATCCCAGTTAAAGAACAAGCAAAAGGCGATTACGGTTTTGCGGTCGCGACTTCTTGAAATGGAAGCGCAAAAGAAGGCTCAGGAGCGGGCCGCCGACCGTAAGAGCCAGGTGGGGACGGGGGACCGGTCTGACCGCATTCGGACCTACAATTTTCCTCAAAACCGTCTAACTGATCACCGCATAAACCTAACCCTTTACAACCTGGACCGCATCATGGAAGGACAACTGGCCGAAATCACCGAAGCCCTTAGGATCAACGCCCAGCAGGATGCCCTTGCCGACCTTTGAGCCTGGGATCGAAAGCTCGACCATAACGGTTCGGCGCGCTCTTGACGAGGCGGCACAGGCCTTTGCTTTACCCTTGCCTGACGGACCGGCAAGCTCCACCCCCGAGCTGGACGCCCGTGTTTTATTATCAAGTTGTACCGGCTGGTCGTGGGCGTTCCTCTTGGCGCACCCCGAGACGGTGTTGCCGGCCGAGCTCAGGCCTGTCTGGGATCAGCTTGTGCAACGTCGCGGTCAGGGCGAACCGGTGGCGTACCTGGTGGGCAAAAAAGAGTTCTGGGGCCTTGAGTTTCAAGTTGGACCCGGCGTGTTAGTTCCCCGACCCGATACCGAAATTTTGGTCGAGGTAGCAATCAGATTCTTGGAGCGTTTCGCCGCTGAACGCCTCACTCCAGCGCCCCGAAAGTTGCGCGTGCTGGATGTCTGTACGGGGAGCGGTTGCGTGGCTGTGGCCCTGGCCCACGAAGCCCGCCAGCGTGGGTTACCGTGCGAGGTTGCCGCCACCGATCTCAGTCCCGTGGCGGTACAGACTGCCCGTGCCAATGTCGCTCGGCTTGTTCCTGGTTTAGTGAACGTTTACCAAACGGATTTGACGGCAGGGCTTGCGGGCCCCTGGGATCTTGTGGTGTCTAATCCTCCCTACCTTACAACCGAAGAAACCGAGCAACGCTTGGGACCAGGGCAATGGAAAGAACCCGGTTTAGCGTTGGACGGAGGTTCTGATGGTCTTGACGTGTTGCGCCGTCTTATCGACGAAGTTGTTCCACAGTTAATGCAGGGGGCCTGCTTGGCTGTCGAGGCGGCAGACTCCCAGATGCCGGCTTTGTCGCGGCTGTTGGCTGAGCGCGGGTTACGGTGGACAACCACGGCCGATCTGGCCGGTTTAACCCGAGTGCTTGCGGCCGAGCTTCCTTAACAGAGCGTTCTTTCGCTATATTGGCTTTATGAATTCCTCGTTAGGGTCTTTGAAACCCCCTCTCTTTTGGACGTATTTTTCACAAATTGCCGAAATTCCCCGTTGTTCGGGGCACGAGAAGGCCATCCTTGAGTTTTTGAAGCGCGAAGCCCAACGTCTGGGGCTGGCCTGGCAACAGGACGCCACGGGAAACCTCCGTATTCGCAAGAACGCTACTCAAGGGCACGAAAAGCGGCCCGGTGTCATTCTGCAAGGACACGTGGACATGGTTTGTGAACAGGATGAAGGTCGGGGGCATGATTTTGCCTGTGATCCTTTAACTCTGAGTGTCGAAAATGGCTGGGTTCACGCCGACCGTACCACTTTGGGTGCCGATAACGGCGTGGCCGTTGCTGCGATGCTGGCGATTTTGGCTGACCCTCAGGTTGTTCACGGGCCCTTAGATTGCCTTTTTACCGTGGACGAGGAGACGGGATTGACAGGTGCGCTGAGGTTGGATCCCTCCTTGGCTACAGGAAAGATTCTTTTGAACTTGGACAGCGATGCCCCCGGTGAGTTTATTGTGGGTTGCGCTGGCGGAAGTACGCTTTACGCTGAAACCGTACCCGACTCCGAAGAGGGCCGGGGACACTGGTTCAAGGTCTCGTTTCGCGGTTGGAAGGGGGGACACTCGGGGGTGATGATTCACGAGAACCGTGGTAACCCTCTTAAGACGGTGGGACGCTTTTGGGAGCTTTTGGAGGGGGCTTGGCAGATAGCAAGCCTTGAGGGCGGCGACAAGCATAATGCCATTCCCCGCGAAGCCGATTTTGTTGTGGGTAAAGTTTCGGGCTCTCGCTCTGACGCCAAGGGCTACCTTGAACAAAGGGCACAGGAGCTGACGGCGCTTTTACAAACCGATCTTGGCGAAGGTCCACGGCTTGAAATCTCTGAAGTTGCCTGTCCAGAGCGAGTGTTGACCAAACAAGCCTCGCAAAAGTTGGGATCCTTACTGAATGCTCTACCCCACGGTGTGCACGGTGGGGTTTTACCTCATGGCGTAGAAACTTCAAATAACTTGGCCTCGGTACGTGCCAGTGCGAGCCTTTTGCGTGTGGTGACTAGTCAACGGTCCAGCCGGGCCATGCGCAGAAATGAACTTAACCAACAGATCAAAGCAGTCATGGAACTTGCCGGGCTGACGGTCAAGCTTGCCGATGGTTACCCGGCGTGGACGCCTGCCGACACAAGTCCGGTAAAGGACCTATGTGTTCAACTGTGGCCTCAAGTCAGCCAGGTACCCGCCCGAGTTACTGTGATTCATGCTGGTTTAGAGTGTGGCCTCATCGGTGACAAAATTGCAGGACTCGACATGATTTCGTTTGGCCCAGCCATCGAAGACGCACACACCCCCCGTGAACGGCTAGGGTGTGCCTCGGTCGAAGAGTTTTGGAACTTTTTGCTGAAACTGCTGGGGGCTCTTTGATGAGCGCTTCACGCTATTCTGGACTTCGGGTGGGCTTTATCGGCGGTGGTCAACTGGCTCGCATGGCCGTCTACCGAACAAAAAAGCTGGGACTCAACTTTGTGGCCCTGGACCCTGACCCCCAATGTGGTGTAGCCGGGCTCGTGGATGAACTTTTGGTGGGGAGCTTGTACGATGAGGCCAAGCTACGGCAATTGGCCGAGCTTTCTGACGTCTTAACTTACGATATTGAACACGTGGGGGTTGATGCCCTAAGCCGACTCGAAGCGGAAGGGGTCAAAATCTTTCCCTCCCCCCAGGTATTGGCGATTTTACAAGACAAGGTTGAACAGAAAAAGCTCTACCTGAAGCATGGTTTACCAGTGGCTCCCTTTGTGTCGAAAACCTGGTCGGAGTTAACCCCTAGCGACCTCCCGGTGGTGCAAAAGAGTCGTCGCGGCGGCTACGACGGCAGGGGTGTCGCCGTGGTGCGCTCCCTCGAAAGTGAACCCAAGCTCTCGGGCGAGACGTTTTTTGAAGAGTTCGTTCCGTTTGAGCGTGAGCTAGCCGTCATGGTGGCTCGGGGCCAAGACGGGAAGACTGTCGTTTACCCGGTGGTTGAGATGCTGTTTGACCCGCAACTGAACATCTGTGATGAAGTTCTGGCGCCGGCGC
This sequence comes from Spirochaetales bacterium, assembly GCA_027451945.1. Lineage (GTDB taxonomy): Bacteria > Spirochaetota > Spirochaetia > JABEVK01 > JABEVK01 > JABEVK01. The sequence continues at coordinate 11,070 of DAIDHT010000011.1, forward strand.
GAGTTTCACCCGAGATTTCACGCTTGGCGTCGGCGCTCGCCCTCGAAGCCGTCCAGGCTATCAACGGGGTAGGGGTCTTTGGCGTTGAGCTTTTTTTGACAAGCGAGGGCAAGCTCTTGGTGAATGAAATGGCCCCACGTCCCCATAACTCGGGGCACTACACCATGGAAGCCTGTCAGGTCTGTCAGTTTGAAAATCATCTGCGGGCCGTTTGTGGACTCCCGCTAGCTTCACCGAGCTTTTTTACTCCGGCCGTGATGGCGAACTTGCTCGGTTCAGGTTCAGGTAAGGCGGTGGTTTCTGGTTTAGACCAAGCCCTGGCCCTCGAAGGGTTTTCTCTGCATTTGTATGGCAAATCGCAGTGTAGGCCAGGACGTAAAATGGGGCACTTTACCGTCACGGCACCAACTCCCGAAGAAGCCCTTGAAAGGTGCCGCGAGGTGAAGCGATACTTAAAGGTAACGGGGGCATAACGTGACAAAGGTGGGCATTATCATGGGGAGTGACTCCGATTTGCCAATAATGGCCGAAGCCGAGACGATTTTGCGCGAGCTGGGTGTCGCAACCGAGTTGACCATCGTTTCTGCGCACCGTACCCCCGACCGCTTAGTTACCTATGCCCAAAGTGCGGCGTCGCGCGGGTTAAATGTCATCGTTGCCGGGGCGGGGGGGGCCGCACACCTACCGGGGATGGTCGCCGCGATGACCAGTCTGCCTGTTGTAGGCGTGCCGATTCGTACGCAAGCTCTTCAAGGTCTCGACAGCCTCTTGTCAATTGTGCAAATGCCAGGCGGAATCCCTGTGGCCACGGTAGCCATCAACGGCGGTAAAAATGCCGGGTTGTTGGCGGCACGAATTCTGGGTGCTACGGACCTGGCTTTACGTGCCCGCTTAGAGGCGTGGTCGGTTGTTCAAAAGAATGAGGTGGAACGCAAAGCCCAAAAGTTGGAACAAGTGGGGGCCTCCTCCTACCTCGCAGGGAACACGTAATGGCTGGGTCAAAAGCGGTCTTAATCATTGACGAATCGACCTTATTCCGCGATTACCTCGGTGGCCTTCTCGAAAGTGCCGGCTTGACCGTGATTAAGGCCAGTAATGGGGTAGACGGGGCCGGCAAGTTGGCCTACCAGCGCCCTGATTTGGTGATTACCGATTACTACCTCCCTCAAAAAGATTTAGTGAGCCTGTTAAGGACTAAACAAGCTGACGTCACCACGTCGGCGATTCCTGTCATTGTCATCTCGAATAAGATCAGCAAAGACAAGCTGTTAGAGCTGACTAAGTTCAATGTGCGCAAATTTTTTACCAAACCCTTGAAACTGGACCTTCTGTGGGCCGCTTTGGTAGAGCTTTTAGGGATTCAGGTCCAAGTGGATTCCACCCCGTGCATCGTCGACGCCCATATGAACGAGGATATTGTTTTTGTGGAATTGGCCTTGGGCTTCAACCTCGACAAAGTCAATTTGCTCGAATTTAAGCTAACGGAGTTGTTACAAATTCACCGGGTTGAGCTGCCCAAGTTTCTTCTGCTTTTATCAAACCTCGAATTACGTGAAACGGACAAGCCCAAGCTTCGTCGGCTTCTCGAAATTCTCGTTAACTTTACCCGTGGCAGGGTAAAATGGGTCAAAGTCCTAACCCAGTCCCCCGAGGTGAAAGAAGCCATCCGCTCGTTTTGGGAGTATGGAGAAATGACGGTGGCGGATACCCTCGACAAAGCCATGGATGACCTGACTGACAAGGCCAAGGTCGACGAGATGCTCAAAGAGACTCTCCCGCAAAAAGTTACTCAAGAGGGCCTTTTAGGCGAAGAAACCTCGTTCGCCCTGAGGTTTGATCAAGACTCTGCGCTGACGGAATTGTCCGCTCGCTTGACGACCGAAGGCGGGGACCTGACGATTGCGGTAGTGGACGACGATTTTATCGTCCAGGAAATTGTCAAAAACACCTTTCTCGCTGTGGGCTGTCAGGTTCTCACCTTTGATGACGGACGCTCGTTCGTTCAACACCTGCCCACCGACCTCGATTTGGTCTTTTTGGACCTCATGATGCCCAATATGAACGGTTTTGAGGTGATGGAAAAGCTCAAGGAACAGGGTCATGACGTTCCCATCATCATCCTCTCGGCGTTGTCCCGCCGTGAAACCGTTTTACGGGCCATGGGGTATGGCATTAAGAGCTACATCACAAAACCCCTTCGACCGGACGAAATCTTAAAAAAGACCATGGAAAGCGTCGGGGCGCACTTCTAGGCCCATGAACGAATCCTTTTTTGCCAAGGCTTTTGAAAAGTCGGCAGTAGGGATGGCCTTTCTGCAAGAAGACGGAAAGGTTCTTTCGGCCAACCCCGCCTTGCTCCGGATCCTCAACAAAGACCTGTGGTTGATTGTCGGGGCGGGCTTAGACGCTCACCTTAAGGACGATCAAGGTGAACGTTGGCGGACATTTTTTCAAACCTTTGTCGCGGGCGAAGCTACCGATTACTATTTTGAATCGCCGTTTCAACCACGGGAGGAGCGTGAGGCCTGGTGGAGTCTGCAGTTAGGCGATTTAGAAATGTCGTGGTCGGGACAACGGGTTTTGTTTGTGCTGGTTGAAGATATTACGCTGAAAAAGCTCAATGAGCGCCAACTTCGCGATGCTCGACGACAGGCCGAAGGCGCGAACCGGGCAAAGAGCCAGTTTTTAGCCAACATGAGCCACGAAATCCGTACCCCGTTGTTTACCATCACGGGCATGACCGAGTTGCTTCTGTCGGGCCGGTTAAGCCAGGACCAAACGCACTACGCCCGTCAGATTGACGAAGCGGCCGGCCAACTTTTAGACCTTGTTAACGATGTGCTCGATCTTTCGAAGATTGAGGCGGGGCAGATGCCTCTCGAAACCATCCCCTTCGACTTGGACGAATTGCTGGCGACAAGTTTGGGTGTGGTTCGTTTGGCCGCCTTTCGCAAGGGCTTGGAACTGGTTCTGGATGTGGACCCCTCGGTACCGCACCTCTGGTTGGGCGACCCCAGCCGTCTTCGTCAAGTTTTGGTGAACCTTTTGTCTAATGCGGTCAAATTCACCGAGAAAGGCTATATTCTCGTCCGCCTTCATCACCAAGAGATCGCTGGAGGGCGCGAGATGCTCCATGTGAGGGTCGAAGATACCGGAATGGGGATTTCGCCAGCGGCGGAAGAAACACTCTTTCAAGCTTTTTCACAAGGAGACAGCTCCACTACTAGGCAATTCGGGGGTACAGGCTTGGGGCTGGCCATCAGCCAGAGGCTGGTACGAATGCAAGGCGGAGAAATTGGCTACCATAGTGAAACAAATAAGGGTACCGAATTTTATTTTTCGGTAGCTCTTCAACGTCGTCAGGATCCCGAACTGGCCTGGGGCAGTCAAGGACGGGGAAGGGAAATTTGGCTTGTTGAGGATCATGAGGCGTCGAGACAGTTGTGGGAAACCTTTTTGCGCTGGGCTGGTTTTCGTGTGCGCAGTGCTGAAAACGGCGCAGGCGTCCTTCGGTTGTGGGAAGAACGGGATTACCGTTTACCAGCAGCTCTGATTTTGGATGAGGATTTGGGTGGTGAGGATAGCTTTCGTGTTTTGTCGCTCTTACGCCAAAGCGGCTTTCCTGCGGCACTTCCGGTTATGCTGTTAAGAGTTTTACCCCAACACCCCCAAGAAGAAAGGTACCCGGTCGATATTGAACCTGCGGCCGTGCTAGAAAAGCCAGTCAATCCCCGTGCCTTGGTCGAAACGCTCACCGCAGGGCTAGATGGGCTTTGGCAACGGCATTTAGCCCCCTCGGTTCCCCAAAAAAAGGGGCAAATGCGTCCTCAAACGGTAAAAATCGCTTTGGCAGAGGACAATGACATCAACCGAGAGCTTTTTCAGGTGCTGTTGTCCAAGCTGGGTTGCGAGATTTTTAGCGCCGTCGACGGCGAGGAGATTTTAGAAACCGTCCACACGAATAACCCGGATTTAGTTTTTATGGACATTCAGATGCCCAAGTTGAATGGTTACGAAGCGGCGGCTCGCCTCCGCCACAACGGCGTTCGTTGCCCCATTGTTGCGGTCACTGCCAGCGCCCTCAAGGGCGAGTTGGATCGTTGCCTTCGCTCTGGTATGAACGGCGTTTTAACCAAACCCTTCAAATTGGCCGATTTACGCGAGATCTTAGGCCAGTTTCTGCCGGGGCGTGGACCTTTTTTGGAGGTCGATCAGCCTCCGTTGCAACCTTCCCCCTCGGTAGGGCCGGTGATCTTTGATTGGGATGAAGCCCAATCGGTGTTTTTAGGCAACCGCGACTTGGTTCTGAACTTGCTGAGACGGTTTATCCCACGCACTCGCGAATCCCTTCAACGACTCATTTATGCCGTGGAGCTAAGGGACTGGGAGCAGGCCGCCCAAGCGGCGCATGCTATTAAAGGTAGTGCCTTGAACTTAACTGCCAAAACCCTTGGGCAAACAGCCAGTGATGCTGAAAAGGCAGCACGGGATGGTGACGGCGAAGCTTGTGCACATTGGGCCGAGAAGCTGGCGGTAGATTTGCGGGATTTTGAGGCAGTAGTCGCGCCATTTTTGAAAGCCTGATTGATAAAAAGCTGGGGTTTTCTCAGATTTTAAATTGCTAATCCCTCTAGCCTAAACTAGAATTGTTGCAGGAGAAAACCCATCGTGAATCGCCCCGCTTCTCGGCTAAATTTGGGGATCCGTATCACCCTGATTGCGGCCACGATTATCGTCTCAGCGACTTTTGTTGCCTACCTTGTCGATATTAATATTCAGACGGCGTACAGCAACAAAGCCATCGATAAAGTCTTTGCCCTAGACCGTGTTGACTATTTGGTTCAAGACCTGCGCCTGCAGACCAGCAATATTTGGCAGTTTCTCACTGATGCCAGTTTGACGTATGACCCTGAGTCGATCACTCAGGGGCAAACGGCAAAGTCGAAGGCTGAAGCGGACCTAAAAGAACTTCAAGCTCTGGATGCGTCTTCGGTGCGAAGCCATGACTATGAACAGTATGCGGCGGTTTTGCCGCAATTTTGGAACAATGGTATTGCCATGGTTCCTGCCTACAAGCTCGCCAAAGCTCGCGGCGACCGGGTTATGAGTACGTTTGATGTGTCAGGAAAACAAATTGAGCTTTCTTTGAAACAAATAAACTCATCGGTTCAGGCCGAACGGGCCGCATTGAGAAAGTCGGTAGTTCAAGCAACCATCAACAATAAAAACCTTTTGATGATTTTTGGCTCCGTCGGTTTAGTGCTAACCATTGTTATTGGGTTTTGGATAAGTCTGAGAATTTCGCGTGTCCTGGGACACCAATTACGGCTTCTTGAAAAGTTAGCCAGCTCAGTCAGCGACCTCACTCTCCGTTTGGACGAAACGTCTCACGACGAGCTTGGACAATCCGCAGCGGCCCTCAATCAGTTTTTGAACAAACTTCAATTGTCCCTGGTAGGGATTCGTGAAACCGGCTTTCGAGGACGAAAGTTGGGTGAGCATTTAGCCTCTGCCGCTGTCCAGTCGGCAGACGTCGTTGAACAAATCACGACTAACGTTGAAAACCTCAAAACTCAGGCTGAAAAGCTTAACTTGGATATCTCGGGTGCCACGTCGTCAGTTGAACAAATCATGGCTTCGATTGCCAACTTGGCTAGTCAAGTCAACCAGCAGTTCCAAGCGATCGAGAAGTCTAGCGCTTCTATCGAAGAAATTATGGCTTCGGTGTCCAGTGTCGCCAAAATTGCCGAAACCCGTGCAACGGGCATGGCTAGGATTGTCAGCTTGATCGATGACGGTGGGGCCAAGGTTTTGCAGACCAATAGCCTTATTCAAGATATCGCCCATGCCACGGATGAAATGATGCAAATCATTGATATCATCAACGGAATCACGTCGCAAACAAACCTGCTGGCGATCAACGCCTCAATTGAAGCAGCCCATGCTGGCGAAGCGGGAAAAGGGTTTGCCGTGGTGGCCAGCGAGATCCGTAAGCTGGCCGAAGGGACAAACGCAAACTCCAACAAGATTGGCACCTCACTCAAACTGATTCTTGATCGGGTCAAGCAGGCGCACGAAGCGGGTCAGAATAGCGGCCAGGCTTTGAAAACGATCAATAGTGAAGTAGGGGAGTTTTCGTTGGCCTTACGCGAAGTGTCCACTTCGATGGCGGAACTGTCTGAGGCTGGTTCAGAAATCTTGTCTTCGATCGGCACTTTGATGCAAACCAGCGAGGCCGTCAAAGGCTCGTCGGCTGAAATGAAAGAAGGAACAAGCGAGATTTTGAATGCCTTCCATGGCGCTAAAGCGGTAGCGCAGATCAACTCGCAAGAAACTCAGGCCATTTCAGAAAGTCTGCGTCAGCTTAATCAAGTTATTCTTCAAGTTTCGGCCTTCGGGAACCAGAACCGTTACAATAACTCGGTGTTGGCCATGGAGATGGAACAGTTTCAGCTGGGACAGGGTGACAACAATACAGCGGACGGAAAGATTGGCATTGACTGGTCCGATGTGCTTTCGGTGGGGATCAATGAAATGGACGATGAGCACAAAGAGCTGTTCCGTCGCATCAATGCGCTTCTCGTTGCGCTTTTGCAAAACAGTCCGATGCCCGAAGTCCTTCGGCTGTTCGACTCTGTGGGGGACTACGCTCAGGAACATTTTAGAGATGAAGAAGCTTTGCAACAGAAGTATCAATACCCCCGTATGTCGGGGCACAAAGAACTCCATGCGCAGTTTCTGCAGGAGCTAGGAAAAATCCGTTCTCGTCTTACCACCGAAGGGTTCCATACGGGGGTGTTGATTCATATCCAGGACAAAGTCGTCCAATGGCTGTTAGAGCACATTGGACGGGTGGATAAAGACTACGGTTTGTTTATTCAGAACCTTTCTGACAGCAAGGCCTCAAAAGCTTCTGTCAGCTCGGTGTAATTCCGTTTTACAGGTATCTGGGGGAACTGAAGGGTAATGCTTTCTGGGGGGCAAAAAAAGAACCCGGCATCTGCTTCGAGCAACATGCCGGTGTCATTATAACTGTCACCCGAGGCAAAAACCTTCAATCCCATGGAATGAAAGGCTTGAACTGCAAGTTTTTTGCCGTCTTTTTGGCGGAGGCGGTAGCCGGTGACTTGGCCTCCAGTACCGACTTCAAGGGTATTGCAGAAAATGGTGGGTAAGCCAAGTTTTTCCATTAAGGGGCCGGCAAATTGGGTGAACGTATCGGACAGAATCACGACCTGGGTTTGGCGGCGTAGACGATCGAGAAAGTCTTTAGCCCCGTCCATGGGCTCCATGCGGCGGATGACGTCCTGGATGTCACTGAGTTTAAGGCCATGCTGGGCCAAAAGCTCAATGCGTTTTTTCATCAAAACATCGTAATCGGGAACTTCGCGTGTTGTGAGGCGAAAGTCGGCAATCCCCGTGATTTTACTGAATTCTATCCAGATTTCGGGGACAAGTACCCCTTCTAAGTCGAGTGTAATAACGTTAAGCATGGCCTCAGAGTACCGTCTCGCGCTGGTTTTGACAACGGGCTTATCACACACCATAATACAGGGTATGGCCCTAGACCGCCACTTTTTTGTCATCAATGGATTGGCATTGCTCCTTGCTGTGGCAGGTATTGTTATCCCTTTATGGATTATCTCGGAAGGCAACGTGAGCCTTCTCGAAGCTCCGGCCCTCGTGACCTTGCTTTTATGTTGGTTAGCGGCAGGGGTATTTTGGTGGAGGGGACGTACCTGGCTTGTGGCTTGGGAAGACCATCAGCGCTCGCGTCGAGCTTTTTATACGATCGATCATGGTGGCGAAATGGTGTATTGGGTTGGTGCCGAAAACCGTATTCTTGACGTGAACGAAAGACTTTTGCGGACCCTTGGGTACGAGCGCGAGGCCTTACTTAAAAAGTCCCCCGTCTTAATTGACCAAAATTGGTCAGATGAGAGGGTGGCCGAATGGCGCCAGGATTTAACGGAAGGCTCCCTACTTGCGCAAAGTTCGACGTATGTTGCCTGGGATGGTCGATCTATCCCTGTCGATCAGCGCCTAACGGTTTTTACCGAAGCGGGAAGCAAAATTCTCTGCATCTTTGCTCTCGATGTAACGGGACCTAGACGTGTTGAACGAGAACTTGAACAGACCCGCAATTTGTTGAGTTTGTTTTTGGAAGGCCTAACCGCAGGAGCTTTTATCCGTGACAAAGAAGGAACCTTTCTGTACTGCAACCGTAAGTTTCAGGAATGGATTCCCCAAGTTAAGGTTGGTAAAACCCTCTGGGACCTTTTTGACCGCACCGAAGCTGATCTTTACCATGAGGAAGATTTATTGGTGCTCGAAACCGGCCCTCACACCTTTGACAACTCTCCGCCTCCGAGCCCAGAAGGCCCTTGGTTTGAATTTCTGAAATTTCCTATTCTTCTTCCTGATTCTCAGCCCCTCATAGCCGGGATTGTGATGGACATCACGTCCCGTCGAACCTCTGAAATTCAGATTGCCGAATCGAACGCCTTTCTCGAAGCTGTTCTCAAACAATCTCCCATTGGTATGATTGTCCTTACCCCTCAACGCACAGTTCGCACTATCAACGAAGGTGCCCGTGAAATTCTTGGGTTTGAAGAACCTAGCCGGGTTTGGACAACGATGACAAACCTGTGGCCAGAAGCAAAACTCTTTTCGGCCGAAGCCTGGAGCGAACGGCGCGACTGGCATCATCCAGACGGTTCGCTGCGGTCTATTTTGGCCAACATCGCCCCGGTTCTGGATGAAAAGGGGGATCAATTGGCCCTCTTAGTGATGCTTCAGGATATCTCAGAACTTCAAGAAGCCCAAAAAGCACTGCAGTTGATGAACCACCATTTGGAAGCCTTGGTGGAAAACCGTACCAAAGCCTTGTCAGAGTCCAATGAGGCGCTCAGGCACAGTCTGGTAGAGTTGCAACGAGCGCAGGATCACCTCATCCAACGCGAAAAGCTTGCCTCGCTTGGCTCGCTGGTGGCAGGCGTTGCCCATGAAATTAATACCCCAGTTGGGGTGGGGGTAACGGCGGCCAGTTACCTCCGGGAACGAACGCAAACCCTGATGGCGGCCTTGGATTCCGGGCAAATTCGAAGGTCTGAACTTGACGCCTTTCTAGATGTGGCAAATCAGTCAACGGCCATTCTTCTGGCCAACTTGGAACGAGCCTCCAACCTGATCAAAAGTTTCAAAATGATTTCTGTGGATCAAAGCACTGACCCTTGTCGGGTATTTACCCTGAAAGCCTATCTCGAAGAGGTGTTAGTTACCCTGCGATCCCCCCAGGCGTCGTTGAAAGTTATCACCAAAGTCGAAGGTGATCCCACCTTGCAGATGACCAGCTACCCAGGCTCACTCGCTCAAATTGTGACCAACCTATTCATGAACTCGTGCGTTCATGGCTTCGAAGGGCGTCAAGAAGGGCACATCCTGGTGTCGTTTCATGCTGAACAAGATCGAGTATGCCTGATTTATGCCGATGACGGAAAAGGCATGACCGATGAAGTCCTGACGCAGATCTTTGAGCCCTTTTTTACCACGAGGCGTGACTTGGGCGGCTCTGGCTTGGGGATGAATATTGTTTTTAACCTCGTTCACCGTAAATTAGGGGGTACCATTGAGGTCTGGTCAAAACCTGATGAAGGGGTAAAGTTTACCCTCGACTTGCCTCGGGAGTCGCCGCTTGAGACCCCCGCCGATGTAGGCTAGGTAACTTGTGGACCCTAGTGCCCCCTTCAACGCTAACCGTGTGAGCCTGACCGTTCGCGGAAATCAAGCCTTTTTTGCTGTTCCCTGGACCTCTTTGAAGCTGGCCGACAGGCATTCGATTGCGTGGGAGGTTCCTTCTGTTGCCGGTTTGTACCAAGTCTATTGGGAGGATGAACGACGTAAACTTCAGATTTTTTCTTGGGGACAGGCCTGGTACGGGGGGCTTCGGGGAAAGCTTGCCGAAAGCATTGATCAGGATCATGAGCCTTTACAAGTGCGAAAAGAGATTTTAGAAAACCGTCGCCTTTGGTATCGCTATGTGCTGTGCGAAGCTTGGGGTGATCTACAAGACTTATTTTGCCTTTACGGACAAATTCTTAACCCCAGCGAGCCACCGCCCCCTTCCAGCGGGCGCTTTAGGTTTCTTCATTTGCGCGAGACTCCCATGACTCAAGCCAAAACGTGAACAGCCGATAAGGTATTCAGGGGGGGGCGCATGCTGAACAACTTGAAAGAGAATCCCATCGGTTTAACGTTGGCGGGACTGTCAGCGTTTTTTTTATTGTCGCTGGGTTTATACGCTGTGGGGTTGGGTAACTGGGTTCTGACAGCGGTGTTAGCCTGGCCGGGGGCTTTCCTCTATCAAAGTTTCAACGTTTTGGCGGTGTATATCCCTGTCTTTTTGGGGGTGCTAGCGTTAGCTTCCGTTCTCCCTGAGTTAAAGTTAGTTCTGCTAACACCATTATTCGCTTCAATTTTGCCTTTTTTAACCTCCTCTCTTATGGTAAAAATCGCCACAGGAGCCCCAGACAGCGGGTTGACTGCCTGGTTTAAAGCTCAGCTAGGTCAGACCGGAAGTCTTTTGTTTTTGGGCTTGTTAACAGCCCTTGAAGTCGCGGCGGTCGCTGTCTCGGCGTTTTTGGTGTTTCGCCAACAAGAGTCGTTTACCGCCTTGGCACAAGACTACCGTGAAGAGCAAGACTTTCACGAAGAGTTTTCACAAGGAGTTAATAGCGCCCCAAGCGAGGCTAAGAATCCTGCGTCTTCCATGCGCGAAGCTTCGGCTCAACTTGAAGAACAACCGTGGGAAGTTTTCTCGGTACGCTCTATGGGGTTCAGTGAACCAGACGTCGCTTTTGAACCGGCTGTTTTGCGTAATGACCCTTTCTTTGAAGTCCCTGAAACCGAATATCGTTCGCAGGCTCTTGATTCTTTAACAAAAGCCCTTAGAACGCTTTCGGAACAGCAAAAGGCCCCAGCGGTTTTACAAGAAGAGATCGAACCGGACGAGTTCATACCGGACGAGATCGAGCAAGAAGATGACCTTTTGGCCGAAGTTGAACCCAAGGGTGTTGAACCCGATGTCGTCGATTGGGATCTTTTACGGGGTAACCTTTCTTATGACGAAGAAATTGAGCAAGAAGAAGCCCTAGAAGCAGAGTTCATTCCTCAACCTAGTCAGGTGATTCGACCCTTAGAGGGTGGCAATGCCTCCCAACCGAGAACGATTTCTTGGCCACAGCCCGCCCCCGCAAAAATCTCAACGGAGCCTGTGGCCAACGATATTCCCCCCACGAATCCAGCCGAGAACACCCCTGCGGAACCTAGAACACCAAGTCGCCGCCTTCGCCCTGGTTATCATGTTCCTCTTCAAGGATTGTTAACCACTTACGAAGAGGGGAATTTTAGCCAAATCGACGAAGCAACCCAGCGATCCGCACTGATTTTGCAAAATACCCTAAAAGAATTCAGCATTGATGCACAGGTTACGGGAATTCGCAAAGGCCCGGTGGTGACCATGTTTGAGATTCTACCGGCGGCAGGGGTGAAGTTATCCAAGATCGTGGCACTTGCCGATAACATCGCCTTGGGTTTGGCGGCGATCAGTGTGCGAATTGTTGCCCCTATACCGGGCAAACATGCTGTTGGAATAGAGGTTCCAAACCGGGAGCGCACTATTGTAGGGTTCGCCGAAATGATCGCTAGTCCTGAATTTCAAGAAAGCAAGGCCGAGATTCCCATTGTTTTGGGTAAGGATATTTCGGGTGAAACACAAATTATTGACCTGGCAAGAACACCGCACCTGCTTATTGCCGGAGCAACGGGTGCGGGCAAGTCGGTCTGTGTGAATGCTCTTGTTTGCTCAATCTTGTTCCGCCGGTCCCCTGAAGATGTTCGTCTGTTGATGGTTGACCCCAAAATTGTAGAACTGAAATTCTTTAACGATATTCCTCACCTGCTGGCACCGGTGATCACCGAGCCCAAGAAAGCCTTGCAAGCCATCCAATGGTGTTTGTACGAAATGGAACGACGTTACGCTCTTCTCGATGCAATGGGGGCCAAAGACATTCGTAGTTACAACAGCAAAATTGATAAGCGCCATATGGCGGCAGTCAAACTCCCCTACATTGTTGTTGTCATCGATGAATTCGCTGACTTGATGGCCACGAGTGGCAAGGATATGGAAGGTATCATTGCCCGCTTAGCCGCCATGAGTCGCGCGGTGGGGATTCATCTGGTCTTAGCTACTCAGCGGCCTTCCGTGGACGTGATCACAGGTTTGATTAAAGCCAATTTTCCCAGCCGAGTCGCCTTTATGGTTGCTTCTAAAACCGACAGCCGGATTATCATTGACCAAATGGGGGCCGAAAAGCTTCTGGGCCGGGGTGATATGTTGTTTACCTCGAGCTGGAACCCTTTCCCCAGCCGACTTCAAGGCGCCTTTTTGTCCGAAGAAGATGTGGAACGGGTGGTCGCGCACGTCAAAACTTTAGGTGAGCCCGAATATATTAGCGATGAAATCTTCTATGACGAAGAAGAAGAGGAAGCCGCCGCCGAGGAAATTTCGGCAGGAGAAATGGATCCTTTGTTTGAAAAGGCGGTTGAAGTAGTCCGAACGTTCAAAAAGGCCTCGGCAAGCTTTCTTCAGCGTCGGCTTGGGGTTGGCTATAATCGAGCGGCTCGCATGATAGAGCAGATGGAAGAAATGGGCATTGTCGGCCCACAAAATGGGTCAAAGCCCCGTGAGATTGTGCACGCAGGCTGAGTCTTCTACTTTAGTTGGTCTTCGACTGCGTCCCAATTTTCGGGCAACCCGAAGGTTAAAAGTGTTTTTATTCGTTGGGAGTAATATCGGGCGCCGGCGTCCTCGGGGTGTTGCTTTAGCACGGATAAAAAGTTTTCCTGGGCCTGTTCCAATTGTCCAGTCCTGTAGTAGGCCAACCCTTCTTCAAAGATTGTTTTTGTGTTAGAAAACAATTCACAAGTTCGCTCATCTAGACCTGTCCACACATGAGCAACTTCCAGAGGTTGCTTTTTTCCATAGACTCTGACAACGCCGGCATACCTCCAAGAGAGGTGGCTAGTGTCAACTTCATCAAGAATTGACAGGGTGGTTAGGGTCCCCTGACCAAAGAGTTTAGTTAAGCTTTCTAAACGACTGGCCAAATTGACCACATCTGAAATTACAGTGGTTTCCAAACGTTGAGTTTCACCAATGGTTCCAATAGTTACTGTTCCAGAAAAAATGCCGCAGCCCACCGAAAGGGGAGCATACCCCGAGTTTGCGCGGTGACTGTTATACACCTGCAATGATGCTTGGATGGCAGTCGCCGCTACGATGCCAGCCTGGGCCCCATTGGGGAAAAGAGCCATTATGCCGTCTCCAATGTATTTATCGATAAAACCGCCGTGATGACGAATGACGGGACCAATATTGCTAAAGTAGGCATTGAGAAGACGAAAGGTTTTTTCTGGGGGCAGAGTCTCTGCGAGGGTCGTAAAGTTGCGGATATCACAAAACAAAATACACAAATCTTTGGTCTGGTATTCACCTAATTGAACGTCCTGAAGTCTTCGTTTTTCAAGTAGTTTAAGAAAATCATCGGGAAAAAACCTGGCAATATTCGTGTTAATCCGCTCCAAATCACGACCTCGCTGTTCAGACAGGCGAAAGGTAAAGCGAATCGCCTGAGCTTGAACCCAGCCTTGAACAAGAAGAAAGGCAAGAAAAGCTTCACGGAGAACATAGGGGAACGGGCTTATTTGGAACGACCTTAACGTATCGTTAACCGCAGCGAGTCCCACTAAAAGCATTGAGAGCAAAAATATAAAAGCGTTGGGACGATGACGAAAAGCGGCCATAACAAGTCGTGCTAGAACAATAAGGATGCTCAAAATACTAAGAATTTCGCTAGGGAGAAGTAGTGGCCCTGTCCATTTAACGGGAAGCAAAAAGAAACAAAAGCCCAAGAGAGAGAGAGGAACGCTCAAAAAAATAAGGAGCTTTGAAGAAATTTCGCGAGGAAAATTCAATTTCAAATAAATGAGCAGAGGAATTGAGCCTGCATTTAAGATAAGAAATTCAAATTTCTTTTGAATTTCCCACGGAATAAAGGAAAATTGTGACCAAAGGGGAGATGAGGTTGTGATAATCCGTGCCACGGCTACCAAACCAAATAAGCCTAGCCATAAAATATTTCTGCTAGAAGAATTGGCTAAACCCATCCCTAAGTACCAAACCAGAATTAACAACAGAGCCCCGGCGAGAAAATAGTCTAAGCCGGTTTCTTGCAATTGTTGGGTTCTCATGAGGGACTCTGGCCCTAGGGTAAGGCTGTACAAGACCCCGCCTATGTAAAAGTTATGATTTGCCACTTGCAAAGTTAGGCTAAGAGGTCTTGTACTGTTAGTAGCCGTGGTAAAGGTCACCCATCGTACCTCGTCTGCGGGGATTTCTGGCGGTCCAAACGTTCCGGCTTGGGCGGCCAAGGTGTTATTGATCCACAGTCGATAGGTTGTCAAAATTGAAGGGACGCGAATCGTCCACAGTAGCGTCTTCGGCGGCAGAAGTAGGTCTAAATGGTAGGTTACCTTACCGTAAGGAGAAAAGCCTTGGGCCTGAAAAGAGGCAGGAAGTGGGACGGTCTTTCCTGGATACGAGCCGCCGGGAGGAACGATTTGCCCCCAAGAGGCGAGCCACTGGCCGTTCAACCGTTCTGGTTGTTGAAACGAGCAATGGGATAGATCTAAAAGACCATTTTTAGCCCCTGCATTTTGTTGATCTGCCGAGCATGAGGTTAGGGTGGCTAGAAGTCCTGATAAAGTTAGCGCAAAGAGAAAATTTAAGGATTTCATCCAAACCTCTTAAGCCTCTACTTTTGAAGCTGATCTTCGATGGCGTCCCAGTCCTCGGGCAAACCAAATTCTTTTAAAAGACGGGCTCGGGCGGCATAGTACTGGGCCCCGACATCCGTGGGATGGCGTTCCAGAACAGCTTGAAAGGCTTTCTCGGCTTCTGTCATGCTCCCCGTACGGTACAGCGAAATTCCTTCTTCGAAGGTGAGCTTGGTCGTTTCGTAAAGCTGGCATTCTTCGTCAGGAAGGCCATCCCAAATATGCGCAACTTCCAAGGCGGCTTTTTTACCGTACATGCGGACCACTCCGGCATAGCGCCAGTGGTAGTTTTCGGGGTGTTCTAGGCTATCCAAAAAGCCAAGCGTAACCATCGTTCCTGCACCCAAGGTTTTGGTTAAACTTTCGAGCCGGCTCGTGAGGTTGACGGCGTCTGAAATGACCGTAGTATCCATGCGGCCTTCTTCACCGATGGTCCCGATCATCAAAGGACCAGCGTGAACTCCTGTCCCCACTTTGAGAGGGGTGTAACCCGAATTCAGCCGATGCCTATTGTATTCTTGTAAAGCTTGTTGAATTCCAATGGCGGCCTGCAAACCATCTTCTGCTGAACGGGGAAAGAGTGCCATAAAGCCATCACCCATGTACTTATCGATGAACCCACCGTTTTTTCGGATTACGGGACCGATACGCCCAAAATAAGCGTTAAGCAAGCGAAAGGTTTTCTCGGGGCTCAGCGATTCTGCCAAGCTGGTAAATCGGCGAATGTCGGCAAACAAGATGCTCATGTGAGCTAGGGCTTGTTGGCCAAGTTTGACTTCGTTGATGCTGGATTTTCCCAGACTTACCAAGAAATCTGCCGGCACGAACCGATTCAACGAATCGTTGGTAGCTTTAAGTTGTAGACCTCGTTCTTCTGCCAAACGAAAAGCCACGGCAAAGTTTCTGACCAAAAGGAGGGTTTGGGTTAGAACAAAGGCTAAAAACGCATACGGGAGGATAAAAAAGCTGGAAATTATCAAGTTGGCATACAAAATGTCATGGATAGCGGCAACCGCGAGAACGAGCAAAGAGCAAAAGACCAAAAGAGCCCCGGTCCGTTTACGCCGAACGGCCAGGCCGAGGGGGATCAAGACTAAAAGGAAGCCTACGGTTACCAGAAGCTCCATCAAGGGAACGGCGTTGTTCATGAGTTTCACCGGGAACACCACCACAGCAAGACCCATGAGCAGGTAGGTCACATTCAGGATACGAGGCAAGCGTTTACCAAGATCTTGAGGAAAAAGATTGCGAAGAAACTCAACAAGGGTCACCGCACCCCAACTAAAAATTAACAGCTCGAGCTTTTTCCGAATTTCCCACGAAAATCCTGGAATCAAGGTTTCTAGCGTATGATCGCCGGTGGCGACCAAACGAATCAAAACCGCCAAGCAAAAAAGTCCAAACCAAAACGAGGCCTTATCGGCAGGACGGATAAAGCTGAGGGCCAGGTAGTACACAACGAGGATCAATAAGGCCCCCAAAAGGAGGTATTCCGCCAAGGCATCCATTTCTTGACGTTGTTCCATGACCTGTGCGGTTCCCAAAAGGATACTGCCCGTTACACCGCTTTTTCTGTACGAAAAGTTGGCTACCTGAAGAACAAGCTCTGCCTGCGAAACTTGCGCTGACCCCGTTTGAAAAAAGACCAGCTGTTTGCCGTATTGAGGAGAAGATTCTCGTGCGGTTAGGCCAACCAAACCCGCTTGAGCGGTGAGCCTTCCATTAATATACAAGCGATACGACGTCAAAATCGAGGGAAGTTTTAGCCCCCAGACTTCGTGCCCCGGGGGGAGCTTAAGTGTGAGGCGATACGAAACGACACCATAAGCGGGGTGCCTGTGCCTAGCGTTCCAGACTCCAGGCAAGGTCACGCTGCTTGCTTGAGCTGTTTCATCTGCTCCAGGGGTAAGCAGTTTCCCCCAAAATTCTTCCCATGGGCCGTTTAGTCGCACGGGGGTGTTTAAATTCATTTTGGTAAGATCAAGTTCGCCTTTGACGGCCTTTGGTGCCGGTGGCGTTGAACAGCTCGAGAAGATCAAAAAACTTAGGCTCAACAATACGAAGCGCATTTTACCCCAGTATAAACGATGTTCTGACATTCTGGTAGTCAAAAGGTTTTCAGTTCGTGGAGCTTGTTTGATACCCCTCCTTAGGCTACGATGGGCGCATGAAAAGCAGAAATCTGACACTTGTGGCGGATATTGGTACTTCTGCGATGAAAGGCGGACTGGTGACCCCTTCGGGTGACCTCGTGGCCGTCCACCGCGTGGTTTATAGGGACAAGTGCCAGAATGATGAACAGACTTGGAACCCTGCGGTTTGGATTGAAGCGTTGCGTGAGATCGTGGCCTCGGTAGGTGGGTGGCAGAGTCTTTCGGCGGTAGCCATCTCGGGTCATGGCCCTACGCTGGTGCCAATCGATGAGCAAGGGAATAGCCTTTTTTACACCCTCATGTGGTTGGATGGGCGAAATCTCCGACGAGAGGGAAGTACCAGCTTTTTTTTGCCCAAAGTGGCCTGGTTTCGGCAAAATCATCCCGATCTGTATGCGCGTACCCGAACCTTTTTGTCCTGCCCGGAGTACCTCAATTGGTACTTGACCGGACGTGAGGCCACGATAACTCCCTCAGCGGAATTTGAGCCTTTTATTTGGTCTTCAGAGGATTGCTTGGCTTATGAGGTAGAGCAAGCCAAGCTCCCGCCATTTATTCGGATGTCTGAAACCGTGGGGTCTGTACGGCCTGAAGCCGCTCGTTTTCTCGGTCTGCCCGAGGGAATCCCTGTTGTAGCCTCCGGCTCAGATTTTTTAGCGGCGTTATTAGGTTCAGGAACAGTAAAACCAGGACGAACCTGCGATCGGGCCGGGACAAGCGAAGGAATCAACTTTTGCTCTGACCGTCCCCGAGGAACTCCCCACCTGCGAACTCTCCCCCATGTGATTCCGGGTTTGTACAATGTTTCGGGCATTTTGTCCTCTTCGGGTCGACTTTTTGAATGGATGCGACATATTACTGGGCAAAGCCAGCGATCGTATCACGAGATTCTTCAAGAAATTGAAAATATCCCCTTGGATCGGTCAAAACCAATCTTCATACCCTCGATGGACCGAGAAAATTTTGAGTTTGCTCGTGGGGGTCTTTTAGAACTGCATCCGACTCACAGCCGAGAGGATTTGGGTCGCTCTGTTGTCGAGGCTATTGGCTTTGGGGTTCGGGGCGTGTTAGACAACCTCGCTGCGAGTGGGTGCGAGGTTACCGAATTGCGGGTGACAGGCGGTCAAGCGCGCAACGTTTTATGGAATCAGTTAAAAGCCGATATCACCGGCGTCGAGGTTCAAGTCCCTGAAATCGAAGACGCCGAACTTTTAGGTTCAGCAATTTGCGCCCTCGTGAATCAGGGGCACTATTCTCAGTTGACCGAAGCCGCCGAAGATTTGGTGCGAATTCGTGCTGTTTACTCTCCGCGACGAGAACGTTGGGAACGCTATACCGACTTGTATCGCGAAGCCCAGGATTATGAACAACGCTTTGAACTTTCGAGGGGGAACTTGTGACTGACCGCGCCAAGCGCCTTATGGCCTTAAAAAAGGCCTTAACGGAACGCATCTTGATTTTAGATGGGGCCATGGGCACGATGATTCAAAAGCATCGTCTTGCCGAAACGGATTTTCGGGGGGAACACTTCAAGAGTCATCCCCGATCGTTGAAAGGCGACAACGACTTGCTGGTCTTAAGCCGTCCCGACATCATTCGTGGTATCCATGAGGCGTATCTGGAAGCCGGAGCCGATATCCTTGAGACCAACACCTTTAACTCCACCGCCGCCAGCCAAGCCGATTATGGACTTGAAAATCATACGGATGAGCTCAACCGTGCAGGCGCGGCCTTAGCAAGGTCGGCGGCCGACGCTTGGACCGCAAAGAATCCTAACCGTCCCCGTTGGGTTGCCGGTGTTCTCGGCCCAACGTCAAAAACCTTGTCACTGTCACCCGAGGTCAATGATCCTGGTTTCCGTGCCGTCGACTTTGATACCCTAGCTCAAGATTACCTAAAATCGGCAAGGGCTCTAATAGCAGGCGGAGCCGACCTGCTCATGATCGAAACGATTTTTGATACGCTCAACGCCAAAGCCGCAATTTGGGCCGTACTGGCCCTCGAAGAAGAGCTAGGCGAAGAGATCCCGCTAATGATTTCGGGAACCATTACCGATGCCTCGGGGCGCACGCTCTCGGGGCAAACCACCGAGGCTTTCTGGTACTCCGTTCGGCACGCCAAGCCGTTGAGTGTGGGGCTCAATTGTGCCCTCGGGGCTGATCTTTTGCGGCAGTATGTTGCCGAACTTGCCCGCTTGGCCGAGACAGCAGTATCCACCCACCCCAATGCAGGTTTGCCAAACGAGCTTGGAGAGTACGATCACAGTCCGAGCTTTATGGCCAAAGTCCTTGGTGGCTTCGCCCGTGATGGCCTGGTCAATATCGTAGGCGGTTGTTGTGGGTCAACTCCGGAACATATTCGCGCTATCGCCGAGGCCGTGCTGGTCTATCCTCCCCGACCGCTACCGTTAGATCCCGGTACGCTTCGGTTGGCCGGTCTTGAACCGCTCGTGATTGATGATAATAGCCTCTTTGTGAATGTTGGCGAACGAACTAATGTTACCGGGTCTAAAAAATTTGCCCGCTTGATTGTTGAAAAGAAAACTGGCGAGGCCTTAGAAGTGGCTCGTGAGCAAGTAGAAAACGGTGCTCAAATCATCGACATTAACTTAGACGAAGCTATGCTGGATTCTGCTGCCGAAATGAAGAGCTTTTTAAATCTGTTAGCCTCGGAACCTGACATAAGCCGTGTTCCGGTGATGCTTGACAGTTCGAAATTTTCGGTTATTGCACAGGGGTTGCGTTGCCTTCAGGGTAAAGGGATTGTCAACTCTATCAGTCTCAAAGAGGGCGAGGACAAATTTCTTGAACAAGCCCGCGAAGTTCGTCGTTTTGGCGCGGCCGTTGTCGTCATGGCCTTTGATGAGAAAGGACAGGCTGACACCTTTGAACGTAAAGTTTCGATTTGTCGGCGAGCCTACACACTCCTCACTGAAAAAGCGGGGTTTGCCCCCGAAGACTTAATTTTTGACCCGAATATTTTTGCGATTGGTACCGGCATTGAAGAACATTCCAACTACGCCGTGGATTTTTTGCAAGCCGTCAAAGAAATCAAGTCAACCCTGCCGCGAGCCAAAATTTCGGGTGGTGTCAGCAACGTCAGTTTTAGCTTTCGAGGGAACAATCCGCTTCGCGAGGCCATTCACGCGGTGTTTCTTTACCATGCCGTAAAAGCGGGGATGACCATGGGCATCGTCAACGCCGGTGTGCTTCCAGTTTACGATGACATTGAATCCGATCTGCGAGAACTGGTCGAAGACCTAGTCTTGAATCGACGGCCGGATGCCACCGAACGGCTTCTTGATCATGCGGATCGCTTTACCTCTACCGAAGCTCGTGGCGAAGATTTGTCGTGGCGTCAGGCACACGTACGTGAACGACTCAGCCACGCCTTGGTCAAAGGCTTGTCGGCCTGGATCGACGAAGATGTCGAAGAGGCTCGGCAGGGATTTTCAAGAGCCATCGAAGTGATTGAGGGGCCCCTGATGGATGGCATGAATATTGTCGGTGACCTTTTTGGCGCCGGCAAAATGTTCCTCCCTCAAGTGGTTAAATCAGCACGGGTGATGAAACAAGCGGTAGCTGTGCTCCTTCCGTATATCGAAGCAGAAAAATCGGGTACGGGTTCGGTCAAAGGCCGGATCGTGATGGCTACAGTCAAAGGGGATGTCCATGACATTGGCAAGAATATCGTCGGTGTCGTCTTTGGTTGTAACAACTATGAGGTAATCGACTTGGGGGTAATGGTGGCCTGTGAGGACATCCTGCGTACGGCCCGTGAACAAAAAGCCGATGCCGTGGGCCTGTCGGGGCTGATAACTCCCAGCCTCGAAGAAATGGTCCATGTAGCCGAAGAGATGGAACGTCAGGGCTTTACCTTGCCTCTGTTGATCGGTGGAGCCACCACTAGTAAGGTCCACACTGCCGTGAAAATAGCCCCCCGGTACTCGGGGCCCGTAGTCCATGTGAAAGATGCTTCCTTAGCCGTGACGGTTTTGCAAAAGCTGTTATCACCCGAACAACGACCCGTTTTCGATGCCGAAATCCGTGCGGATTATGAAAAAGTCCGCCGTGAAAAGCTGGGTCGAACCACACAAAAGGAGTTTTTGTCCTTGTCTGACGCTCGATCGCAACGCTTCGAGGGCGGCTGGAACAGTGGCTACAGGCCCCCGGTTCCCGCTTGGACTGGGGTTCGCCATTGGCGCGAGATTCCCTTGGGTCAAATAGAGGCACTGATTGACTGGACGTTCTTTTTTGTCGCTTGGCAAATGCCCGAAATGTACCCAGAAATTTTAACCCATGAAAAGTATGGGGCAGAAGCTAAGCGCCTGTATGCCGAGGCTCGCGCCATGCTTGCCGATTTGGTGGGCAATAAACGCCTGGAGGCGAGGGCAGCAGTGTTTCTTAAACCCGCCGCTTCAGAGGGTGATGATATTCTGATTTGGAAGGATGAAGCCTCGCGGGGAGGTCCTCCTGAGGCTCGGTTGGCGACCTTGCGCCAGCAACGAAAGAAAGAAAAAACCGACGTCTATTTCGCCTTAGCCGATTACGTGGCACCCGTAGAAGCACAGATCCCTGATTGGGTAAGCGGCTTGGTGACGGCGGTGTTTGGCGCCGACGAACTCGCGCGCGGCTTTGAGGCCCAAGGCGATGACTACCGAGCGATCATGGTAAAGATTTTGGCCGATAGGCTAGCGGAAGCGACGGCAGAATGGGTACATCGTGAAATTCGCAAACAGCTATGGGCTTATGCACCCGACGAAAACCTACCCATTGCCGATTTGTTAGCAGTTCGGTATCAAGGAATTCGCCCCGCACCGGGCTATCCTAGCCTGCCCAATCACCAAGACAAAGAGCTACTTTTTCACTTAGCGCGAGCCTCGGAGCTTGATATTCGTTTAACCGAAAGTTGGATGATGGTTCCTGCGGCCGCCGTCAGTGCGTTTGTGTTCAGCCATCCGGGTTCAACCTACTGGGCGTTAGGGAGAATCGCCCCCGATCAGCTGGACGATTGGGCTTCTCGTCAAGGGTTATCAAAAGAGGAGGCTGAAAAGCTTCTGTCAGCGGTTCTTGAATAGCTATCGAGCCAAAAGGTGGCCGGTCCGTCGTTAATACTGGCCACCTTCATGTCGGCTTGAAATTCTCCTGTGGCGACTTGGTGATGTCGGGTTTGAAAAAACCTCATGACGCGTGGCCACCAAACTCTGGCCTGCTCAACCGGCATTGCGGCATCAAAACCAGGGCGTTGGCCTCGTCGTAAGTCTCCGGTAAGGGTAAACTGACTCACAAGCAAGAGGCCTCGTTCCCCAAGCGGCAGGTTCATCTTTCCTGCTTCATCGGCAAATATCCGCATCCCAAGGATCTTTCGGCCCACCCAGTCTAAATCGGCGTCTTGATCAGCTTTTTCGAGACCAACATAAACCAAGAGTCCCTCGGCAATCTGCCCTACAATTTGTCCCTTGACCGAAACGGCCGCCTCACTGACCCTCTGTACCAAAGCTTTCACGATACCTCACCTTTAGGCGTTTGTGCCTGTTGCTTTTGTAATGGAACGATTATCCACGAACAAGGGCACCTTGTTTTCCGTGGGGCCTTTCTGCTAAATTTAGCAGGTGAAACTGATGCTACAAATCGGCCTAGTTTTTGGTGTCTGCCTCTTAGGACAAATTGTTTCCGTCCTTTTGCCTGTTCCCATCCCCGGCAGTGTCATCAGCATGGTACTTCTTTTCCTGTTGTTGTTTTTTAAGGCCGTCCACGTTGATCGCATCCGTCAAAAAGCCGATTTTCTTTTAAAAAATATGGCATTTTTCTTTGTCCCCGCCGGGGTGGGGATTATTTCGCAGTTTCGTGAAATCCGCGAGCATTTATTGGCCCTTTTAGGGGTTGTTATTCTGACCACATTTTTCACCTTCGGAGCGACAGCCCTGACCGTGCGGGGCGTGATGAAACTGCAAGAGCTAGGACGCTCACGAAAACGTAAGCCCAGGACTGTAGCATGAACGAGGTCTTCGCTTCACCTTTTTTTGGGATTACTCTGAGTATCTTGGCCTTTGAAATCGGAATTTGGGTAGAAAAAAAAACAAAGCTGGCTATCGCCAACCCCCTTTTGATTGCCGTGGTTTTGTGCATAGCTGTTTTGGAGCTGTTTCATATTCCTTTAGCCAGTTTTGATGCTGGCGGCTCTGTCATCTCGGTGTTTTTAGGGCCGGCTACCGCTGTGTTGGCCTTGTCGATTTACACTCAGCTGTCACGTCTCAAGAAGTATTTTCTTCCTGTCCTTGCCGGAACAGTGGTAGGCTCTTTAGTTTCAGTGGGTTCGGCGTACCTTTTAAGTAAGTGGTTTGGCCTAGACCGGGTTTTGACCGATTCCCTTTTGGTAAAATCGGTATCGACACCGTTCGCATTAGCCATTTCTCCTAACATTGGGGGAATCCCTGCTGTAACGGTGGCGGCGGTTGTTCTGACAGGCATCTTGGGGGCAGTGTGGGCACCCGCCATGCTGAAGCTCTTTCGGGTTCGTGACCCTGTTGTAGCAGGAGTTGCTATTGGTACCTCCAGCCATGCTGTCGGGACTTCAAAAGCCATCACCCTGGGAGAAGTGGAGGGGGCCATGAGCGGAATCGCTCTAGCTATGGCCGGCCTCATCACCGTACTGATCTCGTTATTTTTGCCTCATCCGGGGCAATAGACCCCGTACTAGACTCACAGGGCACCGTTTAGCCTAAGAAGGTTCCCGCTTCTAATTCTTGAAAAGCCTGAACGAGCTCGTCGCGTGTATTCATGACAATGGGGCCGTGCCAGGCAACGGGTTCCCCTAACCCTAACCCTGCACAGAGCAAAAACCGAAAAGGATGATCTTTTTCAGCACGCAGACGTAGCCGTTCCCCATCGGAAAAAAACACCAGGGACTCGTTGGTCATTACTTCACCGGAGCCAAACCGTCCTTGACCGTCAATGACATAAGCAAAGGCGTTTTTTCCGGGGGGGATTTTGTGCCAAACATCGGCTCCTGGGGCTAGCGTTACATCCATGTAATCGGGCTCGGTCATGATGTCCTCGACGGGGCCTTCTACGGTGTCCCAACGACCACAAATTACGCGAACGCTTGAACCGTCCTCTAAAGTTTTGACCGGGATTGCCGTTGAAGTGACTTCTTGATAGCGAGGTTTCATTAACTTGTTCTTGGCCGGAAGGTTGGCCCAGAGTTGAAAGCCTTCCAGCTCCCCATCCTCAGCCCCCAGGGGCATTTCTTGGTGAATAATGCCGCGCCCGGCAGTCATCCACTGAACATCACCCGCTCCGATGACGCCTTTGTTGCCCATGCTGTCTTGGTGTTCAACCCTACCTTTCAGAATATAGGTAATCGTTTCAATCCCGCGGTGCGGGTGCCACGGAAAGCCCTTTTGATAATCGGAAGGTTTTTTTCCGCGAAAATCATCAAAGAGAAGAAAAGGGTCAGCTTCGCTAGGATCGCCAAACCCCAAGGCCCGCTTTAGGTGAACCCCGGCTCCTTCCATCACAGGCTTGCTTTTTCGCCACGAACGTGGTTCTCGGTCCATAGGTACCTCCTTGGACTGTTTCAAAAATACAAAGAGAACCGTCGTCGGACTAGCGTTCACAACAAATGAAGGCGGCTATACTGCTCGTTCAAATCCTCCCATTCTTTTTGCCAAAAGTCTGGGGTACCCCAGCCGGGAAATTGGCGACTAAAGCCTTCATCCTTTCGTTGTCGGGCGCACCAAGCTAAAAAATAAAGCATTCGGAGAAACCGTAGGGGCTCAAGCAAATTCCACCAGCGGTTATCAAAGGGCATCCAAACCTCGTAGCCCCGCGCTAGGGCTTGGGCTTCTTCCCGGCAGTTTTCCCACCGGTCGGGCAGTAACATCCACAGGTCTTGCACGGGAGGCCCGGTCATCATGTCGTCAAAATCGATCAGCAATAACCCTTCGTCAGGGCGGTCAAGGATATTGCCGCGATGGAGGTCCCCGTGGATGCGATGGTGAACAGTGTTGTCCAGAAGTGGCTCTATGGTATTGAGTGCTTCGTCAAGCATGGTGAAAAAGGGTTCTTTGAGACGGTGAGGTAAAAGGTCGGCCTCCCAAAGCTCCTGGGCTAGTTGGTCTCCTGCCCCCGATGCGGTCAGCGTGAGGCGGTGGGGACAGCTTCGCCGCTTTGCCGCACTATGAAGGCGGCCGACTAACGATCCAATCCGTTCGAGATCCGATAGGCTTTCGCCTTCAAAGGTTCTGCCCGCTTTTTGGGGAAAGACCGCCCAGAAATAGGGAGCTTCGTAACTTAGCGTTTCACCTTTCAGGTTGGCAAGGGGGAGTGCCAGGGGAAGGCCTGCTTCACCAGCATCGGCAAGAAAGGTGTGTTCTTCGGCGAGGGCTTGGGGGAGCCAGCGACCAGGACGGTAAAACTTCACAATCCAACGGTTGCCTTGGGTGTCGGTCAACCCATAGACACGGTTAACATAGCTATTAAACGGCCTAAGCGCCGCTTCAGCGTCGATACCATAATTGTGGTAGAGGGCGTCGAGAATAAAGTCGGGACTGAGACTTTGAAAATCCGGAAGTACACTCATCGCGAAATTTGCGGAAGCTCGAAGCGAAAGACCGAGCCTTTTCCCAACGTACTTTGCACCGAAACCTTTCCACCGTGGTGAGCCACGAACTCTTGAACGAGTAAGAGGCCAAGTCCGGTACCGCGTTCACCGTGTAAACCCTGCCGTTGGGGTCGATCTTTGGTATTAAACAGCGCCGCTTGCGTCGTGGCATCCATTCCCACGCCAGAATCTTGGACTTCGCAACAGAACCACCCGTTGTTGAGTTCGCTTCGTATGTGGATCACGCTCTTTTCTGGAGAGTATTTCACGGCATTTGAAATCAGGTTGCGCAATACGGTGCTCATCATGTCAGCATCGCAAGTAACAATAAGATTGGTAGGGATGTCGCGTTCGAAGGTCACATCGGTACGCCGCGCCTGCTCTTGCCAAAGGCCGATTACGGAATCGACCAGGTCATTCCACGAGTGCGGAAAAGGATGAAACGGCAGTCTCCCTTGACGTTGCGAGGTCCAAAGTAAAAGATTTTCAAGCAGAGTAAAGATGTTGTCTGCCGTTTGGCGCAACGAATGTAAAAAGTCAGCTTTTTCTTGGTCACCCATCGCATTCTGGTGGAACTCGTAAAACGTAAGGCCTTCTTTTAAACCACCAACCGGTCCCCGTAAATCATGGCCAATCAATGAAAAAAGCAAATCTTGGTTATGGGCATTAGCTAACAGTTCTGCCTCGCGTCGGCGTGAACAAATTTGAAAATAAATCACTAAAGCAATGAAAATCGCGACAATGGTCAGAGCCGACATCAGGTGAGAAAAACGCATCAAGGGAGCCGGATAGCCGACAAAGCTCGCTTCACTCAAAAAGAAATTTGTCCAGACAAAAAAAGCAATGTTGAGGGAACTCAAAGTATACACCCAGGCTCGGTGGTGCGTCGGGATTAAAAGGAAGGGTAGGTAGGCAAAGATGAGAAAAAACGCTTGAAGCCCCAAAAGTGGTCCATAATGAAAATTGACGGCGAGGAACATCTGAAGGCTGGATGCTGTACAGAGTGCAATGGCCGCCTTCGTTAACCACTTGGGGCGTACAAGACGCCAAAAGCTCAGATATAGCACGGCCAAGAGCATATTGATGCTGGTAAAGAGGGGCCACGAGGGAGGCTTGAGGTAAAACTCCATGGGGAGAAAAACCAGAGTCGAAGCACCGGCAATGAGAAATCCTAGACGCAGAAGCTCAAAAGAACTTTTTTGTTGGTGGCTGGACATTTTCCTCACTCGTTTTTGTGGGCTGGGTCTGCCTTGGGTTCTTTCTTAGGTTTATCGTTCCAGAGTTTAACAAGAAGCACAGCAACTAAAAGAACCCCAAGGATAATCAACGCCCAAGAGATTTCTTTGAAATACTTGTGGAAAAGATCTTTGACCCTCTGTGTCCCATAGGCAAGCGACAAAAAGTAACTCGAAAGGGCTAGAAAGGTATTCCAAAGACCAGCCCCAAGAAAGGTAAACAGCCAAAAGCGTCGAAGCGGCATTTTTGCTAAACCGGCAGCGATCGAAAGCAAGTGTCGGACCGCAGGAATGAGGCGGCCAAAAAACGTGGCACTGCGACCATATTTGTTGAAAAAGGCTTCGGCGTGATCCACCGAGCGTTCATGGATGAACATGAGGTGGGCCACCCTCGTACGACTAAGAGCATGAACAGCAGGACGTCCTAAAAGCTTTGCTAAAAAGTAATTGAAACTTGCCCCCACGAGACTGCCCAAAGTCCCGATCAGAAGAATCCCTACAATGCTCATCTGTCCGGTATCGGCAGCAATAAAGGCGGCAGGGGGAAGAATCATTTCAGAGGGAAGGGGCAAAAAGGTGGACTCCATGACCATCAGGAGGAAAACCGTCAAGTAGTTCAAATTTGCAGTGTACCAATCGATTAGGACTTTAATAAATTCCATAGGCTCCTCAGTTGAAAAAATCGGATTCTTTTATGCTTTCGGCGGATTTTGACTCTTGCGGGAGCGCTTTTCCTTGGTTTCTTTCAGCATAAAGCTTGCTATCCCAGCAAAAGTCTGACGTCCAGCGGGTCAATGACGCTTGGTCCTGTCGCCAGTGCTCAAAAAAATCTTTTGCTGTATAACCACTGTAGACTGCAGCATCTTCAGAAAGGTTACCAATTTGTTCACTATGCCAGGCCTGCTTGAGACTCTGATTTAGACTCAGTGTTGCGATCAACGGCCTTTGTACCTGCAAAAGTGGCCCAACTACCAGACTTTTTTCGTGTTCCGCTTTTTTTAAGGGGCTCACCGTTCCAGCTGTGTCCTGACGTTTCCACAAGGTTAAAACCGGTAACGCTTCACGCCTCAGGCGCCCCTCGGCGCGGTTGAGTTGCCCTAGCTCTAGCAAGTACTGACGAGCTAATTCAGGAAAGGTTCGCGAAAGAGATTTTTCAGCTTGCCGCTTAGTGGCTTTTTGCCATTGTGTCAGAAAATCCGTGAGAGTAGAAGGGTCAGCTGACAACGGCACAAAGCTGTTCCCATTGAGCTCTAGCGCCGAGCCTGGCTGCGAAAAAAGGGTCAGATTCTCATAGGTGCCTGTAATTACGCCGTCTTGCGAGGCTGCCAAAAGGCTCCTGTTTGCAGTGGCCACCCAAAAAGTCGCCTTGTTAGCCTTAAGCAGGAGGCGAGCAGTTTGAACCTCCAAACCTGTTCGCTTTTGTGTCGGATCGCTCTTAACGCGCAAGCTACCACTGAGTAAAAAAATCCTGGCGGTCTGGCCCCAGGCAGGTGACACCTGCCACCATAAGGCCGTACTGGGCCCCAAACGAAGCGATCCCGAAAACCCACCCGCCGGGGAAAAAGTCACCGTCAGTTGACTTTGGGGACCAGTGACAATGAGGTCATAATCCTCAAGAGCCGTGCCAGGTTGAAGGTTTTCTGCAAGGGCGCGGCCCTGTCGGGTCACCGTTACCTGTCCCGAAAGCTCGGATATCTGGGCAACCGAAACCCCGCTTAACGGGGTTGCTGCCAGGAGAATTCCCCCAAGCAAACCCCAAAAAGCAAAAAAACGCTGGTTTCGACGTAGGAAAAGGTTCGTCATGCGTTGATCTTAGGGGGAAACGTCGCTTTTTTCTAGATTTTTCTGGCTCTTTCTAGTAAAATACTTTAGTTACCAGGAGGTGTTCTCCCATGAAGCTTGCCGTGACAGCGGTTCTTATCTCGATGGCCTTATTTTTGACCGGTTGTCCCTCTGCTCCGCCTGCCCCCCCGGCTCAACCAAAAGTGGAAGCTCCTAAACCTCAAGAGGTTAAACCCACGCCCGTGCCCCAAAAGCCCGTCGCACCACAAGTGGTTCCCAATGGTTTGACAGCCAGCGATTATGGTCCGGCTGAAAATGCTATCAGCCAGGCTGAAGCCGCTCAGGCCGAGCGCTATAGTCCTACGATGTTGGCCAGAGCCAAAGAAGAGTTGAAACAAGCTCATTCTTTGGGGCAATCTGACCCCGAAAAAGCTAGGACTTTATTGTCCGAAGCCGTCACGGATGCCAATACGGCTCGTGACAATGCCTTAGCCGCTAGGCGTGCGGCAATGATTGCTCGTTTGGATCGCGCTCGCCAACTCATTGTTGACTTAAAAGGCGATAGGTTCTATCCGGCTGAATTTCAAAAAGACGATGCCTTACGCGTTGCCGCCGAGAAAGAACTTCAAACCAACGTGGATCAAGGTGAAGCTCAGGGCGGAACGGCTTTGGAGGCTTTAGTCAAGCTCTACGATAAAGTGAGTCAAAATCTCGATACAGCCAAGCAAAAAAAAGAAGCGGCTCAAAAGGATATTCACGCGGCTGAACAGGCTCAGGCCATGATTTGGGTGCCCGATCTGCTTCAGAAAGCTGGGGACTCTTTCCTCCAGGGAGTCGTGTCGTACCGCTCGTATCATCTCGAAGCGGCTCTGGATGCCTGGACTCAAGCGGAATTTGAGGCCCAACAAGCTCAGAACGCGGCTTTGACCGAAAACCAAAAAAAGAACGCCGAAGCTTTGATGAAAGCCACAATGCAAAAAATCGAAAAAGCTTCGCAAGCGACAGTGGTTACTCCCGATGATAAGATCATTGGTCCACGCCCCTGGAATGGGCAAAAAGCGTTGGAGGCGGTACCACCCGCCGAGTCTACTCCGGCACCGGCACCGGCACCAACAACGTCACCGGCACCTTTGGTGACCCCAGCACCGTCTCAAGGTCATTCTCAGCTTATTCCCCATGACGGTTCTACCGTTGTTCTGGCCGAAAAAAGCCGTTTGGATTACCTTGAAGAGGCAAAGACAACCTGGGAAAAAGGCGTTTCCTTCTATAAAGGTGGGAACTACGTTTTAGCCTCGCAGTATTTTCTTGATGCTCAGCGCCTGGTGGATATTTACCTCGCCATGGCTGTTGATAAGGTCTATACCGTTCGTTTGATTCCTGAGCACCGCGACAGCCTATGGCGTATCGCGGGTTATCCGAATATCTACAGCCGGCCTTTGGATTGGCCTAAGATTTGGAAACGAAACCAAAAGCTGATCCAAAACCCCGATTTAATTTATCCGGGCTGGCAGTTGATCATCCCACCGCAATAACAACGCCTTCAGCAAAAGAATGGCCTTGCCTCTTTCGAGAGCAAGGCCTTTTTTTTATTCTTTCGCCTCAGCTATTCTTCAGTCTTAGCGGTGAGCGTGCCCAAGAACAAAAACCTGAAGTTCTTTTTCGAGAGCAACAGAATTACCGCAGGAACAACAATCAGCGCGCCAAATGCTGTCGTGAGCATACAGATAGCGGTTAAAAAGCCAAACTGAATTAAAGGCACAAAATTCGAGACGACGAGAACAAGGAAGCCCGCGACAATCACAAACATATTGTAAAGAATGGCGCGTCCTTTGTGCAGGATGGTATTTTCGAGAGCAACGTGAATATCGGGGTGTCGGCGGAGTTCTGACCGGTACCAGGTGATGTAGTGGATTGAATAGTCGACCCCGATACCGATTGCGATGGACGAAACCATCGCTGTCGCTGTATTGAGGGGGATGCCAAACAGGCCTAAGACTCCAAAGTCGATGACCAAAGTCATAGCAATGGGGATCATGGCAATCAGCGTCATCCAAAAGTCTTTCAAGACCACCAAGAGCAGGATAAAGACCAGCACAACACAGATTTCAATGCTCTTGATCATACCGTCCATCAAAAGGGAGTTCCCGACATAGTAGAGGTGTGCTGTTCCTGTGATGGCGACGTGGAGGTGATTGGCCTGTTGAAACGCTGGGTCAAAGTACTGCCGTGCAAAGTTCGCCACCGCCTCGGAATCATCGGTCCCGACCCGCTTGAGGGTAATCGAGATTCTCAGTTTATCGTGGCTGTCGGTGACAACGTTATGGATATCGCCCGAAAAGATAAACAGGTACTGCGCAATGAGTTTAGGGTCTTGGGGGATGGTATAAAATTGTGGCGAGCCCCCGTTCATCTCCTGATTCATCTTTTTGATAATATCCACAAACGACAGGGTCTTGGTGGCATAGGGAAACTTAGCTTTAACCGCGTGCGAGAAAGCATCGATTTTGTTCAAGACAGCAGGGGTAACCAAGGACACCGGCTCCCCCTTGGTTTTGCCTTCGCCAAACTGCGAGTCCAGAATCACGTTGATGGTCTGGGTCCCCGCCAGTTCGCGGTTCAGCACGTCATCCGCCACATGAATCGGCGATTCTTTTTTAAAAAACGAAACGTTATTGAGCTCTGACTTCACGAAGAAGACACCCACCGCAAAAATTGCCGTTAGCGCCAGCGAAATAACAAGAATCAACCCAGACCACCGCCGGTTAAGGTGAACCATTCCTTTGAGTAGTTGGCCCACCAGCCCCTTAGTCGGTTCATGGTATTCAAGATTCTTGGGTTTTTTGCTCCAGAGAATTGCGGCGGGAAGAACCCACAGGGCGGCGGCAACAGCCACTAAGTCTCCAAAGGCCGTAAAGAGACCAAAGTTTTTGATAGGGACAAAGTCTTCGGCGGCCAAAGCACCAAAGCCCACCATGACCGTGATTCCTGAGAGTGTCACCGCCAGGCCAACAACACCAAGGTTTCGCGTCAAAATTTCGCGCTTGTCGTGCCCAGGGTCAAGAAAATAGTGATTCATCTGGTGGATGCCGTAGGCACTGGCGATAGCCACCATCAAAGGCGGCAAGGTAACTGAGGCGATCGAAATGGGAATCCCCAGCCATGCCATCGCTCCCAGAGCACTGACCACACCCATAATGACGACGATCATGGGGTAGAGAACACCCTGCACATTTTTAAAGCTAAGAAAGAGTACGACCAGAACAACCAGAATGACGAGGGGCATCAACAGGGCTAAATCTGATTTTAACGTGGTGCCCATATCGCTCGAGATGACGGGCTCTCCATCCAGGTAGGTAGTGATGCCCGGTGTATGGTCCTGGTTCAGAATCTGTTGGATTGCTGTGACAAGACTGAGCTGAACATCGGCATCCTCGGTCTTGGGTTGAATGATCAAAGTCGCAAAACGGTCGTCTTGTGAGTACAGAACATTGCGGTAAATGCTCCACGACTGGGCTTTGGCTTTGAGGCTGGCGGCGACTTCTGGTGTAATCACGGTCCCTTCAGGCAGGAGTTTGTCGCTGACCAGCGAACCGTCTTCGTTGGCGATGTAGTCGGCGTTAATCAACGATTGAGTCTTCCGTATGGGGCTTTCGAGCCAGGCGTAAAACTTTACAGGGTCTTTGTCCCGGCTAGCCTTGGCGATTCTCTGTGCCAAAGGAGCCTTCCACCCCAGGTTTTTCATTGACTGTGCGGGGTCGATGAGCCAAGGATAGAACGTTTTAACAAAGTCTTTGGCGTCAAGACCTTGGTCAAGAGCGGCGTCGACAATCTGCTGAGCATCTTTAACCGAAAGGCCCAAATACCGGCTTAACTGCTGTGCGGGTAGGGTTCGGTTGAGCTTTTGCACCTTGGCAGTAAGCTTTTGCAGATAGGTTAAGGTTGTCGGCGAAAAGGCATCCGGGCTTTTAACCCCGACAATAATCATGGAACTCTTGCCAAACCGGCTTTCGGCCTCATAGTAGTTGTCCAGCATCAAGGCAGGGTTATTCGCAGGGAGCATGGATCGGATGCTGTTGTCAAATTGAAGCTTCGGTAGAGCCCAACCCAACGCGAGGGTCACGGCAAAGGCCAAGAAAAGAACCAAGCGGGGGTGCCGATACAGCCGTCCACTGGCTTTGAGAAATTTTTCCACAAGGCTCTCCTTATTGCGTCGTCCACTGATAGTCGACACTGATATAGACATCGTTATAGGGGGTATACACGCCGATACGGTCCACGCTGGTATCGAGGGTGACCGCTGTCTGGCCTGCTTTTTTGATCCATGCCCAGGCTAGGTCGGCTCCCACTTTGAGGTGAAAAGAATCGACAGGCATTAGGTCCAGCTCGGGTTTAAGGACCAACGAGGCGTACCGGGTTTCTAGGGTTGAGTCATAGCCAAAGGGAACGGTAAAGACCCCGCTGACCGAGGGGGTAATAGTGTCAGAAGCGAAGGGGAATTTCAGCTTAAAGGTGAGGCCCTGAAGCCAGGCTTCTGTATAATCCCCCAGGGTTTGTGTTAATTGCCGGTAGGTCATGGTCTGCATGTAGGCTTCGTTGGTGAGCTGGGTAAGGCTTAGCGGGGAGGCGTAATCCGACTGGGTGGTTTGATCATAACCGGGAATCCACGACCCTATATACTGCAAGTTGGTATAAAAATTGTTGTGGTAGCCCCAGTTGAAGTCCATTCCCAACGTCCAGGCCAGCCGGTTTCTTCGAATTTGGTCCGAAGTGTCTGAGGGGTTTTCTGTGAGGTCAAAACCGCCTTCTCCCCAAAGGCCCAGGGGGCCCACGGTAGTTTTGGCGTCGACGCCAAAGCGGTGAATCCGTTTATAGACAAGAGTGACTTGTTGGGGAACCCAAAGGGTGGTGGAACTTGGCCCTGGAATGCTCTTCATCGTTACTTCGGGGGTTCCATACGGGTCGATATCGTAAATGTAGCTGAGCCCCAGATCCACCGCCGAGTAGAAGTTGAGTCTGGCCCCGACGACCGCAGAATTGGGGTCATTGGGGGCAAAGACGGCGTTTGCTTGCGGGCTGTAGTTTGAATAGTAGCTGCCCAAAGGGGAGCTAGTTAGCTCAGCCGCCGTGGTGTCGAGCCCTGCTTGGGTATTGGCGGTAAAGTCGACAGGAAAACGGCTGGGACTTTGATACGGTGAAACCACACCTTCGACCGAGAGCCATTTCGCGGGAAACCACCGCACATCCGCCGCTAAAAGGGGGATCTTTGGGGCGTCCATCGAAACAGCGTAGTCGCGTGCGTTCAGACCGTCCGAGGGGTTAAATTTGTCGGCGACCCCCCAGTTGAAGACCTGAAAGCCTAAGTTTACCAAGAATTGCCCTGGGGTCCACGAAAGGTAAGTTTCACCAAGCTCGAACTGGGACAGTGAGGTCCAAGTTTGAGGACTGGCAAAAGTTTTCACGGTCCCATTGGCCACAAATTTGAGGTGGCCTGTTTTATAGGTAAAACCTAGAGCGTTGTCCATTTCGGGTTCCAAGGCAGGACTGGCGTAAGACCAATTATCTGCCCACAACGGTTGGTGGTAGATAACGCTATGGTCACCGCTAACCGAAAGCGGTGATGGGGCAGAGGCTGAAGTTGTCGCCAAATCGCTTCCGAATTCCGAGCTGAGGTCTTGGGCCATACCAAGGCTAGTGCTGGCCAGCAGAGCGGCCGCTAAAAGCAAAGAACGCACGCTGGGCCTCCTTATTCTTCTAAGCCTTTGACCGAGAAGAGGCTTGCCGAAACTCCTTGATTGACTTTTAAATCACCGATGACGAGGAGGGTCTTGGAATGGCCCCGATGGTTGATCACCAACGTTTCGGTGGGGATCAAAACTCCGTCGATATCCTTGACCTTTCCAAACTTGATGGTTTTCCAGAGTCCGCCATCGTCTTTCGAAAAGACATCAATCCGATAGATAAAATGGTTGTCATCGTTGACCCAGGCGATCGACTTGGCATAGGGGCACTCCCCGGATTTTGCTTTCATGACGATCTTCGAAAACGTCATGCCAGGGTAGTCTGGTAACGTTGCACCATCTTCAAGAAAGGTATACCTGTCATCACCATAATAACGGGCTTCCAAGTCATAGTAAAAGAAATCGGAATTGACGAACTTTCCCGACTTATCGCTCGACGCGATCTTACGAGTCTTACCCAAGGCCGGCAGGTAGAGCCTCTGGTCCGTGGGTTCCCCTTCATGGCTCACCGTTAAAAACTTGGTACCAGCAACATCTGCCGGTTGCAAAAACTTGGTGAGTGCTTCTTTCGAGTCAGAGGTTTCCTTGGTCCACATTTCGAGCTTGCGGACTTTTTTATTGCCGTCCTGGTCGACGATCACCATCGTGGCGACCGCAAAGGTGTCATGCGCCTTTTTTAGTTGAAAGTACGCCTTGGCGATACTGTCCCCTTGTTGATCGGCGAGTACGGGGCTGGCGGCAACCCAGCCCACTAAGGCCACACTGGCCAAACGAAGAAAAGCTTTCATAAATCCTCCATTACGATGACCGTTTTAGAATATAGTCATTAGTCATAATATGAAACGGCCTGCGAATTTTGTCAAGTAAGGTCCGGCCTATGGTTGCCTTGACAACCCCCAACCGAAGTGGTAGAGGTTTTGATTGTTAAAAGCTTGTCTCAGTATGTAAGGAAGTAAATGGTGAAGAAAGTTTTCTTAACGGTCCTTTTGTCGTTGATTGTTTTGTCCGCCCTGTCGGCCGAGCCCGCCTGGCGTGAAATCTCTACCAAGCACTTTACCTTTATTTATCAGCCCGAAGGTAAAACGGCGGCGTTAAAATTAGCCTCGTTTGCCGAGGAGGTTTACCAACAGGTGACCGGGTACTTTGGCTACCGACCAAAGCACGTTCTGGCCGTGGTCCGTACCACCTCGGACTTTGCCAACGGCTTTTTTGCCTTTGGGCCGCGTCGGCTCAATCTGTTTGTCGCCCCGCCGACCACCACACTGATTTCGGCGTATTCCTCAGACTACCTACGCAACCTTTTGGTGCATGAGTTCACCCATTTTGTGCACCTTTCGCAACCTCAAGGGGTAGGGGCCTGGCGCTGGCTTTTGGGACCAGATGCTCCCGCGTATAACGAGTTATTTCTCCCTGGTTGGGCTGTCGAGGGGATCACCACCAATACCGAAGGGATGTTTGCCTCGGGGGGTCGAGCCCGAAACCCCTTTTTTGAAATGGAGTATAAGGCCCCGTTGTTGGAACATCATATGTGGACCTACGACCAAGCGGCCTACGGGAGCCTTTTGCACCCCTATGATCGTTGGTACCCTTCGGGCTTCATGATGGTCGATTACCTGAGGGAACACTGGGGCGAAAAAGCCTTTAACTCCATTTACCTCAAAGATGTCAACGACCCCTGGGCGATCTTTTGGGGGTACAACCGAGCTCTCGAAGCTTACACTCACCTCAGCTGTACAGCTTTTTTTCAGGCTGCCCAAAAATTTATGCTCAAAAAGTTTGCTTCTGATGCCACCTTTACCCCGGGTAGTTTGGTATCCCCAGCCGGGCAAGGGGACTGGTACCTCCCATACACCACCGCTCGTGGTTTTGTGGGGTATGCGGTACCCGAAGCCAGTGCACCTGGCTTGTACCTTGAAAACCTACAGGGCCAGCCCCCCCAGCTTTTATTGCCTGTCACCCTGTCAGACCCTTATTCCTTTGGGGTGAGTGCCGATGGCAAGACGTTTTTGGTTTCAAGCCCAATAACGACCAATCAAACCAGTGAACCAGAAGCCGATACCTCTAAGTTTACTCTATGGCTGGCCCACAACGGGGGCCTCAAGCGGCTATCCCCGGCGACGGGATTGTATTCCCCCCAGCTTTCGCCCGATGGGCAAACCTGGTGGGCATTCCAACGCCGGGGCACTCAGCAAGTTCTGGTCAAAGGCGACCTTTCTGGCCACTTCAAGGTCATCTACCAAGCCAAAAACCATCTTTTGCAAACCCTGGCGGTGTCACCCGACGGTCAATCCCTCGTGTTTGTCGACAACCTAAGGGGGCAACAGGGACTAACCATCACCGACGCCAATGGAAAGGTCAAAGAACACCTGAATACCGGTGCCGCCTTGTATTTTCCCCGTTGGGTTAGCCAGACCCAGCTCACAGTTTCAACCGATCAAGCGGGTCGTCTTGACCTGTGGTTGGTTGACGTTCCGCACCATACCTGGCAGAGGCTACCCCGTGACCCGGTGGGTGATGCCTCAGGAATCTTGGTTAACAATAGCCTGCTGTATCAAACCTATACCTGGCAGGGCTGGGCGCTTAAGCAGTACAAGAACCTTAGCTTACCCGCCAGCCAGCCACTTCCCCTGGTTGCCGACCAGCCCAGTCCTCCACCGGTCAAGGCTTCCCCTGTGCTGGAATCCCACCCCTGGTGTGACCTTCCCCTTCCCTACTTGTGGATCCCGTTTCCTTTTCCGTCAGTGACAGCCTCGGGTCAAACCTGGACCGTGGGGGCGGGAGCCCTTTTGGAGGGTACATCGCCGCTCGAAACGCAATCGTGGCAGTTAATAGGTCTGTATGTTCCACAACAGAACCAGTTGGTGGCAGGAAACTTTACCTATTCGTGGCGGGCGCCCGGCTGGCAGGGGACCGTGTCAACAAGCCGTACCCTTTTGCAACCCACTACCAACGAAATGTTTGACGCCGCCGATCTGGTGGCCTCGGTACCCTGGGGCGAGTGGGATTCTCCTCAACTGCTTAACCGCTCAACCCTTCAGGCGGCCGTGGTGACGACGAGTGATCACACCTCAACTTGGGCGACCAATAACGTGCTCACCCAAGCGGCGTTCCAATGGGGTCAAGCCAACCCCAATGCCGCCATCAACCAACCCTACGGATCCTGGGGCTGGTCCGAAAGA
The DNA here is from genome assembly GCA_027451945.1 of Spirochaetales bacterium. Lineage (GTDB taxonomy): Bacteria > Spirochaetota > Spirochaetia > JABEVK01 > JABEVK01 > JABEVK01. Next base: position 48,656 of record DAIDHT010000011.1, read on the forward strand.
GCTGTTGCGCAGTGGACGTTGCCCGTTTGGAGTCAAAACATTCTCAAAACCGATGTTTTCAATACTCTTCAGGCGGGAGTCCCCGTCGGCCCCATGCTTTTTCTGGGGCGTTTGAAAACAACCGTCGATAGCCTGGGTTCGTTGATTTTGATGACCCCGTCGTACTCGCCCTCGCCCCTCAACACCCAGGGAACCGCCAGTGACTGGAGAACTGACGCCCAGCTCGAAATAACTTGGCCTTTTGGTTTTGCTGACCTCAACCTGCTGGGGTTAGGGGTCCCCCTTCAAGGCTTGAGTGCCTGGGCCGATGCCGGTGCCCAGGGCCAGTGGCAAGCCTCGCCATCCTTTGACCAAGGACTGACGTATGGTGTTGAGTTCAATACCGTGCTGATCATTGGTCAGATTCACCTCCCCTTCACGGTGGGGGTAGCCGCCCAGGCCGAAAGTGGAGTGGGGGGCTTTCTTAACCCCCAAGTTTACGTGGGCGTTACCCCCGATTCTTTCGTTGCGGGTCTAGCCCCTGCTCCGCGCGCACACTGAGCCTACCAGGACGAAACAGTTGACGACTGCTTCGTCCTGCGATAGGTTGATCGCAGAGGCCTAACGTGCAAAGTCAGCCCCGGTTATTGATTGTCGAGGACGAACCTATCTTAGCGCTTGAACTCAAAGAAGACCTCCACGACGCCGGCTTTTTAGTGGTCGAAGTGGTGGCTGACGCCGATAAGGTTCTTTCAGCCTTTTTGAAGCATCGTCCGGATTTGGTCCTTATGGATATAAAACTCTATGGCTTTCGCGATGGCATTGATTCGGCGGTTCAAATTCGTGGGTTTTATACGACGCCGATCATTTTTTTATCGTCCTATCCCGAAGCCGAAGTCAAAGACCGCCTGGAAAGAACGGCTCCCTACATCTATTTAGAAAAACCGTATGATCTCGCTCGTCTTAAAGAGGCCGTGCTTCGTCTGCTTCCTGGGGCCTCGTCTTAGGTAACTTGAGGGTGGCCGTTGTTCCCTCGCCAAGTTGGCTCGAAAGTATGAGGTCTCCACCCAACCGAAGGGCAAGAGTCCGGGCTAAAATCAAGCCTAAGCCGCTCCCCCTTTCTCCGTGGGTACCATGAGTCGAAAGTTTCTGCTCAATTTTAAATAAGGCTTCTAAGCTTTTTGGGTCCATACCTATGCCGTGATCCTCTACACGAATTTCCCACGAATCGGGGTTTTCTTGCACGCTAAGAGAAACTTCGCGGTCGGGAAGGCTAAATTTCACAGAGTTCGACAAGAGGTTGCCCAAAATCCGCTGTAACGAATCCGCGTCAGTTTCAATGATGGGCAAGTTGTTCCACGGAAAGCGAAGCGAAATATTTTTTTGATCGGCACTGGGTTTAATCCAATCCACGGCTTGTGAAAGTGCTGCATTCAGCTCTACAGGCCGGCAGTGGGGCTCCCAGGCCCCAAGCTGTGCATGAGACCACCATAAGAGTTTTTCTAAAAACTCGTTGGTTTTTTCTAGCGAGGCGGTCAGGGTGTCGAGAGCCTCAAAACGATCATCCTGGCGGTCAGTTTTCGCTAAAAGGTGCTTGCGGGCAAAACGTGCCGCGCCACCGATAGGACCACGCAAATCATGGGCTACCAACGAAAAAAATAGGTCTTTGGCTTTATTAGTTTCCCAAAGCTGGTGGTTTCGCTTCAAAATCTGCAGTTCTTTTTCGTGGAGGGTTTGCTGTGCTTTCAGCGAAAGCATCATAAAGTAGCCAAAAAGCATGACGGTTGATAACAGCATTGAGCCCAAAAGATAGAAACCGTTGGCCCCCTCGGGGTGCTCAAAGCTACCCGCTGGGATGCCGGGGACGATGTTGCCCACCGCCCGAAGGAACGAGGCTACCGAAGCCAGACCAAAAGGAATTGCGGTTAGGTACCTTACTCGTTGGGAATGTGGTTCGCGTTTGATCAAGAGTAAGGCCGCATCGAAGGCGGTTCCTAGGCCTGCCCAAACCGAAAACACCAGAGACCTTAAGGCAAAACTCTGATTCGACACCATGAACAGCGAAAGGATCACGGGGATTAGGACAAAATAAATTGGACGGGGAAAGGGACTTTTTAAACGAAAGACCCAAAGCGCGTGGGCAAAAACGAGCAGAGCCGAAAGGAACAGGGCATTGGAAGTCACAATCACCATCGGTGCAAGGTGAGGGCGGAACAACATCAAAAGCGCCCCGGTTGTTAACAGAGCCTGTGCCCCCACCCAAAGTCGGCAACCCGGAAAGCGTTGTTGAACCCAAATAAGAAACAGTGCCAAAAAGGTATTACCTAAGTACACCAAAAAGAGGGCTAAACTAAGCGTGGTGATATCTAAAGTCACGTCCGCTCCTCCCGGGGTGGTTATGCGCGAAGAACGGGCGAAAGGTGCTGTTCATGGTCCTTTTGCCACGCTTCTAACAAGAGACGAAAATCCTCCCAAGGCCCCGAAAACTCTTTGAGTTGGCGAAACAGTTCCCGGTGCGCCGTTTGATGTTCTTCAAGTTCAGACTCCGCGACCCCTTTTTGCCTCAACTGAGCTTCTTCCGCTTGAAAGAGGTTCATGGCGTGACGATAAAAATCGAGTTTAAGCAAGTCTCGCGGTTTGGGGGCAGAGGTTTGCAGGATCAGTTCAAAAATTTCAACAACGCTAGTTCCGTGCAGCACTTTTGACCTCCTACCGCTGGCATCTGTTGTAAATTATAACATAATTTTGCCAAAAGATTCTCAAAGAATTGCATAAAAAGTCAAAAAAATCCAGAAGGAGCGAGATATACTTCCCTCGAGAGGGTAAACATGAGTAACGTTCTCGTGTGGATGGATACGGGCTCGAACCCTTGGGTGGCCTCCTGCGTGGGGGCTTTAAAAGCCCACCTCAAAGGAAAAGCTCCTTGGCATTGGTTTTTAGCAGGGTCTCAGCGTTTAAAAATCGAACGTTTGGCGTACGATTTGGGAATGACTCCGGTCTTCTGTCACTCTGACCAGCAAACGGACTTGGTCGAGGCCTTAGCGACGCAGGGGCCCGAGCCCTTTCTTGTTCTCTCGGACCGGCTGATCTTGGTCTCTGACTGGAACCCCGGTACCGTCGAGCAATGGAAGGCTTGGCCGGACACAAGGGTTTGGTGGGGACCGCGTGAGGTAATAGGCTTAGACGAGTCAAAGCCCAAGGCCTGGTTGCCTGAACAGCAGTTAGAAAAGCTGACCTGGGCCGAGTACGAGGCTCGTCAAAGCAAAGCCCGGTGGGGCGGACCTAAGGCTTTGTGGATTACCAGTTAGCGCGATCGTTGGGCTTCATTTTGGCGTCGTTGATGGGCAATTCGCTGAATTTCATCGGCAAAGCCTGGAAAACGTTCAACGACGCGGTCGAAAGTGGGTTTATCGATACGATACAGCTCACACCAGTCGCGAGCAATAATGGTAGCCGTGCGGGGCACAGAATGTAGCAGGGCTATTTCGCCAAAATATTGGCCTTCTTGCAGAACGGCATAGCTTTTTTTGCGATCGAACGAAACGACTTCGACACAGCCTTTCGTGATAAAGTACATATCCAGACCAAGTTCGCCTTCTTCAAAAACGACGTCGTTTGGCTGAAGGATTACCGGTTGAAGGCGTAAGATTAGTTGCCTCAAAACGGCTTCGGGTGCGTGTTGAAAAAGAGGCACCCGTTCCAAGAGGTCGCGGTTTAAGTGAAGACCAATATCGGACCACAGCTGTGCGGGCAGGGTGTCAGCGATTTGCGCTTCTTCATGGCCACGGCGGAATTTCCAGAGGTAATCAAAGTATTCTCTCACCCGTCTTTGCAGGTGCCTGGGAACCTTTCGATAACGGAGAAATGCTTCAACCTGATCGATTTTATGCTGAAAGGTGTTCTTAGCGATATCAAAGTTCGAAATAAGGCTGGCCACAACACCGATGACGTAACCGTACATGCCGGCCCCAAAGACCTCGATAAAAATGACAAAAAGAATTTGAGAATTCCCATGTGGGGTGATGTCGCCGTAACCGATCGTTGTCATCGTCGTAACTGTCCAGTAAAGCGCCCTGAGGTAGAGGCTGACATCGTCATAGTGTTCCGGGTTGCCTGTGACGAGAATCCAAGCGTTGGCGATGTAATGCGCCGAAAAGGCAAAGATGATCAAAATGTTAAGAATGCGCTGAACCGCCGGGGGGAGTTCAAAGGCGGAGGTAAGGTCCTGAAGGTAGCCCAGAACAAAAAACAACCGAAAGTACCGTAAAAAAACAGCTAAGTAGAGGGTGTGGGCCGGGTTCATGAGTCCCAAAACGAAAGGTAGTTCCCACGGGATCGCTGTAAGAAGGTCCAAACTCCGAACCGTCCAAAACCGGGTGCGCCCCTCGGGCCAGTTGGCCAGGTCTAAAAACTCCTCCCTTAGGCGAAACAACGAGCCGGCCAGAACAAGAGTAAGCGCCAAAACTTCCCAACCGATCCAGGGCTGCCAGACGGCGGGGCCAAGATCACTGTAAAGGGGCGCCGTAATGAGAACAAACAAGTTGGCTACAAGGGCTACGGCCCGAACGCCGAGAACACGAAAACGCTTCATCGCGCCTATCTTACTAGACCAAAGCTTGATCGTCGAGCAGATCAAACAGCTCTTCGGGCCAAAGGTGCTCTCCACCCCATCGATTGCCTAAACGCACCGCTATTCCCGAAATCGCTGGCCTGAGCAAAAGCACTTGCCCATGAATGCCTAAGGCAAAAAACGCTTCTTCGCCCCGACGTTCCAAACCCCACCAATGGCGTCCATACCAAGCGTTTCCCTGACGAAGCCAAGCTCCCCAGGCCCCCGGGACGCGTGCGAAGTCTTGGGGGCGATGCCAGGCCTTTTCACGAGCCCAACCTTGGACTAACCAGGGGTGGTCCCACAACGGACGACCTTCGTGCAAGCCCTGCGCTAAAATCAGTTTTCCTAAGGCCTCGAGGCTTCGGGCCGACATCACCAGTCCTGACTCAGTTTTAGGGAACCTCCAACGTTTTGAGTCTAAAATCCACCAACACGGGGCGCTGACCCCCCAGGGTTCCCACAACTTTTCTCTCCAAGCTTTCACCAACACCGGTTCCTCTGAACCCCACGAGCCCCCTAAAGCTTGCTCTAAGATTAACCCTAGCAAGAGGGTATGGTAGTCGTTGTAGTGAAAACGCTCGCCTACGGGGTGTTCAAAGCGGGCATCAAGAACGGTTCGGCGGGAGTCGGGATGCAAAAAGGTACGAACCTGTTCCGAGCCCCAGCGAAAGGATTCGTGAAAACGGATACCATTGGCCATGCGCCAGAGGTGTTCGACGGTGAGCTCGGGGGGAACAGCGTACCGAAACGGCAAGCCAAGATCCCCCAGAGTAACCCCCTCAGGGAGCGGGCCCTCAAGACGGAGTGCCGCCCACAGGAGCGTAAACAACGATTTTGTCACCGAAAATAGACGAAAAGGGGTATCAAGCTCGCCGGGTTGTGCTTCCCAAAGGCGAGAGTCTTGCCCTGCTCGCGACAGAATAACGGCTCGGGTGTCGGTTTTGCGAAAAAGTTCAACAGCCGAGGCGGTGAAGACCGAAGTTTGTATCGTTGACACCGATCCCTGTGTCGCTGACCCCAAAACCCTAACACTGGGGAAGAACCTGGCTTCTTTCAGTGGCCCTACGCGTTTTTTCCAACCGGGATAGGCCAAACGGCGATACGTCCAGGATTCTCTCAACTAAGACTTCCCCTCAGGCGCCTAACACGAGTCAGCCGGCTGATCGGCAACAGGTACACTTTGCCGCTGTCGGGGTCTTGCGCCTTTAAGAGCACCTCGTTGGCTTGACGGTCTAATTTGAGGGGACGAAGGGTCAACGCCCCCGTCGGTTCGGCCTGGCGGGTTTCAACCTCTACCAAATCAAAGGGATTAGCCAGGACTTGTTCCAAAAGCCGCAACTTGCCTAAGAAATCCAGCCCTCGAGCTTCGAGCTTTTCTTTATGAGTGACAGGGTAGGCCAGCTGGCGTTCCTCGATCATAAGGCGGCGTCTTAACCGACCCATCAGCTCTTCCTTTTCTTCTTCGTGCAGGGGGGAAGCTTCGATTAGTTTTTGCCATTGCTCCGTCAGCGTTTGGGCAGGAAGAGGGTCAACCGGCGGTACCCAAGTCGGCAGTGGTGCTTCGGTCGCCAGGGGTAACGGAGCCGACCAGCGCGAAAAGCTCCAGGGACTGCCATCCTGTGTCCTTTTGGCCGCTTGAGGAGGGGGGAGGGGCGGCAAACCTAATTGTTGCAGGTCGCGGCTAACCAGATCAAGACTCTCGGGATCAATAAGAAAGACCCCCGGGGCCAGGGTTTCTAAGACGGCCTGGGGAAACTGCTCGGCATGTTGAAGGAGGGGGACCTTGGCCGGGTCGACTCGCAAAACCAAGCCCGACCACAGTTGAACTTGCCGGGTTTGCGCCTCCCATTCGTTAAGGGTGACGGCAATGTTTTGCGGCAGGGCGTGTCCAATCAGGGTACTGAGAGCCTTTTGCAAAGTGCTCGCTGCAAGTCCCCTAGCACTGGCGTGCTGAACCCGAGTTTTCGTAAGTTCAAAATGACTTAGTCGGTCACCTCTGAGCAGACGAGACGCCCGAACAGCTGACCAGGCTTCGGACCAGGGACTGCCAGGTGCTAGTCGCCACTCAAAGTTCGCTTCAAGGATGGTGGGGCCTGGGGTAACCTGAGGGGGGTGGAACACCCAGGTGTCGTTTTCTGGGCCGGGCAGGAACAGGCCGATAGTTGTCCAAGCTTTTAAAAGCGCTTCGCGGTCTTCGGGCGTACGCCATGCAAAAATCTGGCCTGAAAATCGGCGAAGAGTTCGCCACGAATAAGCCGTCGATGGGCGAAGTTTGCTGGCAAATTCCCAAAAGCCCCGGGCGGCTTCATTAAGAAAAGGCCCCTTCCAGGGACCGAACGAGGTCGAAAGCAAGGCCGTTCGGTCGGTGCCTGCTAAACGGCCCAAGTCCTCCCAGTAGCTGTCAACCAGCCGTAAAAGCGGCCCCTCCCAGGTAACCAGTCCAAGGTTTTCACAGGCTCGTAAAAGCTTATCCACACCTTCTTCTTGGGTGAGTCCCTCAAACTTTGCCAGCAGTTCTGCACGGGGCTTTTTCTTCCAGGTTTGACCCTGGGTCAATTCTTGAGGGAACTCGTCTAAGGCTGCGTAGAGGGCTAAAAAGTGAGCCTCGGTCGCCAACGGTATGACATTATGGGGCGTCTGCGCTGGCAAGCCCGCATAAAAACGGGTTTCGGTTAAAACGCCCTCCAGCGCACTGTCGAGGGTGAACGGTGACACCTGATATAAAACCTGGGGGGTGGTCTGATGAAAGAGCCACAACCGTTCTTCCAGGTTCAAAAGGCGCAAGCGAAGCACGGCTTCTGACAGGTCTAGCCAGTTGGCAAGGTCTGGTACCGACCTCGGCCCAAGGTGCTTGAGCGCCGCTAGAATGTCTAAGTCGCTATCGGTAAGCAACAAACGCCTGACACGAGCCGTTTCGGGCGACGATACCCGTTGGATGAGGTCTTGGATGAGGTTCTGTTTGTTGAAAGGGGTTTGTAACGGCCCCAAATAGTGACGCATCCAGGCAAAAAACGTGGTGTCTGGCAGGGTCACAAGGGCGCGTTTCCAACTTTCCCAAACGGCACTGTCTCGGTTCATATAAACTGTCATTTTAAGCTCAACGACAGCAAATTAAAAGGGGCACGACGCCTAGAGGGGGCTTTTCTTGATCGGGGGCTTGGGAATAGACTAAACAAAATGAAAAAGGTCAAAAAACCTCTCCCCAAACTCTTCTGGATTTTTTTGGAACTTATCACCAGTGTTCCCCTCGCTGTCGGTGCGGGCTTGGGGGCGGTGGTCGGCTTGCGAACGCTCTTTGGTTTGCCGCTTTTTCACGGTCTGGCGAAAAACCGTAGTCTGGCAGGAGGAATTCTTGAGCTTGTCGGGATTGGGATTGTGGTCGCCTTGGTCACCATTTTTCTCAACCTCTGGAAGCATGCTCTCAAACGCGCGGGAATTGACCTAGACCGTTCCCACCACTAATTCTTTTTCGTTCCACAAATCGATGGTGTATTTGTAGCCTTGTTCCGTCAGAAACTTTTGCCGGTGAGCAGAAAAATCTTCTTCGACCGTAGAACGGCTAATGATGGTATAAAACCAAGCGTTGCGCTGTTTGGGGCGCAAAATTCGACCCAGACGCTGGGCTTCTTCTTGTCGTGACCCAAAGCTTCCCGAAACCTGGATCGCCATCGAGGCATCCGGAAGGTTAATCGCGAAATTAGCTACCTTGGATACCACTAAGACCCTAATTCTTCCATCACGAAATTCTTGGTACAGCTGTTCGCGTTTGGCGTTAGGAATGCTACCCGTGATCAGGGGGGCATTGAGGGACCGCGCCAAATCTTTCAGTTGATCGAGGTATTGCCCGATCACCAGGATGGCGTCTTCGCGGTGGTTAGCAATCAGTTCCCGGACAATTTCAAGTTTAAGGGGGTTCTCGCTGGCCAGGCGAAATTTCTCGCGCGAAGAGGCCACGGCGTAGGGTATTTGCAGGTGAACGGGAAGCTCAACCCGTATTTCGGTACAAAAGGCTTTGGCAATCCAGCCTCGGGCTTCAAGAACCTTCCAGGGGACATCAAAGCGTTTGGGCCCGACCAGCGAAAAAACATCGGCCTCGGCCCCGTCCTCGCGAACCAAGGTAGCCGTTAGACCCAGCCGCCGAACGGCTTGTAACTCGGCGGTCACCCGAAAGACAGGCGCCGGAAGCAGGTGGACCTCGTCGTAAATAATCAGACCCCAGGCATGCTCTCGAAAAATGGAGAAGTGAGGATACTCTGCCTGCTTATTTTCGCGCCAAATCAAAACCTGGTACGTCGCCACGGTAACGTCAGAAACGACTTTTCGATCGCCGGTGTATTCGCCGATTTGCTCGGGTCTTAGGGTAGTTTTTTCTAACAACTCGTCACGCCACTGATGCACCGCCGCGACGTTGGTGGTCAGAACAAGGGTGCGCGTCTTGAGCTGGGCAAGCGCTTCGAGCCCCACAACGGTTTTGCCCGAGCCACAGGGTAAAACAATGGTCCCATAGCCCAAGCCGGGGCGCCCATCGCCCAACAAAGCGGCGACCGCGTCTTTTTGATAATCACGGAGAGAAAACTCCCGTCCGTCTTCGGTTTGCTGTTTGAGTTTGACCTCCAGGGGCGCGCCTGGCCTCAGAGGCACTAAGTCCTGAACCGGGTAGCCCAGCCTAATCATTTCTTGCTTAAAGGTTCCTCGGCTGGTGAGGCTAACGACAAGTTTGCCCTCGTGAACCGCTAAGAGCGCTCCGAGGGTACGATGCGCTAGGATTTCTTGCCGCAAAACTGAAGATTCAACTTCTAGAGCGAAAACATCGTCGCGCGGGGTAGGAACTAACCGAATTTTGCCCCAACGGCCTAGGGTTTCACTGATGTAAAAACGTACATTCTCGGGAATAGGGTACCTCGAACGTCTGTCCAGTGTTTCAAGAACGGTGTCTAAGCTGAGTCCAGCTGCGGCGGCGTTCCACAACGAAAGCGGGGTCATCCGGTAGCTGTGAATATGCTCGGGAGATTTTTCTAGCTCTGCAAACGGTGAAATCTCGTCGCGCGCGGCTTCAAAGGCCGGGTGATGCACTTCGAGGAGTAAGCTATGGTCGCTTTGGACGATGAGAGGACGGTCATCAGGCATGGTAAATTCTTATTCCCGACGGAAAACATGATCGCCCGTGCGCCGTAAAGTTTCGGGCAGGGCACTTCGGTCTAGTTCGGTTCTGAGGACCAAGGCGCCCTTGGGAACCAAATCGTCGACGATATTTTCTAAGATTTGACGTTGACGTTCGAGACTGAGCCCCTCGAGCGATTGATTCAAGATAATTACATCGGCGGTCTTATAAAAAAACAGTCGTCCGGTTTCAAAATCAGCCTGATCAAACTCAACATAATTTCGCACAGCCTCACTGATACGAACCAAGTGGTGGTTTTCTTCGCGGGACCGCAAAAGGTAGGCTTGCTTGAGAGGCTCAGCAAGGTCCGCAAGCTGATGCTCGTGATAAACTCCCTCGCGGGCGGTTTCAAGACGAACGGCGAATGGATCAGTAGCACGCACCCTAAAGTCAGTTTTTTGCTTTGGTTGAGCCGAAAGGGCCAGCATGGCCACCTGCCAGGCAAGCTCGCCGGTACCACAACCCAAAACCAAAAACCGCCGTTTTTCAGCTGGTTCCGTAATAGCTTCACGAATAACCGAGTCTAAATTTTCGCCCCACGTGTCTAAATTGCTTGGTGAGATAACTTCACTCGGCGGAATTTCTTCGCTTTCGGGGGCTTGTAAAGCCGGCTCTGGCTCGGAAATGGGCTCTGGCTCTACGACGGCAATCGGCTCGGGGATTGGTTGGGGCTTGGGGGGCGGAACAGGGATAGGCTTGGGGGTCGGAGCCGCCTTAGGTATGGGGGGGGCTGGTCGAGGCCGAGCTGGAACAGCGCGCTGTCGTTGCCACAAGCGGCCAAGAACTATACCGGCTGCCGTCAGAAAAAAAGCCCCCGAGGCCGTCATCAAAAGGGCAGGGGCGTAGGTGGAAAATCCCGCTAGTGTGATCTCGGGGGCAAAGGGCCACAACGAGAGGTGTCCTGAACCTAACAACTCGCGAACAACGGCGAGAAGGACGAGAACTACCCAAAACTGAAGTCCGGTCACCAAGACTTTGGTTACCGAGGGAGGTTCGCTTTTTGTCGCCCAGGGTTCAAGAATCAAGGGCGAAACCGCCATAAGGCTGAGGTAGATTCCCAGCGAAGCCCGTAGCGAGGGGTTCACCATACTCAAAACAAAATCGAGACCCGTGGCTAAGAGAGTCGATACGGTGAGCGCGAGGGGAAATTCCGCCGAACGGGGAAGCTTTCCGCGAAGCGCTGTCAGTAATGCGGTCACAAGAACCATGATGACTAAAAGGCTCAGACCCAGGATATTGGCGGCCGCGGCTTGCGTTGAAGCCCCGAGAAGAAGGGTGACCCCGCCAACAAGAAAACGGGGAGCGGGAAAGCTCTTAGGGTTCTGAAAGGGGTCGTGATCGTTCATGGCCGCTACTCTACCAAAAAAAGGCGGGGATGGCCAGGTGACTCACAAAAGTTCCGCCGCTAATTCGGCTAGTTCAGAACGCTCGGACTTATCCAGAAAGATATGCCCATACAAGGGTTGGCCTTTAAAGGCTTCAACCAGGTAGGTCAGGCCGTTCGAGGAGGAATCCAGGTAGGGGTTGTCAATCTGAAAGGGGTCCCCAGTCAGAACGACTTTCGTGTCTTTTCCTGCTCGGCTGACCACGGTTTTTATTTCGTGTGGCGAGAGGTTCTGCGCTTCGTCAATGATAATGTACTGCTTGGGCAGACTGCGGCCCCTAATAAACGACAAGGCCTCAATTTCGATCACCTTGGCTTTGATTAACTGGTCTGCTGATTTAATCGACTGTGAATGGGCTTGGCCAATAAGAAAGTCGAGGTTATCAAAAAGTGGTTGCATCCAGTTGGACATTTTTTCATCTTTGTTGCCCGGGAGAAAGCCAATGTCTTTCCCCATAGGAATAACGGGGCGGCTTACTAAAATCCGGCTGTATAACCGACTTTCGAGGGTCTGCGAGAGGGCTGCGGCGATGGCTAGCAAGGTTTTTCCCGTCCCGGCCTTACCAACCAAGGTAACGAGCTGAACCTTAGGGTCCAACAACAGATCAAAGGCCAACTGTTGTTTTAAGTTGAGGGCCCGGATGCCGCTGATCGGCTGGGGTTGAGGCTGAACCGTCCACAGAGCTTTTTCTTCGGCGTTGTAGCGGGTCAGGACAAAGCCCTTTTCTTTGGGGGTGTTAACCTGAACGAATTGATTGGCCGGGAGCTCGCGGTCAAAGGCTACTTGACCGTTCGTTTCGAGGGCTTGGCGGGTTTCGACGGGGGCCTCTACTTCTAAAAAGCCCGTGTACAGGCTATCGATGTTAACCTTTTGCTTTTCGTAGTCGACAGCCGTCAGGCCGAGGGCAAGGGCTTTGACGCGGGCGTTGATGTCCTTCGAGACAAAAAAAACATTTCTGCCCTCTCGTTTGAGCTTGAGGGCCGAGAGGATGATTTTGTTGTCCATGCGGGACATATCCAAGTCTAACGAGCCACTGACATCGAACGCCATCGCAATGCGAAGGATGGAGTTGATTTCTTGAAGGTAGACCCCTTCGCTAAGTCGGCCTTTTTTTCCTAGGCTGTCGATTTGTCTAATGGCTTGGCGGGCGTTGCGTGCCCGTTCCTCACCACCGGATTTTAATTTATCGAGCTCTTCGAGCACCCAAAGCGGGATGATGATCTCGTTGTCCTTGAAAGACAAAAGGGCATCGGGCCGGTGAATAAAAACGTTGGTGTCGAGCACAAAGCTTTTGAATTCTTTCTTGGGGGACCCGTCAGGGTTGCGGATGATCATCGTGTTAGCCATAGCTTTATACTAAGCCCGAACATCGAGGGGGGCAAGACCCTAAACAGACTTACGTTTTTGTGAGATTTGGTGGACGAGATTCCTACCAATTGGTAGAATGGCCTTATGCCGATGACCTCACCCCAGCCGCTTTCCGAAAATCTCAGCCAGTTGTCCCTCCTTTTTGAGGTCAGCCAGATCCTTGATCGGACTTTGGACCTCAAAGAAGTCACCTCCTCTGTCCTTTACCACGTTGCCTCAAACCTGGCCTTGGTTCGGGGGACTATTACGCTTTTGAATCGTCAAACGGGCGAAATTTTCATCGAGGCTTCGTATGGCCTCACGCCCGCAGAACAAAAGCGGGGCCGGTACAAGCTCGGTGAGGGGATCACTGGCAAGGTGGTGCAAAGCGGCGAGGCCGCCATTGTCCCCAGCATCGCTGACGAACCGAACTTTCTGAACCGCACTGGGGCACGCAAAACGGAGCTTGAAAAAGAGTTGGCGTTTCTTTGCATCCCCATTAAGCAAGGGAGCGAGGTGTTAGGCGCTTTTAGTGCCGATGTAACCGCCAGTCGTCGTGAGGTTTTGGACGCGGATGTTCAAGTGATCACGATTGTTTGCTCGATGATTGCTCAAGCTGTACGCTTGCGGCAAGAAATGGAAGAAGAAAAACAATCGCTGGTTGAAGAAAACGCCCGACTCAAGAGTGTCTTGAAAGAGAGTTTTCAGCCGTCCAATATTATTGGAAAATCCCACGCCATGCGGGCTCTTTACGATCTGTTGGCCCAGGTTGCTCCCTCTGATACCACAGTCCTCATTCGGGGCGAAAGTGGTACGGGAAAAGAGATGGTAGCCCAGGCGCTTCACTACACCTCCCCGAGGGCTGACAAGCCCTTTGTTAAGGTGAATTGTGCCGCCCTACCCGAAGCTGTCATCGAAAGTGAGCTTTTTGGCCACGAGAAAGGGGCCTTCACTGGGGCTATTGCCACCCGCAAAGGCCGGTTTGAAATGGCCGATACCGGTACCATCTTTTTAGATGAAATTGGCGACTTGTCACCCAGCATGCAGGTTAAACTTCTTCGGGTGCTTCAAGAACGCGAAATTGAGCGGGTGGGTGGAAACCGAACCATTAAAATTGATGTACGAATTGTGACGGCCACCAACCGGAACCTTGAAGAGCTCCTTCAAACGGGAACCTTTCGCGAGGACCTGTACTATCGTCTTAACGTTTTTCCCCTTCACCTGCCGCCCTTGAGGGAACGTAAAAGTGATATTCTTTTGTTGGCAGATTATTTTATTGAAAAATACAACAAAAAAAACCGTAAGAACGTCAAACGCATCGCCACCAGCGCCATTAACCTTTTAATGTCGTACCGTTGGCCCGGCAATGTCCGGGAACTTGAAAATGTCATTGAGCGGGCAGTGCTTTTGGCAAGCAACGATGTTATCTTAGGAATTCACCTGCCACCCACTCTACAGACGGCCGAGTCAACGGGTACTCAACCCGCCGGAACCCTTCAAGAAACCTTGGACCGAGTCGAACGCGAGCTGATTCTCGATGCTTTAAAGTCGGCCAAAGGCAACTACTCGAAAACAGCGAAAACCTTGGGGATCACGGAGCGGATCATGGGGCTCCGTATTAAAAAGTACAATCTTGATAAAGAGTTTTTGCGCGACTTTATGTAGCTTACGATGGTTAGCGATCCTATGCTTGCCTCTCTTGGCCTGTGCCAGTACCCCGCCACAATGGGCGGGGGAGGTGAGGGTAACCTCGGCGTTTGTCGGCCTGTGCCCTGATCCGGGAGACCCCTCGCCTCAACAATGGTCAGAATACGCTTCTTGGGGGGCTAAGTGGGTACGCCAGGGGCTCTTTTGGTCAGAGGTTGAGCCCCAGCGCGGTATCTGGCACTGGAAATGGACCGATAGGTACGTGAGGCGCGCCGAAGAAAGGGGCCTTAAGGTGCTGGCGGTTCTTGACTACAGCGTACCCTGGTTTCAAAACCTGAATGATTACTTAACCTACGTCCGGGCGGTTGTCCATCGGTACCGGGGCCGGGTTGCAGGCTACGAAATTTGGAACGAGCCAAATTTGGGAATCTTTTGGCGAGGCTCTCGTCAAGATTATGTCAAAATGGCCACTGCGGCCCTAGCAGTGATTAGCGAAGAAGACCCGGGAGCGTTAACAGTGGTCGGGGCTTTATCTTTGGTCCCCCAGGACTGGCTCGAAGCCTTACAGCGGGGAGGCCTGTTGCAACGAGCAGATTTTCTTTCGATTCACGCCTACGGCCTTAATGCCGAAGCTTCGCTCCAAGAAGTTGATCAGGCCCTGGCCTTTTTGCGGGCCCACCGGGACAAGGCCCGACTGATGATTACCGAAGTGGGTTACCCCACGGGGGGCTGGTACCCTACGGCAGGTTCACCCGCTGTACAGGCGAATCGATTATTGCGTTTTTATGCCGGAGCGGCGGCTCGGGGTATCGAGGCGGTGTTCTGGTATACCTCGCGGGATCAAGCGGCCTCGCGCGACCAAGCTTGGAATTCTGAGGCTTTCTTCGGCTTACAAACCGCTCAAGGGCAGTCCAAGCCTGCCCTTGAGGCCTACACTCTGGTGGCTTCGATTCTACCGGGTAGTAGAGTTGTCAAGGTTCCCCCTCTGGACGAAAAAAAAGCTCAGCGTTGGCAACGGCTGAGCTTTCAAAAAGACAAAATCTTGTATGAATTTTTTTTGCTCAAGGGCGAGACCCGGGTGGTGCCTGTAGGGCCGGGGAGTAAGGTTCTTTGGCCTGTACACCCTGACCTAACCCCTCGGGGAATCTTAGCGCCCCCCTGGAGTGTCGTGGTTCTTAAGACAGACTTCTAGACAAGTCCTGGAACCGCAAAAGGTCGGCACAGAGCCTCGACTTCGGCGGCGATAGCCGCAAGCCGTTCTTCGCACGGCTCGGGGACAATAACTTCGTCCATCCAGGCCGCAATTTTGAGCATCTCTGCTGGTCCAAAGCCGCGGCTGGTAACTGAAGGGGTGCCCAAGCGGATTCCCGAAGGATCGCTGGCTTTGCGAGTTTCGCCGGGGACCGTGTTGTAGTTTAGCACGATTCCTGCTTTTTCTAAGTTGACAGCAGCCACTTTACCGGTTACCCCTCGGTTGGTCAGGTCAACCAGCATGAGGTGGTTGTCTGTGCCACCGCTGATGAGGGTAAACCCGCGTTTAACCAGCTCCGCCGCCAGAACGCGAGCGTTTTCGACCACGGCCTTGGCGTAAGCGGCAAACGAGGGCTGTAAAGCCTCACCCAACGCGACAGCAATGCCCGCGGTGGTAGCGTTGTGAGGTCCCCCTTGGAGGCCCGGGAAGACGGCTTTATCAATCGCTTTCGCGTGAATTTCTTTGCAGAGGATGATGGCGCCTCGTGGACCCCTGAGCGTCTTGTGGGTGGTGGTAGTCACCACATCGGCATAGGGAACCGGGTTGGGGTGAACCCCCCCGGCGACAAGACCGGCAAAGTGAGCCATATCGACCAAAAGGATAGCCCCCACTTCGTCGGCAATGGCACGGAAACGGGCAAAGTCGAGTTGTCTAGGGTAGGCAGAATGTCCGGCAATGAGAATCTTAGGGCGATGCTCCTTGGCAAGACGAAGAATTTCGTCGTAATCCAACAAGCCGGTTTCGGGATTTAAGTTATAATGAACCGCGTTGAACCACTTTCCGGTGGCGCTGGCCTTGGACCCGTGGGTCAGGTGTCCGCCATGGCTAAGGTTGAGGCCCAGAACCGTGTCGCCGGGCTTGGCAAAAGCTAGGTAAACGGCGAGGTTGGCAGGAGACCCCGAGTAGGGTTGAACGTTGGCGTGTTCGGCACCAAAGAGCTTCTTGGCCCTCTCAATGGCGAGGCTCTCAAGTTGGTCGCAGTTGACCTGGCCTTGATAGAACCGGGCGCCAGGGTAGCCCTCTGAATATTTGTTTTGAAACACCGTTCCACAGGCCTCGAGTACGGCCTTTGAGGTGTAGTTCTCACTGGCGATCAGCCGAATGGTGGCTTGTTGGTAGGCTTCCTCAGCCTTGACCAGGCGGTAAACGTCCTGATCCTGTTGTTCGAGAACAGTCATGGATTTCTCCTGAAGATTCCAAATAGGCCCAGACGCGCGGCCGCTGTGCAGATCCGCACTTCCCCAGGGTTTTCCCTGAATACGCCAGTTATGCGGACGCTTTAATATAGCTTGGCAGGATCACCCGGTCAATGATGACTACTAAGAGGGGAGAGGGTTTGCTACGTAGGCTAGAGTCTTGAAGTAACGTAGAAAAGAGGGGTGGTATAACGTAGAAAAGTGTCTTGGAATAAGGTAGCAAAAGCTCACAGAGCTACCTAGCAAAAAAAAGTTGCAAAAAAAAGCCCCCTCGGAGGGCGAGGGGGCTAAAAAGCACTCGTCGAAAGTACCCCAAACTGGTTAGCAGTAGCCTTCTTTGCGACCTTTGAGGCTCAGCTCCACGGTGTTGATTTCAAGGAAGTTTGAACCTTCGGGGTGACCGGGGCTACCCGCCAGAATGACCACCAAGTCTGATTTCTTGATGGAACCTTCGGTTAGAAGACTTTCAAGAGACTGAACAACAAGCTGGTTGTGATTGGCTGGTAACGGGAGGTATTCAGGGTACACGCCGTAGCTCAGGGCGAGTTGGCGCGCCACTCGGGGGTCGTGCGCTTTGGCGTACACAGGAACATCGGCCCGGTAGGTCGAGATAATCCGTGCGGAACGTCCCGAAAGGGTATCGCAAACCACTGCGGCTACCGGCAGAGTTTGAATGGCGTTAATAGCGGCCTGAGACAGATAATCGCGGATCGGATTGTTGGTGGCATAAGCGCCGTGGGTCCGAATCTTCTCTTTGACCTTTTCAATCTGCATGGCGATGCGGCTCATGGTTTGCACCGCTTCGAGGGGGTATTTTCCGTAGGCGGTTTCACCCGAGAGCATAATCGCGTCGGTACCGTCAAAAATCGCGTTGGCCACGTCCGAAACCTCGGCACGGGTGGGGCGGGGGTTTTCGATCATGGTATGAAGCATTTGCGTTGCGGTAATAACCGGTTTGCCGCGTTCAATGCACTTGCGGATCATCATCTTTTGGTACACGGGGACTTCTTCGGCGGGGACTTCAATCCCCAAGTCGCCTCGGGCAACCATGACGCCGTACGCCACCTCAAGGATTTCATCAATATTCTTGACGCCTTCCATGTTTTCAATTTTGGCGATGATCTTGGCCTTGGAACCATACTGATCCAGGATGCTCTGAACATCCAAAACATCCTGCTTGGAACGGACAAAGGAGTGTGCCACGAAATCGAGGTCGTTTTCGGCGGCGAACTTGATGTAGTTGCGGTCCTTTTCGGTGATGGACGGCAACGGGAGGGCGACTCCAGGAACGTTCACCGACTTGCGGTTTTTAATTTTGCCCGAGTTTTCGATCTGGACAACTAGGTAGTCATCACCATTTTTATCGATAACCTTCATGCTGGTTTCGCCGTCGTCGATCAGAACACGCGCACCCACGGGAACGTGGTGAACAAAGTGTTCGTAGTTGGTTTGAAAGCCAACGCCAGGAGACTTGGACTTGTCCTTGAAAATGTAGATCTTGTCGCCTTCTTTGATCTCGATAGGGTCGGTGATCTCGGCTGTACGGACTTCCGGCCCCTTGGTATCGAGCAAAAGAGCAAGCTTGTCAGAAACGGCACGGACACTGCGGATAACCTTGAGCGTGTCATCCTCTTTCTGATGCGCTGTGTTCAAGCGGACCACATTGACGCCCGCTTCATAAAGGGCGCGAATGTGATCCACTTCACACATTAGGTCCGAGATCGTGGCGACGATTTTTGTCTGCTTTTTGACCATGAGATATTTCCTCCGATGAAATTCGGTAGTATCATATTCACTTTCGGGATGCTAGAAAAGGGGGGCTCGGGCTGGTGACAGGGGTAAAGCCCGTCTGAGATTTTTGCGGTTAGGGGCAAAACCCGGTCTTTTTTGATTGACAAGAATTTTCTTCGTTGTTATAGTCTGTCACACGCTTTTCCCAAGGGTGGGAAAGAGCGATTTCTGCCCTTGTAGCTCAGTCGGTAGAGCATTTCCATGGTAAGGAAAAGGTCATCGGTTCAAGTCCGATCGAGGGCTTCGCATTTTTGAGGGAGTAATTCATGGCTAAGAAAAGTAAAGGCGGTATCGAGCTGGTGGCTTTGGTTTGTACGGAAACCGGTCTTCGGAACTACACGACCAAGAAAAACCGTCGGAATAACCCTGAGAAGTTGGAGCTGATGAAATACTGCCCCAAGCTTCGCAAGCATACCCTCCATCGGGAAGGGAAAATTAAGTAGTTGTTAAAA
The DNA here is from genome assembly GCA_027451945.1 of Spirochaetales bacterium. Classification (GTDB taxonomy): domain Bacteria; phylum Spirochaetota; class Spirochaetia; order JABEVK01; family JABEVK01; genus JABEVK01. Next base: position 67,478 of record DAIDHT010000011.1, read on the forward strand.
CAGGTCAGTAGCTCCAATGGTAGAGCGGCGGTCTCCAAAACCGTTTGTTGGGGGTTCGAATCCCTCCTGGCCTGCTTCTTTTTATAAGGGTGGACTTCGTGAAAAAAATCAAAATATTTTTTGGTGAAATGGCGGTTGAGCTGCGCCGGGTTGTCTGGCCAAGTCCAGATAAGGTTGCGGAAAATACGCGAATTGTGGTTGTTTCAACGATAGTTCTCGCCTTGTTTTTTGGGTTCATTGACTTTCTGCTGGTGTCTGGCGTCAGCATCGTATTCTAAGGGGGCTAGGCTGTGGCCCGGGCTTGGTATATTCTACAAACGTATTCCCAATATGAAAACCGCGTTGAGCGGTCAATTCGTCAGCTCATGGAAAATCCGACCATTTCGGCCGCTCTTTTTGATATTAAGGTTCCTACTGAGAAGTTGGCAGAAACCAAAAATGGCAAAAAGGTTGAAAAAGAAGTCAAAATTTGGCCTGGTTACATCCTGCTAGAAATGGATTTGCCTTCTCAAAACTGGAAAGAGGTTGTTGGCTCTATTAAGCGCATCCAGGGGGTTTCAGGCTTCGTTGGTGCTGTCGGTAACGCCAAGCCTCTCCCTATCTCTAACGAAGAAGTTAAGCAGATTCTTATGCGCTCGGGTGACATTAAATCAGATAAATCGGTTCTAGTTCAGCATAACTTTCATGAAGGTATGGAAGTTCGCATTACCGAGGGGCCCTTTGAGTCTTTTACCGGAAATATCGAAGAGGTGAGCTTAGAAAAGCAAAAGCTCCGCGTTATGGTGGGGATCTTTGGCCGTGCAACGGCGGTCGAGGTGGATTTTCACCAGGTTGAAAAGGTTTAGTGATAAATTGAGCGTTTAGCTCAAAACGGCTGATTGGCCTTCAAAGGCTGTTTAGTCGTGGGAGGTTCGCGGTGCGGACCGATATTACCACAAGGAGGCCCTAATGGCCAAAAAAAAGATAACGGCTGTCGTTAAGCTACAGTGTCCGGCGGGAAAGGCTACCCCTGCTCCCCCGGTAGGACCCGCTTTAGGTCCGCACGGTGTTTCGGCGCCCCAGTTTGTTCAGCAGTTCAATGATCGGACAAAATCGATGGAGGTTGGTCTGATCATCCCTGCTATTATTACGATTTACGCTGATAAGTCGTTTACCTTTATTCTCAAGACGCCGCCGGCTTCTGTTCTTATCAAGAAGGCTGCGGGAATTGAAAAAGGCTCAGCTGAATCGCACAAGGTAAAGGTGGCTAAGCTTCCGCAAAAGAAGCTTGAAGAAATTGCCAAGCTTAAGATGCCCGATCTAAACGCCAATGACATTGAAGCGGCGAAGCGCATTATTGCGGGAACTGCACGCTCTATGGGTGTCGAGGTGGAAAAATGAAGCACGGTAAAAAATATTTAGCCGCTCTCGAAAAAGTGGAGCCGGCCAAGCAATATAGCTATGAAGAAGCTTTAGCCTTGGTAAAGTCAGTAGCTTTTGCCAAGTTTGATGAAACTGTGGAGATTTCCGTTAAGCTCAACCTAAAAAAGAGTCATACGGTCCGTGATACGGTCGTTATGCCCAATACCTTCTTGGGTGAAAAGAAAGTTTTGGTCTTTGCTAAGGGTGAAAAGGCTGACGAGGCTCGAGCCGCAGGCGCTGCTTTTGTCGGTGATTCTGACTTAATCGAAAAAATTCGTGGTGGTTGGATGGACTTTGATGTCTGTGTGGCTACCCCGGATATGATGAAAGATGTTGGTAAGCTTGGTCCTGTTCTGGGACGCCGAGGCTTAATGCCCAACCCGAAAACGGGAACGGTGACCAATGACCTGGTGGCTGCGATGAAGGAACTGAAGGCGGGTCGTCTTGAATTCCGCGCTGATAAGACCGGCGTTGTTCACCTTCCTGTTGGAAAAGTATCGATGGAACCTGCCAAGGTTCAAGAAAACGTTCAGGTGTTTATGTCAGAGCTGGAACGCCGTCGCCCTGCTGACTTGAAGGGTGATTTTATCCGTTCTGTGGCTTTAAGTTCGACAATGGGACCTGGGGTTAAGGTTCAGTTCAAGGAACAACGCGAAGGTAAGGAGTAAGTCATGGCCGAAAAGAAAGTTGCGCCTTACAAGGTCGAAGCTGTAGAGGCTTTAGACCAAAAGTTTGAAGGAGTTAATGACTTCCTGTTTGCTGGTTACCGAGGAATGACGGTTGAACAACTGTTTACTCTTCGCCGACAGCTTCGCGCCGAAAACGCGGAATTTAAGGTTGTTAAGAATAACTTTGCCAAGATCGCCTTTCATAAGAAGAATGCGAACGTTGACAGCTATCTGGTGGGACCAACCGCTGTGGTTATGGCTCGCAAAGATGGCGGTCCCGTGGCAAAAATTCTTGTCGAGTTTGCTAAAGAGGTTCCAACCTTAGAGCTTAAGGGTGGGTATTTGGGTGGGTCGGTGTTTAACGCTGCTCAAGTTGAAGCCTATTCGAAGCTTCCCGGTAAGAATGAACTGCTGGCTAGCTTGATGGGAACCATGAAGGCTCCTGTTCAGAACTTGGTTTACGCGATGAATGGAGTGACAACCAAGCTCGTTCGTACTTTGCAGGCTGTTGCCGATCAAAAGGCTTCAGGTCAATAAAGAAAAAACTCCGGGTTAGTCTTCAAGAAATTCAGCCTACTATCCCGGTTAAAAAAATAATTTTTAAGGAGAAGTTAATATGGCTAAGCTTTCAACCCAGGAAATCCTGGAAGCAATCGCGGGAATGACCGTGCTCGAAGTTTCTGAGCTGGTTAAGGCGATGGAAGAGAAATTTGGTGTAACCGCTGCGGCCCCTGTGGCTGTTGCTGCTGTTGCTGGTCCTGCCGCTGGTGGTGCCGCTGCCGCCGCTGAGGAAAAGACTGAGTTTGATGTCATCCTCAAGGCTCATGGCGACAAGAAGATCGACGTTATCAAGGTTGTTCGTGAAATTACCAGCTTGGGTCTGAAAGAAGCCAAGGACTTGGTGGAAGCAGGCGGAAAGTCGATCAAGGAAGCTGTGTCGAAGGCTGAGGCCGAAGACATTAAGAAGAAGCTCACCGCTGTGGGTGCCGATGTCGAAATCCGCTAAGCCGGTATTCTGAATCTATTTTTCTCATGAGCCACCAGGGGTTAGTTTGACCTCTGGTGGTATCTTTGTCAGGGGGTACACATGAATTCAACGCGTCCGAAGAAGATTGAGCGTGTCTATATCGGTAAGGATATTGACGAGGTGATGGAACTTCCGGATCTCATTGACATTCAATTGTCTTCGTACGAGCGGTTCCTTCAGCGTGAGACACTCAAAAACGGCCAGCCCCTGAAGAAACAAGGACTCCAAGAAGTCTTTTTGGAAACTTTTCCGATTGTCAGTCAGAATGAAGAGCTAACCTTAAGTTTTGACCACTATATTCTCGAAGAAAATAACGTAAAATTCAGTGAAAATCAGTGTAAAAAGAAGGGTTTGACCTATTCTATCCCTTTAAAAGCCCGAGTAAGCCTGTTTTTTAGCTCGTCGGGCGAAATGCGCCAAAAGGATATTTACATGGGGGAAATCCCCATTATGACCGATAGAGGTACCTTTATCATCAATGGCGCTGAACGTGTTGTGGTTTCTCAAATTCACCGCTCACCAGGTGTTGTCTTTAGTCGTGAAAAAGGAATCTTTGCCAGCCGGATTATTCCCAACAAAGGGTCATGGTTGGAATTTGAAATTGATCAAAAGAAAGAGTTGATTTACGCCAAAATCGACCGTAAAAAAAGAATCTTGGCGACCCTTCTTCTGAGGGCTCTGGGGTTAGGGAAGCGCGAAGAAATTGTGGCGTGGTTCTACGAAACCAAGACCGTGAGTATTGACACCCCTGAGGCTAAGGACAAACTTAAAGGGTCGTACCTGGCCAAGGATGTCTGGTTGGGCGAGGGGGCTGAACGAAAAAAGTTGTATCGCGCTGGCGACATTCTGCATGAGCATGAAATTGCGCAAATTCTCAGCGATGGGATTCGCGAAATTACGATAATCGACGATAGCCGAGCCAAAGCAAAAGAAGAGGGCTGTAACTACTTGTCCAGCCACATCATTTTGAACTGTTTTGAACGTGAAGATGCAAAGTATATTCGCGATGACAAGACCAATGATGAACCTACCAAAGAAGATGCCCTGTCGGCTGTCTATTCGGTCCTACAACCCGGGGAACCTGTTTCGGTAGAAAATGCTGAAAAAGACCTGGCCATGATGTTCTTTAACCCCCGTCGCTATGATTTGGGGAAAGTAGGGCGTTACAAGCTCAACCGTAAGTTTAGCTATACAGATCCGGCCGAAGAGTCGGTTCTGACCATGAAAGATGTCGTTAATACGATGTTGCACTTGATCAAGGTGTACAACGATGATGCCAACATCGACGATATCGACCACCTAGGAAACCGCCGCGTGCGGTCGGTTGGCGAGCTGTTGGCTAATGCCATGAAGACAGCGTTTACCCGTATGGAGCGCATCGCTAAAGAGCGAATGACTTTAAAAGAAATTGAAACCATTAAACCGTCGGATTTGATTTCGATCAAACCGGTGGTTGCGGCTATCAAAGAATTCTTCGGTTCGAGTCAGTTGTCGCAGTTCATGGACCAGGTTAACCCCCTGGCAGAGCTGACTCATAAACGACGGTTGAACGCGTTGGGGCCTGGTGGGTTGTCGCGCGACCGCGCAGGCTTTGAAGTTCGCGACGTTCACTACACCCACTATGGTCGTATGTGCCCCATTGAAACCCCCGAAGGTCCGAACATCGGTCTTATCGTTTCACTGGCCAGTTATTCTCGCGTTAACGATTACGGCTTTTTGGAAACTCCCTACCGCAAAGTTGCTCATGGTAAGGCTACTCGCGATATCGAGTACTTGTCGGCTATCGACGAAGAGAAATACTACATTGCGCAGGCAGGAGCCCGCGTGAACGCCGAGGGTGTGTTCCAAGAGGATTTAGTTTCGTGCCGTAAAGCGGGTGACTATACTTCCAAAGATCCTGCTACGATTCAGTACATGGACGTTTCACCCAAACAGATCATTTCGGTTTCTTCGGCGCTAATTCCTTTCTTGGAACACGATGACGCTAACCGTGCTTTGATGGGCTCGAACATGCAACGTCAGGCGGTTCCGTTGTTGTTCCCTGACCCCCCGATTGTGGGAACGGGTATGGAACGCAAAGCCGCCTACGATTCGGGTGTGCTAGTCAAGGCTAAGCGAGGCGGTGAGGTAGTTTATGTTTCGTCTACCTGCGTTCGCATTCGTCCTGAAGGCGCCTCGGACCCCAGTTTGGTCGACGAGTACGAGTTAACGAAATTTGCTCGAACCAACCAAGATACGTGTTTTAACCATCGACCGGTTGTCCGCGAAGGCGATGTCGTCGCTCGTGGAGCGGTGCTGGCGGATGGTCCGGCAACCTTGGATGGAGAACTGGCCTTGGGTCGAAACCTCTTGTTAGGTTTCGTTCCGTGGAATGGGTACAACTACGAAGACGCAATTCTGATCTCGGAACGGGTGGTAAAAGAGGATATCTTTACCTCCATCCATATTAAAGAGTTCGCCACAGAAATTCGTGAAACTAAGCTGGGACCAGAACGTATTACCCGCGATGTTCCTAACTGCTCTGAAAAGTCTTTAGAAGATTTGGATGAGGAAGGTGTTGTTCGTATTGGCGCTAAGGTGAAAGCTGGGTCGATTCTCGTGGGTAAGGTAACGCCGAAGTCTGAAACGGAAACAACTCCTGAATACAAATTGCTGAACTCGATTTTTGGCGAGAAAGCAAAAGACGTTAAGGATTCTTCTCTGCGGTTGCCGCATGGTATCGAAGGAACCGTGATTGATATTCAACGACTGCGCCGTACCGAAGGTGACGATTTAGCACCGGGAGTTGACGAAGTCGTCAAAGTTTTGGTTGCCAAAAAGCGTAAGCTGCGCGAAGGTGACAAGATGGCTGGTCGTCACGGCAACAAGGGTGTTGTCGCCCGGGTTCTGCCGGTCGAAGATATGCCCTTTATGGAAGACGGTACACCCTTAGATGTGTGTTTGAACCCCCTCGGTGTTCCTTCTCGTATGAACCTGGGACAAATTCTTGAATCAGAGCTGGGAATGGCCGGCTACCTTTTGGGCGAAAATTACTCCACACCCGTCTTTCAATCCGCTAGTGCTGAAATGATCGAGGGCAAGCTTGAATCGGCAGGCTTTTCTCATACCAGTAAAACAACGCTTATTGATGGGCGCACCGGAGTTCCGTTTGTTAATCCTGTCATGGTTGGGGTTATGTACGTCTTAAAGCTTCACCACTTGGTTGATGACAAGATGCACGCCCGTTCAACAGGTCCGTATTCGTTGGTTACCCAGCAACCTCTTGGCGGTAAGGCTCAGTTCGGTGGTCAGCGCTTGGGTGAAATGGAAGTCTGGGCTTTGGAAGCCTACGGTGCCGCCAATACCCTGCAGGAACTTTTAACGATTAAGTCAGACGATATGACGGGGCGCGCCAAAATTTACGAAGCCATTGTGAAGGGCGAAGCCACGAGTGCTGCAGGTATTCCCGAGTCGTTCAACGTTTTGGTTCAGGAGTTGCGTGGCTTGGCTCTAGATATGTCGATTTTTGATGCCAAAGAACGTCAGATCCCTCTGACGGAAAAGGATGAGGAACTCATTGCTAAACAGGGCAATAGTTTCTAGAGGGTTCGAGGAGAATAGGACATGCGAGATATTCAAGAATTTGACAGTATTCTAATAAAGTTGGCCTCTCCCGAGCAGATCCGCGCTTGGTCGTACGGAGAAGTCAAAAAACCTGAAACCATCAACTACCGGACCTTGCGCCCGGAAAAAGAAGGTTTATTCTGCGAAAAAATCTTTGGAACCACCAAGGAATGGGAATGTTACTGCGGAAAGTTTAAGTCTATTCGCTACAAGGGTGTGATTTGTGACCGGTGTGGCGTTGAAGTTACCCATTTTAAGGTTCGCCGAGAACGCATGGGGCATATTGAGCTGGCTAGCCCTGTTTCGCACACCTGGTACTTTCGTGCCGTCCCCAGCAGGATGGGCCTCCTTTTAGATCTTCCCAACGCAGCCCTTAGATCGATTTTATACTACGAAAAGTACATTGTTACTGACCCTGGCGAAAATACCGACCTCAAAAAGGGCCAGCTCCTCACCGAAGAGGAGTACATGGAGGCGCAAGATCGGTATGGGATGACCTTTACAGCGGGCATCGGTGCCGAAGCAATCCGGACTATGCTTGACAATGTTAATCTTGATCAGCTGTCGACAACGCTACGCCAAAAGATGATCGAAAAGGGTAGCAAGGTTGATAAGCGCTTGCTGAAACGAATCGAGATTGTCGAGAACTTCCGAGATTCGGGCAATAAGCCAAGCTGGATGATCATGGATGTTATTCCTGTCATTCCCCCGGATCTTAGGCCCATGGTTCAGTTGGATGGCGGACGTTTCGCGACCTCCGACCTCAATGATCTGTACCGTCGGGTGATCAACCGTAACAACCGATTGAAGAAACTTATCGCCCTCAACGCCCCCGACATCATTATCCGCAATGAAAAGCGAATGCTTCAAGAAGCGGTCGATGCCTTGTTTGAAAACAACAAGAAGAAAAAGGTGGTCAAGGGCGCCGCAAACCGTCCTTTGAAGTCCCTCTCGGACTTGCTCAAAGGTAAGCAGGGGCGCTTTAGGCAAAACCTGTTAGGAAAGCGCGTCGACTATTCAGGTCGTTCCGTTATCGTGGTTGGTCCTGAGTTAAAACTGCACCAGTGCGGGTTGCCCGCTAAGATGGCTTTGGAACTCTACAAGCCCTTCATTATGAAAAAGCTGGTCGAAAAAGACGTCGTTTACAACATCAAAAAGGCCAAAACCTTAGTTGAGCAGGAAACCGAAGAAGTGTGGGCGATTCTCGATGATGTGGTCAAAGAACACCCTGTCTTGCTGAACCGTGCACCGACGTTGCACCGCCTGGGTATTCAGGCCTTTGAGCCGGTTTTAGTCGAAGGAAAAGCGATTAAGTTGCATCCTCTCGTGTGCCATGCTTACAACGCTGACTTTGATGGTGACCAGATGGCCGTCCACGTTCCGTTGACTCAAGCCGCCCAGATTGAATGCTGGACGCTCATGTTGGCTCCGAATAACTTGCTGGACCCTGCTAATGGCAATCCCATTGTTTTCCCCTCACAGGATATGGTCTTGGGAATTAACTACCTGACGCGGGCGATGCCTGGCGCCAAGGGTAGTGGAAAGCTGTACTCCAGCCTTGAAGAAGTTCAAATGGCTGTAGAGGTGGGAGCCTTACATTACCAAGCCCCCATCAAGTGCCGCCACCGCAAAATGGGTGCCGATTACTTCGAGACAACGGCTGGTCGTTTGATTCTCAACGATGAGTTACCCGAAGAAATCGAGTTTGTGAACGAGGCGATGGGCGATAAGCAGATTAAGGCCTTTATTGCCCGGGTTTATAGCAAGCACGGCCCCTATTTGACGGTAAAAATGCTGGATAGCATCAAGAGCCTCGGGTTCCGTTATGCGACCATTTTTGGCGCTTCGATTGGTTTGGCAGACGTTGTTGTTCCTAAAGAAAAAACGACGTTGATGAAGTCTGCTAATGAAGAAGTGGCAAAGATTCAACGCCAATACCTCGACGGTGTTATTACGGGTGAAGAACGGTACAACAAGGTGGTTGATACCTGGTCAAAAACCAACGACGAGTTGACCGATATCATGATGAAAACCCTTAAGCAAGATAAAGATGGGTTCAACTCGATCTACATGATGGCCGACTCGGGTGCTCGAGGTTCGAAGAATCAGATTCGCCAGCTGGCGGGTATGCGTGGTCTTATGGCCAAACCGTCAGGCGATATTATTGAATTGCCCATCCGCTCGAACTTCAAAGAAGGACTTTCGGTCATTGAGTTCTTTATTTCAACCAACGGTGCGCGTAAAGGTCTCGCTGATACGGCTTTAAAAACTGCTGACGCTGGTTACTTGACCCGTCGGTTGGTTGATATTGCCCAGGACGTGGTAGTTAACGACGAGGATTGTGGTACCATCAACGGTATCGATGTGTCTGCGATTAAGGACGGCGAAGAGATTCGCGAATCCTTGTCCGAACGCATTTCAGGACGCTTTACACTAGAACGAGTAAAGCACCCCATTACGGGTGAGATTCTTGTTGATGTCAATGAAGAGGTCTCGAACGAAAAAGCTGCTTTGATTGAAGAGTTGGGTATTGAAACCGTTCGTGTTCGCTCGGTTTTAACCTGCGAAGCAAAGCATGGGGTCTGCCGCAAGTGTTACGGACGCAACCTGGCCACCAATCGTACGGTCAATATTGGTGAAGCGGTCGGAATTATCGCGGCACAGTCCATTGGTCAGCCTGGTACACAGCTTACGATGCGTACCTTCCACATTGGTGGTGTTGCAACCAAGGGTGCCGAAGAAAACAAAACGGTCCTCAAGTACCCTGTCATTATCAAAGAAGTGAAAGGAAGCTCAGTTCCCCAGCGCGACGGTAACTTGCTGTTTACCCGTAAGGGCGTTTTGGTTGTGGCCAAGATTTTTGAGACCATTGAAGTGGCCCCAGGCGATAAGGTTGTGGTGCAAGAAGGTCAAAAGGTCATTGATGGTGTTCCATTGGTCGAACGTAAGGGTCAAACGATTACTGCCCGGCACATCGCTTTTGTGCACCTAAAGGATAACCACCTGTATTTGGTTTCTCAGGACATGAAGGTTGAGATCCGTAACGGCTCAATGCTGTTCGTTAAAGCGGGTGATGTGGTTGGTGCTAATGAAACGCTGGCGACCTTCGATCAGTTCGCTGAACCCATCATCGCTGAGGCTCAAGGTGTGGTGAAATTCCGGGACATCAACCTGGGGACCACGCTACGGGAAGAAGTAAACCCTGATACAGGAAACATCGAAAAGAAGATCACCGACTACGCCTTAGAAGAACTTGACCCCGCGATCTTGATCTTGAATGAAGCGGACCCGGACCCCAAGAATGAGGCGAATATTCTTGCCAAGTATGTTCTTCCTGGTGGCGCGTACCTGTCAATTGACGAGGGCGCTAAGGTGAAGCCGGGGACAATCTTGGCCAAATTGCTCAAGGAATCGGGCAAGACCCAGGATATTACCGGTGGTCTGCCCCGTGTCCAAGAGCTCTTTGAAGCTCGTCGCCCGAAAAATGGCGCGGTTTTGGCCAAGATTAGCGGTACTGCCCATTTGAAAGCGATTTCAAAAGGTAAACGCTTGATTGAAGTCGAAGATCCGTACGGTAGCACTCATCAACACAAGGTGCCCGTGGGTAAGCTTTTGCTGATCCGCGACGGTGACCCTGTCGAAGCGGGTGAGCCCTTGTGCGAAGGTACTGTCGATCCTCACGACGTGCTCGAAGTGCTTGGTGAAAATGCCCTTCAGGCCTTCTTGGTTAATGAGGTTCAAGCGATTTATCGCCTGCAAGGTGTAAAAATCGATGATAAGCACATTGGCACCATCATTCGTCAGATGATGCGAAAAGTCGAAATCATGGAAGTCGGCGATACCAAATTTATTTTTGGTCAGTCTGTCGATAAGTACAACTTCCATCGTGAAAACGAGCGTATTGTCCGTGAAGGTGGCCAAGCCGCAGTGGGTCGTCCGTTGCTGTTGGGCATTACGCGCGCCGCTGTTACGATCGAGTCCTTTATTTCGGCGGCGTCGTTCCAAGAGACAACAAAAGTTCTTACCAACGCGGCGATTGCGGGCAAGATCGATGAGCTTCGTGGCTTGAAAGAAAACGTCATTATTGGCCACCTGATTCCTGCGGGAACGGGGATGAAGAAGTACAAAAATCTTCGCCTTTATGACCAGAATCGCGAGGATCTGGATGCTCACATTGCCGAAATTCTCGAAGCTCGGCGTCGTGAAAAAGAACTGGCTGCTCTTGAGGAAAACCGCAAGGCTATGGCCATGATGGAAGAAGAAGCCGAAGAAGAAGAATAGTCGGAACAGGATTTAGAATTGTCTTGCTGAGAAGGGTTAGGGGGGCCTTGAGCACTCCTAACCTTTGTGCTAATCTGGATTACTTTTCCGGGTCCCCCATGCTGACCTTTTGTTAAAAGGTGGGAGTCCTCGGGGAAATTGACCGAAAGGTCGTTTGTGGAGAGCTTAATGCCTACCATTAATCAGTTGATTCGTTCAGGACGAGACAAGGTTTTGTCAAAGACCAAGTCTCCTGCCTTGCAGTCCTGTCCTCAAAAACGCGGGGTTTGTACTCGTGTTATGACAGTTACTCCTAAAAAACCTAACTCTGCCCTTCGTAAGGTTGCCCGTGTTCGTTTGTCAAATGGCATCGAAGTTACAGCGTACATTCCGGGGATTGGACACAATCTTCAGGAACACTCGGTCGTTGTTATCCGGGGTGGTCGTGTAAAGGACCTTCCTGGTGTTCGTTACCACATTATCCGGGGTGCGAAAGATGCTCTGGGTGTCGCCAAGCGTATGCAGGGGCGATCGAAATATGGTGCCAAGCGGCCTAAGGCTTAAGGGAAGGAGTAAACTATGCCTCGAAAAAGCTATGATGCTAACCGATCCCTTTTGCCGGATCCTCTGCATAATTCGCTCGTGGTGGCCAAATTTGTCCGCCGCATGATGCAGTGCGGAAAGTTGATGACTTCGCAGAAAATTTTGGAAAGCGCCTTTGGTTTGATTCAGCAAAAGCTGGAAAAAGATCCCTTAGAGGTGTTTTTAAAGGCTTTAGATAACGTTAAGCCTGTTGTAGAAGTTAAGTCTCGCCGCGTTGGTGGCTCGACTTATCAGGTTCCTGTTGAAATTCGGGAATCTCGTCGCGAAGCTTTGGCTCATCGCTGGGTAATTAATGCCAGCCGAAGTCGAAGTGGTAAGTCGATGTCCGAGAAATTGGCTGCGGAATTGTTGGATGCGTTCAATAATACTGGTACTGCTTTCAAGAAAAAAGAGGATACCCACCGCATGGCCGAGGCTAACAAGGCCTTTAGTCATTACAAGTGGTAGATTGAAAAGTTTTTGAGATTGATAGGATTTTTGTAGGTATAGGTTGACAGGGGGAGATCTTCCTGTTAATCTAACCGACAGTTTTGACCCTTCGGGGCATGTGCAGATTTTCTGCACCTCTGCTGGAAGGTAGCGTTCTTTGGCGGATTCCTTTCTTCGTTCAAACTGCCGGTTTTTCTGGTAAGTGAATTAAGGTAGTGGGCCCGGGCTGTAAAAGCCATTGGTAATTGTACTCACGTCCAAATGCCGAGCCTTCTTGCGCTCTTCCGGTGGAAAACTTTCCTCTCTTCCGAGGGGATATCTTAGTTCGAAACCTAAGGGTTGTTAAACTTATTGCAAAATAAGCCAAGGAGGACTTGATGGCTAAGGAAAACTTCGTTCGTTCGAAGCCCCACATCAACGTTGGTACCATTGGTCACGTTGACCATGGTAAAACTACTCTGACCGCTGCTTTGACCATGTATGGTGCGAAAAAGTACGGCGGAAAAGTCATGAATTACGAGGACATTGATAACGCTCCTGAAGAAAAGGAACGCGGTATTACCATCAATACTCGCCACGTTGAATATGAATCGGCACAACGTCACTATGCTCACGTTGACTGCCCCGGTCACGCTGACTATGTCAAGAACATGATTACTGGTGCGGCTCAGATGGACGGTGCTATCCTTTTGGTGGCTGCTGACTCTGGTCCGGAACCTCAAACTCGTGAACACATTCTGCTTGCTAAGCAGGTTGGTGTTCCGAATATGGTCGTCTTTATGAATAAGATGGACTTGGCTGACCCGGAGTTGGTTGAGTTGGTCGAGATGGAAGTTCGTGACTTGTTGAGCATGTATGGTTTTGACGGCGAAAAGACTCCCTTTATCAAGGGATCGGCTTATGGTGCCATGTCAAAGCCTGATGATGCTGAGGCTACCAAGTGTTTGGATGAGCTTTTGTCTGTCATGGACTCGTATTTCATTATTCCCGAACGTCCCCTCGACAAGCCTTTCTTGATGCCGATCGAAGACGTGTTCTCGATCTCGGGTCGTGGCACGGTTGTTACTGGCCGTGTTGAGCAAGGTAAGGTCAAGATTGGCGATACTTGCGAAATTGTCGGTATTAAGCCGACCTTGACCACAGTTATCACCGGTGTTGAAATGTTCAATAAAAACTTGGATTCCGGTCAAGCTGGCGACAATATCGGTGCTCTGTTGCGCGGTATTGAAAAGAACCAGGTTGAGCGCGGTCAGGTTTTGGCAGCGCCAAAATCGATTACCCCTCACACCAAGTTTAAAGCAACGATTTACTGTTTGAGCAAAGAAGAGGGTGGGCGTCACAACCCGTTCTTCTCGGGTTATCGCCCTCAGTTCTACTTCCGTACAACGGACGTAACTGGTGCGGTTACCTTGCCTGAGACGAAGCAGATGGTTATGCCTGGTGATAATACCGAATTGACCGTTGAGCTGATTCACCCCATTGCTATGGATAAGGGTCTTCGCTTCGCTATTCGCGAAGGTGGACGAACAGTGGCCTCTGGCCAAGTTATTGAAGTACTTCAATAAGGTTAGGATTTGAGGAGTTCCGCCTTTGCGGGCGGGACTCTTTTTTTGGAGTTAGGGATGGCTAGTGATAGAATTCGGGTGCGTCTGCGTGGGTTTGATGTGGAATTGGTTGATCAGAGTGCAAAAGCTATTGTGCAAACCGTAAACAAGGTTGGTACAAAGGTGGCTGGTCCTATTCCCTTGCCGACGAAAATTAACAAGTTTACCGTATTGAGGTCGCCTCACGTTAACAAAAAATCTCGTGAGCAGTTTGAAATGCGCACTCATAAACGATTGATCGATATTCTCGAACCAACTCCTGCTGTTATGGAAGCCTTAATGAAGTTAGAGCTTCCGGCTGGCGTTGATGTTGATATTAAGCAGTAAAACTGAGGTTAGAAAATGATTGGGGTTATCGGTAAAAAAATAGGAATGACTCAGATTTTCGATGAAACTGGAAAGCTGACTCCTGTTACCGTGATTAAAGTGGAACCCAATGTCGTCCTTGCTCAACGTGAACCAGAGAAACATGGCTATAAAGCCTTGGTAGTTGGTTCCTCCGTTGCCAAGGAAAAGGCGTTGACGAAGCCTGAGCGCGGACAATTTGCGGAAGGGTTGCCGTTACAGCGGTATGTCGTCGAATTCCGTAACTTTGAAAAAGAATGCCAAGTTGGCGAAAGCTTTGGTGTTGAATTATTTGATGATGCCGGTTATGTGGATGTCAGTGGTGTCTCGAAAGGTAAAGGTTTTCAGGGTGTTTTTAAGCGTTATGGCTTTAAGGGCGGCGAGGAGTCTCACGGCTCTAAGTTTCACCGAGAACCTGGATCAACGGGCCAGTCGACAACGCCACGAAAAACGTTCAAAGGCGTCAAATTGCCGGGCCGAATGGGGCACGAAAAGGTTACTGTACTGAATCTTCGTGTCATCAAGGTTGACAAAGATAATCAGGTTGTTTTAGTGAAGGGGGCTATTCCCGGTCCTCGCAACAGTTTTGTGATCGTTCGTCACGCGGTAAAGAGGTAAGTTATGGAGAAGAAGGTTTATTCCGTACAAGGTAAAGAAGTAAAAACCATCCCTCTTAATGACGAAGTTTTTGCCCGGGAAGTCAGTGAAGGATCAATTTACAACCTTATTAAAAACGAATTAGCGAATAAGCGTGTGGGAACTGCTGATACAAAAACTCGTTCGGAAGTTCATGGTGCTCATCAAAAGCTGTGGAAGCAGAAAGGAACTGGGCGGGCTCGTATGGGGACAAAACAATCTCCTGTCTGGGTCGGTGGTGGTGTCGTTTTTGGTCCGCATCCACGTGACTACAGTTACACCATGCCTCGTAAGCTCAAGCAGTTGGCCATGAAGTCTATTCTGAGTTTAAAAGCTAGTAACGAGAACCTGAAGGTTGTGGAAGATTTTTCTATTACGTCAGGAAAAACAAAAGACCTGGTAACCATACTTAAGAATTTGGGTGTTGCCGGTGAAAAGACGGTTTTAATTTTGTCAAAAGATGATGAGATGGTAAAACGAGCTGCTCGTAACGTTCCGTGGCTAAGTTTCCTCTCGTATAGTCGCCTCAGAGGTCATGATCTTTTTTACTCCAAGAATGTGCTGGTTATGGAATCTGCTGCGGTAAGTTTGGGCGATTTCTATAACAGTGAAAAGAGTGAGGCGAAATAATGGAAGCGTTATCTATCATCATTTCTCCGCTACTGACGGAAAAATCAAATATTCTTCGCGAAGGCAAGAATAAACAATATGCTTTTAAAGTCGATGCTCGTGCCAATAAGTTTCAGATTCGAGCTGCCGTCGAAACTTTGTTTAAAGTTAAGACCGTGGGTTGTGCTGTTCTTAATGTTGGCGGAAAAGTAAAAAGCATGGGCATGAGAGGTGGTCGCGGTGCAAAAGGTCGCACCTCCTCCTGGAAGAAAGCTTATGTAACCTTGGCTGCTGATCAAAAAATTGATCAGTTTGAAGGCGTGTAACGGAGCGAAATTATGCCGATGAAAACATTTAAACCTGTAACTGAAACGCTCCGCGGAACTGTGCTTTTAAGTTATGACGATATTACGACAAATACTCCGCAAAAATCTTTGACTACCGGAAAAAAAGAGAGTGCGGGTCGTTCCCATGGTCGCATTAGTGTGCGCCGTAGGGGTGGTGGTCATAAGAAACTTCTTCGACTAGTTGATTTTAGTCGTGAAAAGTTTGGCGTTCCTGCGGTGGTAAAAGAGATTGAGTACGATCCTAACCGGTCGGCACACTTGGCTTTACTTTTCTATAAAGATGGTGAAAAGCGCTACATTTTGGCACCTCGAGGAATGAAGCCTGGTGAAGTTCTTATGAGCGGACCTACGGCTCCTATTCGTGATGGAAATGCGCTTCCTTTGGAAAACATCCCTGTAGGACGAAACATTCACTGCGTGGAACTTCAGCTTGGAAAGGGTGCTCAGCTGGCTCGTTCTGCTGGTGCTTCGGCTCAGCTGGCGGGTTTTGACGGCGATTATGCTATTCTTAAGCTTCCTTCCGGTGAAACTCGCATGGTCTTTAAGAAATGTATCGCCACCATTGGCGAAGTAGGCAACGAAGATCATATGAACGTTAAGCTGGGAAAAGCGGGACGTAATCGTTGGCTGGGTAAGCGCCCCTCGGTTCGTGGTGTTGCTATGAACCCTGTTGATCACCCCCTCGGTGGTGGTCAGGGTAAAACTTCGGGAGGCCGTCATCCGGTTACTCCTTGGGGACAGCCGACACGGGGTTACAAGACCCGTCAGAAAAATAAACTTTCCGACCGCTTTATTATTAAGCGGAGAAAGTAGGAGTAAATCGTGTCGAGATCAGTCAAGAAAGGCCCTTTTATTGCCAAGCATCTGTATAAGAAAGTTGTGGATATGTCGAAAGCAAACGATCGTAAGATGATCAAGACCTATTCACGAACTTCTACGGTTATTCCCGAGATGGTTGGTTTTACGATTTCTGTCTATAACGGTAAAACTTGGATTCCGGTGTATATCACTGAAGACTTGGTTGGCCACAAGCTCGGTGAGTTTTCGCCGACAAGAACCTTCCGCGGTCATGCTGGTTCTGACAAGAAGGCAGGGAAGAAATAATGGAAGCGAAAAAAGGTTTTTCGGCATTTGTCCGCGGCCTTCCTATGTCAGCAAAAAAGGTTCGCCCTTTGGCTGACCACTTGCGCCGCAAAAAGGTTTCAGATGTGTTGGCTCTTTTAGAGGTTATGCCCCATAAGAGTGCCTACTTTCTGAAGAAAGTGATTCAGTCTGCTGCGGCCAACGCTGTTTTTCAAGATAAGCAACTTGATGAAGAACAATTGGTTGTGGCGAAGCTCATGATCGACGAAGGCCCGAGCTCAACGAGGATTTGGCCCCGGGCTCGTGGGCGCGCTGATCGTTTGAAAAAACGGACTTGCCATATTACGGTTGAAGTCGCGGAAAAGGGAGCGAAGTAACTCATGGGACAGAAAGTACATCCTTATGGTTTGAGACTTGGTATTAATAAGACCTGGAAGTCTCGTTGGTTTGTCGATCCTCGCGAATATGCCAAGACCCTTCATGAAGATCTTAAGCTTCGAAAAGCGATTATGGACCTTCCGGAAACAAAAGGCGCCGATATTGCAGAAATTGAAATTGTGCGCCAACCCCAACGGATTACGGTTTTAATCAATACCGCTCGTCCTGGTGTTATCATCGGTTCGAAGGGTGCCAATATTGAAAAGATTGGCGAACGCTTGCAAAAGCTGGTTGATAAAAAAGTAGCCATCAAGATCAAGGAAATCAAAAAGCCTGAGGCTGATGCGCAAATTGTTGCTTTGAATGTGGCTCGTCAGTTGAAGAATCGTGGATCGTTCCGGAAGGCACTGAAACAAGCGATTACCAACGCGATGAAAAACGGTGCTCAGGGCATCAAGATAATGATTTCTGGTCGCTTAGGCGGTGCGGAAATGGCTAGGACCATGCAGCTGAAAGAAGGTCGAGTTCCTTTGCAAACCTTACGTGCCGATTTGGATTATGGCTTTGCAGAAGCTTTTACCACCTATGGTGCCATTGGCGTAAAGGTTTGGATTTTTAACGGTGATGTCTTTGAGCGAAATGGCAAAGATGATGCCGGTGTCATTGTGAAAAAGAGTCTCGATAAGAAGGAAGGGAACTAATCATGTTAGCACCGAAGCGCATGAAGTTCCGGAAGAAACAACGGGGGCACTTTCGCGGTGTAGCAACTACTTGCAACACCATCGCGTTTGGAGAGTTCGCGTTGGCTTCAACGGAAACATTGTGGGTGAATGCTCGGCAGATTGAAGCCGCTCGTATTGCTATGACTCGTCATATTAAACGCGGTGGTAAGGTTTGGATTCGTGTATTCCCCGATATGCCTTATACAAAGAAACCTGCTGAAACTCGTATGGGTAAGGGTAAGGGTAACGTAGAAGGGTGGGTCACCCTCGTAAAGCCAGGCACGGTAATGTTCGAGATGGCGGGCGTTTCTCTTGAACTCGCCACTGAAGCTATGGCTTTAGCCGGAGCGAAACTGCCCATCAACACGAAGTTTATTCAGAGACGTGAGTTGGGACAATCATGAAAGATCGTTTTAAAGAAATTTCCCGCGCTGAAGCGGTAGCAAAACTCGCTGAGTTAAAGAAAGACTTTCTGGATTTGCGTTTCCAGATGGTCGTCGGTCACGTTGAGAATCCTTTGCAAAAAAGGAATCTGAGACGTCAGATTTCGCGGTTAAATACCATTATTTCTGAATTTGACCGTGGACAAAGGAAGGCTTAAGCATGGATCAAGAGCAAAAGACAGGAAAGAAAGTCTTTCAAGGTAAAGTGGTCAGCGATAAGATGGACAAGACGATCACCGTTTTAATTGAAAGACGCCAGTTGCATCCTTTGTACCAAAAATACGTGACCCGAAGCAAAAAACTGAAGGCTCACGATGAAACAAATGATGCTAAGATCGGCGACATCGTTCGTGTTATCGAATGTCGCCCGATTAGCAAAGATAAAACTTGGAAGCTCGTCGAAATCGTCGAGCGGGCCAAGTAAGAGAGGCGTCCTGTGGTACAACAAGAGACATTTTTGAATGTGGCTGATAACACTGGCGCCAAATTAGTCCAGTGTATTCGAGTTCTCGGTGGTACAAGCCGCAAATATGCCAGCGTGGGTGACCTTATTATCGTAGCTGTGAAGGAATCGATTCCGACAGCGATGGTAAAAAAAGGTGACGTACAAACAGCGGTGGTGGTACGTGTTCATAAAGAATACCGACGACCCGATGGTACATACATCCGCTTTGACGACAATGCTTGCGTCATTGTTGATGAAACGAATAACCCTAAGGGAAAGCGTATCTTCGGACCTGTTGCTCGTGAATTGCGTGATAAGGATTTCATGAAGATCATTTCCTTAGCGCCGGAAGTGGTGTGAGGAAGTTATGAAAACGAAACTGAAGAAAAACGACATGGTTAAGATTTTAACCGGAAAAGACAAGGGCAGAAGCGGTCGGATTCTTGAAATTGATGTTGTTAAAGGTCGTGTTGTTGTTGAAGGCTGTAACATGAAGAAAAAAACTGTTAAGCCCCGCAACCAGCAGGATAAAGGTGGAATTATGGACATTGAGGGATCTTTACACATCTCTAATGTCGTTGTTCTGACCAAAAGTGGAAAACCCACCCGTGTCGGCTATAAGTTTGAAGACGGGAAAAAGGTGCGTTTCGCTAAGGTTAACGGAGAGGTGCTCTGATGGCCGAGAAAAAAGGAACTGCCTACGTTCCTCGCTTGAAAAGTTTGTATCTTGAGAAGATCTCCAAGGAACTTTCTGAAGAGTTTCAATATTCGTCTTCGATGCAAATTCCTCGTTTAGAGAAGATTGTTGTTAGCGTTGGCATGGGTGAAGCTCTTTCTAACAAGAAACTGCTTGATGCTACCGTAAAAGAACTTGGGCAAATCACCGGCCAAAAACCGGTAAAGACGAAGGCAAGAAAATCTGTTGCGAACTTCAAAGTTCGTGAAGGTCAAGAAATCGGTGCGATGGTTACTCTTCGCGGTAATACTATGTATGAGTTTCTTGATCGCTTGATGTCGATTGCTCTTCCTCGCGTTAAGGACTTTCGTGGTGTCAATCCTAATGCCTTCGATGGTCATGGAAACTACTCTTTAGGGGTAACCGAGCAGATCATTTTCCCTGAAATTGATTACGACAAGATTGAAAAAATCAGTGGTTTGAATGTGGCGATTGTTACAAGCGCACCGACAGACCAGGAAGCTCGGTCTCTTTTGAAGAGACTCGGTATGCCCTTTAAGAGGTAATTATGGCCAAGAAATCATTAATTATTAAGAGCCAGAAGCCGCAGAAGTATGTTACACGCCAGTATAACCGTTGTAAGGTTTGCGGTCGTCCTCGCGGTTATCTGAGAAAATTTGAACTTTGTCGTTTGTGTTTCCGGAAATTCGCTAGTGAAGGGCTGATTCCGGGTGTAACAAAGTCGAGCTGGTAGGAAGGAGGTACAAATGTCTGTTTCAGATCCCATTGCCGATATGCTGACCAAAATCCGAAATGCCAGTGAAGCTAAGTTTGAGAAGGTTGATATCTCGACTTCTAAGTTGAAGCTGGAAATCGTTAAGATTTTGAAAAATGAAGGGTATATCAAGAATTTTAAGAAGGTTTCTCAAGATGGTCAAAACACCCTGAGGATTTTCTTAAAGTATGATGATAAAAACGTCGGAATTATTCACGGGCTGAAGTCGTACTCGACACCTGGTCGCCGTGTGTATTCTGGCTATAAAGAAATGCCGCGCGTTTTGAACGGGTATGGAACCATTATCGTGTCTACCTCTCAGGGTGTCACCACTGGTCGCAAAGCCGTTGAAAAAAAGGTTGGCGGCGAATTAATTTGCACGGTTTGGTAAGAGAAGGAGTTGCGGAATGTCTCGAATTGGTAACAAGCCGGTAGAGGTTCCCAAGGGAGTTAAAGTTAGTTTTTCGCCTGACTTGATTTCCGTAGAAGGACCGAAAGGCAAAATGACACAAGATTATGATCCTCGCATCTCCTTTAAGCTAGAAGGAAGCCAGGTTCTTGTGGCCCGCGCCAACGAAGAAAAAGAAGTAAAAGCCAAACATGGTTTGTATCGAAACTTGCTCCAAAATATGTTGCAGGGTGTTTCTTCAGGTTTTCAAAAGGTTTTGATCATCAATGGTGTTGGTTATCGCGGTGAAGTGAAGGGTAATATTCTTCTGCTGAACTTGGGGTATTCGAATCAAATCGAGTACGTGATTCCTAAGGGAATTCAAATTGCTGTTGAGGCCAATACAAAAATTTCCGTGAGTGGAATTAGTAAAGAACAAGTTGGCCAAGTAGCTAGCGAAATTCGTGGTTTGCGGGGACCTGAGCCTTATAAAGGAAAAGGAATCCGCTATGATAACGAGACGATCCGCCGTAAGGTTGGTAAGTCTGGTGTTAAGAAATAACGGGAGCCTTTTATGAAAAAGCTGATTGAAAAAGCTCGTCGCCGACAAAAACGCCGCTTAAGAATTCGGGAAATTGTTCGTGGTACAACGGAACGGCCTCGGTTGAGTGTCTTTCGCTCGAATAAGCATTTCTATTGCCAAGTCATTGATGACTTGCAAGGAAAAACCCTTACCTCTGTTTCTGACATGGAAAAAGAGTTAAATACTCCTGCTCTGAACAGTGAGTCTGTTAAGAAGCTGGGCCAAGTCTTGGGTGCTCGCTTAAAAGAAAAACAAATTGGGACTGTGGTTTTTGACCGCGGCGGTTTTCAGTACCATGGCGTGATTAAGAATTTCGCCGATGCCATCCGGGAAACCGGAATTAAGTTCTAAGGGGATAGTATGGATCAGGCCAAAGATAATAAAGAATATGTTGAAAAGCTGATCCGCCTTAACCGGGTTGCAAAAGTTGTCAAAGGCGGTCGTCGCTTTTCTTTTTCAGCTATGGTTGTTGTCGGTGATAAGAATGGCAATGTCGGTTATGGGTTTGGTAAAGCCAATGACGTTTCAGAAGCGATTCGCAAAAGCGTAGAAAAAGCGAAACGCAATATGATCGCTGTCCCTGTTCGTAATGGAACTTTGCCGCATGAGTTGAACACCACTTATAAAAGTTCTCGGGTTCTCTTGAAACCCGCTGCCCCTGGTACTGGTATTATCGCCGGCGGCCATGTGCGTGCGGTGATGGAAGCGGTCGGTATTCGCGACGTTCTTAGTAAATCGATCGGATCTGGCAACTCCGTGAATGTTGTTAAAACAGTATTTCGCGGCTTTGTAGAAATGATGGACGGCAAGAAGATGTCGATTGGCCGCGGCAAAGCTTTGAAAGATTTGTGGGGTTAATCGAATGGCTAAAAAGATTCGTGTCAAATTAGTACGTAGTACAATTGGGAAAAAACCCAATCATGTTGCCACAGTGAAGGCTTTGGGACTAAAAAGGATTGGATCCTCGGTAGAATTTGAGGCCAATCCCTCCTTGATGGGAATGGTGGAAACTGTTGCCCACATGGTGGTTTGGGAGGAAGTCAAGTAATGGAAAATATGTTTATTCTCCGTGCTCCCCAAGGGGCAAACAAAAAGAAGACCATTATTGGACGAGGTCGCTCGAGTGGTACTGGCGGGACTTCCGGCAAGGGAAGTAAAGGTCAGAAATCGCGTTCAGGAGGCGGTGTACGCCTAGGTTTTGAAGGTGGACAGACTCCTTTGTTCCGACGCTTACCCTCTCGGGGATTTTCGAATGCCTACTTTAAGGTCGATTATACAGTCATTAACCTCTCTGACCTTGAAAAGGTGTATTCATCTGGCGAGACGGTTGATTACAATACCTTAGTTGCTAAGGGACTTGTAAAGAAAAGCGAGACTTTAGTAAAACTTTTAGCTAAGGGATCTTTGACAAAGAAACTTACGGTTTCGGTTGATAAGGTTTCTGAAGCTGCAAAATCTGCTGTTGAAAAGGCTGGGGGAACCGTCACAGCCGTTCAAAATTCATAACGGGGTTATAAGATGGCCGGAACGGCGCTAGTTGATATTTTTCGCATCAAAGACCTTCGCGATCGAATTCTCTTTACCTTAGGGTTACTTTTGGTTTTCCGGTTGGGGGCAGTACTTCCCATTCCGGGAATCAATGCGACAGCCTTAAAGAATTACTTTTCGCACCAGCAATCGAACGGAGTTTCGCTAACTGATTATTTTGACTTCTTTTCGGGAGGCGCATTTCACAACTTTTCCGTTTTCATGTTGGGAATCATGCCGTATATCTCGATGTCGATTATCATGCAGTTGGCAGTTGTTGTATTCCCTCGCATGAAGAGAATTCAAGAAGAGGACGGCGGGCGAAAAAAGATTCAGCGCTGGACCCGTATGGGAACAGTTCTGGTGTGTTTGATTCAGTCGTACGCTGTTACAGAACTTGCTAAGCAAATTCCTGACGCAATTTCTATTCCTCAATGGTCCTTTGTGTTAATGGCGATGTTAACTGTAACCACAGGAACAATTTTCTTGATGTGGATTGGTGAACAGATCAACCAACGAGGTGTAGGAAACGGTATCTCCTTGCTGATTTTTACTGGTATCGTGGCGAGAATTCCGGATGCCGTTTACCAAATGCTTCAAGCAATTCAACGTGGTGACCTTAACCCTGTTTTCGTCATACTAGTTTTCCTGCTCTTTGTTGGTGTTATTGCGCTGGTCATTTTTGAACAGCAAGGGATGCGAAAGATCCCTGTGCATTACGCTAAACGGGTTGTTGGTCGCAAGATGTTTGGCGCTCAGAATACCTACATTCCGTTTAAGTTAAACCCGTCAGGTGTTATCCCCATCATTTTTGCCAGCTCGTTCTTAATGTTTCCTTTACAAATTGCCGGAAACTTAGGGGCAGCAGTTCCGTGGTTAGCTACGGTCGCCAACTTTTTACGCCCCCATGATTGGCCGTACTTAACCATTTATACACTTTTGATTGTGTTCTTTGCTTACTTTTATACGCAAGTAACTTTGAACCCCATTGAAATTTCCAAGCAAATCAGGGAACAAGGCGGTTCTATACCGGGCATTCGATCGGAAAAGATGGAAGAGCATTTGACAAGGATTCTGAATAGGATTATTCTGCCTGGATCATTGTTCCTAGCCTTGATTGCGGTTATTCCTCAGTTAATTGTGATGTGGATACCCGGATTTCCTCAAGCTTTGGCTTATATCATGGGGGGAACATCGCTTTTGATTCTGGTAGGCGTTGACTTGGATACCATGAATCAAATTGAAGGGCATCTTCGGATGCACCATCACGAAGGTTTTGCTAAAAAAGGCAAAATTCGTTCAAGGAATTTATAGGAGTCGAAACCATGAAGGTGCGAGTCAGTGTTAAAACGATTTGTGATCAGTGCAAAGTTATTCGCCGTGCTGGCGTTTTACGTATCATTTGCACTAATCCCAAGCATAAACAAAGACAACGGTAAGGAAGATTTATATGGCACGTATTGCGGGAATTGACCTTCCCAATAAACACATTGATATTGCTTTAACTTACATTTTTGGGATTGGTCGTTCTTCGGCGACGAAAATTTGCCAGACCACAAAGATCGATCCCAACAAAAAGGCCAATGATCTTAATCAAGAAGAGATCAATGAGCTACGAAAGGTCATTGAAAATGATTATGTCGTAGAAGGCCGCCTACGGTCCGAGGTTTCTTTAAACATCAAGCGTCTTATGGACATTGGTTGTTATCGTGGTTTAAGGCATAGACGTGGGTTGCCTGTTCGCGGCCAACGGACAAAAACGAACGCGCGTACAAGAAAGGGCAAACGAAAGACCGTTGCCAATAAGAAGAAGAGCTAAGTCGGAGGGCATATTTTGGCACAGGTTAAGAAAAAGAAAGAAAAAAAGATTGTTTCTGAGGGGAATGTTTTTATTCAAGCAACCTTCAATAATACAATCGTTACTGTTACGGATATGCGTGGTAACGCGTTGTCTTGGGCCTCTGCTGGAGGTTTGGGATTTCGTGGGGCTAAAAAATCTACTCCTTTTGCGGCTCAGAGCACAGCGGAAACCGCTGTCAATAAAGCCAAAGAGTTTGGTCTTCGAGATCTGCACGTTTACGTAAAGGGCCCTGGTGTAGGTCGCGAGTCGGCGATTCGCTCCATGGGGGCTTTGGGTTTTCGTGTTAAGAGCATTCATGATGTGACTCCCATTCCTCACAATGGTTGTCGTCCTCGGAAAAGTCGACGCGTCTGATGTTCTGAGTTGAGAGGACTCTTGGAAAGGCCGGTCGAAAAGATCGGTCGTTTTCGTATGCTGAGGACATTGAAGGAGTTGAAATGGCGAGGAAAAATCTTTTGAAGGGCTTTAAGCGTCCTAAAGGTTTGCACTTTGAACAAAGTGAATTGAATGCCAATTACGGAAAATTTATTGCCTATCCCTTTGAACGGGGTTTTGGGCACACAATCGGTAATACTCTGCGAAGAATTCTTTTGTCTTCGATTCAAGGTTATGCCGTTTCCGGGATTCGTATTACAAGTTATAAAAGCGATGGGCAACCGCATCTCTTATCCAGTGAATTTGAACCTATCCCTGAGGTTGTCGAAGATACAGCCGTCATTTTAGCGAATTTGAAGAACCTTCAAATTAAGATTGATGGTGAAGTTGATTCGACAGTGATTCTTCTTGAGGTTAAAGGGAAAGATAAAAAGACGATTACTGGTGCGGATTTGTGCCTGTCTGGTGTAGAGATTATTAATAAAGATCTGCACATTGCGACGTTGACTTCTGATGCACACTTGGAGCTCGAGATTGAGATCGATCTTGGTCGCGGTTATGTACCCGCCGAGGTGCATGAGAAGAGCATTGAAGTCGTCAATACAATTGCTGTTGACTCGATCTTCTCACCCATAACCAAGGTAAAGTATGCAGTTGAGGATACGCGTGTAGGTCAAAGGGCAGACTTTGACAAGCTGATTATCGAAATTTGGACTGATGGGACGATTTCGCCTGAAAATGCTTTAGCGGAAGCCGCCAAAATAGCTAAGGATCATTTCAGTATTTTCATCAATTTTAATGAAGATGATGTTTCAGGTGATTCCGAGATTACGGAAGATGAAGTAGCCGTTAAGGCTTTGATGAACACTCCTGTTGAAGATCTAGAGCTTTCCGTGCGCTCTAGCAACTGCCTCAAGAATGCTAACATCAAAACTATAGGCGAGCTGATTAAGAAATCAGAGGATGACATTGCTAAAACCAGAAATTTCGGTAAGAAAAGTTTGGAAGAAATTAAGCAAAAGCTAAAAGAGCGCAATTTATCTTTTGGAATGTCTGACTCTTCACAAATTATCCAAGCGATGAAAATCGCTCAACAGAATAAGGATGCTGTATGAACAATAAGACAGGTTTTAATCGGTTGAGCCGCAGAGCCGGTCATCGAAGAGCATTGTTGAAAAATATGGTAACTTCTCTTTTCAAGTATGAAAGAATTACTACGACGAAAGCCAAGGCTTTGGAAGTACGTCGGGCCGCCGAAAAAATGATTACGCGAGCTAAGATTGATTCAGTTCATAATCGCCGAGAGATTTCTAAGACGATTACTAACGAAGTAATTCTGAAGAAATTGTTTTCGGATATTGGTCCCCGCTTTGTGAGTAGGGCTGGTGGGTATACCCGTATTTTGAAGCTTGGTCAGCGGTTTGGCGATGCTGCTGAAATGGTTCTTTTAGAGTTTGTTCAGAAAAGCGTCACGGCCGAACCTGCTCCTGAAGAAAAAGCTGTAAAGGGTAAGAAAGCCCCCGCTGAGGCTCCTGCCGTCGAAAAGGAAGCAAAAACTGAAGCTTCAGAAGCGGCTCCGAAAGCAAAAAGAGCTTCTAAGTCCAAAGCCGCGAAAGAAGAAGCCAAGGCGTAAGCTTAGGTTTAGTTAATATTTGTTCAAATTCAACCGATGGTGAAGGAGGCACACTAGTTGCCTCCTTTTTTTATGCTTCTAGTAATTCGACTCGCCGTCAGTTTACTTGTTTCCTCACTTTTGTTTACAGGCTTAACTGTGGTTTCCTTTGGACACATGTTTTCCTGGATTGAAGCGGAATTTTACACCCCACGGATCGTGCTCGACTATCAGAAACAGTTGACACAGGATTCTTTGGCCCTTCAGAAGTGGAAAAAACAAACTGAGAAAGCCTTTGAAGAGCTGATCCGCTCAAAAGTCTTTTTAGGGGTGTTTAACCCCACACAAACTCGTGAGGAAATTCTTACTCGCTATCAGGTCGTTCAGCAGTTTCTTGATCAGTACCGCGCCGGGGCATCTCTTCGCCTTGTTGATGATTCCGTTGATCGAATCCATTTTTCCAGCTTGGATTCTGATGTTTTAGCTCGGGGACGAGACAGTATCACCTATAAACGGCTTTTGGATTTTCCTTTACCAAACCCGTGGAAAGAGGTACGGGACGACGTTAAAAGCCGCCCGGATTTATTTTTGTACGATTCCACAGATCGCCAGTTTCTCTTTACGCTACCTTGGACGGATACAAAATCACAGATCTCAGGTTTTTTTATTCTTAAAGTGAATATTGCCGATGCCCGCGATTCATTATTTCGAGCAAAACTCTTAGGATATGATGAGGATTTTTTTCTTGCCGATGCGAAAACACCTGTATTTTATGCGTCAGGTCCGCCTAATCAGGAATTACTAAACCGGATTATTCAATTAAAGAAAAAAGCGATTTGGCCGAGCGTTCAGCTGTTGGGTAGTGATCAGGCCAACCAAAAAGTTGTTCTCATAACAAAGAACCTGAACCAAGGTTCTTTTTCGATGCCCGGCATTGTCGTCCCTGCAGATATCCTGCATGTCTCCCAGGTTTTCCGTTATATCATTTTGGTTTCATTGTTCAGTGTGCTGTTTCTTGTCGCCTTTTTAGTTACCAATTGGCGTGGAGATCCACTTTCTTTGGTCAGCCGTCGGATTAAACGATTTCAGTTACAAATTGTTAAAAACTATCTTGATCTTAAGGAACAAGGAAAGCTTCAAGAGCTACGGGAAACTTTAGAACGACAGTCGCCCCGAATAAAAGATGATATTCGGCACCATATTGGCAAGGTTAGACGGCAGGATAGAACTTGGGTAAACGAGTATATCGACAAAAGTTGGGCTGAAATTTTGGCGATTCTTGGCTCCCAAGAGAAATCTAACCAAGCCCCCCTGCAGGGCAATTCATCGACGCCGATGACCTCGGCTCAGCCAGCAAGCATGGATTGGCATCGGTTGGAAACGCTGTTAGAACAAACTCTCGCTCGCTTCTCTGCGGCAAAACCGCCCATTGAAACAAAACAGCCTGACAAAGTCCCCCCCCGACAACAGAAACAGCAGGCTGAGGAAATTGATGATGCGGAAGAAGTTGAAGAGCTTGAAGAAGTCGAGGACGCTGAAGAAGTTGAAGAGCTTGAAGAAGTCGAGGACGCTGAAGAGGTAGAAGAGCTTGAAGAGGTCGACGAGGTAGAAGAGCTTGAAGACGTCGAGGAGCTTGAAGACGTCGAGGAGCTGGAAGAAGTCGAGGAGCTAGAAGAATTAGAAGAGTCAAAAGAACTTCCACCGAGTTCTGAACAAGTGCCCGAAGATTTGCCTTCAGCAACAGAGGGTGATGCTGACCTCGAAGAGTTACCACCAGAAGAAAAGAGTGTTTTTTCGTCCCATTCCCAGGGAACGGGAAGTCTACCTAATGGAAGACGTAGTTCTGATAATATAAGGAATTCTATCGTGAACCCTCAAGACGAACCGCTTGAGTTCTTGCCCGTTGAAGAACTTGAAGCCGATGAGCTGAGTGAGCTAGAAGAAGTGGAAGAATTAACTCCAGAGCAACAAATTCGGGCTTTTGCTGACAAGGAAATTGATGCAGCTTGGGGCCAAGTTCAGGAGGTTTTTGAAGAAAAGGATGAGGTTGTCGTTCTTAAATCGGAAGTTTTTCAAGGGAATGCAACTCCTGACACTGAACTTGGCCGCCTGATTCAAGAGGTAACTGCACCCACCAATTCGCCTTTAACGAACTCGATCTTTGCGCAGGATGATGATTATATCCCTCAGGCCGTCGTTTGGGATTGGCACTGGGGGCCAGGCGCCTTTGACTGGCAACGGTTGTTGGGCGATCACCAGGGTTCGACGGGGTTGTTTCAGGCCCTCAATGCGATTACGACCGAAGTGGGGGCTTTTAGCGCAGTTCTCCTCGAGTTTTCGACACCCAATTGGTCGGCTCGCGCTAGTGTCGGCTTCAGCGATATTGGAAAATCCCTTTTAAATTTTACCCCCAACAACCCTTTTGTTCAGCTCTGCCTCAACAAAAGGGTAATTCAGCTTGTTGACGGCCGTCCGGGTCAGAATTCCTTACTGACTCAAACCTTTCATCCCCGAGACCTAAAATTTCTTAAAGCGATTGGTCTGGTTCCCCTTTTTGGTAACGGGCCTCAAGCCTGGTTGCTGTTTGGCTACAAGAGCTACCCCGACGATTTTTTGGTGCGTTTACGTCCCCGAACCTTCTCATAAAACTGGTTGCTAAGCTGACAAATTTGTTATATAATCCGTTTACGACAAAAAAGTCACACAGGAGTGCTTATGAATGTCATCGTAGCGGTGATCATAACCCTCCCTGTCGGGCTTTTCCTAGGTTGGATTGTACGATGGCTGTATGCCAAATACCAACTTTCTTCTTCGGAGCAGAAAGCCGAGCGAGTAAAGCAGGACGCCGCAAAAGAGGCTGAAACAATAAAAAAAGAGATGCTGTTGGAGGCTAAAGACCAACTCATCCGGGATCGAAACGCTCAAGAACGCGATTTGCGGGAACGGCGCGCAGAGATCCAAAAGCTCGAAAAGCGGCTGCTTCAAAAAGAAGATAACCTGGAAAAGAAACTGACAGGGGTAGAACAACAGATTGCCCAGTTTGCTCAGACGGAAAAGGATATTTCCGAGAGGCAGGCATATTTAGCTCAGCAGGACGAGCTTTTAAAAAAGGAAGTCGAGAGAATCTCGGGGCTGACAGCCGAGGATGCAAAGCGGATCATCATTCAAAAGATGGAGAATGATGCCAAGCACGATGCTCAAGTTGTGATCAATAAAATTGAGCAAGAGGCTATGCATACGGCGGAAAAAAAGGCTCGCGATATTCTTGTGACCACCCTCCAACGCGTTGCTACCGAGGTTACCTCAGAAGTTACCGTTACCTCCGTAAGTTTGCCCAATGAAGAAATGAAGGGGCGGATCATCGGTAGGGAAGGTCGCAATATTCGAACTCTCGAGACTTTGACTGGGGTTGATGTCATTATTGATGATACCCCCGAGGCCGTTGTTATTTCGTGCTTTGACCCCATTAGAAAAGTCATTGCCAAAACCTCGTTAGAACGTTTGATTCAAGACGGACGTATCCACCCGGCTCGTATTGAAGAAGTTGTCAACAAGGTGGCCAAAGAAATCACGCAGATGATCTTTGAAGAAGGTGAACGGGTTTGCTTTGATCTGGGTATCCACAACATGAACCCCGATTTGGTAAAGGCCTTAGGTCGGTTGCATTTCCGAACTTCTTATGGTCAAAACGTTCTTTCGCATTCAAAAGAAGTCGCTATTCTCGCAGGGATGATGGCCGCTGAAATTGGCCTTGACCGTGACATTGCCCGTAGATCCGCTTTGTTGCATGACATTGGCAAAGGGATGGAATCGGAGGGTGATGAAAATCACGCCGAGTTGGGTGCGGACCTTGCCAAAAAGCTAGGCGAAGAAGCCAGAATTGTTAATGGCATTGCCGCACACCATAACGATGTTGAGCCCATTTGCCCTGAATCCGTTCTCGTGCAGATTGCCGATGCGATTTCGGCAAGTCGGCCAGGAGCTCGTCGTGAAACTCTGGATAACTATATTAAACGGCTTGAAAGCTTAGAGCAGATTGCCAATAGTTTCACCGGGGTAGAAAAATGCTATGCTATTCAAGCCGGCCGCGAAGTACGTATTTTGGTGAATAATGAGACGATCAACGATCAGGGTGCGCGTGAGCTTGCTAAAGATATTGCCAAGAAAATCGAAACGGACCTGAATTATCCAGGCCGAATCAAAGTTACGATCATTCGGGAAACCCGCGTGGTCGAGTATGCCCGCTGAGAAGTCAGCAACATGGACAGCCTTACTTCTGGGAGACGTTGTTGGTGCTCCCGGTCGTAAGGCTGTTTCTCAATACCTTCCCCTTTTAAAAGCAAAATACGAACCTCTTCTTGTTGTCGTTAATGGCGAAAATGCCGAGGACTCGGGGGCTGGTCTAACCCCTGAAAACGTTCTTGAGCTTTGGCAAGCAGGGGCTGACGTTATCACGACGGGTAACCATGTCTGGGAACAAGAAAGTCTGTCCGAGCTTTTAGCCAGCGAGCCTCGACTTTTGCGCCCGGCTAATTATCCCCAAGGGTTGCCGGGGCATGGCCTGGCGCTGATTTCACCTCCAGAACTTTTGCACCCGATCGCTGTTCTCAATTTACAGGGCCGTTACCGGCTGGCCCCCATTGATGATCCGTTTCAGGTGGCCAACACTTACCTTGAAAGCCTTAAAGGACAAACACCGTTTATTCTTGTCGATTTTCATGCGGAGGATACGTCAGAAAAAGAAGCAATGGGTTGGGCCTTAGATGGTAGGGTCACGGCTGTGGTTGGATCGCACACGCATGTTGCGACACGGGATGAACGCATTTTGCCTCAGGGAACAGCCTTTCAAACGGATTTAGGAATGTGTGGGCCTCGCGAGTCTATCATAGGGAACAACCGTGCCCTTAGTCTTAGGCGTGCCTTGACCCAGCTTCCTCTTAAAGGGGAGGTTGCCGATGGACCTAGCGAAGTCAGAGGTTTAAGGGTTGAGGTTTCGGTTGAATCAGGTAAGGCTCTTGCCGTCGAACGCCTCTGCTGGCCCGTGTCAGGGAGCGAGGTTACCTTCTGATGGCTAAGCAACGGCGCTTGCTTGATCATCTGGCCCAGCTCTACCCTGAAATCTCTCGCGAACGACTTTTTGCCCGAATTTTATGCGGTGACGCTCTGGTCGAGGGCGAACGTTTGCGCGACCCTAAAACTCTCGTTGCAACCGAAGCTGAAGTACTGTTAGACTCCAAGCGTTTTGTTAGCCGCGGTGGCTACAAACTGCAAGCGGCACTTGATGCGTGGAAGATTACCGTCAAGGAAAAAGTCTGGGTCGATGCGGGCGCCTCAACGGGAGGCTTTACCGACGCGTTGTTACAGGCGGGGGCCAAGTTCGTCCATGCCGTGGATGTGGGGACCAATCAACTTGATTGGAGTCTGCGACAAAAGCCTCAAGTTCACGTGTTAGAAAGTACCAACATTATGGATGTTCAGGTTTTGGAGCCCCGACCGTGGGGTGCTACTGCCGATTTGTCGTTCCGTTCACTCAAAGGTGCGGCGGCCCACATTTTGTCCCTTACCGAAGGGAATCTCTTAGTGGCCCTGATCAAACCACAATTCGAGTGGGAAAACCCGCCTCCGGAGTTTGCAGGCATCGTTCCCCCCGAAGCGGTTGAGCGGATTGTTGCCGATTTGGTAACCCGCCTCTCGGCGGAGGGAATTTCTGTTCGCCACGTCATTCCTAGCCCCGTTCGGGGACGAAAGGGGAATCAAGAGCTGTTAGCGTGGCTGGAACGAAAATCAATGAAAGCTGGCACGGCTGAGGGGAATAGCGATGGATAAGCCATCCATTCCCAGGCTGTCACGGTATTGGCCATTGACCAGGAACTGAACCCGTTGAACGGAGGGGAACTGCGTGGCGGTCCAGACTAACTCTTTCAACTGACCGGCAAACCCCTCTAAGTCCATTTTGTTATGGGTGAACTCATCGCTGAAACTGAGAAAGGCGGTGCCCTTGTCGACGCGAGCCGAAAGGAGCTGAGTCCCATTGGGAATCAGCGTGATGGCTCCCGCGTTCTTTTCAAAAATGGTCGGCCCCATGAGTAGGCCGCGTATTACTGCTGTTAAAGGGGTAGAACCTGCAATGAGTTCCCGTTGGTAGGGAGTGGGCTCTAGCCGGCCATCGGGTCCCATCTTTAAAAAGTAGAGGCTTTCACCTTGCGGGGTAGGCGATGGTGCAGGAGCTGACGAGGGTGTCGGCAGGAGTGGCGTAGATGAAGCTACTGGTGTTTCTAGCGGGGTAGTTGGGGGTGTGGGTAAAACGCCGTTGCTCGGTAGAATGATCGCACTGGTTGTCAGTTGATCCAGCGGCGTTCCTGGAGGACCGATGGGGGTTTGGTCGATAGACGGGTCGGCCGGCGACTGTTCGGACAAGGGTAAAACCTGTTGTGCAGGGGCCTGATCGAGAACGATGCGCGCTGGTTGGTCCAAATGCTTGTCTTGCCGCACCACTTCGGCGGCCAAATTGGCTGTTCCTGGGTAAAGAACCCGAGTAAGTCCTGTGGCGTCCATCAGACGATCGACGGCATCCTTGTTGGCAAGAAAAATTGCCGCCGCGAGGACTAAGCCGGTTAGCCAAGCCAAAGCCCAAGTGGGAAATCGCTGTTTTGCCATAACGGTATCTTAACGGGCTGTTAGGGCTAAGGCAAGGCAAAAGGACTTAATCAGCATAACCGAAACCTTTGTTTGACAGGAATTTTACCTTCTGAGTATAATAGGCTATGAATGAGTTGCGAGGCGTGCCGGCCTCCCCCGGATTTGCTATCGGTCGTGTGTACCTCTACCGCGATGACGACTTAGATATTCCGGAATATAACATTCTTGAGCGGGATGTTGTCGATGAAATGAATCGCTATCGGCAGGCCGTTGATCTAGCAACGAAAGATTTAGAAGAGGTTCTTAATCGGGGAGGCTCCGACCCCGATGGTTTTTTATCGACCCACATTTTGATGCTCCGTGACCCCGAAGTTCAAGCCAAAGTGGATGTACGGATTACCAGAACCCGAAAAAACGCCGAATGGGTCCTCCAGGACGTGGTAAACGAACTCATCATCAAGTTAGGTACCGTAGAAGATGTCTATTTGAAAGAGCGAACCCTGGACATCCGCGATGTCTCACGAAGAGTTATGCAACATCTCTTGGGTAAGACCCCGCGTACTCAACTTGCTGAGTTAAAATCTGAAGTAATTTTAGTAGCACCCAACCTCATGCCCAGCGACGCCGTTGCCATGAATAAGAAATTTGTTCAGGGTTTGGCCATGGATGTGGGCGGGAAAACCACTCATACCGCCATTTTAGCCCGATCCTTTGAAATTCCCGCAGTCTTGGGATTGGGACGCATCTCGAAAGAAGTAAAAACAGGTGACTGGCTGATTGTGGATGGTGAACAGGGCAGGGTGCTCATCAACCCCACCGAAGAATTACTCGCAGACTATCGCACCAAGCAAAAAGAGTTTCTTCGCCGCCGCCATCACTTAGCGGCCTTAGAGTCTTTGCCTTGTACTACTCGAGATGGCAAACCATTCACACTCAAGGCCAATATTGAAATTCCTGAAGAGGTTCCTTCTGTTATCGAACACGGGGTCGAAGGTATTGGGCTTTACCGTTCCGAGTTTCTTTTTATTCAGCATGGCGCTTTGGTCAATGAAGAAACGCAGTTCCTCGCTTATAAACAAGTCTTAGAAGGGATGGGAACCAAGCCGGTTACAATCCGCACCCTAGACTTGGGCGGGGATAAGTTAGCCCCCGATGCCTATCCGTTCAAAGAATCGAATCCCCTTTTGGGTTGGCGAGCCGTTCGCTACTGCCTGGCGGATCAGCAAATTTTTCGTACGCAACTACGGGCCTTATTGCGAGCCGCGTGTCATGGAAACTTGAAAATTATGTTCCCTATGATTTCGGGCGTTGGAGAATTAGAACAGGTTTTAGCCGTGTTTCAGGATGTTCGCGAAGAACTCTTGTCAGAGGGGATTCCCATTCCTCACATTCCGATTGGGACGATGATCGAGGTCCCTTCGGCGGCCTTGGTTTCGGACCATTTAGCCCGTATGGTAGAATTCTTTTCGATTGGAACCAACGATCTGACTCAATATACCTTGGCCGTCGATAGGGGAAACGAGCGGATTGCTGGGCTTTACGAGCCGTTGCACCCCGGCGTGCTGCGGCTAATCAAACTGGTGATCGAAAACGCCCACGCTGCCGGAATACCGGTAGCCATGTGCGGTGAAATGGCCAGCGATCCCAAAGCTGCCCTGGTTTTGGCCGGTTTGGGACTGGACGAGTTCAGCATGAATACAGTAAGCCTTACCCGTGTCAAAGAAGTTTTACGGTCACTGACCCTCTCTGAAGCACAGGCCGTTGCCGAAAAAGTTCTCAAATTGCCCCGTGTCGAAGAGGTCGAAGCTTACCTCTCGGCCTATAGTCAAGGAAGGTTTGCCGAAATTGAGTGATTCTCCCGTACCTCAGCTTTCTCGTGTCGCGTTGGTTGGACGACCCAACGTGGGTAAATCCACGCTTTTTAACCGCTTAGTGGGCCGACGTCAGGCAATTACTGACCCCACTCCGGGAGTTACTCGAGACCCGGTCGAAGCAACGTGGCGCTGGAACGACCGCGCGGCTACCCTCATAGATACAGGTGGTTACCTCTCGGAAGGCGGCGAGCTAGATCGCGCTGTAGCACAAAAAAGCATTGAGCGTGCCCGTGGTGCCGACGTTATCGTTCTGGTCTTGGATATTCGTCACCTGTCGCCAGAAGATTTAGGCTTCATTGAACTTCTGCGCCCCCTGGGACGTAAAATTATTGCCGCCTTGAACAAAGCCGACTCACTTGAAAAAGACCTGCTGGCTTCTGACTTTTACTCCCTAGGCTTTGACGAGTATGTTTGCCTTAGTGCCGCCCATGGCCGTGGCATTGATGAGCTGGCACAAACGGTTTTTGCACGGTTGCCTGATACCCCCATCCCCGAAGAAGAGATTCCTGATTTGCGGTTGGCCCTTTTAGGCAAACCGAATGCGGGAAAGTCAACGCTCGTTAACCGCCTCACGGGCACGGATTTGTCTTTGGTGTCGGACATCCCTGGAACGACGCGTGACCCCGTGGAGGGCCGCTTTACCTTTCAAGGGCGGCGGTTTCGTGTAATGGACACAGCGGGAATACGGCGTAAGGGTAAAGTTGTTGAGGACGTGGAGTACTACTCGGTCAACCGCGCTCTCAAGACGATTTCAGAATCGGATGTCGTGATCCTTTTGATGGATGCCGCCGAAGGTTTAACCGAACAAGACAAAAAGATCGCGTACCAAATTGTCAAAGAAGGCCGAGGCGTGATTCTGGCCATGAACAAATGGGATCTTTTGCCCCCGATGAAAAACCAACTGGAAGCCGTACAGGACCGCGTGCGGTTTTTGTTTCCCATTTTAGATTTTGCCCCTATCGTGCCGGTTTCGGCAAAAACCGGAGAGGGCGTCCGGGAGCTTCTCAAGACGGCAGGACAAGTGCACCGCGAACTCCTTCAACGAGTTGAAACAGCCAGACTCAATGAAATGTTAAAAATCTGGATGGACGATTTACCTACCCCCCAGATTAAAGGCGTTACCTATAAAATTCGTTACCTGACACAAGTGAGTGTTTTACCCGTCAAGTTTGTTGCTTTTGGCAATCACGGAAAAGACACGCCACCGTCGTTGGTAGAATATCTTATCAATAGGATTCGCCGTGACTTAGGTTTTGCCAACATTCCGTTGCAGTTAGAAGTTCGGGGCGGATCATGAGAAGGTGGCGATGAGATGGTGGCCATGAGAAGGAATTTATGAGAACTCCGTGGGCTCTGGCTCTGTTTGCGTATTTTCTGGCAGTGGCTTTCCCTTTAGCCGCCGACCCCTGGGGCGAGACTCGCTCCCATCTGATTCCTTCGACTCTGGCCGATCGCTTGGACCCCAAGGTTCAAAACCTTTTATTTTTGACGCCCGCCGCTCAGTTGCGCCCGGTACGCCTTAGGCTCTCGCCTGTTGACGGACATGAGGTAACCTTTGTCGTTCGCAAAGTTCGGTCCGGTCCCGAAGATCAAACCTTATGGGAAATGCGTCTGGATGTGGGAAGGCCCTATTCGGCGGGTTGTTGGATAGTTTTTCGTGATGGGCTAGACCGGATTCGCGAAGTCAGGCTGATTTTAACAGGTCCTGTCGAACCAAAGGGCGATTTGTTGGCCAATACGGGAACTTGGATCAGGTTGACTCCCAAGGATGGCGGACCCACCAGCAGAATGGATCTGTTTGTTGCCGGACGCCTTGTGTGGGGTGGTTGGCAAGTACCGACCTCTTTATCCGAAATTTTAAAAAGCCCGGAACAATCGCTGTGGGATTCAACAGCACAAGAAGTTCCTTGGTCCGTGCTTATTCCTCAGCACACTCCCGCTGATGACCAGGTGGAACAACTTGCGAGGTTGGTGGAACACGCGCTTTCCACTGTCCCCGAAACTCGTTGGGGCCTATGGGTTCCTGACCCGCACAGTGACGCCCAAGGAACGGACGCAACAGGGAAACCGTGGGGCTTGTGGACTAGTCTTGAAAATTATCGACTGCCAGAAAGGGGCTTGGGGCCTTGGGGGTCGACGGCTTGGCTGACTGACTCGCTGTGCCGGGCGTGGAAGATTCCTGTTCCTCGGGTTGAAGACCTATTGCGACCACAAAGTCAGCTTCCCGGGTACTCTCCTGCCGCCCCAGGCGAGCAGCCCGACCACGACCCGTCTTTGTCGTTAGATTGGATTCGTAACTTAGGGTTGACCTTGGCCCAGGGCTTGGCCCCCGACCGAAAGTTGGCTTCGGATGGAGCCGATGTCTTAAAGGTCCCGTTCTTAGACGCTGAACCGCAAACGGGGTTCAACGTGGACGACCTCGGGCCGGTACTAGAGCTATTAACTGCCCTCCACCCTGGCCGAATTTATTTTGCCGGACTCAACCAACAGGTTTTAAACCAGGGGGTGGCTGGTGCTGTTCGGTTTCTCGACCCAGCTATCCTGTTTCCTTGGGTAGGAAAAGATGGAAACTTGCGCTTAAAGGTCATTTCAGGAACAAAAGCTGTTCCCTGGGAAACCTGGCTTGGTCCTATCGGTCAGCCAGCGGGTCGTCGAGCTGACCACATCCTCTTGGTTGCGGTCGATTTACCGCCCGAGGGCTTTCCTTTGTTAAAATTGCCATGAAGCTCCCGTACTTGAAGCGCCTTTAGGTGGTGAGCTTTTCCCACCGTTCAATCCGGTCAAGGGCTTGTTCTAAAAGCGGGCGGGGGCAAGCCAGGTTGAATCTTAACCAACCCTCGCCTCCTGTGCGGTAGATTGACCCGGCGGTAATTTTAACCCGCCCCGAAACCTCCCAGGTTTCGGTCAAATGGGCAACATCCCGATAGGTCCTCACAGCCAACAGGGGCCGAGCGTCCACCCAAGCCAAGTAGGTTCCTTCCCAGGGACAGACCGTTAGTGGAGGGTTCCAAGTGGCCAGACGTTCCCGCAAAAAGTCAAAGTTCCCCTTTAAATGTTCTAACAACTCGTCCAACCACTGATTCCCATGACGATAGGCGGCCCAAGCCGCTTCGATCGATAAAACATGCGGTTCATTGTAAAAGTCGGCTTCTACAGCCCGGCGAAACTTAACGGCTAGCTCGGGGTTCCGGGTGAACGCGTGAGCAATCGCCAGGCCTGCCATGTTGAAAGTCTTATTAGGGCCGGTAACCACCAAGGAACGTTCTGCCAAGGCCGGAAGATCTAAGGCACTGGTAAATTTTACCTTCGGGTTGACCAAGTCGGCGTGGATTTCGTCGGACAACACAAGAAGGTCGAACTCCTGGGCGATTTGAGCAACGCTTTCGAGTTCTTTTTTTGTCCAAACGCGACCTGTGGGGTTTTGAGGGGAGCAAAACAACCACAGTTTAACGGGGTTCCCCGCCTCACGGCTTGCTTGCAAGCGTGCCCGTGTTAGGTCGGGGTCAAAGCGCCAGGCCTGACCAGGTGCTTCTGGCTCTTTTAAGGGAGCTTCAACAACCAGGCGATGATTCAAAGTGACAACGCGAAAAAACGGGGTGTAGACGGGGGGCTGTACCAAAACCGCATCGCCGGGATTACTAAAAGCCCTCACCGCCATCGATAGGCCATGAAGAACCGAGGGGATAGGGATGAGCATTTCGCGGGTCAGCGACCGGTGATACCTTTCCTCGTGCCAGTTAAGAATAGAGTCAAAGTAGGCAGGGGGAAACTTCATATACCCAAAGATAGGCTTACGAAGCCGATCTAAGAGCGCTTGCTGAATTTCGGGCAGAGCCTCAAAATCCATGTCGGCAACCCAAAGCGGCAAGATGTTTTCTTGTCCGGGCGTATTATGCGGGTTGTCCCACTTAAGAGAGTGGACGCCAGAGCGGTCTACGCGGGCATTGAAGTCATACATGTCAGCCTCCCGGAAAGTGGATCGTTAAAGTTCGTGTTGTTTTATCATAGCGGGGGTCAAGGCCTGGTTGGTCAAAAGCCGGAGCTTCTGGGATGGCGGGAAAGGGAGATTCCACTGCCCATTGCCGTTGTAAAACTTGGCAGAGCCGCTTGGCCTCGGGGCCTGCACCAGCGACCGGGACAAGGCGAAAGAGGGTCGGGGGAAGCGCTAAATCGGGAGCTTTGAGCGGTAGAATCAGCTCTGCCATCCATAAACCCTGAGGCGTCGGTTTTAGGTCAACGGTTTGATAGGTCCCCGAAAGTTGTAGTCTGAAAATTCTCGTTAAAAGAACCCTAGGCTCCCCCGAGCGCTCCAGCACCTGATCGAGGTCCTTTTGGCCTGCAATGGGGTCAACAATCCACACGATACGGTACGTGTTGGGGCCAGTCAGAGGGGCCAGATTTTGAGCCGAAAGTGTCGAAAAACCCCCGCTCAGCGTCAGGAGGGCGGCAAACAAAAATCTGAGACGCATGAACTTCAGCTTAGAGGTGGGGGCTGGCACTGTCAAGAAGCTCAACTTCTCCTCGCCCTAAGCGGTAAAAGACAACACCAGTTTCGGTGGCTTTTTGTGCCGGACAGAGGAAGTCTAAATCTACAGCATCCCCCGAAGGGTAAGTTCCTTCGCCTTGAAAACTCCAATAAGGAGCGTTGGGAAGGCTCAGCGTTATCTGCTCCCCATCATGCCATTCTTGAAGCAAGAGATTTTCTCCCCAGTCTTCGGTGCCACCGGGGGCGGCGAGAAGGACGGTGAAGGTAATCCCTGTTTGATTGACAAGGGTGAGAGTGGGGGGCTTCAAGCTGTCGGCAAAGGGTTGGGCTAAAAACACGGTTAGACCGGTCAAAAAAAGAAGGCAGAAGGTTTTCATAGGTGTCTCCACCTAAAGAGACAGCGCCAAACGGCTTATTGCTTTGACGAGTTTAACTCCTGGAAGGGCACTGACGAGCCACCGGGCATTCTGGACATAGGGGGTTACGAGCGGTGCAGAGCTCGCGGCCATGACGGTTTGCTGCCATCGAAAAGCGAAATTGTTTGTCTTCGGGGATAAGGGTCTGGACGGCTCGCTCGATTTTTTCGGGCTCGTGCTCGTCAGTCAAACCCAACCGTCGGACAACCCGTTTGAAGTGCGTGTCGACAATGACGGCGGGTAGTCCGGCTAGGTGACCGCGCATCACATTTGCTGTTTTACGCCCAACTCCAGGCAGAGCTGTTAGCTCTGCCATCCCCAAGGGAACCTCCCCTTGGTACTGGTCACATAAAATTCGAGAGGTTTCTTTGACATAGCTAGCTTTTGCTTTGTAAAAACCGGTGGAGTAAAGGAGCTTTTCTAAGCTGGGGAGGGGGGCAGCGGCGAGGGCTTCGGGGGTGGGGTAGGCGCGGAAGAGCCCTGGGGTCACCTCATTCACTTTGGCATCGGTACACTGGGCTGACAAAATAACGGCGATCAAAAGCTCAAAAGGAGTCCTGTAATTAAGAAACGATGAGGTGTCAGGATACGTAGCTAACAGGATCTCGACGATTTGAGCCGTCTGAGGGTTGGGTTGACAGTGATCTTCCATGTTCATTATGATAGCCACCATATACGGGTTGTGGTCCAGCGGTCTACGACGCTTGCTTTGGGAGCAAGATTTCGCCGGTTCAAATCCGGCCAACCCGATTTGGGTCCATAGCTCAGCTGGATAGAGCAACGGCCTTCTAAGCCGTAGGTCACCCGTTCGAGCCGGGTTGGACTCATCCTTACGCTGTAAGGAATTAGCTAAAAATAAGGCGACCGAAAACGGAGCTTTTTCCCCTGTGTTACTGAATATGTTACTTCGGGAGAAAGTTGCTGAACGCTCAGTCATCATTTTCTTGCCCGTCTAATTCTTTCTAGAGCCGCTTTGCCATACAGCCGTAAAATCTCAGAGTCTTCGTTTGATAAGTCGCCGTTTTCTTGAGCGTCAGGGGCTTTTGAAAGTTGCTTTAGGTTGAGAGGCTTCGCTTCTTCTTCTCGCTCATCTTTTTTGAGTTTTGCTGACTTTTCGGGGCCAACATCGTTTGCTTTGAGTTTTTCAAGCTTGTCCAGAAGTTTATTTCCAAGCTCAAAGATCACAAGCTCTAGTAGGCCAACAGCGCAAAAAACGAAACCTACAAGGTTGCTAATTGCAAAAAACGATATGGCCGCTAGAACAAAAGTAATAACAATGAAAATCATCACGCTACCTCCTTTGTTAAGCCTTACTCATGCCGAAAAGAATTTCAATGGTAAAGATCTAGGCATTTTTAGCTTGATTTCACGTACCAGGTCAGTTATCCTTACCCCATAACGTCACGGAGGTCTAAGTATGTCCAGCGGCTACTATTCTGACGAAGATATTGATCAATTTGCCTCTCAAGTGACGGCGAACCTTTCTACCTACCCCAAAAAAATGACACAAGCGGCTGTTTCACTGTTACATCAGCGTCCCTCGTCGTACCTCAGGTTTGGTGTTTACTGGTGGGGCCTTAAGTCGTTGATAAAGAAGTTCTTTCCTAACGAAAATAGCTGGTTTTGTGGACCGTATGAAGACTCGGTGATGGAAGCGCGAGCCGACCATGGGTCGGAATTTCGCAATGTTCTCGCGGCCTGGGTGTATTTTGAAAACCATCCTTTGGAGGATCCCAAGTCCCAATGGGAGGATTCTGCGGGAGTGATTCATCCATACTCGCTCTACGACGCCGATTCGCCTGTTTAGAGCGTTTTCTTTGACTTTGGAAAAAAATCCATTTACAATTCTATTTAGGGTTGTAATAAATGAAACCTTGGTCAGAGCGTTTTCATAACCTGACGTCTTTTGTGGGCACGTGGGTAACCACGCTTGCTGTTTTCGTGGCCGTGGCGTTTGTCGTCGCGGTTGGTCACCAGGTAATCACCGACCAATCGTTTAGCCTGAGCTGGCGCTGGGTCCACGATTCTACCATTCTCCCGTCCAATTTGGTTTTATGTCCTTTGGTGGGCTTACTCCTCCTGTTGCGAAAAAGTACGAGGTGGGGCTACGCCCTTTTTGAACGGGCGCCCCGAGCTTTTCATTGGTTGGTTTTTCTCGTTTTAAGCATCTTTTTTGCTAACGCGATTAGCCAAGCCGCTGGTGGTTGTGTTTGGTTTGTTTTTACCGAAGGCTGGTGGGTTCGATTCGGGCATGGTTGGTTGCTTCCTGATCATAAACCCGTTCCAGATTCAGTAGTTGCGGGAATCGACATTGTACTGGCCATTGTTGGTGGGTGGGTAGCTTTTTGGTACCACCAGCTTTATTTCAAAAATCGAGTTGATCTCGGTCGCCTCCGCTAGGCAGTCAAAAGTATGCTGGACCGGGGAAGCCGGTGCCCAAAAACCCTGAATTTGCGCAAACCTGTTAAAAAATTCACAGGTTGCCGGTTGTCGGGAAAGCTCCACAGAAGCGAAAATAAAAACTTTTCGGGGGAATATGGGCGAATTTTGACGATAAAAACGCCAATCTCCACAGTTTTGCAAAATTTTTAATCACGAAACTGAACAGATGCAGACTTAAAACCAACAGCATTGTGTCGATAAGCTGGCCGATTATAGATTACATCCTGTCAGATTCTCGTCTCCGTCGGGAAAAGTTTACGCTCACAGAAAAAACGATCGGCGTAAAAGAAAGGATAATTAGTAAAAGCCGAAAGGGGAGCCGTAACCCCGTAAGATTATCGCGAGCTTGTTAAAAAATTCACAGGTTGGCAAACCTAGCCGACAAGCGCCTTGCGATGTTCAAGACTCGGTCAGAGCAGAATCTAGGCTATAGCCCCATCAGGCAGGCTGAGTCTCGTGGTTTTACGCCCTTGACAGGTATTCGAAGCGAAAGAAATTGTACACCAATTTTATTAAGCCAACACTGAATCCCGTCCGGCTTTGTCCGATTGTTCTCAAATACATCCTGTTCATCGAGTTCTCCATAAACACAAAAAGGTGCATCATCCTTTCCCTCGCTTTTCGTGGGTATTTCTGACGCTTTTTTTGTCCATACCAGGACGCTCTTTGCGGGTACTTTCAGGTTACGACGAACAAATCGAGATTATCGACAAAGATTTCGTCGATTCGGTAATGAATATCAGTGTAACTTTTTTTATTCATTTACTCCTCATGAATTTCTTTTTGAACCTACCATGAGGTCCAATTTACATGGGGATGGCAAGAAAGACTATTTCACTTCGAGGGCTATTTCATCTCACTGAACTTGATCGCTGCCTCCCTCAGAAAATCGACCTTTCTAAGGCTGATTTAAACTGCGTTATGGGTGGCGCGAGCCTTGCTTTTTG
The DNA here is from genome assembly GCA_027451945.1 of Spirochaetales bacterium. GTDB lineage: Bacteria > Spirochaetota > Spirochaetia > JABEVK01 > JABEVK01 > JABEVK01. The sequence continues at coordinate 110,682 of DAIDHT010000011.1, forward strand.
CAAGGGTCGTGATACCCAAATAAGTCAGGTGATTGATGTTAGGTTCTTCCACACTTGCCACAAAGGGGGGCCTTTTATTGTAATAATTAATACGAAGTCAGTATCCGTTCTATTTCCAATCTTCCAGTTGAAGGCCTGGGATCCTGCGGAACTCGTCCGTATTGTTGGTTATCAACACGAGGTTCCGTGTCATCGCCTGGGCCGCAATCAGCATGTCATAGGGACCAATCAGGTCGCCGCGACGCTTCAAGTCCGACCGTAGCTTGCCGAAGGCTTCAGCGTCGTTATCATCGAAATAAAGAATTTCAAACGGAGCAAGAAACTCGGTGAGCGAAACTCGATTCTTTTCGATTTTCTGACTACTGTAAACACCAAACTGCAGTTCAGCCACCGAAACACTCGAAAGGTAAACTCCTTCATCAATCGCGAGCTTGAGTCTGTTCAGAACATGCTCAGGCTTTCTATTCTTGATGAAGATGCAGGTATTTGTATCCAACAAATACATCAGAGTTCCTCCCGCTCCTGCATCGGTGGTTGCTGCCTCCCATCTGCCATGAAGTCGTCAGTAAATCCGTTCAATCCTTCGAGGAAAGTTTCCCAAACACTGTCTTTGGGGAAAAGAATGACGGAATTCCCAACCTTCTGAATGAAAACGTCAGTTCCTTTGAAGTTGAACTCTTTGGGCAACCGAACAGCTTGGCTACGCCCGTTAACGAATAGTTTGGCGGTTTGCATCGTTGAGGCCTCCGCAAGCAAGTATACATCAAGATATATACCGAGTCAAACAGCCCTCAGAAGTCCGGTTTCATTTCGCCGGCGCGGAGCGTCAACCTAACACCTGCTTGTTCTTCGAAATATTTCACATTCGCGAATTTCCTGGGTACCCATTGTCAAATGCAACGCTCTGTAATGGATTGATCACAGGGCGTAATTTTCAATTTCTAGTAATGATATTGCCGTGGGAATCCTTGAACTTTCCAGAAATAATCATGATTAAATCAATCAGAGCCCAAATCCCGAAACCTCCAAGCGTTAAAATCATGAGTATCGCCGTTCCAATTTTTCCTGTATAGAATCTGTGCCCACCTACAACCCCTAGAAACAAGCAAAGAAGTAATGCTGCCAACCAGTTGGCTGAAACATCACCGCTTCCACCCGCCTGCTTCTGACGCACGCCACACTTTGGACAAATCTCTGCTTCCTTCTTTATGACAGCACCGCACGATCTGCAAAATGCTTCATCTGCTGCTTTTTCTCGTCCATCACTCATAAAGTACCTCCAAAAAAATTCCAAAGAACGCAACGCTTCCTTAGTTTTTCCTATATTACCAACAAAATCGTTCTAAATATTACATTGACTGCTGAAGATGTAGTTCAGCAAACTCTTGTACATATCTGGCTATTTATGAGAAAAAATCACTTTTTTAAGTCTAGGTATCAAATTCTACGTGTCAAGAAAAAATATTTTCGTAGCTATTGCAATTGGCTCATGGTAGCGGCAAGCCGGGGATTCGTGATGATTTCCGGGTTTTTTGTACCCAGCGGCTCGACCTGTAGAAATCGGGTGCTGTGGCGAGTCCCACGATCCCGAGATCAGGCAGAAAGCTAGAAGACCGGGGAAAAAAGCGCAAGAGGCTACAGTTGATACCGGACTCAAACAAAAAGGGCTCCGCTCGTCTCGGGGCGATTCACCTTCCAAGCCGGGTGCAGGCGTTTTAAGCTTTCTAGTGTTTCATAATCAAGGGCCATGCGCCATCATAGCCGCGGTAAACCCTTGGCGGAACCTGAAACAAAATACTTGCCCCAAAAGAGGGATTCCCCTAGAATGATTCTTGCGCTAAGCCAATCTTGCTTAGAGTGCCGCGCACAACGAGTGTGATGTGAAAAAAAGGTGAAAAAATGGCCAAATTTGTCTGCACGTCCTGTGGGTCGCTAGCCCCTGGTGAAAACGCTCCCGCCCGCTGTCCTAGTTGCGGCGAGAGTGGCAAGTACCGTTCCACCGAGCTAGAACCAACCACCTTAGAAGAAGTACGGGGCCGTGCTCGGGATAAGCTAAAAAATATTTGTGCCGTTTACCCCATTTGTGACGGGGCCCCCGACAGGATTTGTCAAAAAGAGAACTATGGCAAAGCGATCGGTATGGGGGGGATTGGCTTAGGCCGAAGCTTTCGAAACAACTATTTGGCTCTTGAAGCCGTTCACCTCAAAACACGTCTGGTGGGCGCTAGCTTTGAGCCCGATACCACCTTTACCTTTGGAGGCTTAACGCTGGCTATGCCGATTTTTGGCGCGTCGACCAGCGGGATGAGTCAATACAATGGGGCCATCACCGAATTGGATTTTTGCCGAGCGACCATCCAAGGGTGTTTAGCCGCAGGCAGTCTGAGCTGGCGGGGTGATACGGCGTTCTACCGTTTGGACAGCCACCCCGGGATCGAGTCGATTGAAGAAGCACAGGGTCAGGGTGTGCCGATTTTTAAACCCCGTAAGCAAGAGGATCTTAAGCAGTTGATCGCCCGAGCCGAAGCGGCGGGTGCCCCCGCCGTGGGCCTTGACCTTGACGGTGCCGGGTCAACCAATTTTGCCCGGGCCGGCCAGCCGGTGTACCGCAAAACTCCCCAAGAGCTGCAAGAGTTGGTTAAATCGACCCGTCTGCCCTTTATTGCCAAAGGCGTGATGGACCCTGACGATGCTCAAGCCTGCGTCGAGGCAGGGGTTGCCCTTGTCGTGGTATCGAACCACGGCGGCCGCGTATTGGACTCGACACCGGGAACAGCTGAGGTTTTACCCGCGATTGTGGACCGGGTGGGGCACCAGGTGCCTGTTTTTGTGGATGGAGGGATCCGCAACGGGAACGATGTGCTAAAAATGCTGGCCCTTGGCGCTAAAGCGGTACTTATTGGCCGTGATGTGATCCGTGCCGCAATCGGGGGTGGGGCTGTGGGGGTAGAGCTTCAACTGCGCCACCTCCACAAAACGTTGAAGCAGGCCATGGTCATGACGGGTTGTCGTGACCTAGCCTCGATTGGCCGTCACCTTTTAGCGTGATTTTCAACGGCTAGCGAGGTTACCAACTGCCTCCTGACCCGCCAAAATCGTCGCCTCCGCCCCCAAAGTCTCCGCCTCCGCCTCCGAAGTCGCCACCCGACCCGCCCCAACCGTTGTCGTTATTCCAACTGCCTTGGCGCATGTCATCGTTATCAATAAAAGTATTGTTTTCAATAAAAACGTTTTGGGGCTGAAGCGCCTGAGACCAAAGGTTCATCAGGACAAGATTTTCGAGTAAAAAGGAGGCGTTGTTGCCCGAGTTGCGGTACTGAGCTTCTAGAGCCCACAAGCGCTCCTGTTCGGCGGGCGGCAGGTTGCTCGCGTTGGCTTTGATCTGTTCAAAACGCTGTTGGGCTTCGGCTTGCTGACGCACTAACTCGACGGCCATCACACAGGTTTGGTAAGCCGCCTGAAAATCATCCTTGCGTCGCCGGTAAAAGGCCAGCCGTTTGTTAAGCCCTAGGGGAAGGGCATTATGGAGGTCTTGCAGCATTTCGAGTGCATCCCGCACCTTCTCTTGGGACTCCACCTCGGGGGGAAGAACAAAATCGGGGCGTCCGCTCGAAACCACAAACTCAAAGTGTTTAAAACGCTTCCACCACGGTGCCACGACAAGCAAACCTAACAGGAAAACCGCGACCACACCAAAGAAAACCCAAATTCCGCCCGAAGCGTGCTCTTGACCCGAAACAGCCCTAGTCTGAGGGATGACCTGTGTCGAGGTTGACGTCTGGGTTTGCGTGCCCAAGTGGGCCTGAATGGCGGTTACCGCTTGCGAAAGCCCCCCATTCCAATCCCCGGCTTTAAACGAAGGGATCAGAATTCCTTGAACCACCTGCGAGGCATCTTGTGACGAAAAGCGGGCATGAATGTCCTTGGCCGTCGAAATATAGAGCTGATGTTGCGAGGGTACCACTGTGATCAGCACATCAAGTGCCGGGTCACCGCCGGCTTTGGTTTTGGCGGCCCAGGAGTCTGAGTAAGCCTTGATGGAATGCCCGTTGGTCGAGGCGGCGATATGGATCGCCACGGTGCCATCGGCCGTCTGTGAATTCAGAGCCGAAAGCTGGTTGGGACTCAAGAGCCCGGTTTCATCCACGACGAGGGCAGAAGCCCCCGAAGCCAAAATTAAACCCGTTAAGACAACGAAAAAAAGGTTGCGCATACGAAGAATTTACGCTCTGCCAGGGGGGGATGTAAAGGGGCAGGCCCCTAGGGCGTTGGTGTCTGTGGTCCCGGGGTGGTCGCCGAGGTAAAAACCAAACCGGCCACGGCCGCCACCAAAAGGCTAAAGCCTGTCATGATGATATCGGTTTGCTCTGAGGTTTGAAAAAAGCCCTGCGGCAGGTCATTGAGAGTTTTCCAACCATACCATAGAGTGCCACCAGTCCCTAACACCAGGACTAAGCCTGAGCCAATTTGCCAAGGAAGAGGATTTTTTTGAATCACCTCGGAGGTCAGCCACGGGGTTTCGAGAGGGGGCTTGGGCTCATAGGTTACCACCGGGGCGCTCTTAGGTAGCACGTCGAGGTCACTGGGTTGCTCTTGCGCCTGCAGGGAACTCGGCAAAAACGATAGAACCAACACAAGCAAAAGCGGGGCCATGGATATTCTCCTTTATCATCGGCGGGGCCGGGCTTCATCATCGGCGGGGCCGGATCAGATAAAACTCTACACGTCGGTTTTTCCAATTTTCCCGTTGGTCAGAAAACGGAACCAGAGGATTTTCGTCACCCTTTCCCACAACCTTGATACGTGCGCGGTCGATTCCTAGCTCTACCAAAGCATCGGCGACGGCTTGGGCTCGTTGTTGGGACAACGGTAACAGCTGTTGTGCTTGTTCTCGAGTAGCCTCTTCGGGGTCCTGATAATGAACCAGGTTGGCATAACCCTCGATGCGGATGGCATAGCGCGAAAACTTGCGAAAAATCTCGGCCAACCTTTTCAAAACTACCTCGTTTTCACGAACCAATTCATGTCCTAAATCTGATTGAAAATTGGCGGAATTAGGGGGGAAATGGATGGTGGGGATCAAGATCTTTAAACCCTCGGGGGTCTTTTGAACAAAGATGTCGGTCGTGAAGGGCGCGCTGAGCCGACCGTTTCGTCCCCGTCTGTCTTGCCAGCTCAGGTCGGCGGTGTAAGTAGTCGCCGAAAGCAAACCTTCAGCTAAGGCCTCTCGCCCCGACCATACGAGCGGGGATGGTTCCTTCGTCCCTGACCAGGAATGAAGAATCTCACCCGCTGGGTCGCGAATAACCAGTCGCCACCGGCGCAAACTGCCGGCGGGTGTCAGGTGAACACCAAGGACCCAGTCACGAGGTTGGCCGTCGTCCCCTAAAGAATACAACCCTGGGGGTAAGGTGAGTCTAGCCTGGATGGGGGGTACAGGAATCCAGGTAAAGCTTGCTTGGGGGACTGGCCAAGGGCGGTGAAGGTCATCTTCGAGGGTAGCTGAAACGGTAAACGTTTGGTCATTCAAATTGTCAGGGTGTCGAGAGCCGGGCCAAAGAAAGTTAACAGGAGGGGGCCCATGGCCTGTCCAACGATGGTTGAGGCGCCCTTCGTTGTCAGTTATTGTCACGCTCCAAGCCAGAATGTCAGTCGGATCGTCGCTGGCCAGGGCAATTTTGGCTCCTTGTTGGGACATTATCTGCGGGGTTACTTCTGTTGGAGCCACTTTTAGGCGAGGGTTAATAATAACAGGCAAAAGAAAGGTTTGCTCATCGCGAAGGCCAACCAAAAGCGAAAACGTGGGCGAAAGGCCGTTGGTATAGAAACGTACTTCGGGAGCAAAGGCGAGATAGTGGCCATCGTTGAGCCGCCATTCCGTGGAAAGTTGCAGTTCCGCTCCCCACGAGGACGTTGAACTGAGCTGCCAGAACGCCAAAGCTTGGGGAACCAAGCGGCACCAGGGGGTGTCCCAAACCCAACCAACCCCCCCCGCGAAAACTCCCCGTAAGAGCGTTGTGGACCCTGAGGTGTACCCATACCCGCCGGATATTTGCCAACGTAGCGGTAGACGCGAGTGCCTGAGGCTAAACCCCGAATCCAGCTCGGCCCCGTCAAACGAGGTTTGCGCTTGCCAAAAGCTATCGAGATCAAGCTGGGGACCTGGATACAGTAGCACATGGGCTGGCAATTCCTGGGCTTCTAAAGGTGCGGGCATCCCAGTTCCCAAAAGGATAAAGACACCCAAAAGCAGAATTGTAATGCCGGGGAGCTGCCACCGTTGAGGTTTCAAAACTCGGCCCCCCACTCAAGTCCGGTTTCAAACCCGCCAATCAAACGATACAAGACGGGAACCTCAATGGTGATTAATCCCACCCGATAACCAAGCCTCAACCAAAAATAGGTACCGGTGAGGTGGGGGCCAGTCCCTGTACTCATGCCACTGAAGGTGAGCGAGGGATTTGAGCCTGACTGAATCAGGTTACTTAAGGGCTGACTGAGAATTTGAACCTGTTGAGTTCCCGAAAGGCCAATAGAGGAGTTGCCCCACGAAAGGTAGTTGCCCACCCCTGCCGATACATCAAAAATGCGAGCCCATTCAAAGCCCGTGGAAAGTTGAAATGGTACCGAAAAGGTTTGGGTGAGCAACGACACTTGAACACTGGGGGATACAGAATATTTGACAGTGAGCGAGGGGTAGGGTCCTTGGGCCCCGACGGTGAACGACTGGGTAACAGTTGAGAGGGCAAGTTGGGTGCTGGCTTCGTTGTCATTCCAGCCCAACCCTGTGTCAGCCTCAAGGCCCAGCCACGACCACCACGGCGACAGCCTTACGGGGCGAACCATCTGCCACGCACCAAAAAAGCCCAAAGATTTCGAAAGAAAGCTAGTGTTTTCATAGCTATAGGGTGACCAACCAGCGACGGCTTTGAGATACACCGAAGTCGTCCAGGGGGCTAAAGTGCCACCCAGCCAGAGGGTGGTTGGCGAAAGGTTAACCCCCAGCTGATAGTCTGACGTGGGGGTCAAATTGGTCAGTCGCGAGACCCAAGTGGCAAAATTGAAGCTGTCTAACATGACCGAAGCGGTGTTCGACAGCGAAAAGGCGTAGGGCGACCCATTCCAGGGGGAGTTCCAAACGGGCAAAACTGACAACGAACCGGCATCGGCAAAGGCCCCTAAAACCAGTGGTTTATTCAAAAAGCTGTTTAACGTGCCTTGAATTTGCCCCGCGACCGTGGCGAGCTGTTGATTCACAAGGGGCTGTAACCGACTTAGCTGAGGAATCAGGGTGGGGTAGTTGATCGTGACGGTGACCTCAGCCGAGACAAAGCTGGGTAAGCCAAGCCCCACTAGCAGAAGCAAGACGCGAGGATTAAAGCGTTGGATTTTCTGAGGTGCTTTTCGCATACACGGGGTATACTATAAGGGAGTCCGCTGGGAGGTACCAGAGATGAAAGGCGTCTTTACCCTGGGTTTGGTTTTGCTTTTGACCAGTTGTCAATTGTCACTTTTGGACACTTCAAGTACGCCTGGACAAACTGAAACGCAGCAGTGGGACGCAAGTCATACCCGGCTTAGCGATTATCTGGGGTCGACGCTGATGTGGTACGAGATCTACCAGTACGATATTCCCGGAAGTGCGGCATCTTTTGATCGTCCGGCATCCTATGAACACTACACCCCGCAGGGTACGCTGGTGTACTCGCATGCCTTTGCTTATATAGGAACGACCACCCAAGTTCAAATTGATGCCTATTACGATAACACGAATACCCTGGTTTCTTTTGACGTCTATCGTTACGATAGCTTTGGCAACAAGATTCAAGACAGCCTTTACGACGCCAATAGTAATTTACAAGGTTTCAGTGTTTGGCAATATGACAGTACGGGCAAGCTCCTGGTGGCTTACGGGAACTACAATGCCAAGTCGGTGATGCTGAGTGGTACGCGTACCACCTACGATTCTACCTGGCCCAATCAGCCGGCTCAGGTGCTGAGTTACTTGGTGCCTTTGTCGGTAACCTCGCCGACCAGTCAAAGCCTGGTGTTATCGAACGAAGTCGACAACTCCTACACCTCCACCGGCAGTTTGCAGAAACAAACCAATCTTACCAACTCGGCGGTGTCACCCAACGTGGCTCCGTCCCGTTCCTTGACTGCGGCCGCTCCAGCCAGGGCTGTCACTTTTACACTGCCCAGCCTGCCTGCCAATATTCCTGATGGACCAAGCTTGTTATCGGCACAGGTGTGGCCCACCGCCAGTCTTGCCATGAATTGGTGGAAGTATTGGGAATATGACAACTGGGGCAATACCGAGGTGGATTTTAACGCGTCGAACTTTCCGACCCAATTGATTCGAACGTTTTCGAATGGAACGGTGGTTGGCGTGACCGGCTCTTCGACGGTGAGCATGTCTATTACAAGAGATAGCATTGACCCCAATAAAATCGTACAAGAGGCCGTCAGCTACGGGGGGACAACGTTAAATACGGCCTATTCTTATATTCCTGCCGCCGTCGCCACCGGGCAGACCACCGCCGCAAACTTAGTCAACCAGCTAGACCTGTCAGGGTCAGCCTTGGCGTTATCCCTCTCGGTACAGTTGTCATTCGATCAGAATAATTACCCCACCTCGATTAGTTTTTTGATTCCCAAGCAGGGTTCGTCCCCGGCAGTGACTTTGGGTTCCCTGGTATTTACCTACAACTCCCCGGCCTCGACCCCCATCGATGTGGTGAGCGTTCCCTCACTTGACCCCCTCAAGCTCTATGGGCAGGTTAACTCCATTTCGGCTTACGAAGGCTCGGGAACGACAAACCTTTTAATGACCTACACGTTTCAGTATAACTACGATACGAATGGCTCGATCAAGATTGAAGCAACAGACAGTAATGGCAAACCGCAGGGCTACTTTTTACTTTTGAATAACACTTCGGGTAATCGGGTGGGCTTTGAAGGGTTTGATGCCAGCAATAACCTTTTGTTTAATTATAGCTACCAATACCCAGACCCGTCTGCCTTAGGCTTTTCGTTGGGGTCGCTGTCTCAGATCAACTTAAATAGCGTTACGGCTACCGGTGCGCAAGTGCAACAGGCGCTCAACGTGCCAGACGAGTCCAGCCATTTGAATGCATTGCAAAGCCTCATTACGATGATTTTGGGTAAGCTGGGGTACTAGGTAAGATTTAAGGAGTACACTTTGACATGGGTGTACAAAACACCCGGAGTTCCCTTGCTGGTAGTTTGGTCATAGTTGCCTACCTTGAAGTAGAACTGATCCTTTTTAAAGCTCGCTTCGATAGGGAAGGCTTCTTGGTGAGATCCGAGTGAAACTACCAGGCTTTCGTGGTGTAGACTCAGGGTAATGGTGTAGCGTTCCCTTAGATGGGCAGGTCCCAAGACATAAAAGGTGGAATGTTTGCCCTGGGGAGAATGCTTCACCATAAGGCATAACTGAAACTGGTTTGTCCACCGGGTAGCTCGAAATTCTAATTCGACTAGGGGTTTATCGGCTGAAGCATCAAAAACCTGTGCCAAGGTTGTGCGGCCCCGGGGTCCGCCGCCTAAAAGCGTGACCATTCCAGAAAAATGCAGGGTAGGGGCCTGATCTAAAACCCAGGCCGCAGGTTTCCCCTCGGGCGTGAATTCCCGTAGCTCACAGCGTACGTGCAGGGAATGTTTTGTGGTCGTACCATGGTGGGGGACAAGAAAATTCAAAGACCCGTCCTGGGTGTCAAAATAAAAGTACTTGTCAGAATACGTTAAGAGCCCCGACGCTGGGGATTTTCCGTTGGGCTCTTGCAAGCGCCATACACGCCCTTCAATAGTAGAGCAAGAGTTTAACAGCAGAATGATTGTTATCACCGGTGATAAAGTTCCGGAAATCATCGGTTTCCGAGTTCCGCTTTTGACATGAAAAGGGCGGCCCTTTATGGTGTTGTTATTCAGGCAATACCAAAAGGAAAAACCGCCCTATGAGTCAAAAGGAGTA
>DAIDHT010000012.1:0-31584 GCA_027451945.1 Spirochaetales bacterium
TGTCAGAAAACAAGTTGCGGTGAGCTTTGCACCGAGCTTTGCAGCGAGGAGAGTAACGTGGCAGACAAGCGAATTGACTTCTTAAAAAAAGAACCCCTGCTAGCAAGCCTAGGCGATCAAGTGCTCGAGCTTATGCTTGAACAGATGCGTTCGATAGCCTTGGAGGATGGTCAAATCCTTTGTCGGGAAAATGAACCGGGCGATTGTATGTACGTGGTTTTAGAGGGTGAGCTTTCTGTACTGAAAAAGGCTGCCGAGCATGAAAATATCGAAATCGCTCGACTAAAGGCCGGTGAATTGGCGGGCATGATGAGTCTTTTACGCCAGGAGCCGCGCTCGGCGACTTTAACCGCTCGGGGAAAAGTGCTTTTAGGGGAAATCTCACGACAAATGTTCCTGCAACTGCTCACTGAACACCCAGTTTTTGCCCAGCACCTTATTGCAGAACTGTCTCAGTATCTGCGGGTGCAAACAGCGCGCTTAGCCGATCTTCAGGCCACGAAAGCTGATTCGCGCCCCCGGCTGGCCGTCTTTGACTCAAAACCCTATATGGAAGAGGCTTTAAAGAGGCAAAATCGGGAACGCTTTGCGTTAACCTTTTTTGAGGCCAAGCTCACACCCGAAACTGTCTCGCTTGCTGCCGGTTTTCAGGCTGTCTGCGTTTTTGTGAACGATCGCGTCACCGAAGACGTTGTCATAGCTCTTCACCAATTGGGGGTTGGGCATATTGCCTTGCGCTGTGCGGGATACAACAATGTCGATTTAACGACCTGTCAGCGGTTAGGAATTGCGGTAACCCGAGTTCCTGCTTATTCCCCGTTCGCAGTGGCCGAGCACTCGGTAGCCTTGATGATGGCGCTCAATCGACATACCCACCAAGCCTATAATCGTATCCGGGACGGAAACTTTTCGTTAAATCACCTGGTCGGTTTTGATATGCATGGTAAGACCGTAGGCCTGGCAGGAACCGGGAAAATTGGGCGCTGTGCTTTTGATATTCTTAAAGGTTTTGGCTGTGAGGTCCTGTTATACAACCGTTCCCGCGACCCTGACCTAGAGGCACGGGGCGGACGCTTTACCGATTTGCCCACACTCTTTCGCGAGTCAGATATTATTTCGCTTTACCTGCCGTTAACGCCCGAGACACATCATTTGATCAATGATGAAGCAATCCGTCAGATGAAACCTGGTGTGATGCTCATCAATACCAGCCGGGGCGCGCTGATTGACACTCAGGCGCTCATTCGAGGCTTGATTGCGGGCCAGGTGGGTGCGGCGGGTCTCGATGTTTACGAAGAGGAAAGTCAGTATTTCTTTGAGGATTATTCGGCTTCGGTGGTAACTGACGACGTACTTGCGCGACTTATGACGTTCCCTAACGTTTTGGTCACCAGTCACATGGCCTTTTTGACAAGGGAAGCCTTGGACAATATCGCCGAGACAACGCTCGAGAATATGGCTGAATGGGTAGCCGGTGGGCGTGAGGGGTTAACCAACCCAGTGAGACCTTGACCAGGGCTTAGGCTCGTACGGGCATCACAACAAAAGGAAGCCCTTCGCGGGCACAGCGGCGTTGAAGTTCCTCGACCAAGTTGTTAAAAAGCCAGTGCGATAACACAGGTTCCGGGTCAAAAACGAGCTTGCCGGCAAAATAGACGGCTTCGGGGTTCGCTGACTGAATCGTCGGCAAAAGCTTTTCAAAAGCTTCAAGCACGTCGGTAGAAAAGCCAGAGTAGGATTCCGTTTCCCAGCCATGCCTTTGGGCATAAGCGACGTAGCGAGTCAAACTGTCGGCGGTAGAGGCTTTAAGATGGTCAATTTCGGCCATTCCTTTGAAGTTTCCTGCATCGATCAGACCGATTTGCACAAAGACGATTTTATGAAAGGCCCCTGGAAAAAGCCGGGGTATTTGAAAAAAGGTGTGGAGCCCCATCCCGTTAAACCCACTGACCAATAAAACCGCTGTTCGCCCCTCACCTGGTCGAGCACGGCCTTCGCGGTTAGTCACCACCTCAGGCTCAGATTCTAGCTCCTTAAGGACTGCTTGAGGCAAGACATTGAGTCGGGCGAGCCGTCGTTCTGTTTTTTGGTAATAGCGGCGGATGGACCAAGCCCCGATGATTGCTAGCGCAGTTACCAGAAGGGTAACCCAACCCCCTTCTTGAAACTTGAGTATCACGACCGAAATGAGGATAAACAAGCTAACGAGCAAACCTACGGTGTTAATTAAGATCTTTCTCATCCAGTGTCGGGTTGTTTTTCGTTGATTTTTCCAGTGGATGATCATGCCAGACTGTGACAGTACAAAGGTGATGAAAACGTTGATGCTGTACAGAATGACCAAAATATCGACAGAGCCTTGGCTGAGGAACAAAACAACGGCTGCTCCTGTAGCCATTAAAAATAAGCCGTTTTTTGAAACCAGTCGATCGCTAAGCGCCGCAAAGCGGGTAGGAAGCCATCGATCTTTGGCCATGTTGGCCACAACTTGAGGACCTCCAATGAAACCGGTCTGCGCCGCCACAAATAAAAGAACTGCCTCGGAGCCGAGGGTGAGAATACTGAATATCTGTCCCCACTGGCCCCAGTTGCCGGACATGGCCTCTACCAGAACGGCATTGAGGGTAAGATTTTCTTGTGGTTTAAGGTCAAACAAAATGTAGGCCGAGAAAAGCCCCAAAACGGTGACGGCAAGCGAAAGCGCCATGTAGAACATGGTTCGTTTGCCTGTCTTTACCTTGGGTTCTCGTAAAACCGACATACCGTTACTGACGGCTTCGATTCCTGTAAAGGTACCTGCGCCCATCGTAAAGGCTTTGAGAACGAGCAAAAGAGCTCCAAAGAGCCCCAAGGTTTGAATCGATTGATTGAGGTCTTTTCCAGCCATATGGCTCAGTCGACCTACATCACTTGCATGCATCACAAACGCACTGCCAATAAGAATGGCATGAGTAATCACAAAGGTGCCAAAAATAGGAATCAGGGGAAGAATCGATTCTTTGACGCCGCGGAGATTCATCCACAAAAGAAGGCCCAGAACAAAGAACTCGAAAACGAGTTTGTAGGGCATCCAAACGGCGGGAAGGGCGCTGAACAGGGCATCGGCTCCGCTGGCGATCGATACAGAAATCGTCAGAACGTAGTCAATCACCAGAGCTGAACCTGAAACCATACCGGCCGTTGGCGAAAGGAGTTTGCTGGCAACGAGATAGCCACCTCCACCGGTGGGAAAGGCCTCTAACACTTGCGAATAGCTTAGACTGATGGTGAAAATGGTAAACGCCGCCGCCAAAGCGACAAACAAGCCCAACGAGGTATGTGTTCCCAGCGCACGGAACGCTTCATCAGGACCATAGCACGAGGAGGTTAAACCATCAGCTCCCAGCCCCACCCAGGCAAAGAATGCGATGAGGGCCATCGAGTGAAAAGTTTTTTGGTCGATCGTTTTTTCGGGGCCGAAGAACAGGCGCCGAATACGCTTGGTGAAAGATGAATCTGACATAAAAACCGTTAAGCCGGCCAGGTTACATTAGGACTTCGATCGACATTCGTCAAGCGATTCGGTGAACCCCCGCTTCCTTATCCTTGATTCCTGGTCTGAGCGTGACTATGGTGAGAGTATGGCGAAAACGGAAATAGACCACTTTCAGCGTCCTGTAAAGGATTTTATTCATCATGATTTTTTAACCTTAGCAGAGAGCTTGACCTGTGCCGAGGCCTTAGAAATGGTACGAAAATTGGGGGATGACTTAAAAATCTTTTATTTCTACACCGTTGACGAGGCAAACCGACTGACAGGTGTCGTACCCGTGAGGCGGTTTTTGGTTTCTCCGCCCGAGCGACTTTTGAAAGATATGGCCCAAGGGGCCCTGGTAACCGTCAATGAATCGTTACCTCTTGTTGAGGCCGCTAAGCAATTTTCGCGTCACAAGTACTTGTCGTTGCCTGTGGTGGATGCTTTTGATCGGGTGCAGGGCGTTATTGACCTTAAAGTGATTACCGGGCAAGAAGTGGACTTCACCGACAAGCTCCGGGTCGAAGAAATCTTTCAAACCATCGGTGTGCGGCTAGAATCCCTGGGCCAGCGCCGATGGGGGGCCGTGTTTTGGGGACGCTTCCCGTGGCTTTTGGCTACCGTAACTAGTGGGTTTGTTTGTGCATGGCTTTCTAGTCTCTATGCCGCTTCGCTCGAAAAAAATATCCTTTTGTCGTTTTTTATCGCCCTTGTCCTTGCCCTAGGTGAAAGTGTGGCGATTCAGTCCATGACCTTAGGCTTTCAAGAAACTCATAAACCCGCGCTTGAAAGGCGGTCCTACGGGGTAATGGCTCTTCGCGAAGCACTTATGGGGAGTTTTTTGGGGCTTCCCTTAGGCCTTTTGGTGGGCTTGTTGGCCAGCTTTTTAGAGCCGGGGAGCTGGGGACCAGCGATAATAGGTGCGGCCGTGGTTCTGGCGGTTTTTAATGCTGGTCTGATTGGCTTGTCGTTTCCTTATCTCGTTCGTGTCTTGAAACTCGAGCTACGTGTTGCGGCGGGACCTCTTGTTCTGGCGTTTACCGACATAGCCACCATTTTGGTATATTTAACGGGCGCGGCACTTTTTTTAAAATAATTAGGCCTTGTCAGATTAAACACACGTGTGTATAATGACTCTCAACGCTATCACGAAGTCTCCTTTAGACCTCTTTTCTTTTTGGAGCGGTGAAGGGTAAAGTAGGCCAGGAGTTTGTTCATGGAAAAGTGTCCTTGTGGTTCTGGTCTTACCTACGAAAGCTGTTGTCAGCCGATTCTTCAAGGCAAAGTTGAGGCCCCCACGGCCGAAGCTTTGATGCGGGCCCGTTATACAGCATACGCCAAAGGCGAGATTGAATTTATTGAGTCGACGCATGAGCGCGATCAGCGAGACGAAGTATCGATTGAAGAAACACGGAAGTGGAGTCGCGAATCGAGCTGGCTGGGTTTAAAGATCCTTTCTAAAGAAAAAGGCGGAGTCTCAGACGATTGGGGAAAGGTGGAGTTTGTTGCCACGTACTCTCAAAGAGGCCTCAAAGACTCTTACCATGAGATTGCCGAGTTCAAGAAAGTTAATGGCCGCTGGTTTTACGATAAAGGAGTGGTGGTTCCAACCACTATTACGCGCGAAGCTCCCAAATTAGGACGAAATGAACCCTGCTATTGCGGGAGTGGAAAAAAATATAAACATTGTCACGGCCAAGTTTAGCGGCTGGCAGAGAGGAGTTTCGCATGGGGAATCAACGGCGCAGCGGGGTACTTTTACATCCTACTTCCTTGCCGGGACCGTACGGGATTGGGGACTTAGGCACATCAGCCTATGAATTTGTTGACTTCCTTGAGAAGTCGGGACAAACCCTTTGGCAAGTTTTACCCCTGGGTCCCACCGGCTATGGGGATTCCCCATATGCCTCTTTTTCTACCTTTGCCGGGAATCCTCTCCTGATTAGTTTAGACTCTTTGGTGAGCGAAGGCTGGCTTTCTGCTGATAAGCTCGCCGAAGTTCCGGCCTTTGACCCCGCCAAGATTGATTACGGCTGGGTCATTTGGTGGAAGATGCCCTTACTCGACTTGGCGGCTAAGAACTTTCTCAGCCAGGCCTCTGGTAGCGTCCGTGCGGACTATGAACTTTTCTTAAATGAAGAGGCCTCTTGGTTAGACGATTTTGCGCTTTTCATGGCAGTTAAAGAAGAGTTCCAGAAAAAAGCCGAGGCCGAAGGGGCCTGGGGAAAAATGTGGTCGAACTTTTGGGACCGCAACATTCGCTTGAAAGAAGCCAAAGCCGAGGCTGTGTGGCGAAAAAAATTGGCTCCCGCAATCGAAATCAAAAAAGTTCTGCAATTTTGGTTTTTCCGCCAATGGCTGGCCCTGCGAACCTATGCCAACCAAAAGGGTGTCCAGATTGTTGGTGACATTCCGATATTTGTCGCTGCCGACTCGGTGGATGTTTGGGCCAATCGAGAGGCTTTTCTCTTGAACGAAGAGGGAGAGCCCCGCTTTGTGGCGGGTGTGCCCCCGGATTACTTTTCGGCGACGGGGCAACTTTGGGGAAACCCGCTTTACAATTGGGACAATCTGCGGGCTACAGGGTTTGACTGGTGGATCAAACGTATTCAAGCGACCTTAAAGCTCGTGGATATCATCCGCATCGATCATTTTCGTGGCTTTGAGGCCTACTGGGAAATCCCTTTTGGTGCACCCAATGCGATTCAAGGCCGGTGGGTTAAAGCTCCTGGGATGGAATTGTTTGCCGAGGTTAAGCGTCGGCTGGGCCAATTGCCAATTTTGGCCGAAGACCTTGGTGTGATTACCCCCGAAGTGGAGCAGATGCGGGATGCGTTTGGCTTTCCCGGCATGAAAATTCTTCAATTTGCCTTTGATTCGCATGAAGCGGGAGCTTCAGGCAATAACCCGTTTTTGCCCCACAACTATGGTCCAAACTGTGTGGTTTACACCGGAAGTCATGATAATGATACGATTCGCGGTTGGTGGGAAGCAGCAACGCCCGACGATCAAAAGTATTCTCGTGACTATATTCACGACCATTCTTCGAATGTTGCCTGGGGTTTTATTCGCGCGGCTTTGGCCTCTACCGCTATTTACGCAGTTATTCCAGCCCAGGACTTGCTAGATTTGCCGTCCTGGGCCAGAATGAATACACCTTCGACCCTCGGTGGCAATTGGGCCTGGCGACTGACAGGTGGTCAACTGAGTGAAGCGTTGGCGCAAAATTTTAGGGAACTGACGAGGTTATACGGAAGATGACATTGTACTTGGTTCGTCATGCCAAGGCGCAGAATTACCACCCAGAGGGGGACGCGTTTCGCGAACTCACCGAGACGGGAATTCTGACCGCACAGGCTATGGCGAGCCAAGCCCGTCGGCGGGGGATGTCGCCGGATGTTTTTCTTTCGAGCCCTTACGCCCGGGCGCGTGCCACCGCACAAATATTTATGGGTTCGGCCAACGGGAAGCTTCAACTGAGTACGGCCTTAACACCCGATGCTGAGCTTTCAGACGCTTTTGAAGAGCTTTCCGCCTGGGTCAAAAATGGAACACAGCGTTTGGCCGTGTTTAGCCACAACCCCTTTATCGCCCTTTTCGCCTCGTATTTGACCCCACCGTCGGCTCATCGCGAGTTGACCTTTCATACCGCTACCGTCGTGGCAATAGACTTTAACCAAGAGTTTCGACCGGGGAGTGGTCGTCTTTTGTGGATAGAACACCCCCTTCATGACTGAAAGCGTTGACCTCTCTCAGCTTGAACACTGGGTTCCCCGACTTTTAACCTGGTGGCAGACTAACCAAAAAAGCTACCCCTGGTCCGAGACTCGGAATCCTTATGAAGTTTGGATTTCTGAAGTGATGCTCCAGCAAACGGTGGTTTCTGCAGTCCCCTCCCGCTACGAGAGGTGGTTACAGCGTTGGCCCACTGTCGAAGCTTTAGCGCTAGCCCAAGAAGGCGAAGTTCTTCGAGAATGGGAGGGATTAGGCTACTATAGTCGAGGGGCCAACCTTTGGAAGGCAGCTCAGGTTTTAGCAGTTCAAGGAGCCTCTTGCTTTCCTTCAAACGAAGAGGCTCTGCGAAAGTTGCCTGGTGTGGGCTCGTACACCGCGGCGGCCATAGCCAGCTTTGCCTTTAATCGACCCAGTTTGACACTTGATGCCAATCTGAAACGCGTTTTTCAGCGCCTCAACGTTTGGCCCCAATGGACAGTTGAGTCTGAAAAAGCAACAACTAGTTTGGCTACCGAGGTTTTTAAGCTGTATCCCAGCCGCTCGTTCAATTTGGCGCTAATGCATTTAGGTCAACAAGTTTGTCGGTCTCGGGGACCGGAGTGCCGGGCTTGTCCCCTGGTGCAAGTTTGCCTGGCCCATCAGCAAAAGCAGACGGATCTCATTCCTGCCCGGTTAGATCGCCAGGTTCAGGAAAAAGCCACGCCCCTTTTGGTGGGGTGGCGGCAAATACCCTTACCAAATCGGCAAACACCACCCTCTATTCAGATTTTTCTTGCGCAACCTCTGGCGGGACGTTTTTCGCGCCTGTGGTCCTTTCCCCCTCGAGCTGCTGAGTTTGCCCAAGCCTCAGACCATGAAAATGGCCTCAACTTGGGCACTTTTCTTCATACGTATACCAAATATAAAGACACCCTCTACCCCGTCTTGCGCGCCGTAGAAGAACCCGAATTACCCGCAGGATGGAAAGGCTGCTGGTACACGGTGGAGGAAGTTGAAACGCTTGCGATGCCGGCAGTGCACCGCCGCATTTGGCTTGCGGCAAAAAAAGCCTTGTCTCAAACCTTCCCCTTGTCAATTTAACTAAAGCAAGCCTAAAATAAAGGGCGTTTTTTCCTAAGGAGTCCCGTGTGTTGAATCTGGAAAATCAGGGCAAGAAAATTCTTGCCATTGACGATAGTGTGCTCAATTTAAAATTACTCAAGGGTATTCTAGAACGTGAAGGATTTGAAGTCCTGACTTCCACCAACAGCCTCGATACCCTACCTATGGCGATTCAGCACACCCCGGATTTGATTCTACTCGATGTCATGATGCCAGGGATTGATGGCCTCGGGGTTTTGAAACTTTTAAAACAAAATGCCTTAACCAATACGATATCCGTCCTCATGGTGACGGCCCGTACCAAAGGGGAAGATGTTCGCGTGGCCTTAGAGGGCGGAGCCTTTGATTATGTCAAAAAGCCGCTTGATGAAGTCGAAATTGTTGCCCGCGTCCGTTCAGCCTTGCGCTACAAAGACTATCACGACCGACTTTTGGCGATGGCTATGCAAGATAGCCTAACTGGCCTATACAACCACGCCCTCTTGATTGAACTTCTCGATAAGGAAATCTATAATGCCCGGCGCAAGGGCCTCCCCGTGGCGTTTGCGATGATGGATATTGATCACTTTAAACGCGTGAACGACCAGTATGGGCATTTGGCTGGCGATTACGTGTTGAAAGAAGTCGCCCGCATTCTTACCGTCAGCCTTCGCAAAGGGGACCCGATAGGGCGCTACGGCGGGGAAGAATTTGGGTTTATCCTCACAGGCATTGCTTTGGAACAGGCTGTTGCCTTGTGTGAGCGCGTCAGGCAAAGTATTGCGGAATTTTCCTTTTCACACGAAGGGCATGAGATTCCCATCACCGTGAGTTTTGGTTTAGCACAACTCCTTCCGGAAAAATCTGAGCGTCCGAATGACGTTATTCGAAGAGCGGACGACGCTTTGTACCGAGCCAAAGAAGGTGGGCGAAATCGGCTTGTACTAGCGCAAGATTAGCCGCCCAAAAGGCTAGCTACCCAAAAGTCTAGTTGTCGTTATCCGTCGTTTCTGCCTGGAAGGGTACTGGTGAATTTTTAGCTCGAACCCGAGCCTGTTGAGCCCTGAGGGCCTCTTGTTGCTGTTCTCGATCTTTTAACAGCGCTTGTGCTGATTGTTCTAACTTTTCGAGTCTTGAACGCCGTCGTTGTGTTTCGTCAAGCGGCTGTTCTTCGCGGCTTGCAACAACTTTGACCTTGGTAGGCGAAAGCTTCGTGTTAGTGAGTACCGCCTTTTGGAGCCTAGCCCCGCGCAAGCTCGCACGCGATAGATCGGCTCCCGTCAAATCTGCGTCAGAAAGGTTGGCACCATCGAGGTGGGCCCCCGCCAAACGAAACCCAACCAACCAAAAACCTTGAAGGTCGGCACCGCGCAAATCTGCGCGGAAGCGAGGTCCCATGGTTGCTATAAAATCATGCCAAAGAGAGGCGTTGTGGGCTTGGGAGGCTTGACGAAGAACCTTTAAATGTTTGTCATTGCCAATAAATTGCTCTTGCTCAGAAGACGGGGAACTCATTCAAATATACTACCGGCTCAGCCTGTCTTGTTCAAGCTAAACCTCGTATTCAAGAGACAACCCACAGAGATTGAAGCTTGCGCGTGTCGGTTGTATGATAAACGCTATGAACGAAAACGTGATCGTACCGCCACCATACATCCGCTTTGATAAACGTCAGAGGGAAGAATTGCTTTCGCAATTTGGCGTAACGGCTCCCGCTCAGCGGGATCTTTTTCATCAGTTGTGCGATTCCTGGCGACCCTTTGTGGATTTTGATAGCTTTGTGGGGGCCAGACTTGGGCAGTTTCCTCACGTTGAAACCGAAATGGTCAATTTGCTCGCCCGTCTTAAGGCAGCAAAGTTGGGAATGTTAACCTACAAGAAGAACAGCAAAGGCGAACGCTCACCAGACAAAATTCTGCTTTGCTCCGAAGGTGAAAAACGCTTTTGGTTCGCCTTTCTGCAAGATCTCATTCAAACGGCCTGCGAAAACCCTAACAATCCTTTTTTAACCTTGGCGCTGTTAAAATCCCGCGAGTTGACGCTCCCCGGAGAATTCCTTCAGAATTTGCCCCCCGAAAGCATTTCTAAGTCGGGTTTTGAGGAATCGGCAAAGTCAGAAACCCTGTTTTTGCTGATTTTGCAGGAAGAAAAGATTTTGGCGACAAGTCAGACGCTGAACTTACTCATGAGCTTTTCGGTGTCGAAGTTAAGGCTGTCGCTAAAAAACCCCGAGGTTTTGACCCTGCTCTCGAGGTGGCTTAATGTGCCCTTGAGCGAACTAACACGAAAAGTTGACGAGAAAGATTTAGGGTTTTGGAAGTCTCTGACCGAAACCATCATTAAACAAAGAGACGATTTAACTGCCGACCGAAAACTTCATTTGGAAAAAGCATTTTTTCAGGCAGCGGAGTTCTTTCGAATCTATACAGGTAATCAGCTCGAAGAGCTGAGGCGCCAAAAAGAAGAACAAGAAGATAGACAGACCGATTTGCGGCAAATGGAACAATTGATCTTGAAGGACAAAGAAGTTCTCATGCCCGAGAAAGACTTAGAGGGGCATGTTCGTCTTTTGTTCGCTGAAAAGTATGGTGAAAAGTTTGCCGGCTTGCAGGAAGAATTTCGTCAACAATTCATGACAAACTCTCAAAAAACAGGTCTTTCGCCGATCGTTGTGCTCAAAGCGGGTTTAGTACATCGGGACAATCTGTACCAGTTTTTTGTCAAACGCTTTGAGCTTCTTCAAAACCTAGCGTGGCAAGATTTTGCAAATCGTATGGAGCGGCTCGTGCGTACCTCCAACCGCACAGGCGACCTCACTTTTGTCAACAAAGATAACTTAGAGCATGCCCTTTCGGATTGGGTCGGAAAAAATGACACCTTAGTAGGGGAACTTTTAGATCATCCGAAGCTTTTGGCCGAAGCTCTGATTCACTTTGGAAAAAATTCTTTGCAACTAGGTTCTGTCGAAGAGATGCAGGCGCTCATGGAACAGCTATTTCGACCGGGTACGATGAAAATTCGCCCCCTACAAGAAATCTTCGGTATCGACGTGCTTCAGCTGTACGAGGCTGCCTTTCGGCACTTAAACGTCATCACCCAATTCTGGAAGCGTGTGACAGGGCAATATAAGGCCCAAGCGGAAACTTTTGCCACCTTAAAGCTCGGCTCAGTCAAACCCCTGTCGATTCGTATTGCCTTGGGGTCTGGCCTTAAGGCCGAGGGGGTGCGACCGAAAGATCCCGTTGCAGATAAACCTTTAGAGTCCTTAACGCCCGAAGAGCGAAAAGCTCGTCAAAAAGATTGGCAAGAGCGGCGTCGTGCAGCCGCTCGTTCTGCCGACAAAGGTTCTGAAAAGCCAGAAAAAACGCCGCCCGTGCGGGTAAGCTCACGGCATTATAGTGAAAAAGAACAGGATGCCGCCTGGACAAGTTTTCGCGATACCCTAACCAAGGAATAAGGCACGAGGCCTTCGCTAGACGGGGCTTTCTCTAGAGCTGAAAAACTTTCATCGCGGTTTTGAGTTCTTGAGCAAGTTCCGTGTTTTTGGCACTAAAACCTTCAACTTGCTCGACGGTCTGCCGAATAGCCCGAGAATCTTGGGCAATGGTCTCGATGTTGCTCCTGAGTTGTTCAGTCGCCTCTAAAAGCTTTTGCATTTCACTGGTAATGGTCCTACTACCTTCGAGCATTTCTGAAGAGTTGCCCCGAACCTTGGCCGTGACAGCATTAATTTGGCCAGTAGCCTCAAGGATTTGCCGGGACCCCTCGTTCTGCTCGCTCATGGCGCTCGTAATCTCTTGTTCAAAGCGACCCAAGATATCTAGCTGTTCCAGAATCGCTTTGAACGATTGATCGGCTGCCGCTGAAACATCTTTGGCGGCTTGAATCCGGGCTTGGATGGTTTTAATATCACTGGCGATTTCGTGGGACTCTTGCGAGGAGGATTCGGCAAGCTTGCGAATCTCGTCTGCAACCACGGCAAAGCCTCGTCCGGCATCGCCAGCATGGGCAGCCTCAATGGCGGCATTCATAGCCAAAAGGTTAGTTTGAGCGGCGATTCCGGTGATGGCGGTGTTGGCTTCGCGGAGCTTTTCGGAATGTCCCGCCACGTCACCAATGGCGCTGACAACACCGTCAATTTTTTTTCGGCCTTCGTCCGAGACTTCAACGAGCTGTCTAAAAGCTTGTCCCAGCTTTTCCATATTGGCGTTGACGGCGGCTATGTTAGCCATCATCTGTTCAATTGAAGCGGAGGACTGGGTAACACTGGCGGCCTGGTCGGCAATCAAACCATCCAGGTTTTCAAGGTTACGAACGATCTGTTCTGAGGTTGCCGTTGTCTCGGTAACACTGGCACTCTGGTCCATGACCAGCGCAGACGTCTGTTCGACTTTGTGGCTGATGCTGTCGGCGGCGTTATTGGTGTCTTTGACACTGCCTTGAAGACCCTGGCTGGTTTCAGACAGGTTGCCCGAGGCAGTCAAAACCAGCGAGACATTTTGTCTCAGCGAACTAATCATCGATTCCATCGAACGTCCTAAAAGCCCTAGCTCATCCTTACGCTTAACTAAGCTCGGTGCGAGTTGACTTTGCAACTTTCCTGCGGCAATGTCCTGGGCTGTCTGACCGAGTGCTTTGACCGGTCGTACAATCGACCGAGCAAAAAACACCCCCAGCAACACGGCCAAAAGCACGACAGCACTTAGAAGTCCCGCTAAGACGTCCTTAAGCACGCCAGCTAAAGCTTGGTTGTCGGCCGAGTTTTTTTGGGCTGAGGCCCGATTTTTAGCGACCATCTGGTCAAACAGGTTGTTGATTTTTTGGCTCAGTGGTTCGCCTACGGTGTAATAGGCCTCACGGGCTGCCTTCATATTTCCCGCAAGAACCGCTGAGGTAACTTCACTATCGACAGCTTGGTAGCGCAAAAAGTGTTCATTGAGCTGGCTGAGGAATCCTGCCGCTTCGGCACTCCGGTCATAGGTCTGATAGGTAGCCAAGGCGTTTTTAACAGCAGTTTCAGTGGCTAAAAGGGTGTCTTTGTCTTCTTGCCGTTCTTGAGGAGTAAGGGCATCGATTAAGGTCATTCCGGCGATACGAAGTTTTAAAAAGCCCGCTGTCAGGTCGTGGGAGGCCGCAAGGCTTTGGACATCGTGCTGAAAAAGCTGTCGATCGGCTTGGGTAATGCGGCTTACACCCAGCCAGGCGACTAACCCGATCAACGCACCCAGAATCATCACCGACAAAAAAGCGATCGATAGTTTCGTGCCCAGCTTCATAAAAGCCCCCTTCAAAGTAGCCTGATCTAAGCATAAGGAATCTCGTCGCACTGTCAAGTTTGTGGCTGGTACAGTAGCGAACCCACCATAACGGATATCTGGAATTGGTTTTCGCGGGCACTGAGGATGCCTATGCCTTGGGCACGGGCGGCCTCAAGCATATCCGGGGGGGCTGTATGATTGCCGGTAAGCAGAATCGCGGCGATACCCGCCAAAGAGGCGCAGGCCACGGTGTTTTTGTGCGCTTGCAAAGTAATCAAGACGCTGTTATCGGGAGCGTTTGCCATTACATCACTTAAGAGGTCGCTGGTATAGGCGGTATCGATAGGTTGCCCGGGGGTTTTGGCTTCAACGAGTACTTCAACCCCGGGCAGGCTAGCCAAATCCTGAAAGGTCATGTTGCCTCCCCTGCCAAGTAGATCACAGCTTTGACGTGGGTTCCTTCGCCGACTTGCGACTGGATGTCGAACTCGTCGGCTACGCGTTTGGTGTTGGGTAGCCCCATACCGGCGCCAAAGCCCAAAGAGCGGATCCAGTCGTTTGCCGTTGAAAAACCTTCGGTCATGGCTTTGTCGAGGTCGGGTATGCCGGGCCCCTTGTCAAAGGTCTCTATCACCGCTTGGGTGGGGGTTACAGAAAAAACCATTTGGCCACCAATGGAGTGGTTCACAAGGTTCATCTCAAGCTCGTACCCAGCAACGGCAATCCGCCTCAGAGTGGGTTTGTCTACACCTCGGTCGTGCAAAAGCTTTTTGATTTCGGTCGAAGCACGCCCAGCATTTTCATAATCAAACTGACGCACCAGATAGACCTTTTCCAACTGGTCGGCGGGGGCTGGCACCTTTTGGCGGTTGACCTCGTTCTCCATTTCGGTAACCGTCTTGTTCATCTCCATCAGCAAGCACGACATAATGTCTCGGCTGGTCACAATACCCACCAGGGCGTGCTCACGGTTGATGACAGGAAAGCGACCATACCGGTATTTTTCAAAATAGCTGATCGCAAAGCTGATCGGCATATCATCTTCTAGCACCACCAGCTTTTTGGACATGTGGAGACTGGCCGGTGAATCAATATAGCCTTGATCAAGGGCACGTATGATGTCATCTACACTGATGATACCCACCAGCCTCTCCTCGTCGACGATAGGGACACCAGAAATGCGATTTTCGCGCATCATACCTTGGATAGTCCGCAAAGGAGTGTCTCTTTGAGCCCGCCATACCTGAGTGGTCATCACATCCTTGACTTTTAGTCGGTAGATGAGTTCCAAAACCGACGATGGTGAAAGCAGGGTGTTGATGGGAATCATACACGCGGGGAGTGCTTGTCTCCCAACCTCCAACAGGTATCAAAACAAGACAAGGCTGTCTTGAGCAGGGTTAAGTCCAACTTGTGGCACAGCTCAATGAGACCTGCCTGGGGTAACTTGCCGTTCACCAGCACGATACCGCAGGCTCCCACCATATCCGCTGTTCGGGCGGTTTGTTCCGAGGGAAGCGAAGTTATCAAAAGAACTTCTTCCTCTTCGGTGACTAGCACATCACTCATGAGGTCGCAGGCTAAAAAATGACGGATCTGCTGGGTGTGAAAGTTTTTCCCTTGATGAAGGGTTTCGGCATCGACGGCGTCGGCGACGGCAGAAAAAGTCATGGAAGGGCCTCCAGAGGCAATTGGACTATCGTTCGCAGATTATCTAATTATACAGAGGGAACTCAGAAGCGCAAGGGGAAAGGCCTCGCTCTGGGGGCACGCTTTTCCTAATTGAGTCCTGGTGCTAGGATAGCCACATGCTACCGCAAACGAATGAAAGCCAAATAACCGAACTCAGAGAGCTTGATCGCCGCGTCACGCGACTTTCTCGCATTAAAGCTGTCTTAGAATGGGATCAAGAGACCAACTTACCGCCCGAAGGCGTTCTTGAGCGTTCAGAACAGCTTGCCTTGTTAGAGGGGCTGATCTACGAGGCCAAAACCTCTCCTCACCTGGGGGCCTTAACGACGGGCCTTCACGACGCCACGCTACCTAGCGACATTGATCGGGCCCTCGTGGATCGTCTTTACCGTGACTATCAACGATCTTCGAAATTGTCTCTGGAATTTGCCGAACGGAAGGCCCGTCTTGTAGGGCTCGCCCAGAGTGCTTGGGCCCAGGCCCGCCGTGACTCGGACTTTCAGCAATTTGCCCCTTACCTGCGTCAACTAGTTGACCTGGCCCGCGAGACGGCCGACCGAGTCGGCTATACCGAAGAACCCTATGATGCGCTTTTAGTAGAATATGAGCCTTTTGCTACCACGCGAGAATTACGCCAAGTCTTTGACGAGCTTGAGCCGGGGATAAGCCGCCTGACAGCGCGCATCAAAGAGTCGCAACCTCAGGATGCGTCGTTTTTGTACCGTAAGTATCCTCGTGAACACCAAGAAGCAGTTGTCCGTGAAATGATGAGTCTACTGGGGTTTGACAGTCGAGCTGGCCGGCTGGATACCACCGCCCATCCGTTTTGTACCACCTTGGGCTACCACGATGTGCGAATTACGACTCGCTGGGACGAAAACTTTTTCAACATGGCGTTTTTTGGCGCTATCCACGAAACGGGCCATGCCCTCTACGAACAGGGCTTTGACCCACGGCTGGCTGAAACTTCGTTAGCCTCGGGTACGTCGCTTGGTCTACACGAAAGTCAGTCGCGTTTCTGGGAAAACATGGTGGCGCGGTCTCGCCCCTTCGCCGAGTTCTGCTTTCCTCTTCTTAGAAGGCATTTTCCTGAGGCTCTGGCCGGCGTGGACGCCGAAAAGTTTTATCGAGCCGTCAACCGGGTTGAACCGTCGTTGATTCGCGTCGAGGCCGACGAGGTGACCTATACCTTGCATATTTTGTTGCGCTTTCGGCTCGAGACTGCTCTGCTTGACGGCAGCCTGAGCTCTGATGAGGTTCCATCAGCGTGGAATGAGCTTTCGCAAAAACTTTTGGGGGTACGTCCCGAAAACGACGCTGAGGGGTGTTTGCAAGATATTCACTGGGCGATGGGGGGGCTGGGATACTTTCCTACCTACGCTCTG
The DNA here is from genome assembly GCA_027451945.1 of Spirochaetales bacterium. GTDB lineage: Bacteria > Spirochaetota > Spirochaetia > JABEVK01 > JABEVK01 > JABEVK01. Next base: position 16,665 of record DAIDHT010000012.1, read on the forward strand.
GGGAACTTATACGCGGCGCAATTTACTGGTCGCCTGCGGCAGGCACTTCCTGATTGGGAGGCTCAACTGCGCGCAGGCGATGTGGCGCCTACTCTAGCTTGGTTGCGTACCAACATTCACAGACACGGCGCAGTCTACTCTGCCGGGGAGCTGTGCCGCCGGGTGACTGGTCAGCCCTTAAGCGCACGTCCTTTTTTAGCTTACCTGAACGCCAAGTATTCTGAACTCTACGGGCTGTCACCGGAGGTTTGAGTTAAACTGAGTGAATTCAAACGGAACCGGGCCGCGCCAGGCCCAGCGGTCAGCCCAGGCTTCGGTATAAAACCAGCCGTAGGGTCGGGGCGTTTTGTTGCGCCCGTGCCTGTGGCTCCAGGTGTACCAGGCCGCCCAGAGGAGTGACGGTAGGCCAATGACCACCAAGTACAGGGGGCCTAAAAGTCTTGATTGACGGCTGTGTCCGGCTTCGTGACGAAGCATTGGTTCGAGGCCGGGGTAGCCTGCCGGTAGGCCCATAAGGATAGTTTGCCCTAGGCAAAACGCCCCCCAGTTGCCGTTGAGGCGCAGGACTAAGGGGCCCGTTTTGGATTTGCCATCATCGAGCCTAAACCAGCGAAACTCCGCCCCCTGAAAGGCCAGACGAAGGCAGGCCCCTAACAAGGTTTGGGGCTGCTCCCACAGCCACGAAACAAGGTTCAGTGCTCGCCGTGTGTTGGCCACGGTCTTTAGCGCCCGGCCAAACGATCAGAAGTAAAACTCAGACCCTCAGATCCAACATCGACAACGATATGGTCATCTTCACCAAAAGTTCCTTCCAAAAGCCGACGCGATAGGGGGTTCTGGAGCAAGTTTTGTATCGTTCGTTTGAGGGGCCGGGCTCCGAAAGCCGGGTCCCAGCCTTCGTCTGCCAGGTGCTGTTTGGCCGCATCGGTGACCTCGAGGGTCAACTTGCGTTCCGCCAGACGCTCGCGCAAAAAGCGCAGTTGGAGGTCGACTATACCCAGGATGTGCTGTTTGCCGAGCTTGTGGAACAGTATCATCTCGTCGACACGGTTCAAGAACTCGGGGCGGAACAGACCCTTAAGGCGCGCAAATACTTCGTCGGCGACGTCTTCGGTTTTTTCGGCACCCAGGATAAGGTCACTGCCGACATTGCTTGTCATGATCACTATAGTTTGGCGAAAATCAACCAGACGCCCTTGACCGTCGGTAAGACGCCCTTCATCGAGAAGCTGTAAAAGGACGTTGAAAACATCAGGGTGAGCTTTTTCAATTTCGTCGAACAAGACCACCGAGTAGGGGCGTCGGCGAACCGCCTCGGTTAACTGGCCCCCTTCATCGTAGCCCACGTAGCCGGGGGGCGCACCGATGAGTCGACTTACGGCGTGTTTTTCCATGTACTCGCTCATATCAATTCGCTTGAGGGCCTTCTCGTCGTTGAACAGGAACTCGGCCAGCGCCTTGGCAAGCTCGGTTTTTCCCACGCCCGTGGGGCCTAAAAAGATAAAACTTCCCAAGGGCCGGTTGAGGTCAGACAGTCCGGCTTTGTTGCGGCGAATGGCATCCGAAACAGCGGCGATGGCCTGGTCTTGACCGACCACCCTTTGGCCGAGGATACCTTCGAGGTTCAACAGTTTTTGTTTTTCGCTCGAGAGCATTTTCGACACGGGAATGCCGGTCCAGGTCGAGACGACGCGGGCAATGTCCTCCTCACCAACTTCTTCACGAAGAAGAGAACCCGTTTTTTGAATTTCGGCCAGGCGGGCCGTTTTTTCGTCCAGCTGCTTTTTGAGCTGGGGAATTTTGCCGTGTTTGATTTCGGCAGCGCCGGTGAGGTTGCCTTCTCGTTCGTACTGGGCTTCGCGTGCCCTAAGTTCCTCGATTTGACTCTTGGCGGCGCGGATTTCTTCGATGACTTGTTTTTCGTTGCTCCATTGCAGATGCATGGCGCCCCGTTGGGTGCCTAGCTCACTCAGCTCTCGTTCAATGTTGGCGAGCCTTTCGCGCGATTCGGCATCCTCTTCACGTGAAAGCGCTTGTTTTTCGATATTGAGCTGAAGAATCTTACGCTCAATTTTATCCAGGTCGACGGGTTGGCTCTCGATTTCCATCTTGAGTCGGCTGGCGGCTTCGTCCACCAGGTCGATGGCTTTATCGGGCAAAAAGCGGGTGGTAATGTAACGGTCAGACAGGGTGGCCGCCGCGAGTAACGCTTCATCGCGGATACGTACGCCGTGGTGAACTTCATAGCGTTCTTTGATGCCGCGCAGAATGGTTACCGTATCTTCGACACTGGGTTCGTTGGTATAAACCGGTTGAAAGCGCCGTTCAAACGCGGCGTCTTTTTCGATATGCTTACGGTACTCATCGAGCGTCGTGGCACCAATGGTGCGAAGCTCACCCCGCGATAAGGCGGGTTTAAGAAGGTTAGAAGCATCCATCGCCCCATCGGCGGCTCCCGCACCCATTATGGTGTGGAGTTCGTCAATAAAGAGGATGATTTGGCCCTCGGCGGCGGTGACTTCTTTGATAACGGCTTTTAGGCGTTCTTCAAACTCACCTCGGTATTTTGTCCCGGCAATGAGCGACCCCAGGTCCAAGGCAAGGACCTTTTTATTCTTGAGGCTTTCGGGCACATCCCCGGCGACGATCCGACGGGCCAAGCCTTCGACCACGGCGGTTTTTCCTACCCCGGGCTCTCCGATAAGCACAGGGTTGTTTTTGGATTTGCGTGAAAGAACCTGCATGACCCGGCGGATTTCTTCATCGCGGCCAATCACCGGGTCGAGTTTTTCTTTACGGGCTAGAGCCGTCAAGTCCCGGGTATACTTTTCAAGAACTTGATACCGGTTCTCAGGGTTTTGATCGGTAACTCGTTGACTGCCACGTACGCTTTGAAGGGCGGCCAGAATCGCTTGGCGGGTCACCCCGGCTTTGCGCAAGAGCTCGCCGTTGGAACCTTCGTTTTCGCACAGGGCGATCAAAAGGTGTTCCGTCGAGATGTAATCATCTTTAAGCTTATCAGCTTCGGTTTCGCTCTTGGCAATGACGCGGGTGAGGGCTCCTTCCCAGGTCACATTGCCGTTGGAGCCGTAAACCCGGGGGGCTAGGGCTAAACGATCGTCAATTTGTTTTTGAAGGGCGACCCGATCAACACCCATCTTATCCAAGAGAGGGGCAGTGATTCCTTCTTTTTGGGCTAACAGGGCCGAGACGAGGTGGTCTAACCCCGCCGCCTGATGATTGTTTTGGTCGGCCAAGGTGGCCGCGGCCTGTAGGGCCTCTTGAGCTTTTAAAGTTAAACGGTCAGCGTTCATCGTTTCCTCGCTTGTCCGGGAGATTTCCCAGCTATGATAATTTAAAAAGGAGGAAACGTCTCGTCAAGAAAAAATGTGTCATAAAGTCGTATATGTGTCATAAAGAATCATTTCTTTTCTTGAGGTACTTTTTGGCTCTCAGGTTTTGACTCGGAAAAGATTCTGAGCTAGTCCCACTTCAAAAGTCGCGATTTTGGACGAATTGTTAGGGTTCCATGAGGAAATGATCAAAAATCGTTAAGAAAAAGATGAGAAATTTCTTTAGAAAACGGTGAATTTTTAGGATTTCATGAAATGGCTAGAAAGCTGTTGCGGCAATTTTCGAGCTCTGGTAAACACCTTTCCAACGTGCGGCACTGCCGCGAAATTGACAAAGGAGTCAACAATGAAAAGGATAATTTCTGTCCTAACCTTGGCCGGTTTTGCTGCCATGGCCTGGGCCCAAAATGCCCCCACCAGTGATAACGCTTTAGCTGATCAGGTTAAAGAACTGGCCGCCAACGCCAGCAAACTCAAGATCAGCGGTTACGCCGTTGGTGCTGAGTCTTTCAGCCCCGCCGACTGGCAGGCGAAGTCCCTCGACTACGTCGACGTGCTCAACAAACAGCAAAAGAACGGCTCATTTGCCCGTATGATGCTGACCTATGATTCGAAGCTGGGCGGCTTCAACAGCCGTTTCGAGTACGACCCCAACAACGGTACGATTATTGCGATGAAGTACGCTGAGGCCTACGCCAAGCTGTTCAACGCTCAGGTTTTGGTCGGCGCTGGTATGCTTCGCGACACCGACTTCGCCTACAAATCGCAGGTTGCCTCGGACTTCAATACGAACCTGTTCATTGGTGCGAGCAATACGGGCGCTGGCTTCCCCGCTGGTACCCCCTACAGCAACGGGAGCTACTTTGCCAACGGCGGCAAGTGGGCTGCAACCGGTGGTTTCTTCAGTGGTCAACAAGGTGAAGAAGTTCTTTACAAGCCGTCATTCGCTTCTGGCTTAGAGCTCGGTTTGGTCTCCAATAGCCAAACCGGCGGTAATGGTCCGGTTAACTTGGGCGACATTACCAGCAGCCTCAGCTACCTGGCCTCGTACACCATGAAAGACATGGGCGATATTAAGCTTGGCTACACCGGGGCTGCTAACAGCAACAGCTGGAGCAACTTCTTTGTTACCGTTGACGCTGCCCCTGCCAAGGTCTCGGCCTTGAAAATTTCGCTCAGCCTGGAATCGTTGAACGTCGCCACCGACAAGCTTGATGGAAAATCCCACAGCAGCATGAACTTGTTTGCCACTGCCGGCTACGACTTTAGCGGCTTGGGAGCTAAGGGCCTTTGGCTTGGTGAAGACTTTGGTCTGTTCACCAGCGCTTCCACCTTCGGTGTCACAACAGAAGATAAGCCTGGCGTTAGCTCCAGCACCCGCCTGCAGTACACCTTTGCCAACGTCGCCCCCTCGTTCAACATCATCCCCATGCTGACCTACCGTGTGTTTGATTACATGGGCACAACCTCTGGTACGTTCGCCACCGGTTCTTACTCGGGCATTGAACCTGCTGTTCAGATTGTTGCCGGTCCCGCGACCTTCGCCTTCGGTTGGGGCCACTACATGGGCACCACCAACAACAACTCGCAACCCGCTGCTGACGTGATCAGCGTGGGCACCATCTACGCTTACTAAAAAACCCTAGTCAAAAAGTTTCAACGTGTGCGGCCGCCCTTCGGGGCGGCTTTTTTTGTTCTGAAGAAGTCTGTGTTCAACCCGTTCTTAGACCAACGTGGCAGGGCTGGTAGAACGGAACTGTTCCATAAGCGTTTTTGGGGGGTTCTCGGTTGAGCGGCACGCCACGGTCTTTTGAAAAAACAAGTTGTTGGGGATGCGAAAGAGCATACCGTCAGCCTGCCGGATCGTCGTATAGGCCAAAGATAGGTCAACAACCCGTCCCGAAATATTTTCACCAGGAAACGACACCTCGTCCCCAACATTAAAAGGCTTTAAAATGAGAATAAGAAACGCACAGACAAAATTGCTCAAGACGCTCCACACGGCAATGAAGCCAATGGCAATCAAAGCCAAGAGGGTGGTGAGAAAGGTCCAAGCCCCTTCAAACCCTATGCCAAGGACCGAGAGACCGACAAATACTGTCGGTGTTATAATGATTGTTTTAAAAATCTTTTCGAGGGGGCGCAAAAAATTGGCGTCGAAGCCTGTTCGTTTGCTTAAAAAACGAAATACAGACTTGACAGCTTGGAGGGCCAAAAACCCAATGATCAAAATCACACCCACTTTGGTGGCTATGACAACCCAGGTCACTTGAAATAATTTATCGACGTCAAGAAAAAAATCGTGCATCGCTACCTCCCTTTTTCTTATAAAAAGGTAGCACTTTTGCGTGAGTCAAGGAAAGGACGGCAACCAGGAAGCCTCTTGCCAGTGGGTAAAGCTTTCGAGCTGGTCCTCGTGGAGGGGGAATTGAAAAAGCTTCTGAGTCGGGGTTTTGACAGTTACCGGGGCGAAGCCTTGTCGAAAAGCACCCAGGTGAAAACTGACCTGTTCATAGCGAGGAACCCAGCGAATAATCATGGCGTCGCTTGCCGTCACTGCGGGTTGGTCCCAGGGAGTTCGCGAAAAGCTGACAAAAAAACCATCGGCGATGGCTACCAAATATGAGGCTAAGTGGGGTTTCCCAAGCTTAAACCAGAGGCGTTCTAAGCCAGATTCGCCTTTGAGAAGAGTTTCAGGGTGATAGAACAAGGATTGTAGGGTCCTGTCGCGAAAAGCTTGATTCGGATACGCATAATACCGATAGTCAATTTTTATTAAGCTTTCCAGTGTGCGGCGGGCCTCGTTTTGCTCTTGATGGTTGCTGGTACTTTGATGGGAACTTAGAAAAGCCGTTAAAAAGGGGCGAAATAAACTTTGGCCAACAGAGTTATACTCCATACTCATCCGTTCGTGGGCCACCAGTTGGTGCCATTCCTGGTCGTAATAAAAGGCCACCCACGAGACGAGAAGTTCTGTGCCCGTTTCCCAGGCTTGGATATGCTCCCAAGGAAAGATACGTGACTGCGGCCCAGTTTCGGTGAGTTCAAGGATCGTCAGATTGACGTGATCGAAACCAATAAACCGGGGCACCGTTTTGTTTAGCTTGCTAGTGCCCCCAGGACAAAATACCATGTAGGAAAGCTCACCCAGTTTGTCCATTGCCGGAAGCCATTCCGGCGGCACTTGAGCGATATCGTCCACCTTCCAAGGAAACGTCTCGAAAGACCCATCGCGCGATGGCATACAATTTAGTCCTTGAGCCTAACAAAAGCTTTTCGTCCCGCGTAAACAGTCGAGTCCCCCAACTCTTCTTCGATACGAAGGAATTGATTGTATTTTTCAACTCGTTCAGAGCGTGCAGGCACACCAGTTTTTAGGTGCCCTGTACCCATTGCTACCGTCAGGTCAGCAATAAAACTATCGACGGTTTCTGTCAACGAGCCAATTTGATTGAGCTTAATTAAGACGCCGTTGGCCGAGTCTTCTTGAATACCGCGTTCTAGTCGTTTGACATTCGTCACAAAAAGGTCATCGCCAACCAGCTCAACATCTTGGCCTAGAGTTTGGTTGAGTAACTTCCAGCCATCCCAGTCATCTTCTGCCAATCCGTCTTCTAAGACAACGATAGGGTATTGACGTACCCAGGAGCGGTACATAGCAACCATCTCCTCGGAGGTCGCCTGTTTTTTTTCTGTGCGTAAGTTGTACCGGCCTTCTTCGTAAAAGCCACTCGAGGCGGGGTCAATGGCAATTCTGATATGTTCGCCCGTTGAGGCGCCCGAGGGAACAGCCGCTCTTCCGAAGGCACCTCCCTCTAAGGTGATGTCGACTTCTACGGTGGGGTTACCCCGAGAGTCGAGAATTTCTCGAGCGTGGACTTTAGAAATTTTAGCCATAAATTCCTCCTTGGCTATTCTTTATGCCGGTAGCGCACAACATGAAGCAGTCGATCCCCCTGCCAAACCAAGTTTGCGCGCTTTTAGGACGGCTTCATAGAGCGGTTCCTCCTTGTGGTGGCTTACAAAATTCCTTTAAGCAATTTGATCAAGGCCCCCGCTGAAAAGTATCCGGCGGCGACTAAGACAAACCCCACGAGGTTCGTCAAAAGAAAGTTGCTTAAGGCTAAAAGGAATTCTGAGCGCCGAAAAAGCGTAAAAGTTTCTAGACCAAACGTCGAAAAGGTGGTGAAGCCGCCCAAAATTCCTACAAAGAGAAAGAGGCGAAGTTGAGGAGGAATGGCCCAGCGCTCAAATAGACCTGTAAGAAAGCCAATAACAAAGGCTCCGATGAGGTTGACGGTCAGGGTACCCCAGGGAAATGTTGTCCCTGTTTGAGACAAAACCCATTTTGACATTAAAAAGCGTGCCAAAGAACCCAGTCCACCGCCTAGAAGAATGGCCAGGTAATTCATGGTGCTACCCCAAAGAAGCAAAGAAAAAGCTTGGAAATGGATGTGAATAAAGAAGAAACCAAAACATACTCCTGTTCTTGTTCTCAAGAAGGCGTTGAGAAGAAAGTTTGAACAGGAGTCATCAGCTCAAGTGAGCGGTTAAAGGCGGAACCCCATCGCCGTTAAATTTAGCTTAAGGAAAGCACCCACCAGCTGTCAAGAGTTTTCTTGGTAGAAAAAGTCACTGCTCATTTCAAGTCTTGATCGTTTGGAACACTTTACAGGCTACACAGATTTGGCCATTCATATTTCCGATACATCTCCAGTTCCTATCAGTCATAATCTCTTTCACTATAGATATTTGGTGGTTCCTCTATCGTGTGAAAGCTTCGAGCGGAGCCACCTTGTCAAATTCATTCTATGGTAGTACCATGATATCTATCAAGGTGGTTACCATGGTCAAAACCAAGACGTTCATGACGGGCAGAAGTCAAGCAATCAGGCTACCAAAGGAATATCGTTTCACTGGGGATGAGATCTATATCAACAAAATTGATGGAGTCTTGATGGTAGTCGAGCGAGACAAACTGTGGGATATCTTTGAGGGTTCTCTTGAAAAGTTCACTGATGATTTCATGAATGATAGAGGCATGGACATCAAAGACACCAGAGAACAATTCTAAATGTTTCTTCTCGATACCAATATCCTGATTTACGCCAAAAACAATCGATCACCGATTGTCTTGAATAACATCAAGCGCAAAGACCCGAGTGAGCTCTTCGTTTCAATCTTTTCCGTGGCTGAGATGGTATTCGGATGTAAGAAGAGTCTCGACCCTCAGAAGAACCATCGTGCTTTGTTGGAATTCCTTCTCCCATTCAACATCATTGAGTTTGAACAACGTGACTGCGACAAATATGGCGAGGTGAGACATTTCCTTGAAATGAATGGCACACCGATTGGGACAATCGATACCTTCATTGGGTCGATGGCACTTGCTAGAAACCTCACACTGGTGACGAACAATGTGAAGGAATTCGGCAGGATTCCGCGCATTCAAATAGAGAACTGGATTTTGTAGAGACCCATTAAAAGAAAAAAAGTTTTTGAGAAGCTTATTTACCCGAGCTAATGGGTTCTTCGACGGAAAGGTCGAGACGTTCAAAGGGTTCGAGTTCGTCGACCAGCTTGTCGCTCACCTTCCGCCCCGCAGGACCCAGTTGGTGCACCGGTATGGTATCTATTCCAGCCGAGTCCGGTCAGAAGGATGGACCAAAGCCCACGAGTTCGAACTGAAACCCACCGACGGTGCTGCTGAAAAAGGTTTACGAGGTCGACCCGCTCCTCTGCCCAAACTGCGGCGGAACCATGGTGGTGGCCGGAGTCATCGAATGGGCGGTCCACAAACAATCGGCCTCACACGAGGTACGTGGGCCGCCTATTCCTCAATCCTGAACCGACCACTCCCCTCGTGTCCGCGACTTTACTGGCTACCTGACCCGAATCGCGTTTGGGATTAACAACCGCCGCTGGTCGCGCCCAAAATTGGCTTGGACCGTCGTTGCCAAGGTAGTGGGAACCGATTCGAGGGGAGCCTTCTGCCCCGGGATAACAGTTCCTATCAGTTCAGGTTGCCCAGGGATTCACGGTCGTGATCGGCAGGAAGTCGAAATCGGATACGTTGCGGGTCGCAAGGACGGCACCGTGTGCCGCGCAGATGGCGGCAATCATCCCGTCCTCGACACTTAACCCCCGTCCGATGGCACGGGAGTTCTCTCTTAACACCGCGTAGATTCTGGCCGCTACCTCGTCATAAGGAAGGATGATCGCTTGGTGAAGCAGCACCTCTTCAATGGATACCAACAAACCATCCCGGCGCTTGCCTGGAGGAAGCAGCCGAACTCCCGTGAATAGTTCCCCGACGGTGATGGAGGTCAGAGCCAAAGCATCCGTCTGAACATGCAACCACTGCATGACAGCCGGCGAAGGTTCAAAGCGCACGGTTTCGGAGATGAGGTTTGTGTCTAGGACGATCACGACAGATCGACAGTTCGTGTTTCTGAACGCGAAGGAATCGGCAGTTCGTCGCCTCTCAGGTTCTCGGTTGCCTTGACCCACCTAGGCCACCATTTGCGGCCGCGGACGGCCTGGGCGAGAATATCACGCACCTCGGACTCCATCGAACGTCCGTGCGATTCCGCTTGGGCTTTCAGGTCCTGGTAGATTTCGTCTTCGAGCTGGCGTACGGTCAAAGTCGACATAAGAATAATCTCCTCGTACGAATGTGCATTCAATATGCTAGCACGAATAATCCAACGATTCAACAAGTATGGGCCGATAAGACCCGGTTGGTCGAGTTGGTACGAGTTTTGGATTCTGCGTCAGCGGCGGTGTTTCGGCGGTTACTTGGCTACCAGGCGTCCACCGTCCTAAAGGATGTCGGCTGGACGCATACTACCGAAGCAGGAAACTTGCCACATGTCATGTTAATTCGGAGGAGGACCGTCGTGGTCTGTCTGAAACCGCAACGCGGATAGGTGGCGCGAGAATTTTCTTCTCGCTTACTAAATGTTGGGAAAGTTGTATGGATCATCGTTTCTTGGCTTATTTCTTGCGTTGAAATTTCTCGGAGGATGTATGACACAGCAACACGTTCCGGCTATGGACGCAAAATACTGGGCGGCTTCGACCAGAACCAGCATCTGGCATTCTTTTGGGCGCGAATAATAGCAGTAAGAACCGCCGCAACGAATATCGGGGACATTTCTGGGGATTTGAAACTGACTCGTCCTTTAGTCTTGGTCGCACTTGTACTGTTCCTCAGCGTCCTAGTTTTTGGCTGGATGCTGTTCAACAAAAGGCACTTAATCATCGAATGGGCGGTCCTGCAACAATCGGCCTCACACGAGGTCCGTGGGCCGCCTATTCCTCAATCCTGAACCGACCACTCCCCTCGTGTCCGCGACTTTACTGGCAACCTGACCTGAATCGCGTTTGGGATTTACAACCGCCGCTGTTCGCGCCCAAAATTGGCTTAGACCGTCGTTGCCAAGTTCGCCGTTTTTTTTGTGCTTATGGAAAGCACCCACCAGCTGTCAAGAGCTTTCTTGGTAGAGAAAGTCACTGCTCAACCTGTTAAAAATCGAACAGGTTGGCGCCTTGTACGGCAAAATTTCTCCTTTTTCGGGCAAACGGGAACAGCCTGAAAAGGGGGAGACATCGTGATTACGTCATCGCCGTTTTGTGACTCAATCTGCGCTGTAAATAGCCGAAAACCTTTTCATTTCAAGTCACAGTTACAGCCAAATCGTGATTGCAACTCCGCGCTTTTGTGACACGAACGTGATTTTTCGAAGCATAAGAGCGTTCTAGGATTGAAAATCTTGTACAGGAAGCCGGTCACAACCCCAATTTTGCACGGGAGCAAGGTTCTGTTGAAGAGTTAACCTGTTAAAAATTGAACAGGTTAGTGCTCTTTAGGCGTTGTTATCGTTGCAGGTTCTCTATTTCATCTGTGCTAAGCCCCGTGGTTTGAACGACCTGGTCAACCGTTAGCCCCAGGTCCAAGAGCTTTTTGGCCATCAGACGTTTCTCGGCCTGCAAGCGGGCTTCACCCTCTCTTGCGGCTTCTTTGCGTCCTTCTTGAATTAGTGCCTGAGCCGTAGTCATGATGTCCTCCTTCAAAAACGAATCGGTAATCCACTTGTTAACATGGTCAATCAGATCGGTTGCACTTAGCATCGAGCTAGAAACAAGATACAACCTTAGTGACCTAAAGTCAGGGATGTGGAGAAAGGCATGCCCCAAGGTTTTGACGAGCCGATCCAACGCCTCTAGAACTAAGTTTACTTGGGTTCGGGAGTATTTCATAGCCCAAAAAGCCGCAGCTGTCTCGGGTCAAAGGGGTAAGTTAGGTATTGCAGTCGTTGTAAGATTTGTGCTCGATCAAAAAGTACAACTGAAGAGGCAGACTAGCACTTTGACCCGAAAATAACACCGTAGCTGCCAAGTCCGAGAAATGTTCTTTGTGTTCTTCATCCACGAAGGTGCCATCCTGAACGGCTAGAGTCGCCCAGTCGAGGTGAGTAAGCAGGGTAGGGGGCAAAACAACTTTCAGCAATTCGGTCAGGTGTTCCGGTTCTGAAAACCACGACTTAAAAAACTTGTCGTGGGGGTGGCTGAGGTCCATCATGGCTCCTTTAGGTGGTCGCACCTGCTCAGTGTGTTGCACTTCGGCAGTGCGTTGCACCTAAACGACAGGTAAAACCTCCAAAGCGATTCAAAAGATTGGGAGCCCCATGTATTGAACATTACAGGACCGGAGACTACGTCATTATTCAATGAATCGATCTTGACATGAAATTTGAAATGAACTAAGGTAAAAAAAAGGCTACCGTTGGTGATTATTATGAAAAAAGCATTCATTTGGTTGAGTCTTGTTTTTATTTGCGGAATTGGTACCCCCATTTGGGCGATTGGTCTGAATCCTGTTAAGCCTACCCCCAACAAGGATAGCTTGACTCGCGCTCAAGTCTTAGAGGCTACAGGCCTTTCTTTTTCAGGGTTTTTGGGGGATGATTTAAGTTCATTTATCCCCGCTCAATATGGCACTTTGCAACAAACTTCAAAGCTGTTTTTTATGAATCTTGAAGGTGCACCACTTTGGTCTTTTGATAGCTCAGAAGGTGCCATGTTGTCATCAGTAATAAACGCTTCGGAAGCAGAAGGTTATCTTCTTCAGGCTAACGGCTTAGGCTCAAGCGACCTGGGACAGCAAATTTCCAATGACCTTTCAGATAACTTTCACTATTTTGGATGGCATACGGCGTTTTGGTCGACGTATCAAACCTATGCCGATGCACGGGAACGGTCCGATGATCCAGCGTATCTGACACACCCGTTTCATCGAGCGCATTTGAGTGATCTCTTAGCTGCACCTTTTAACCCATCACAACTTCTCAAATGGCAGACGGATGCGGTTCTTCTACCTCTCACAGCAATTCACGTGGCTGCATTTATTCCTGAAATGCCATTTTACAATGGACAAAACTCCGTCTTTTCTACTGGGAAAGCCTATATCGGCAACACTCAGGTTCCTATATATGCTTTGGTAGGCTATGCGGCATTGTATACAGCCGCACTGATACTTCCTACTGCCATAGGAGAGGAGGCGTTGACGCGTGGGACGGAATATGAAGAATGGAAAGTATCTCTGGGAGTAGTGCCAGCTCGATTGGTTGAGGCGGCAACTTTTGCGGCCTATCATATTCCTGGCGATCTTACAGCAAATGGATTTACAAGCCCGGTTCTGTTAGGTACTGCATTCGTAGGCAGGTATCTTATGGCACTTTGGTTTCAAAATGGTTACGACGACGGCGGACTTGCAGAATCAGTATTTGATCATTTCTGGTTGGATGCCTTAGGTATATTTTCCAACTACCTGCTTTCCTCTGGAGTACCTCAATCTTACTATTCTACAGCCTCTGGAGCGTCGGTTATTCAAATAAATTTTTCAATTCCGCTATAATCTCGCAAACAATTTAAGAAACTCGGATGAACTAAGATGCTTTCAATTATCATACCGACATTTAATCGGCTGGACTTTTTAACTGGATCGAAAGTTTTGTTCGAATTAGGCCTATAAGGAACCGAGGTGATATTGTTCTGCAACCTCGTTAAACATAGAGTAAATTAGATTGATTTCGTATCAAATGGAGGAGCAAGTGCGAAAAATATGGTTAGAAATTCTATTTGCGTCGTTAGCCACTTTTTGTTTTGGCCAATCTAGTGGCCAAGCAAAAGTGAAAATAGTTTCGGATAGACCTATACCGATCTATTCGGTTGAAGAGCAAGCGCTTGGAGCTTCAGGTGATAATACAAAGGTAGGTTCCATCGTATATGAATCTATTGACAATTTTGGGATCAGAAAAATACAAAACGTCTCAAAACTTACTTTGCTCGGTTATACTCCTGTTACCTTAAACATGGTACCCGGCGTTCACACGCTGCAAGCTAACTATGGAGATAGCAACGAGCCGTTTCAATTTAAAGTCAATGCAACGAGCCAACCTCAGATATGGAAGATTTCTCAACGCAATGACATTATAACGGGAGTCACGGGGGCAGCCGTTCTAGTGGGGCTGATAGGAACAATTGCTACGTTTGGACCGTCGGTGAATGAATGGCAGAATGGAAACGTAAAGACAAATTCTGTAGTTCTATTTTCTTCAATTGGTGCATTTGTTTTGGGCTTAGCGCTGAGTCCTTTGGCAAATCCTAGCGCTCAACTTGAAAAATAGATGCTTTCCAAGAAAAACGAAGTTATGCCTATAAGGAAAGCAGCAATGCAGAAAAAAGTTTTAATTTTAATTTTGCTATTACTAGTAGGGAATTTTTCGATATGGGCGATTGACCAGAATCCTGTTAAGCCTACCCCCAACAAGGATAGCTTGACTCGCACACAAGTTTTAGAAGCTACTGGTCTTTCGTTTGCCGGATTTTGGGGCGCTGATTTAAGTTCATTTATCCCCGCTCAATATGGCACTCTGCAACAAACTTCAAAGATGTTATTCCTCAATCTTGAAGGTGCGCCGCTTTGGGCGTTTGATAGCTCAGAAGGGGCTACAATGTCGACAGTTATGAACGCATCTGAAGCAGAAAGTTATCTTCTTCAGGCTAACGGCTTAGGCTCAAGCGACTTAGGACAGCAGGTTTCTAATGATCTTTCAGATAATTTTCACTATTTTGGATTGCATACGGCGCTTTGGTCGACGTATCAAACCTATGCCGATGCACGGGAACGGTCGGATGATCCAGCGTATCTGACACACCCGTTTCATAGAGCGCATTTGAGTGATCTCTTAGCTGCACCTTTTAACCCATCACAACTTCTCAAATGGCAGACAGACGCGGTTCTTTTTCCCCTCACAGCGTTGCGTGTAGCTTCATTTTTGCCTGGTTCCGCTTTTTATAATGGGCAACAGTCTGTGTTTACAACAGGAAAAGCATACATAGGTAATACTCAAGTTCCCCTAGGGCACCTCTAAAAAAGAAACAATTCCACGGTCAGATTTTTGAATTTTCGAAAAATTGACGAAATCTCCATTATTTCACACTTGTGAACGACAAAATTGGCATTCCCCCCCTATTTACCAACTTTTTGTAGTCCCCTCTGT
>DAIDHT010000013.1:0-57386 GCA_027451945.1 Spirochaetales bacterium
GACTGTCACGAACCAGAGCCGCTAGGCCGGAGATTTGCTTTCTCATATCGGTGATGCCAGGACGAACAAAGACCCTGACCTGACTCAGATCGGGTATCATAGGCGTTTCAAATGCTCAACAAGAGCGGCAACTGATGAAAACGGATAATTAGGCTGAAGTTCTAGCGCTATCCCGTTCGGAAGAATAATTCGCAGGGCTAATGACTGATTGCTTGAAAGTGTGGGTACTTCGACGAGGCTAGCCTGTGACGGCGTCTGAACCTGTTTAAGTTTCATCCTCCATTTCCGCAAGCTGGCAACGCTGACACCTTGGGACTGAGCCCACTCGGTATCATTTTGCTTGGTATCTTTTTGATGATCTAAAATAGCCTGCCATTCCTGCACGCTTAGACGCTTGTTTCGCATAGGAAATCTCCTTACGAACAAGCCTACACTACGATTCAAGATGGCTTAAATTGACGGTTACATTATCTCCTTTTAGCCCTTCTTAAATACCTCAATTCATACAGCTCTCTCGTCTTATACCGCCATCAAAGGTGGTGGCATATTTTAACTGAATCCGCCGAAGGTAGTTATTTTGTTAGCCACTCACGAGCGGACTTCATCTTGGCTCCCGATGTTGTACTCGCGAAATCAGCTCGTCTTGCCCAACAGTTGACACAAAGTAACCTCGTGCCCGAAAATGCGTTCCGGAAATATTTCTCTGCCTACCATTAAATTTTCTGGCTATGTGAATTGCAATTTTCCCTATCAGATACCCCATTACCAGTCAAGCCAAGAAATATTGGTAGATATTCTAATACAAATGAAAAAACCAAATTACGCCACTACCTCCAAATAACACAATCAACATTATAACGCCAACTATGCGAATAAAAATATCAAGATTTTTCATTTTATTAGAGTCTAACGTTTCTTGTTTTTCATTATCTTCCCTTCGAAGAATTCTAGATTTTGAACCTTTAAACGTAAATGAAAATGACATATAAATTACTAAAAATAAAACAGAGAAAATAATTATATTCGAAATTAGTTTATTCATAATATTTTTCGCCTCTTTATCTATTAGTTTTCATACTAAATCCCATATTAAAAACTGATAATTCATTTGGCTTTAAATCATTTATCCAATCCAAAGGCTGGTTAGTTACAAGGCTTCTCAACCCATAGAGAAAAATAAATCCTCCTGAACCAAAAACCGCTATTACAGCTACATTTCTATACTTAATCGTTTCATAGGTTCTCATAGCTACTAAAGGGCACCTCTAAAAAAGAAACTATTCCACGGTCAGATTTTTGAATTTTCAAAAAATTGAAAAAAAGTTCATTATTTCGCACTTGTGAATGCCCAAATAGGTATTTCCCCCCTATTTACCAACTTTTTGTAGTCCCCTCTATCCCAGCGGGTAGACCACGCCCTTTGCAGGTATCCGAAGCGAAAGAAATTGTACACCAAGTTCATTAAGCCAACACTGAAATCCGTCCGGCTTTGCCCTATTGTTCTTAAATACACCCGGTTCGTCGATTTTCCCATAAACGAAAAAACGTGCGCTACTCGCGATCGGGCTTGCTCTGTTCGACTTGTTTGATGGCATAGCTCAAAAGCTCTCAATGTTGGACGACCACGAATCTTTTACTTTTCCAAAACGCTTAACGCCTCTTTAGGGGTCATTACGCTCAAATTAGAGGTCCTGAAATGTTCGACATTTCTTGTGACAATGATATCCATGACTGCGTTCTCGGCGGAGTAGATTTGCAACGCATCCTCAAAATCTGAAAAGGAAGAATTGAGGGCTCTGTCCACAATTCTTTGATTCATGTCGACAACGCCAATAAATGTACGGACTTTTCTAATGGAACTGAAGGCGACCTCTTTGTTCGAGAATTTCTGCAGAACATAGTAAACGTTTGCTATAACTAATGGTGAGGTGAAAGCCAGGAAAACCCCGTACTCTGCCAATTCAAGGAGGTAGGCAGAATCATCATAGAACGGCTTTCGCGCAGAGAATACATCGATGAGAACATCAGAATCTACAAATACGCATTTAGCCATTGTATCGACTAGCTTTCGAAAGACGATAGTCCTCTCGTTCGTCGTAACCTTCAGGAATGACAATGAGGCCCGAAAGCTCAGCGACGAGTGAACTCTTTCCGATTTCACGTTCTGTCTTTGCAGCTGTCAGAGTCTTCAAGAATCTTTCCACCAGTCCAGACACGCTCTCATGATTGAGTTCTGCGTATTCCTTTGCCCTGTCGATCACAGCCTCATCAAGCTTCAATGTTAGTTTCTTGTCCATGATACGTATAGAATACTGCAAAATGATACGTTCGACAATCTCTCTCTTGCCTCTGGCCGCACAACGACGACTTACGTCACTGATAACAATGACACCGAGGGAATAGGGATTTTCTTCAACAGCGAAGCGTGAACTCGACTCGAGAACGGAGTATAATAATATACTTGTCATTATACTTGACGAGAAATTGTGTCATGTCTATTCTCGATCTAGGAGTCATCATGCCTCAAATTTCGCTCTACATTGATGAGGTCACCTTGAAAAAGATCGAAAGCGCAGCTTCACGACAACATGTATCAATTTCCAAGTGGGTGGCGGACCAGCTACGATCAAAGGTCGATCCTATCTACCCCAAGGGCTACGAGGATCTCTTTGGGTCAATTTCCGACGAATCGTTCGTACGACCTGATCAACCTAGATTTCAAAGTGATAGCCCACGCGAGACCCTGTAATGTATTTTCTCGATTCGGACACTTGCATCTACTTTCTGAAGGGTTCCTCGGAGTCTATACGGAAGAAAATTCTTTCAACTTCGCCGATCGACATAAAAATTCCATCAGTAGTCAAAGCTGAACTTCTCCTTGGTGCCTACAAAAGTAAAACCCCGCAGAAATCGCTGGAAAAGCTGGAGCAGTTTCTAGAGCCATTTGAAGTAGTCCCCTTTGATGAAACCGTTTGTTACGAATACGCTGCCATACGGCAGCAGACCGAAGAACAGGGAAAAGTCGTAGGGCCGAATGACCTCCTTGTTGCCTCAAGTGCCAAGTTTCATGAAGGAATTTTGGTTACACGAAATACAAAGGAATTCACAAGAATAAAAGATCTGGTGATAGAAAATTGGTGGGAAGATGAGGAGAACTGTCAGCTCGGGTAAAAAGGTTCCTGAAATCGAAGTTACGATCGCAGAATTATTGCCTCATGCCGCCGTTTTGCGGCATTGAGGTTTACCTCGTTGTCATCGACGACAGCATAAAAGCCGGCGCGGGGGCTTTCTCTAAATCGAGCCTCTTCAACTTTTGGCGAAAGTTTTTGACGGTGTCATCTATAACCGTTTTCAAGTACGACTTTTGCCCCTCGATCGATTCTGTATAGAGGTTGGCCTCAAGTCCTAAACGGGTGCGGAAGTGCGCCGTGGCGAGGTTGTACACTGACGATAAAGTCGTGTCGAGGCGCTTTTGTATCACATCAAAAAAGCCTAGGGTTTTTTTTAGCATGTCAAATTCGGTCTGGTAGTCCGAAAAGCCCGCTTCACGGAATTCGTAGTACAAGAAAAGAAGCTTTTCGAGGTAAGCGCGATCGGCCATCTGGCCTAAAAGGTCTCCGGTGGCTAACAAGGCGGCTGATTTTTCTTCAAGATCGCTAGAAAATCCTATCGAAGTCCAAGGTTTTGCTAAGTCTGTTCCCCAGATCAGTCGGCCTCGTCGTTCATGCGGTTCGAGCCCCAGAACCTTGGCATAGGTGGCAAGGTAAGCCACCCCGCGAGCTACGTGGGTTTTTGTGTATTTGGCTCCCGTGCCTTCGGTATCGGAACTTTCTTGAATGTAGCCCACGTCATGGAGCAGAGCCGCCTCACAGGTTTCACGGATCAGCTCTTCGCCCAAAGGGGAGTGTTCTAAGTTATAGCCATCAATGAGGCGAACGGTGGCTACGGTGACATCAATCGTATGCCGCAGGTTGTGATACTCGGTTTTACAGGCCTGGTACCCGGGAATTTCCCCTTGGTACAAGGCAATCGTATGGTCGTACAGTCGGTGAAGATCCTCAAGGCGGCCAACGGGGAGCCACGAGGCTAGGGTTTCGTAGATAAACCGCCAGACATCGTCTAAACGGTTGTGATTGAGCGTTTGCGCCAACTGTAACTTTTTCATAGTTACAATTTACCTCAGGTTTGTGAATTTCACCACTATTTTTTTAGGGTAAGCATCAAAACCGCTAAATCGCTGGTTCTTACCCCCGAAATTCGTCCGGCTTGACCGACCGAGAGGGGGCGAATTTTCTTGAACTTTTCACGGCTCTCCCGCGAGATCCCGGCCAGGGCGTCGTAATTGAAGTTCTCGGGAATCGAGAGGTTTTCTAGGCGTTCAAAGCGTTCGACTTGAAGCTGTTGCCGCCCAATGTAGCCCTCGTATTTAATATCCAGTTCTGCCAGACTCAACCAAGACTCAGGGGCGTTTTGGGTTAGAGTGGGGTCCGCAGAAGTTAACGACTGAAAATCAACCGTGGGGTCTTTTAGGCTTTGGTAAAAGGTATCCCCCAGGTGTGCGCCCAAGACGGGGCACAGCACAGCGTCTTTGGGCGTGACGCGACGAGCTTTAAGGCTATCTTTGAGGGCTTCAATGGTTTGCTTTTTGTGCAAAAAGCTTTGCCAGGCGCTTTCGTCCACTAAGCCGATACGATAGCCTTTTTCGGTTAGCCGACGGTCACAACTGTCATGACGCAGGTTTAACCGGTGTTCGGCACGGCTAGTGAACATCCGGTAGGGTTCTTCGGTTCCCAGGGTGACCAGGTCATCAATAAGAACGCCAATATACGCTTCGGTTCGCGACAAAACCAGGGGCGGCTCACCCCGCATCTTGAGGGCGGCATTGATTCCAGCCATGAGCCCTTGAGCGGCGGCCTCCTCGTACCCCGAGGTTCCGTTGGTCTGACCGGCGACGAACAAATTGGCCAGACGCTTGGTTTCAAGGCTGGGGTACAGCTGGCTGGGGTCCATGTAATCGTATTCGACGGCGTAGCCCGGGCGGACGATCACCGCGTTTTCTAGACCAGAAATGGTGTGAATGTAACGTTCTTGAACATCTTCGGGCATCGAGCTTGAAATACCGTTGAGGTACATTTCGTCGGTATACAAGCCCTCGGGTTCAATAAACACCTGATGGCGTTCCCGATCAGGGAACTTAACGACTTTATCTTCGATGCTGGGGCAGTAGCGGGGGCCGTTGCCGACAATCTTTCCGCTGTACAGGGGGCTACGGTGCATATTGTCGCGGAGCACCTGGTGAGTTTCGTCGTTGGTATAGGTGACATAACAGGGGAGCTGTTGACGATCAACCTTGAGTTGTCCAAACGAAAAGGGAACGATATCGTCATCGCCAAATTGCGGTTCCATTTTCGAAAAATCTAAGCTGGAACGCTTTACCCGGGCTGGGGTGCCTGTTTTAAGCCGACCCACCTTAAAGCCTAGCTCACGCAACCGGCGGTCAAGCCCATAGGCCGCCATTTCGCCCAACCTGCCGCCTGGTCCTGACCATTCACCAATAAAGAGCTTTCCGGCAAGAAAGGTTCCCGTGGTTAAAACGACAGTACGGCAGGTAAACTTTTTTCCGCGTTCTGTGACGACGCCTGTAACGGCTCCACCGGAGGAATCAAGAAGAAAATCGGTAACGGTATCCATGAAAAGCGTCAAACCGGGTTGATTTTCGAGGGTTTTTCGAGCTTCGACCGCGTAGGCCAGCTTGTCAGCCTGGGCCCGGGGGGCTTGCACGGCGGGGCCCCGCGAGCGGTTAAGGACACGGAACTGTATCATCGTTTTGTCGATCAAACGCCCCATCTCGCCGCCCAAGGCATCGATCTCGCGTACCATATTGCCCTTGGCCAGCCCGCCGACGGCAGGGTTACAGCTCATACGGCCAATAGTGTCCAAGCTTTGGGTAATCAGCAAGGTTGAAAAGCCCATTCGAGCGATGGCTAGCCCCGCCTCAATGCCCGCATGACCGCCACCAACAACTACCGCATCAAAATCCACAGGTTTTTCCTTTTCGTGACCAAGCTCGGGGGAGCCAGCCGGAGCAGAAATTTACCATAATCTGCCTGTCTTTGTTAAGTATTGTTCCCTGCTTCTATTAGTAAGACAAACAGCCCAGGTCTACAAAAACGAGGTCGCTACACTCATGAGAGTTCCGTTCCAAGGCTCATGAGTGTAAAAAGGTGCTGGTCAAGTCAGCAAGGTTCTGGTATTGTTAAGGGGTACCCACGGGAGACACGCATGGAGACCTGCGAATTCCTGAATACCTGCTCGGTGTTCAGTGGCCTCTTGGCCAACAAACCTCAAGAAGCGGCGGCGGTAAAAGAAAAGTTTTGCCAGTCCAGCTATTTGCACTGTGCCCTCTATATGGTTGGCAGTGCCCTGGGGGCCTCAAAGATGCCTGGAGACATGGAACCGACCGATAAAGGCCGGGCTTACGAGATTATCGCCCAAGGGTAATCATTTCCCCACACAAAAATTGCCAAACATATGATTGAGGATGTCCGCATTGGTCACCTCACCCACAATCTCGCCCAGGGCCTGAAGGGCGTCTTGAACGTCCAGGGCAACCATGTCTACAGGAAAGCCAGCCTCAAGCCCTGTATGCACCGCTTTTAAGGCACTGACGGCCCGGTCTAAAAGCTGTTTTTGACGAACTGAGTCGATAACGACAGCGTCGGGAGCGCTCCCTTCGGGTAAGGCTTGTGTTTTAACCCAGGTGGCCAGCTCAACTAAACCTTGACCGGTGACCGCCGAGACTCCTAGCCACCCAGCCGGGGCCGGTAAAGCGTCGCTTAAGTCGCTTTTCGTCCACAAGAGCGCCCAGGGAACCGAAGATTGCTCCCTCTGCGCCAAGATTTCTGTATCGTCCTCACTCAGGCCTTGGGTCCCGTCAGCGAGATAAAAAACAAGATCACTGTTGGTCAATAAGTCTTGCGAGCGTCGTATGCCCTCGCGCTCTACCCGATTTTCGGCTTCGCGCAGACCGGCGGTATCAAAAAGGCGGGCGGGGATGCCGTCAAAGTCGGCCCAGGCTTCGATAAAATCGCGGGTGGTACCGTGCTCGTCCGAAACAATCGACCGGTCTTCTTTCAAAAAGGCGTTAAAAAGGCTCGATTTTCCCGCATTGGTTTTTCCTGCCAAAACGATTTTGAGCCCCTCTTGGTAAACTCGGCCCGTTTTCCAGCTATCCGAAAGCATTTCAAGGCCGTTGATCAGGTTGTCGAGAAGGGCGTACGGAGGCTCCGGAGTATCGGCCTCATCTTCGGCATAGTCGAGTTGAATATTGACAGCGGCCATGACATCCATCAGCTGGGTTCGGAACTGGCGAAGTCGTGTTTCGACGCTCCCCCCCAGACGATGAAGGGCCCCTGCTCGGGCCGCATCGGTTTTCGAGGCCACGAGCTCATGAACAGCTTCGGCTCTGGTTAAGTCAAGCTTGCCCGCTAAAAAGGCCCGTAAGGTAAATTCGCCAGGCCCAGCGGGCCTAAAGGCCGTCCGAGTCAGCTCGTCGAGAACACGCTTCACCACGGCCATCGAGCCGTGACAGGTCAGTTCCACCGAGTCTTGTCCCGTATACGAATGAGGTGCCCGCCAAACGGTAGCTACAACTTGATCGAGCTTTTCACCGCTCTCGTCCTTAAGCCAGCCTACAAGGGCCGAACCTCCGGGTGCTTGAAGCAAGCGCTGTGAAGCGGTGAAGAACGGGGCCAGGGCCTCGATACAGCCCTCACCCGTACAGCGCAGAACGGCAAAGGCGGCCATACCCCACGGGGTTGCCAGAGCGCAGATTCGGTCTTTGGTATCGTAGGTGAGGTCTTTCATGCGGCTGGTTTTAAGGCTTTTGGGCTAAGAGTTTCTCGATACCCTGAAGAACTTCGGGGGTATCCCATTCTTTGCCCCCGGCACGGCCCCCCAGAACATGACCGGTTTTGTCGATCACATAGGTGGTAGGAATGGCTTGTACCCCGTATTCGGAGCCCCCTTGACCGGTGGTGTCTAACAGAACGGGAAAGGTATACCCTGTCTTTTGAATAAAGGCTTTCACCACAGCGGGGTTTTCTTGGGCGTCTACCGCCAGCCATACAAAGTCTTTGTTATTGCCAAGCTTTTTCCAGAGCTTTTCAATGGTGGGCATTTCGGCCCGGCAAGGGGGGCACCACGTCGCCCAAAAGTTTAAAAAGATGATCTTGCCTTTGTAGTCGCTGAGCTTAACACTCTTGCCCGCCAGGGTGGTCGCCGTAAAGTCTAGCAGTTCGGGGTTCCCTTGAACTCGCTGAAGACCCATGGAATCCATCACGCTGGCTAAAGGATTTTCTTGAACCGGGGCAACCAGGGGCGCATCCGTTGCGGTAGGCGGGGTAGGGCTAGGGACAGCGGTGGCTTCTTGAGCCGAGACTTGGGGGGCGCACGAAAGAAAGCCGAAGGCGAGAAGGGTAAGAAGACCAGATCCCCAGGACAAAATTTTCATGAATGACTCCTGCTTGAAAACGGTGATAATATGGAAAATATACTATATTTCACAACCGGGGGCCAGCCCCGGCTCCAGCGTCTTTACACCAAGGTGGCCAACATCAACGCCTTGATGGTGTGCTTGCGATTTTCGGCTTGATCCCACACGCGGCTTTGCGGCCCCTCGATGACGTCAGAAGTGACTTCTTCGCCCTTGACGGCAGGCAGACAGTGTAAAAAGATTGCCTCGGGCTTACCGGTGGCACGCATAACCTCGGCGTTGACCTGGTAAGGCTGAAGAATCTGCCGACGCAGGTGGAGCAGTGTTTCTTCGCCCATCGAAGCCCAAACATCAGTGTAGACGGCGTCGGCCCCTTTGACGGCGGCTTTAAGGTCACTGGTAATCACGAGCTCTGTGCCCTCTTGGCTGGCGATTTCACGGCAGAACTCTACGTCCTCTTCGGCGGGGTACAAAACTTCGGGGGCCGCGATAACAAATTTCATTCCCATGCGGGCGGCGCCGACCATGAGGGTATGGCTCATGTTGTTGCGACCATCACCGCAGTAGACCAGGGTTTTGCCCTGAAGTTTGCCTCCCCAGGCCTCTTCGAGGGTCATAAGGTCGGCTAGGACTTGGGTGGGGTGGGCCATGTCGGTAAGGCCGTTGTAGACCGGAACGCCGCTAAAGGAGGCAAGCGTTTCTACCGTGGTTTGCTGAAAGCCTCGAAACATGATCGCGTCAAACATCCGTCCCAAGACACGGGCAGTGTCTTCAATCGATTCTTTGTGTCCGAGCTGAATGTCGTCTTTTGACAAAAAGACAGGGTGTCCCCCTTCTTCGGCAAAGGCGGTTTCGAAGGCGGCCCGGGTGCGGGTCGAGGGTTTTTCAAAGATCATGGCAAGGGTTTTGCCTTGAAAGCGCTGTGTGACCAGACCCTCTTTTTTTTGGCGTTTGACCTCGTGAGCCAAATCGAGAAGATACCGAATTTCAGCGGTAGAAAGGTCTGCCATCATGAGGCAGGACCGGCCTTTTAACGGAGAGGGTTTCATCGCGGCCTCCTAGGTTTTGTGCTTGTTTCTAAGGTTATGTATCTTTATGCAATAGATTTTGATTTTTATGCAAGAGGAGTGTGATAAAATCCCCTTATGATTCGACTTCTTCGTCCTCTGGCCACGCTGGGCGCCCTAGGTACGGCCTGTTTGTGCCTTTCGTGTGCTGGTACGCCTACTGATCCGTCGGCGCCGTTACGGTGGGATTTGTTAATGCAAGCTCAACCGGCAATTCTGGGACCTTCTCCACCTCAAACGGTAGGTCCCGCCGTCCAGGCCTATTTGAAGCAGTGGAAAAGCCGCCTAAAGGATATTTCGTACACACAGACTGTACTCACCCTGCCTTCGGACGGGCGTTTTTTGGGGATGAATGTTTTTCAGGTTCCCGAGAAACCTCGGGGTACACTCTTTCAGCTTCACGGGTACTTAGCCAACTCGCTGACCTTCGCGGGAATTGACGGGGTCTTTTTAAAGCAAGCGTGGACGGTAACCGCCCTTGACCTTCCTGGTCACGGAATGTCGCAAGGCCCGCGCGCCGATGTCGATGTCTGGAGCCGCTATGGGGACGCCGTCAGGGATTGGTTGGCCTGGGCGGCCCGCTACCCAAAAGTCTTTCCCCGCCCATGGGTCATCGTTGCTCATTCGTTAGGCGGCTCCGCTGTTATCGACTATTATCACCGCCGCCCGGCGCTGATCGCCGACCGAACCATTTTGGCGGCACCGCTGATTCACCCCACCTGGTATACCTGGGAAGGCATTGGCTTTTTTCTCATCGGTTGGTTCGTGCCTAGCCTGCCCCCGGTGGTGGCCCCCGAAGATTACCTGAGTATTACGAGCTTTCCCACCCATTGGTTTGCCGCCTTACAGGCTTGGAATGCTCGGAAAAATCATTGGCGGCCCTGGAGAGTTCCCCAGGGGTCTGTCTACCAAGGGACCAACGATAGTGTGGTCGACGGGGCCTACGATGTGCCGTGGGTCGAAAAAGAATTCCCTGGGTTTGAGTCCTATTGGTTGAAAGGGGCAACCCACGAGTTTTTGACTCAGCCCGATCAAGAAAAAGAAGCCTGGGAGATCCTTTTGAAAGATTTGGCCCGCCACGGCTTGCCCGTGACCTTGAAGGGAACGCCATGAACTCGGTGCCGAGCTGGGTCTTGCTAGGGTGCCTTGTCCTGGCCAGCCCGTTGCTAGCCGATTCGGAGGCAAGGTCTGTTCCCTCAAGCCGTCCTTGGCCGGGGCTTACCGTGCTCGACGTGGCGTTGTGTGATCGTCTGGTTTGGGATTCAGGCTGGGTAGAGGTTCGCGGTCCCGGACCAGAGGTAACCTTGTGGGTTAAAGACGTCCGTGGGTTTCGCTTGCCTAATGGCTTTTATGGCTTACAAATCAATGGAAGGCGTGTGGATCTTGGCCAGTGTTGGATCGAGTACGGTCAGCACCTGGTCAACCTGCAGATATTGTTTACCCTTGGGAGTGTCGAGGTGGACCCCCAGTTAACCTTTCAAGACCCCCCTTATCACGAACACTAAGGAGCAAATGGTGAAGTTTTGGCGGTATTTCGGCGGCAGTACAATTTTTAGTGTGGTGGCTTTAGCCGGGGCCTTTGCCCTAGGGTTAACCACTGGCGGCTCTTGGGCCGCTGGTGGGGAGGCTCTGGTGACAGCGCTGATTCTCGGCGTGCTTGAAACCTCGCTGTCGTTTGACAACGCGGTTGTCAATGCCCGCATCTTAAAATCCATGAATCCCTTTTGGCGAAAGTTCTTTTTGACCGTCGGGGTTTTGATTGCGGTCTTTGGTATGCGCTTGGTGTTTCCTCTGTTGATCGTGGGGGTGGTAAGTGCCCTCCCGTGGGGGGCTGTTCTGGTCATGGCCTGGCAAAAGCCCCAAGAATTTGCCCAAATTCTTGTCAACCAGCACGTGCTGATTGATGGCTTCGGTGGCGCCTTTTTACTGCTAGTGTTTACCCGATTTTTCTTTGACCAAGAAAAAACCTTGCATTGGTTGGCTCCCCTCGAAAGGCTTTTTGGCCTGGCTGGGCGGCTTGAAGGTGTTACCGTGGCCATTACGCTCGTTGTTATTTTGCTCACCTTGGGGCAGGTGGAGGTGGCTCATCAGCTGGGGTTTGTCGTCTCGGCCTTGGCCGGGGTGGTGGTTTATGTGGTGGTCGAGGGAATAGGGAGTGCGCTCCAAGGCGGTGAACGAAAGCTTTTGATGGCGGGCTGGGCTTCGTTTGTTTACCTCGAAGTTCTCGATGCTTCGTTTTCGTTTGATGGGGTCATTGGGGCGTTTGCCATAACCAACAGCCTGTTCCTCATGGCGTTGGGCTTGGGCATAGGTGCCTTTTTTGTCAGGTCGCTCACCATTCAAATGGTCGATGCAGGGACTCTGACCTCGTTCCGATACCTAGAGCATGGGGCTTTTTGGGCTATAGGCGCCTTAGCTTTGATTTTGTTCTTGGGGGCGGCCGGGGTAGAGGTACCCGAAATCGTTTCGGGAACCTTGGGTTTTGCTCTGATCGCCTTAAGTTTTGTTTCAAGCTTAGTGGTAAACCGGCGACAAAAAGCTTCATGAGTGACAGCTTAAAAAATGAACTTCGCCAGCAACAAAAAGCACGGTTGCGGGCCCTGGGGCCCCTTGAACGGGAACAGCAAGAGGTTAAGTTGTGTCAAAACCTTCGTCAGCTGTGGCTTGCTTCTCAGCGGCCTTGGGTGCTGGGCTTTGCCTCGTTGGGCGAAGAACCCAACCTCGAAGAGTTTTGGGGCTTGGTTTTAAGGCAGGGGCGCCTGGCCTTACCCCGGGTTTCGGGTGTCAATTTGATTTTTCACGAAGTGACGAGGTGGTCACAGCTGAACCGTGTGCCCCCCTGGGGAATTCGTGAACCCTTGCCAGAGTCGTCACTTTGGCCGCCGGGAGAGGTGCCCCGTAGCTTAGTTTTGGTGCCGGGTTTAGCCTTTGATCGTCATGGGGGGCGTTTAGGGCGGGGAAAGGGCTTTTATGACCGCTTTTTAGCCTCACTTTTGCCAGGGGTGTTGGCCTGGGGGGTGGGCTGGCAGGAAAGCTTGGTTGAAGAAGTTCCCCGCGAGGCTCATGATATTCGGCTGAACGGGTGGGTGGGACCCGAAGGGTTGAACCCCCTTGCCCTTTAGTCGGGGCTGGGCTATTTTTTGTGCAAATTATTTGTTGTAACGGAGGCATGTAACCCATGGCATTCATCAAATCCGCCTTAGAATTGGCGATGGAAAAATCCGAAGGCCTCACGGTCGATAAAGAAGAATTGCGCCGCAAGGAAATTGCGACTGCAGGCAAGGCCGCTTGTGCCCAGGCCCTCGCTGGTGCCGAAGAGTCGTGGGAACCTGTTTTAAAGACGCAGGAAAAGGCGCTGAGTAAGGCCGATTTTTCCGTGTGGTGTCTGGGGGCTGCCGACACCCTGCTGGCACGCATTCAACTGATGGATTTTGGTCCTGCTTCTGAAATGACCCGCGTCATGACCTTTTTGGACGAGTTGGGCCGAAAAAAAGCGAGCGCTCGCCTGCAAAAGATGGCGCAGTTGGTGGGGCAGTTCCAACAGGAACTTAAACAGCTTAAAGAGGCTATTGCCCAACAAATTGGGCCTGCCATTAAGCAAAGGGCCCAACAGTTGGCTCAGCAGACGGGCGCAAACCCGCAGTTTATTCTCGAAAAAGACCCGACTTACCTTAAAGTGCTCAACGAGAACCTCGAACCGATGCGGGCAGAGTATTCCCAGGCGCTAGAGCAACTGAAGGCAGAGTTTCGCTCTGGTCTTTAAGCTCCCGACGCCCTGATCAGATTTAAAAACTCTTCGCGGGTTTTGCTATCGCGGCGGAAGGACCCTAGGACCGAGCTGGTGACCATCGAAGAGTGCTGTTTTTCGACCCCTCGCATCATCATGCACAGGTGTTTGGCTTCCATAACGACCCCGACACCCAAGGCGTCGGTGGCCTCCATGATGGCACCGGCGATTTCTTCTGTTAGACGTTCTTGAATTTGAAGCCGTCGTGCAAAGACATCGGCAAGACGGGCAATTTTGCTCACGCCAAGAACTTTATCGCGTGCGACGTAGCCCACATGGCATTTGCCATAAAACGGTAGTAAATGGTGCTCGCAGAGTGAGAAAATTTCAATATTACGCACAATGACCATATTGCTGGCCGGGGAACGAAAAACAGCCTGGTTAAGGACAGCCTCGGGAGAACTCCGGTACCCTCGTGTTAAAAACTCCCAGGCTTTGGCAACCCGTTCTGGGGTTCGTTTCAGACCCTCTCGTTCAGGGTCTTCGCCCAATTCTTGCAATAATTGATAGACTAGCTGTTGGACACGCTCAAGGTTCATGGGCCCATCCTAGCAAAGCCCGTCCGAAAACGCCAGTGAGGGCGCCCCCTCCCCACGAAAGGACGCCCCGCTGTTTTTGCTAAGGAATCACAACACTGCTAAAGAATCGAAGAGCCTTAGGCCGCTCGAATCGGTACTGTCCGAGGCTTGGCCTCTTCTTTTTTGGGCAGGTGCAAGTTCAATAGCCCATTACGGAACTCGGCGGTAATGTTGGCTGTATCCACGTCCGAGGGAAGTCGGAACTGACGGGTAAAGCTCGTTTCTTGGCGTTCTTTAACCAGCCAGCGATCTTCACTGTTGGCTTCGGCCTTTTGCTCGCCTTTGAGTTCCAAGACGCCGTCGAGAACGTTGACTTGAACTTGCTCGGGAGCATAGCCGGGCAATTCCGCCACCAAGTTGTAGCTTTCTTTGGTTTCTCGAACGTCGACCCGAGGGGTGGCTGAGGTAGGGAAGTCGGCCAAACCAGCCAAGGTATTCCAATGTCGCCAAAGTGATGCATTCATGATAATCCTCCTGTCGCTGTCCTTTGGACTGCGTTATACAGATATATGCAGAAATCGTGCCAACTTTCCTTCTATTTCTAAATCCGGGTTTTTTTGGGCCAAAAGTGAGGTTTTATGGGGTTTTAGGTGTAGCCGACAAAAATTGGGAAGAAAGGTGAAAGCGAAAAAGTGAGTCAAAATATAGTGCGGTGTATCAAAATGAAACACAGCCTTTCAGGGAAATCTATACTGTATAAATTTGACTCACTGTGTCGATTTGATGCGGCGACAGGTGTAGCTAATCAACGCAGGGGCCAAGGCACGGGGTTTTACCACCGTGAGCTCTACCGCTTGGACTAGGTTCTGGCTTAAAAAAAACTCAGCGGAATCGTTGGTAAAGCTTTCAAGAAGATCCCAACGGCGGGGGGAGATTGCTTGTTCAAACCGGTATTTAAGGTCGGCGTAGTCGAGGGCCTCTTCGAGGCGGTCGGTTTGTGCGGCCTGGCGAAAGTCCCCCCACAGCTTAACGGTAAGGATCAACGGCTGGCGACCACGTTTTTCTTTTTTATAGACACCGATGGCGACACGAAGGCGCCAGTTGGACAACGTCAGGTAATCGCCTTCGGGCAAGGGTACGCTCATAGGGTCTGCTCCCGGCGTAGCAGGCCCGCCCCACCGTCAATATGCAAGATTTCACCCGTGACTGAGGTGCTGTTCAACAGAAAGAGAAGGGCTTGGTCGACCTCGTTTAAAGGAGGTTGGACACCCAGGGGGAGGGCTTTGACCCAACTTTCCCAACGAGGTTCCCCACCGGTGGGGGGTAACACCGGCCCCAAGGCTAAACCGTTGACCCGGACTAACGGGGCCGCTTGACGTGCTAAATCGGCAACAAGACCAGCGGCGAGACGCTTACCCCAGCCGTACGAAAATTCCTGAGGCGTCGAGGCCGAAGTCCGGGAATCTAAAACGGTAAGCAAGCTAGCCGGGGTGCCGGCGGCAAGCAGTTGGCGAGTCCAAGCTGCCAAAGGCCAGGCCTGGAGCCTCAGCGAGGTAAACCAGGAATCCTCGGTGACGTCGGTTACGGTATCATTAAACCACCTCGACGCGGCATGGAGCACAAAGGACGGTGTCTTACCAGCCCAGTACGTCGCCTGGTCAAAAAGCTCCCCAGCGGAGTAAGGTTGTTCCAAATCGCATTGAAAGCCTTGAACAAGCTCTGGCTGAGCTTGAGTCAGGGTTTCAAGCTCGGTGGGTGGGGTTTGGTGCCAACAGTAAGCCACCTGCCAACCGTTTTGACGCAACAGATGTACCCAACCAGCCCCCAGACGGGCGACTCCTGTTACGAGAGCGAGGGGTTCAGTCCGCCAGGGCATGAAAATCCGCCAGGGACTTCAGCTGGTTAGACCTCGCATACTCGAGCACCCCCTCATGGACTTCTTCGGCTAAGCGGGGGTTGGCAAAACTGCCACTTCCCACCTGAACGGCCGAAGCCCCTGCTAGGAGGTGTTGAACGGCATCTTCCCAGCGGGTTATCCCGCCGATTCCGATCACGGGAATCTTGACCCGCCGCGCAACCTTCCAGACAGCGGCAAGGGCCACAGGTAAAATGGCGGGGCCCGAAAGACCTCCGGTATTGAGGGGAAGCACAGGCCGCTTGGTTTTGAGGTCGATGAGCATTCCCACCAGGGTGTTGATGCATGAAACGGCGTCGGCACCGCCATTTTGTGCAGCACTGGCGGTATCGCCGATGTCGGTAACGTTGGGGGACAACTTAACAATCAGCGGTTTGTTCGTGCGACCCCTAAGGCGGGAGGTAATTTGTTCGACGAGATGAGGGTCGGTTCCTAACGACATGCCCCCGTGGCGAACATTGGGACAAGAGATATTGATCTCGTACCCCCAAATACCCTCAACCCCCTCGAGCCGGTCGACCACCTTTTCGTAATCTTCTTCGAGTGCACCGGCAACGTTGACCACAACGGCACTGGGGATACGTCGCAAAAAGTCCATCTTGTCGCGGATAAAGGCTTCAAGCCCCACGTTGGCCAAGCCTATCGAATTGAGCATCCCGCCGGGAGTTTCGACGATTCGGGGCGGTGGGTTGCCCAAACGGGGTTCGGGCGTGATAGCCTTGGTAAAAACCGCCCCGATTTTGGTAAAGTCCGACAGACCGTCATATTCTTTGGCATACCCAAAGGTACCCGAGGCTACCCCAACAAACCCAGGCCAAGTTTGGCCCTTTAACGTGAACGAAAACGCAGGATTTATGTCCATTTCAGCACCTTAGAATCAAAAACGGGGCCTTCGGTGCACACCCGCACCATTTGACGTTCATCCACAGTTTCGACGGCACAGCCTAAGCAGGCACCGACTCCGCAGGCCATGATTTCTTCGACCGAGACCTGACAGGGCAACCCCTCGGTCTGGCTCCACTCATGAACTGCCTTGAGCATGGGGTAGGGGCCACAGGCCCAGACAAAGGCATTGTCTTTTTCTAGGGTTTGTAAAGTAGACAAAAAGGCACTCACGTTACCCTTGAACCCCAGACTACCATCGTCGGTACAAACTTGCAGGTTCACTTCGGGGCGCAGGGTTAAGGCGGGAAACAAGCCTTGATGACGAAAACCTAAAATCAGTCGGGGGTGAAGACCTTTGGCAGCCAGCCAGTTAGCGGCAAAGACCACGGGGCCCGTGCCGATACCTCCGCCCACCAACAGCGGCTGATCGGCGTCCCGGGGCGGTTGAAAAGCAAAACCCCTGGGGCCGATCACGTCTAGAGTGTCGCCAGACCGTAACGACGAAATTAGCTGAGTGGCAGGGCCGCGACGGTGGTAAATAACGCTGACGAGGCGTTCCGATTTATCGTAGGAGGCAAAGGCAAAAGGGCGGCGAAGAAAGGGATGGAAACCTTTTTCGACATTAAACGTAACCAACTGGCCCGGCAACGGGGCTCGGGCAGGGGCGGGCCATTCGAGAAAAATCTCAAAATAATCTTGGGCAACTTCCCGGTTTTCCATCACACGGGCGTCAAATTGTGTCATTCTGCGGCGAGTATAGGGAACTTGCTTTTTTTTGTAAACCATGACAACTTTCCGCACAGAAAAGTATGCGATTCGACGCCGTAATCTTCGATGTGGACGGTACTCTGTACCCCAATTGGAAAATGTATTTAGCCTCGCTGGGGACGCTTTTTACCAACACCCGCCTGTTGTTGGCCCTCGAAAAAGCGCGGGCCGAGTTGCGCGATAAGCCCGAGGCCAACGATGAATTTCATCGGGTGCAGGCCCGGCGTCTGGCCGAAATTTTAAAAGTTTCACCCGAACGGGCCTATGCCCTAGTCGAAGGCAAAATTTATACCCGCTGGTTTCGGGTTTTTCGGGGCTTAAAGCCCTACCCAAACTTGGTCGAAACCCTCGAGGCGTTTCGGGTCGCCAAGCTTAAGCTGGGGGTTTTGTCCGACTTTCCGATCAGGAACCGCCTTAAGGACATGGGGCTTGATGGCTGGTGGCTAGCGACGATGTCGTCGGAAGAATCTGGCTATTTGAAGCCGCATCCCGCTTCTTTTCTCCAGATGGCCGAAAATCTCGGGGTAAAGCCCGACCGGACGGTTTACGTGGGCAACTCTTACCGCTACGATGTCAGAGGGGCAAAGTCAGCGGGGATGACTGCCGCTCACCTGGGGAAACTTCGCCCGGACCATACCGAAGCGGATTTCACCTTTGAAGATTATCGGGAACTGCGCCGTTTTGTTCTTGGTCCCGGCTGAAATGGGGATGCCCGGGGTGCATTTTTAACGCTTTTCCCTTAAAATGTCATAACTGGGAGTGTGGGCATGAATTTCGACCTGGGCTTTTTCGTCCTGCTGGGGCTGGTGATTGCCATCTTGGTTGTTTACCGGCAACTGGACAAAAACAACCGCTCGTTAGAAAAAATCCGTAAGTACGCCGAAAGTGTCAAAGCAGAGCTCAATTCGTTTGTCGAAGAACGAACTGCCGCGCTCAAGGATTTTGAAACCGAACTCAAGGTGCATGACAAGACCGCAGCCGAGATTTTACGTCGGATACAGTCGGTAGAAGGGGGGCTCTTAGAACGGGTTCCCGAAATGGAAGACATGCAGAACAGGCTTGACCGATACGCGGTCTCGCTTAAAGATCTTGACAGCTTGTCGTCGCGCGTGGACGAAAACCTCGCTCGTCTGCAAACCGAGTCAGAATTTGTCGATAAAGTAGGCCGGCGCATCAAGGTGGCTGGCGAACAGATGAACGCCCTCGAAAACAGTATGGTCAAGCTTCACGAGGAATTTGCCGCTCAAAATCGCCTAGAAGTCGATGCCTTGAGGACTGATACCCTGGCGGTGTTTGAAGCCCAGACCAATACCTATGTTAAAAAGCTCGAAGAAGCCAAAGATCAAGTCGATGGCTTTCGTGCTTACGTTGGGGCGCTCGACGCTCAAAAAGGCGAGTTCCTTCAACAGGCCCAACGCGCCCTTGACGATCAGTTTATGGTGCAGATGAACCAGGCGGCACAACAGGCCGAATCACTGAGCCTGGACGTCCTTAAGAAAATGGATGAGCGCATCACGGGCTTAGCCTCGCAAACCGAAGACCGGCTTCGTGCTGACTTAGCCACGATCAATAACCGCCTGCATGGCGAAGCCGCCGATATGCAGAATCTTCTTGAAGCGGTCAAGTCCGATGCTTCTTTGCTACGAACCGAAACCGAAGACGAAACCGCTCGCCTTCGCACAGCTTTGCAAGAAACTTCGGCCGAAGTCGGAGCGCAGATGCTGGCCCTTACCGCCCAGTTGAAGAGTGATACCGAACTTAAGGTCGCTCAAACTCGTCGTGAAGCCACCGAAAATGCCGATGAGCTACGAACCGAGCTGATGAGAACATTAGACCTTGATCGGCAAACGGCCCAGGCCTTGGTCGCAGAGGTGCAAAAAACGCTGGCCCAAGTCAAAAAAGAAGGCCAGGAACGCGAGGTTGCCCTGCTAGGCGGTTTTGAAGCCCGGCTCAAAGAGTACGAAGGGGCCTTTGGCTATCGTCTGCAAAAGCTAGAAGAAGTGGGCCGCGATGTTTCGCTGTTAGATCAAAACTTGCGCGAAGCCATGGAACGGGTTTCGGGTCGTGTTCAAGAGGACTTCCGCGTTTTTGACAAGAGTATGCAAGAACGTCGCGAAAGCGAGCAAAAAGCCCTTGAAGATCGCTTTATTCAACTTCGGTCTGCCATGGCAGGGCTTGAGAAAGACTTAGATGACCTCAAAGAACGGGCCTACGACAACGTCAGCGAGAAACTCCAGGGCTTTGAAGAAGAATTCTTTCAGGATCTTCAAAAGCGCAACCTCCAGATGCAACAATCCTTTAACGATTGGCAGGCAACGGTCGAAAGCCGTCTTCGAGAAATGGGGGCCAAGACCGAGCAGGAACGCCAAGAGGCCGAAAAAGCTTTTGGCGAAGTTTTACGGACCCGTTTGGCCGAGCTCCAGCTTTCAGCACAGGCTCAGTTTGAACGTACCGAAACGCAAATCGAAGAGGGACGACAGCGGCTTGAAGCTCAAGTGCAGGCTCACGGCGAACAGGTTGAGCAAACCAAGATAAAGTTGCGCGAAGAGGTCCTGGAGCTGGAACGCTCTTCGCGAAGTCGGTTTGAGCAAGAGTTCGCCCGACACGAAATTGATGTTCGCGAGGCTTTGACCCGTCTGGACCGTGAGATGGAGAATCGAACCAAAGCACTTACCGATACCTTTGACTTGTCGAAAAATGAATGGCAAGCGACGTTGGAGGCCACCCAGTCAGAATTGTCCATTTGGCAAAGCAAGTTGGAGCAAAAGGTCAAGGAGCTTGAAAACGACCTGGGTGATCAATATCGGTCCCTGCGGCTAGCTTTGTCGGACAAGATGACCTCGCTAGTTGAAGAGTTTAACTCTCAACGAGAAGATTTGGTTACCAGAACGAATGAGGAACGTCTGTCACTCAAAACCGAGCTGGGTCAGCTTCGTCAGGGAGTAGAAGATCTCGAGAATGCCCTGAGAACCAAAACTGACTCAGCCTTAGAAACCTTCCGCACCGAATACGAAGGCTTTTTTCAAGACTTTCAGAAAAAGAACCGCGAATTGGGGGCGGATGTCGACCTCAAACTGCGCGACTACCGCAATCAGGTTCAAGATACTCGAGAAAAAGCCGAAGCCTCGCAGAAAAAAATCTTTGGCCGTATCGAGGATCAAGCCAACCTTCTTTCGATTAATCTTGAAGAGATCGACAAGCGTCAAAAGGCCTTTATTAGTCAAACCAAGATCTTTGAACGAACCGATCAGCTCAAGCAGGAACTGCAAGAGGCCATCGAAGACCTGCAGAACGATTTGGCCAAGGTCGATGTTCAGCGCAAGGATCTGTTTGAGGTTGAAGCCCAGATCGCCCGTATTAAAAAGATGGGCGATGAAGCCTCTGAAAAGTTGAACCGCTTTATTTCGGAAAAGAAACGCATCGACGGTTTGGATTCCGACTTCCAAAAGATCCTCAGCTTGTCGCAAAATATTGAGTTCCGCTTAGACCAGGTAAACTCGTCTACCGATCTGTTGCAGGATATTCAGCTCAAAATTCACAAGCTCGAAGACTACTCAAAGGATGTTGAAACACGCTACGAACGCCTAGAACGGCGACGGGATGTGCTGGATAGCACCTCGGACGGGGTGGATCGTAACTTCTCGCTCCTTGAAAAAATTGAAAAATCGGTCAAAACCTTGGCCACGGATGTCAATCAAATGCCGACCGAGGTTGAGGAACTTCGTAAGCGGATGAAGGTCCTGACCCAAGGCAAGGATGAGGTGGACCGAGCTTTGGAACGTCTGAACCAGCTAGACCAAGTGCTGCGCGACGTTGAGGGGCGCATAGCCCGGATGGAAGAGGCTCGTGATTGGATTGCCCGTACCGAATCGCGCCTGCAAGAAGCCAACAAAGAGGCCGAAGACCAGCTGCGAACCCTGGCGACCTTAAATCGGGCTTCTGGAACACCAGCCTCTGGTACTTCCAACAAGGGCGGGGTTAGCCCCGAAGTCAGGCAAACCGTTGTTAAACTGGCCCGTCAGGGTTGGGCTAAAGAAGAGATCGCTAAAGCGACAAAACTTTCTCTGGGAGAGGTGGAGCTGATCCTTGAGCTGGTTGGGAGGTAACTCATGAAAGTTCTGGGTTTGCTGGGCCTCGTGCTCGTGCTGGCGGGGCTTACGTCCTGCCAGGTTCCGACTTCGGCGACACCCACGCCAACACCCACGGTTCAGGCCACCCCGGTAACCGCAACCTATTCTTCAACGAGTTCGCCGGTTTTACCGCTGGTTTCTGCTGACGCTACTGCAAGCCAAAATGTTAGTGTGACGGTGAACTTGGGCAGTTCCTCCAAGCACCTCGATTTGATCTTTACCAATGAAAGTGGTTCTAGCACCGCTTCGATGCCCTCGGTGGTTGGGGATAGTCAGCCCGTGGTTGCACGGGCGGTTACCCCATCGGCACTTCCAGCGTTGCCACCCCAGTTACCCCGAGCTGTCAATGCCCCTCCCGCTATTGTCGCGGCCAACGAGGCCCTCGCCCGGTCCTGGCGCACCCAGCCCTCGCGGGCCCTAGTAGCTGCCGATTCGGCCCCTACCACCGGGTATACCGTGGGGAAGACGACCGAAACCTACATCCCCCCCTCCAGTGAAGCAGGCAATTACCCGTCTGGAACAGATTTTACCTGTACCCTTCGTGCAGTGGTGCAGGCCCCTGCGCTAAAGCGTACGCTGTTTGTCTGGGTGGCTAACAATAGTTGGGATACCCAACACCCCGACTCTGGTGGCACTGGGGGGTATGACTATGTGTCAGGCGACCCGTACCCGTTTAAGGTCAATACCGCCATGGTGGCTAAACTGGCGGCCGCATTTTTGAACGGGAGCCTCACGACACAGACCTCGGCTGGACCCGTGACGACCACCACGGGAACTTCGGGTGTGGGGGATATTTATGGGTATGATACCTCGATTTTTGGCAACGAATACTTTGACCAAGGCGATACCAATTTTGCAAATTACCAAACCTCGGGCCTGATTACCCCACAAGGCGAGATTCATATTTTTATTCTACCCTTAAACCCTGGAGCACCAAGTACACAGGGGGACGGAGGAACCCTCGGGTATTTTTACGCCGTCGACAATTTTCAACAGTCGATTTATTCCGATTCGAACCAAAAGATTATGTTTCAACTGGATTCTCAGATGCTGGCCAACACCAGTATCTCGGGAAACACCAGCTTAACACCATCCAATATACCAACTCAGGGCTGGTCAGCTCAGTATTCGCTGACGACCCCAACGGTATCGTATTGGCCCAACCAGATGCTCTCGACCCTGGCCCATGAGTTTCAGCACATGATCCACTTTTACCAAAAGCAGGTTCTACAAAACGCAGCCGGGGCAACGCAAACCTGGCTCAATGAAATGTGCTCAATGGTGACCGAAGATTTTGTAGCCTCGTCTCTGGGGACCATAGGCCCCCGTGGGGTGCCTGAAACGAACGGCCTGTACACCTACGCCCCGGGGAGCCTTCCGTCGGCTAGCGGTGGGAATGACCCGGGCTCTCGGTTGGCTTTTTTCAATAACTCCTACACGCTTGGGGTCGAAAACTGGGACACCAATGACCCCTTGGCGAGCTATGGGGTGTCTTATGCCTTTGGTGCCTGGCTGGCACGCAACTATGGGGGCCCCCAGCTGTTTCATGACATTGTGGATAGCTCTGCGACCACCGATCAAGCCGTTGTTAGTGCCGTCAATTCGCTCAATGGGCTTTCCGGTTCATCGGCACTCACCATGCCCCAGCTGGTAGAACAATGGGCGGCAACCATGCTCTTGGGACCCAATGCCGATCAAGGTGTCCCCTATGAACTATCGGCCCCGACAGCCACGCCCCCGTATGCCTTTACCCCGGCGAGTATTCAAGACGGTCCTGGCGCGGCGCAGACTTTTACCTATGGTTCCCTGAACCCTGACGATTACTACCCGATTTCCGATTCGACGAATAGCTTTACTTCGTCTAGCCCAGGGCCGCTCGTGTACTCGACGCTGACGGGAGTGACTTCGCTCCCCCCGCTGGCCTTTTACTACTACGCCGTCCATGCGGGGGCTTCCCTTTCTGGTTCTGTGAACCTGCAAGTGACACTGCCCCCTAATGTCGAGCTCCAAGCCGTGGTGTTGCCGTGAAAGGCTTTGGTAAGAGGTATCTTGGTAAGCCCTACCTTTGGGGGGCGGCTGTTCTTTGGCTCTTACTGAGCCCGGCTGTTTCTGCTTTTGCCTTGGGCCAGCCAGAGCAGGAGCAACAAACCTTGACGGGTGTTTTGTCAGTGCGGGGAAATGAACCGTTTACCTACCTCTCGTTAGCTACCGGTACCAAAGTCTGGCGTCTCACGGGACCACTGGTGCCACAACTAATCAAGTTTCAAAATCATGTTGTCAAAGTGTGGGTGAAGGGAAAAACACCCCAAGGGGCAACCCCTCAGCCGGCGAGCCGTTTTGAACCACCCTCAGTGTTGGTTCTTCGCTGGAAACTTCTCAGCCCAGCAGGGAATTCGTGACAAGCCAGGACCACGTGAACAGGGAATTTCTGAACAGGGAACTCCTGAACCAGGGGCTGGGTAAACTTGGCTTGACCGAGGACCAACACCCAGGCTTGGCCGAGAAACTCATCGCCTACCAAACCTTAGTTTGTGAGGAAAATGAGCGCTTTGGTCTGGTTAGGCTCCACGAAGAGTCAGATTTTGTTCTGAAGCACGTGCTCGATAGCCTGGCTCCCTGGCGGCTGTTGTCGGGGCTACCTGGTGCTGGACGACTTGTTGACTTGGGTAGCGGTGCAGGCTTGCCGGGAATTCCGCTGGCTCTGGCCTTTCCTCAGTGGCAGGTCACCCTCGCCGAACGTAAAGAAAAGCGGGTGAGGTTTTTGGAGCTGGCAATCGATAGACTAAAGCTGACCAACGTCAGACTGTGGCCCTATCAAATTGAGGAGCTGAAAGAGAGGTTCCCTGTGGCGGTGTTCCGGGCATTTTCTCCCCTCGATGCACCGCTTCTCAAGGTTTTAAAAAAGCTTTTAACCCCACAGGGTTTTACGGTCGCCTACAAGGGGCGTCGCGAAGTTCTAGAAACTGAGGTAACCCAGGTCAACCGCCAACTTGATCAGCTACAAATCGTCAAGCTTGAAGTACCGTTTTTAGACGAAGAGCGCCATGTCGTTGTTTTTCAGGTTCGTTGAGTTATAGGCTGGACATAGCCTTTAGCAGGCCATCTTTTTCTACCAGATCGATGAGCCTGGCCTCGACAAATTGCTTAGCCGTTTGAGTAAAGGTTCCTGCGGTTACGCAGAAACCGCGGCCAGCCCGAATTTCTTTAAGGCGGGCCTGCATGTCCCGCAAAAAGAGTTCCCCCACCTGGGCATTCGATCGAATAAAGCGAAATAAGATTAGATCTTCCCATTTGCTGGTGCTGACCTCGCAGGTAATGTCGGCATATTCATTTTTATTGACTGTTACATCCTGAATCTTGACGGCAGCTTTGGGAAAAAACGTGTAGGTCAAACTGCGGCACAAGGTCACAAATTCCGACGTGGGGGCCATCATGTAGATCTGGAGGTTTTTATTGGAATGAAACTCTGACAGACGGCGGATCTGTTCGGGGACATCTTTATAAGTGGGGTTGATATTCCGCAGGTCTTTGTATTGCCTTAGCGCGGCTTCCATGTTTTGCACCTGTACGTAAGCCGCCGCTAAGCGGTAATGCATTTCTAACCGTAAGTCGTCGGGAACTTTTTGATGACGTAAGCCGATTTCGAGATCCTCGATGGCAGCGTCATATTGGCGGCCATTAAAATGTACGGTTCCTGCAAAGAGTGCTGCTTGGGGCCCCACTTCGGGGTCAGGCCTCAGATGCATAAAGATTTTGACGGCATTATCTGCCTGGCCAAGCTCAAAATAGGTTTGCGCCAGATAAAAAAGCGATTCTTTATCGGTCGGTTCAAGATCCAACGCCTTTTTTAGGTGTACCGCCGCTTCTTTGTAGGCTTTTAACTTAAAAAGACTTTGCCCCAGGTACTTAAGCGTGCCAGGGTGTTCTTTCGAGGTGGCTAGGGCTAATTTGAGTGCACTGGCTGCCTTTTCGTAGTTACGGCGAAGGTAGTCAAGATACCCAAGGTTGTAATTGACTTCAAAACCGTCAGCCTTAAGAGCTTTGGCGACTAAAAGTGCTTTGTAGGCTTCTTCATTCTGACCCAGTTTGAGACAGCACAGCCCATAGCGAAGGTTGATGGTAAACTCATCCAGCTCTGCGGTTGAAGTGAGTGTCGACAAAAGCCCATAGGTTTTCGAGGCTTTGTCAAAATCCCCTTCGGAAAATTGTATATCGGCGATTGTAAAAAGAGCCTCGGCATCCTTGGGGTTTTGCGCTAATTTGCGCGTTGCCTCTTTAAAGAGCACGGATTTATTTTTTTTCTTTGCAACGTTCCAGGATTTTTTCTCACCAGAGCCTGACTTGAGGGAAAAGAGAACCACCAAGCCGAACAGGACAACCACGGCAAAAATTCCTAGGATCAAGGGTAGGGCATCAGGCATAACTTCATTATCG
Source organism: Spirochaetales bacterium (assembly GCA_027451945.1). Lineage (GTDB taxonomy): Bacteria > Spirochaetota > Spirochaetia > JABEVK01 > JABEVK01 > JABEVK01. The sequence goes on from DAIDHT010000013.1 coordinate 25,999, forward strand.
AAGCCCTCTTGGCGGTTGTCAATTGACAAAACCGAAAGGGCGGGGATAGTTTGTTTCTATCTGACGTCAGGAAAGGTACGTGAAACCAACGACCATCGGGATTTTACAAGCCGACGGCTCTTTCTTTCCCATTGTGGAAGAATCGCAGGTCGGTGTCAAAAAGCTCACATTAACGGCGGCCCGACCTGGCCAGGAGTCCGTTCGGATTGATATCCGTAGTTCTGCTTCCGAAACCGATTCGGGACTTCATCTGGGAACCCTAGCTCTCCAGCGTTCAGGGACCGGTGACATTGAGCTGGTAATTGATCTGGATGAGCAAGGGCGCCTTACGGCAACTGCCGCATGGCCCCAGGGCACCGCTAAACAGTCAATTTCGGTCGATCTCAAAGATTATCATCAGGGCAACGACATTCCAGAACTTGAAAGCTTTGAGTCTTTACCGGATATTTTGGAACCAGCCGCCGAGGAGATTCCCCAAGAGGGCGAAGCTCCCTTGCGTTCCGATCGTGAAATTCTTAACGACGATAGTCTGGATACCTTTGAACTTGACGATTTTAATCTCGACGAAATGAAGTCTACACTCGAGATAGAACCTCCACTGCCACCGTCTGTCCCTTCAGAAGAGGCTTTTCTCGCTAAGGACTCGTTCAATGCGGACGAGATGACACTCGGAGAATCCTTCACGTTAGATTTGCCCGACTTTGATTCTCTTGAGTCTTGGGATGCTCCAACCAGCCCTGCGCCTACAAATCCTGCTCCGATCCCCAAAAAAGCCGAGGCAAATCCCGATTCTTTTGATTCTATGGACTGGGGAGATGAAGCGGAAGCGGAAGCTCCAACTGTCGAAGCCAAAGAAGAAGACCCCTACGCGTTTCCGGATTTGTCCATGGACGATATGCCGTCCCTTGAACTGTCTGACTTAGATCAAGACACAAGTTTTGATTCCGACCAAGAACCTTCTACCGACCCAACGGGAGCGTCGGCAGGGTCAGAAGATTCCTTCTTTGACGAAATGCCTGCCTGGGAACCAGAAGCTGAAGCTGAGCCTCAATTTGTGCCCGAACCAAAGCCTTCTGCCTCGTCAGTGACTTCACCGCGCCCGTCACCTAAGGATCAACCCGCATCAGGAGATACTTCGCCACCAAAAATCGACAGAGTTTCACTCGTTTTAAGTTTAATAACGCTGGGGCTATTAGTTGCTGTCTTGTTAGGTCTTCTCTTTATGAACTTTATGCGTCCTGCCTCACCCCCAGCCTTGCGCCCAGAGTCGTTCTTAATGCCTTCGGGACCGTCGTTAGCGATGGCCACTACGGCGCAAGACCCCTTGACTGTCCCCGCTTCCTTGCATTCCACCCAGGTGTATCAGTTACGACCGGGTGATGAAGCAAGTGATTTGGAACGTCGTTTTGGGCCCATCGTAGCTAACAAATCTTTGACAGCCTGGACTTGGTGATTTTTAGAATATTCATGACGCTTTTGAAGTTATCGCCTCTGGTTTTGATTTTCTCGCTGGTTTCGTGTGGCGCCGGTCTTTGGAATCTCCCCCCCACGGAGGTAAGACAAAAGCTTGAAGCGGGCGATTACTCGTTTTTCACCTCGTTAAGCGATGATGAAGTGGTGGGTTCCGATCTTTCTTCGTTGGGCCCTGGCGCTTGGTATTACTCCGGCTTTGTCCTTGCCAAGATTCACCGCCCTTTGGCGGCTGAACGACTTTGGCATATTGCTCGTGAGAGAGAACGCTCACCCTGGAATACCCTTGCCGCGCGCGAAGAGCTTAAATCGGCACGGGAACGAAAAGACTGGCCTGTCGTAGAAGATGCGGCCCGGTGGCTTCTGAGGCGCTTTCCGCAAGACTTACCCCTTCAACGTGAGCTGGTAACGGCGCTCTATTGGCAAAAGCTTGACCGTGAGGCGTGGAAAATTCTTACAAGTTGGCCAGCTAACGCCTTTTCACGCTCGCAAGAACGGGAAAATCTGTTGTACAAGGCTGTGTTGGCTGTTCGCCTCGGGTATAGCGACGAGGCCTCGAAAGCTTTAAAAACCTTGATTTTTGATACGCCTGCTTCCTTGCTCAGCTATCGTGTCTATTCGTTTTTAGAAGAAGATCCCCGACGTTATGCCCTTTTGGGGCCCGATGGGCATTGGGCGGCCTATTGGCAATCGATGGCGGGACAAGAGATGGCTCAAGAAGCATCGCATTGGCTGAGTCACAATGCGAACCTCCCTGCCTTTTGGCGTAACCCCATTTTTATCGCAGAAATGGGTTCTTTGTTTCGAACTCCTTCTTTGGCACGTCCAGCGTTAGGGCTTCTGGACAAACTTCCCGAGGCAAAAGGAGCCCTTGGTTATAGCCTGGCGATGACCAAAGGTGAGCTGGACGAGGCGTTGTCGTACGGACGCTCAGCAGAGGAAATTTTTCAGAAAGCCCAGGGCTTAGCACAAAATAGTCAAGAGTGGGATCGCGCCTCCTGGAACTACCTCGCGGCGAAGGCACAACGGGTTACAGACGTTTTAGGGGATTTTGAGCAAATTCTAAAAAAAACCCGTCAACCGGCGTATTACTCGGATGTTTTATCCTCTTGGATGGCACAACTGGCGTCACAACGTGACTGGAGGCTTCTCGCACGAGTCTATCGTGAGCTTACACCCTATTTAGTTCCCGATGACGAAGCCACGGTTGACTTTCTTTTAGCAAGCCTAGCGCGACACGACCTGTTAAACCTTCGCGACGCCGGTATTCACAAGACAGTTCGCGACCTCCTCCTAAAAACCATTACGTTGAGTCCTTTTTCGTATGAGTCCTTGATGGCTCGAGCGATCCTTGGGCAAGAGCTTCCGTTAGACACAAGGCCCAATATTGATGCCACTTTGGACGAACGCTACACCAGGCCTCTGCCAGAAGGTCCTGAACCTCCGGTCGGCCAGTGGGTTAAGGGATTTTTCCGTTTTGGTCTTGCCCGTGAAGCTGGGGCACTTTTGATTCGTGTTTTAGGGGCTTCATCAACCGAGGTTTCGCCTGCTCTGGTTCGTGAGACAGCTTCGAAACTGCAAGAAAAAAAGGAATATAAAACCTCTCTTTTGTTGATGGATGCCGCCGTCGCAAAGCCAGGGTATCCCGTTGAAAAGCGAGATTGGGAGTTACTTTTTCCCAGGGCTTGGTCAGCTTTGATGGATACCTTGGCGAAAAAGAATCATGTGGATGCGAGCTTGCTTACCGCTTTGATTCGCGTCGAAAGTTCTTTTGACCCGCATGCAAAAAGTTGGGTTGGAGCTACGGGCCTAAGTCAGCTCATGCCCTCGACCGCACGAGGTGTGGCGCGAGAACTTAGGCTTAAGGTCAAGGATCTTGAAGATCCCGAGACGAACCTCACCTTAGGGGCAAGGTATTTAGGCGATTTGCTTAGGGACGAAAAAAAAGCCTACTTGGCTTTGATGGCCTATAACGCCGGTTATGGGCGTGTCGCCTCATGGAGGCGAACTTTGGGTAGGCTCCCCGAAGAAATCTTTGTTGAGGCTGTTCCGTTTAGCGAGACGCGGTACTACGTCAAAAAAGTTTTGCGCTCTGCCGTGATGTACGGAATTCTCTATCACCAAAAAACCTTGCCGGAAATGGTTCGACTGATCTATCCCGAGTTTCGGTTTTAAGGCTTCATACCCACGAACGAAGCATTTTGAGGTTTCCCTTCCAAACTGTGTGAATCTTGGCGGGAATCAACCATGTTTGCCCGGCGCTAACGGGCCACTCACCCAAAGATGAGTGAACGGTTCCCTGTCCCGCCAAGACCGAGTGGATGTGGAAAATATCTATGGCTGGGTCTTCCCACTCTCTTTCAATGGCGAGGTGAGCAACGCAATAATGAGGGTCTTCGGCCAAGGTTTCCCACTCAGCTCCCCTGACATTGATTGGCGTACGGGCGTGGCGGGGGAGGGGACGAGGTTGTTGGTCAAACCGAATGACTTCAAGGGCCTGTTCAAGGTGGAGGGGGCGTAGAACACCATTGTCCAACCTGTCAAAGTCATAAATTCGGTACGTGGTATCAGAATTTTGTTGAACTTCGCAAATTAACAGTGACCCTTGGAGGGATGCGTGAACTGTTCCTGGAGGGATGGCAATGAAATCCCCTGCTTGGACAGAAACCTCTTGAAACAAGCCTTCCCAGGACCGTGCTTGACTTTTTTGGCGAAAAGTCTCGCGATCGATCCCGGAAGCTAAACCCAAAATTAACCGAGCATCGGGGCTAGCCTTTAAAACATACCAACATTCCGATTTTCCCCATTCTCCCTCGTGGGCGAGGGCATAAGAATCCTCGGGGTGTACCTGAACTGACAACCGATCGTGAATGTCGAGATATTTAATCAGAAGGGGAAATTTCTTCTGGTAACGAGGTTCGACAGCTCCCAGCAAGTCAGGCCTGTCAGCAACCAACTCGGGTAAGGATTTCCCCTGCCAAGGGCCTTGAGTCACCACAGAAGGCCCGCTGGGATGTGCGGATACCTCCCAGGATTCGCCGTAGGTAATACCGGGTTTGAGGCGGATTTTGAGAAACTCTTCAAATTCGCGCCCCCCCCAAACTTTTTCTTTGAGAACCTTTGAAAATAACAATGGGTACATACTTAGCTTTCCTAAAGTTTAAACGGTAAGATCATCAAGAACCTGTCTGGCACGCTCTTCGTTACCCGAAGAAAGTTTTTTTGCCATGAGCTTGGCTAAGAAAAAGCCATAGTGGGGAAACTCACGCAAGGTTTTCACAAACGATCGACGAGAAATTTTGATTAACCGGCCTGTGGTTTCGCATAAAACAGTAGCTGTCCGAACATTATTGGTTAAAAAGGACATTTCGCCCATAAAGACATCGGCTGGGCCAAGGTGATTAAGGGGAACGCCATCATGATACACGCCAAACGTTCCACTGACAATAAAATACAAGTGGTCGCTCAATTCTCCTTGTTGAAAAACGACATCGCCCTTTTGGGCAACCACAACTTCTTCACCTTCAAAGCCTCTTGGTGGTTCGCGACCAGCTACCGAAGGGTGGTTTACGGTGAGACAGGCAACGTTACCGCTACGATTGTAAGAAAGTTGTCCGCCCAGACTCCGGGCCAGTTTAATTCCTCGGCCCGAAAGAGCGCCTGGACCATGGTTCCGCAGGGTTTCGATCCAAGCCTCAACATCAAAGCCTTTTCCCTGGTCGCGAACATAAAATTTTGACTTTGTCGAGGTAATTTCCCACTCCAAGGTTACTTTCATGTCAGCTAGTACGGGATTTTCCTGACACTTTTTTTGGATGAGTTCGGCAATAGAGCCCCCCTGCGCTAAAAATTCCGCCTTTTCTGTAGCATTGAGACCGCAATGACCGTGTTCAATCGCATTTTGAACCAGTTCCGCGAGGGCTATCTGCAGATCGCGTTTCCGTGAAGGCTCAATTAAGCCTCGTTGGACTAGGGTCTGAGCCGCAAGCCCTGTATAGATCGGTACGGTCATGGGGTCGTTGCTGATGTTGAAGACTCCCGTTGTTTTTACTTCGCCAGCGCCAGAAACTTCGAGTTTAACCATCAATTGATGGTTATTTTCAAGAATCTTTAAGTATTTGAACAGGTGCTCGGAAATTTGGTCGGTGCTTAAGGCCGCAAGGATGTTTAAGGGGGCCGCTAGCTTGTACACCCTTGATTCAGGCCCTTGAGCTGAGTCGTACACCGCTATCAAGGCAAAATTCTGCATCCAAGAATCCGTGCGTAGGGTCGATAAAACCGGTGCCAGAGGGAGATTAGGATCATCCACGTTCATCACAACAATTTCGGGAAGATCAAAATTGAGAATTTCAAGGGCTTCGTCAATATCGGCGGCCTTCAAGAGAGGAAACTGTCTTTGACCGTCTTTTCTTAAGGCTTTATCCAAACGAGCTTGAACCGTTGGGTCGGAATTGAGAATCGCAACAAGGCTCAAAATGTCATCCCCCTCGCAAAATCGTAGCGCACGGATTGCCTTTTGTCAAAAAATCCTTACAATGCTAGATGCTTTGGAGATATATGAAGACACTTATAATCCCTTCTGACCAAATTCCTGAAGCCGCCGCCGTGATTCGTCGTGGTGGGCTGGTGGTGTTTCCTACAGAAACAGTTTACGGCCTGGGGGCAAGTGCGTTTAATCCTGTGGCTTGTACGCGGATCTTTACGGCAAAAGGCCGTCCCTCCGATAACCCCTTAATTGTTCACATTGCTAGTTGGGAACAACTCGACGAGGTTGCCTCAGAGGTGTACGCTGAAGCTCGAAAACTAGCTCAGGCCTTCTGGCCCGGTCCCCTTTCGTTAGTTCTTCCCAAGAATTCGAATGTGCCTGACATTGTCACGGCGGGTTTACCAACGGTCGCAGTGCGTTGGCCTAGCAATCCTGATGCGCAGAAGTTACTCTTGGAAGCGGGAGTGCCTATTGCCGCTCCTTCAGCAAACGTGTCAGGGGCTCCTAGCCCCACCAATTTTGAGATGGCGAAAAGTGCCATGTTGGGACGTGTCGAGGCCATTTTGCAGGGTGATGATGCCGAGATTGGGTTAGAATCGACCATAGTTGCTTTTCCGGGGGGAATCCCCAAGGTTTTACGACCAGGTTCTGTTACCGTTGAGCAAATTGCCGAAGTCTTGTCTGTTGATCCTGAATCCTTGCCCTACCAGGTGCCCCCAGAAGGCCGCCCGGTATCGCCGGGGCTCAAATACACCCATTATAAGCCCGAAGCTGAAGTTCAACTTTTTTCTCAGTCCGCAGACTTGTCGGCCTGGTATCAGGATGAACGGAAAATCGGACTTTTAGTTTTGGAAGGTACTCTGCCTGAGAATATTCCCGCAACGTGGGAAGTTTTAAAGTTTGCAGACTGGGAAAGTTATGCGAAATACTTGTACGCCTCTTTCCATGAGATGGACGAAGCCTGTTGTGGCTTAATCTTGGCACAGCTACCCCCAGCAACTGGCGTGGGAAGGGCTATTGCCAATCGCCTGCAAAAAGCGGCAGGCAAAGTCGTTTAACGAGCTAAAGAAAGATGAAGAGCCCAGACTGGTTCCGCGATGCCGTCGTTTATCAGCTGTATATACGCAGTTTTTACGATAGCAACGCGGACGGTATTGGTGATCTTCGTGGAGTGATCGACAAACTGGACGCTATTGCCTCGTTGGGGGTGAATACTCTCTGGTTGTCGCCGTTTTGTGCTTCGCCCAATGACGACAATGGGTACGATGTTTCTGATTATCGCGCCGTTGACCCGGCCTTGGGAACCCTGGCCGATTTAGAAGAACTTTTGGCGAAAGCCCACGAGAAAAATCTTAGGGTGCTGATGGATTTTGTGGTCAATCACACGTCTAGCCAACACCCCTGGTTTCAAGAGGCGAAAAGCTCCCGAAATAACCGCTATCGTGATTGGTACTATTGGGCCGATGGGCGCGATGATGGTAGATCCGCCCATGGCGGGCCACCGAATAATTGGGATTCGTATTTTGGCGGTTCGGCCTGGACGCAGGCTGAAGAAACAGGTCAGTGGTATCTACACCATTTTTTACCTAGTCAACCCGACTTGAACTGGGAAAACCCCGAAGTACGCCGAGAAATGTTTTCGATCGCGCGCTGGTGGCTTGAAAAGGGTATTGATGGCTTTAGGTTGGATGCCGTGCATCATTTGGGCAAACCTCAGGGGCTCCCAGACGCTCCTACCGACTTGAAGTTGAAGCAGTTTAAGAATACCGCTCGTACCCATGCCTACCTTCGTGAGTTTCGCAAAGCAGTTTTAGAACCTTGGGGAGCGATTGCCATTGGTGAAACTGGCGGTACAACCCCTGCTACGGCGTTGTTCTATACCGCAAAGAAACGAGAACTAGACGCTATCTTTCATTTTGACCAGTTTTTTTTGCCTAACCCCTGCGCACAAGATTTTTTGAAAAACCATGAACGTTGGTACCGCAAGTTTTCAAGCCAACACGCTTGGGATGCGGCATTTTTCAGCAATCATGACCAAGCTCGCCATCTTTCTCTTTGGGGAGACGATCGCTACCTTCGACGGCGCTCCGCCCAATTCTTTGCGGCCATCCTGTTAACTTCCTGGGGAACTCCCTTTATCTATCAGGGTGAAGAGTTAGGTATGGGCAATGCTGGTTTCAAAAGTTCGGCCGATTTTCTCGACCAGGCTTCGCTACGGCGGTACCAGGAAGCCCTTCAGCAGGGGCAAGACCCAGAACTTGCTCTGGCCCAGTTGCTTATGTACGGTCGTGATAATGCACGAACACCGTATTCCTGGTCAGCGGCACCACAAGCGGGGTTTACGAAAGGAACCGCTTGGTTGAAGCCCGCTTACGACTACGAAACGATCAACTGGGAGAACCAGCAGGGAGGGCCCGATAGCGTGTGGGGCTTTTACCGCCAGCTGATACAGTTCAGACAGGATAATGAAACTTTACGGCAGGGAAAGTGGGTTCGTTGGAGTAAGCATCCTCACCTTTATGCGGTTCAGCGCGGTAAACGGCTAAACCGGATTGCTATCGTCGGCAACTGGTGCCGCGAGTTTGTCACGTGGAACTTGCCACGGTCCCACGGGGCACAAGGCGCTTGGGCGGTGCGGCTTGCCAACTACCCAGGGGCGTCACCTACTCTTAAGGCAGGAAAGCTTACACTGCGCCCCTGGGAAGTTTTTATCCTTAGCCCTATTTAAAGGAATGTGACCAATACGCCTTGATAGTCAGAGCTAGTCAGACTCCCTGGCTTCCTGTTTCTAGAACCTTAAAAGCAACTTGGCGATTCCTTCTGAAATGGTTTTCGCGGCCTCGTTGGCATTGATCTGTGGAACACCAGCTTCACGGTTGAGGGTCTTTTGGAAGAAGAATTCCATCGTCTCGAGAATATCGGGGGTGTTGTAAAAGACAAGAGCGAAGTTGATTGAGGTGGGTTTCAAAATCGTGAAGGCAGAGTAACTTTGCACCGGTTCGGCACTGACCATAACCTTGGTTTGATCTTTGCAAGTAAAAGTTGTCAATTCTTTATAGCGGTGTGGAATGGACTCATTTTTATCACGGTAGACCGGCTCAAGCTGTTTTCGCGGATAGGTGGCCGGTTCGACAAGGATGAAGAGCTTTTTTCCGTCAGACTGAAAGGTGAGGCCTTCTTCTGTCAAAAAAATGTTTTTCACGCCACTATACGAAACAACCTCATAGCGTGAGTAGGTGGAACTACCGTCAAAAAACGAAGAAACAATATACCCGCCGTCACGGGGAAGGGTGTTTTCTTGATAGGCATGAAATAAATCCAGAGCTTTGGCGGACATGAGCATCTCCTTCTCTTTTCAGTATAAGGGATCTGACGGAACGGGCAAGGGGTTAAGTTTTCAATTTTAGTGCTTCTGCGTGTTTTTTGTACCTCTCGGCCGAGGTGGTATCCCCGGCCTGGGCAAAGAGTTCTGAGAGTTTTAGGTAACTGGGCCAATGGTTGGTCTCAATCTCGATAGCCTTGCGAAAGCTTCGTTCTGCTTGCTCCCGGTCATGGCAGGCTTGGGCGATTAAGCCAATCTGGTAGGCAAAGCGAGCGTTTTGGGGAGCCGCTGCTGCGGCCTTGCGTGCGAATTCCAGGGCCAGTTCTTTCTTTCCCAGCTTATACAGGCATAAAATGACACCAGATAAATATTCAGGGTTTTTGGGCTCTTGGTGCAAAAGGTCTCGATAGATCAAAAAGGCCTCGGAAAAGAGATCCTGCATGCGGTAAACATAGGCCAAGGCCCGCAGGTTGCCATGCGTCCGGTGTCCCTGCGAGATCCATTGCAAGAGTCGTTGCTGGGCCTCGGGCCAGTCTTTGGCTTCGAGTAGGCGTTGGGTAAAAACTCTGAGGATGGTCTGATCGGTAGGGCGAAGCTCCAAGTACTGCTCGAAGGCTTGTTTCCAATCGGGAATCTCTAAAGTGGGGAGGATTAGCGCCAAGGTTTCGACCGCACTTTTGTTCTGCGGGTCCAGTTTTAAGGCCCGTTTTATCCAGGGGTGGGCCAAATCTTCCAGGCCACTTTTCTGGTACTCTTTCGCCAGGGCGGCAAAAAGAAAAGGATCAGGCTCTAGCCGGGCGATCAACGACCGGAGAGCTTCAATATTCTCAGCTGGTGGCGTATCGAGTTCACACTTGAGTAAGGTGATGTAATAATTGAGGCTTTCGTCACTGGGTGTGAGTTTTTTTAGTCTTTGAGCCTCGGTCAAAGCTTTTTGGTAACGACCGTTTTGCCAATGCAAGGACAACAAAGAATATTCGGCTTGCAAGCTGACACTGGGATTTTTTTTTGCTCGTTCCAAATGCGCTTCGGCTTTAGCATCTTGACCAAGGCGGCGATAGGCCTCGCCGACAACGAGCGACATTTCGGCAAACTCAGGCTTGCGTTTAAGAACTTTGAGGGCGAAGTATATCGCTCGCCGTAACTTGCCTTGATTGAGGTATTGCCAGGGTAAGAGTTCTTCAACAAGTTCCGGAGACGGCGCCGTACCGGTGGGGAGAACCTCTTGGTACTGGGCCATGAGTTTACGGGCCGCCTCTCGCTGGCCGGTGGCCATGAGAGCCTCAAGCAATTGTGATACCAAAACAGGATCGTCCGGAGCTGTTTGCCTAGCCGAGGTCAAGTGAGGTATTGAGTCAGAGTATTGGCCTAATTCGCGGAAGCACGAAGCGAGGTAGAGGTGAATTCCCTCTGATTCAGCACCACTTTTTAAAAGGAACAAAAGAATTTGGCGGGCGAGGTCGGCATTACCACCATGAAACAGCTGAACGGCTCGTACATAAAGAGCATTGAGGTAGGCAATGTAAATGCCGCGATTCCCAGGGGCCACACCCACGGCCTTTTCGAGGATTTCAACAGCTTTGGCGGGGTTCTTTACTTTGAGGTAAGCACTTCCCAAAAGACCCAGAGTTTGAGAACCGCCAAACTGCTCCCGGTAGGCTTTTTCTAACCAGGTGATGGCATGTTCCGCTGAACCAGCGGCCAAGTAACTTCTTCCTAAAAAAAAATGATACTCGGGGGAAGCACCATAGAGTTTAAGACCTGTGTGAAACAGATGAACCGCTTGGAGGTAATCGCCTAGGCCATGGTAGCTTCGGCCCAAGAGCAACAGGGCTCGAGGGTCCTCGCCATCGACTAAGCGTGTAAACGCGGTGACGGCATCGGCATAGCGGCGCTCACGACCAGCTTTAAGTCCTTTTTGAAACAGCTGAGATTTTTCGGCAGTGGTCATGGCCCCAGTGTAGCCTCGAACCTTTGACAAAACTAGGGCATTCTGTCAGAATACCGCATGGAACAAAGAAGTCTTTTCCGCAATTTATCCCCCCTCGATCATCGGTATTACCTTTCCAACCCCGAGATTTTTGACAAGCTTTCTGACCTGCTGAGCGAAGAAGCTTCGGTGCGTTATGCTGTTCGCTGTGAGGCGGCTTTGCTCAAGGCGCATCTGGAACTGTGGTTTACTGACGCCGACCAAAAGCGTCTTTTGGGTGCTGTTGAGGCCCTGGAAGCCAAGGTTGAGCCGGAAGCGGTCTATGCTGAAGAAGAAAAAACCCAGCACAATATTCGTGCCCTCGTTAATGTGATCAAACGGTATCTCCCTGAAGAACTGGTCCCTTTTGTGCACCTGGGAGCTACCTCGGTCGATATGCTCGACACGGCCAATGCCCTAAAAATACGAGATGCCGTCCGTCAGGTGATTCTTCCCCTGCTAGTCGAGCTAGAATTCTCGCTGTGTGACTTAGCCCGACGCGAGGCTCAAACCCCACAAATTGGTAGAACCCACGGCCAGTACGCCGTGCCACTCACGGTGGGTTTCGCCCTGTCAGAATACGTTTCTCGGTTGGGAAAATCGATCAAGGAAATCGAAAAGAAAGCCTCAGACTTGCGGGGCAAATTTGCCGGTGCTGTGGGTGCCTACAATGCCACCAGCGTTATGACGAAAGACCCTGAGGCCTTAGAACGCTTAGTGCTTGGTCACCTAGGCCTTGAACCATCGGAACATTCGACTCAACTGGTGGAACCAGAATACCTCTTGCGCCTTTTGTTGGAACTTAATGTGGCCTTTGGGATTCTTGCCAACCTTGCCGATGACCTGCGTAACCTGCAACGATCAGAAATTGGTGAACTTCGTGAATATTTTTCGGCCACCCAGGTAGGCTCATCCACGATGCCGCAGAAACGCAACCCTTGGAACTCAGAGCACGTGAAAAGCCTGTGGAAGGCCTTTGCGCCCCGGGTGATGACCTTTTTTATGGACCAAATTTCTGAACATCAGCGCGATCTTACAAATTCAGCTTCGGGCCGTTTTGTAGTGGACTACCTGGCAGGCTTCGCCGCAGCCGTGGCACGCATGAAAAAAGTCCTATCAGGTTTAAGCGTCGATACGGAACGTCTGCAAAAAAATCTTCGTGAAGGTGCTGGCGACCTGGTGCTTGCTGAGAGTGTCTATATCCTGTTGTCGTTGGCCGGCGAACCCGAAGGGCATGAGGTCGTTCGGGTTTTGACCTTGGAATGTGAAAAGCAGAAGAGGTCTTTAATTGACGCCCTTAGAGCCCGGCCAGAGTTATGGAAAAAGCTTTCACAGCAATTGCGATCCTGTACGGGTTGGGATCCGGAGAGCTTCTTTTCTCAGCCAGAACGGTATCAAGGTTTAGCCGCTTCAAAGGCCCGTGCCCTTGCAGATAAGTATGAAAACGAAATGAAGAATTTAAAGGAGGTTTTCCATGCAGTTTGAAGAATCGTTAAGTTATGACGATGTGCTTTTGCTTCCGTCCTATGCGGATTTTGCACCCAGTGAAAGTAAGGTGAAAACCCAACTGACAAAGACAATTGCGCTGAATGTACCCATCCTGTCGGCGGCAATGGACACAGTTTCGGAAGATCGCTTGGCGATTGCTCTAGCGTTAGAAGGGGGCGCCGCCGTAATTCACCGTAACCTTAGCCCCCAGGTTCAGGCCGAGCACGTTGGTCGAGTAAAGCGGTATTTAAACTGGGTTATCGAGAACCCCGTTGTCGTTCGCAAGGGTGAGACAGTCCATCAAGTTCACAACTTAATGCTGGAACATGGGGTTTCAGGGATGCCCGTCGTTGATCACGAGCGAAAGCTTGTCGGCATCATTACCGGTCGTGACCTGCGCTTTTGCAATGATTATAGCCAGCTTGTTGAAGATGTCATGACAAAAAATCCGGTGGTAGAGATCGGCAAGGTTTCAGTCGCCACCGCCGAAGAAAAGTTTAACCGCTATAAAATCGAAAAATTGCCCGTGGTCGATAACGATGGCCGACTGATCGGTTTAGTCACAGTCAAAGATATGGAAAAGCACCAAGCCTTTCCCCGGGCCGCTGTTGATGCCCAAGGGCGTTTGATTGTCGGTGCTGCGGTGTCTCCCCAAGATTGGGAGAAACGTTTGCCACTTTTAACGCAAGCAAAAGTCGACTTTGTTGTTCTGGATGTGGCTCATGGCGATAGCAAGGTCGTTGTCGAAGCCATCAAAGGAATCAAGAAGAAATTTGATATTTCGGTCATCGGCGGCAATGTGGCGACCAAAGAAGGCGCCCGTCGTTTGGTGGAGGCGGGAGCAGACGCCATAAAGGTGGGTGTAGGCCCTGGTTCCATTTGTACAACACGAATTGTCTCGGGAATCGGTGTCGCCCAATTTTCGGCGGTATGGGATTGTGCTGAAGTAGCCGCCCAGGCTGGTGTGCCCATTATTGCCGACGGCGGAATCAAGTTTTCGGGCGATATTGTGAAAGCCATTGGGGCTGGAGCTTCGGCCGTTATGATGGGGAACCTCTTTGCTGGCCTTAAAGAAGCACCTGGCCGCGAAATCATCTATGAAGGACGTATCTTTAAAGAATACCGTGGTATGGGTTCTTTGGGTGCCATTAAAGAAGGCGCTGGTGATCGGTACGCCATGGAAAAAGGTACTGACCCTGTCCCCGAAGGGATCGAGGGGAGAGTTCCCTTTAAAGGGGAGCTCAAGCCCTTCCTACACCAGTTGGTTACAGGCCTTCAAAAAGGTATGCACTACACGGGCTGTCGCAATCTTGAGGAATTGCGGGCTTACAAAAAATTCATTAGAATCACGGCCGCCGGCCTTCGCGAAAGTCATGCGCACGACGTTATGATTACGCAAGAGGCGCCAAACTACTCCCGAAATTAGCCAGTAGAGGAAGGAAGCATGAAGATCGTTGTTGTAGGGGCCCAATGGGGTGATGAAGGAAAGGGCAAAATGGTTGACCGCTTGGCAGATGAAGCCGATTTGGTGGTTCGTTTTTCGGGAGGAGCAAACGCAGGCCACACAGTGGTCGCCCAAGGGGTCACTTACAAACTCCATTTGGTTCCTTCGGGGATCATCGTTCCCGGAAAAGTTGCTGTTTTAGGCTCGGGGATGGTGATTGATCCCGCCGCCTTGTTTGCCGAGCTGGATGAGTTGGGTCGGCAAGGTGTCGATTGGCAGGGCAGAGTCTGGGTGTCCGACCGTGCCCATCTCGTGCTTCCCACCTATAAAGAGCTTGATCAAGAGATGGAGACAAAACGCCGTGTTCCCATTGGAACAACTGGCAGAGGCATCGGCATTACTTACGCCCTAAAAGCACACCGTGATGGCGTGCGGGTAGGCGACCTTTTTGTTTCAGCGTGCTGGGATCACCTTCGTCCTGTCGAAAAAGAATTCTTAGCTCCTTTCCGCGAACGCTTGCGCCCCATGGTCACCGACCTAGTGGCCTTTATGCGAAGAAATGCCCATCGGGACATCCTTTTTGAAGGCGCTCAAGGCGTTCTTTTGGATTTGGACTATGGCACCTATCCTTTTGTTTCTTCGGGGTATTCGGCTGCTGGGGGTGCGGCCTTGGGCGGGGGGATTGGCCCTCGACACATCGACAAGGTTTTTGGTGTCTTTAAAGCCTACTCGACTCGTGTTGGCAATGGACCGTTCCCTACGGAATTTACGACGGGGAACCCTCTCGGAGAAAAATTGCGGGAGGTAGGCCAAGAATACGGAGTGACAACGGGACGAGCTCGGCGAACCGGCTTTTTAGATCTCGTAGCGTTAAGGTACGCCTGCTGGACGAACAGCCTTGATGGCTTAATTGCCACCAAGATGGATGTTTATGACCAGTTTGAGGAAGTGCAAGTTTGCACAGGCTATAAGCTCAACGGACAGGTTATCGATGATTTTCCCGCTACCGTAGCCGAGTTAGAGGCCGTTGAACCTGTCATCAAGTCCTTTCCGGGTTGGAAAACTCCTCTGGGCGAGTGCCGAACCTGGGATTCTTTGCCCTTAAAGGCTCGCGATTATCTTAGCTTCATTGAGTCCTTTACAGGGACACCCGTTGATATTGTCTCGGTCGGCCCGGACCGAGCTCAGACTATTGTAAGGAAGAGCCCATGGACAAGATCGTCATTATAGATTTTGGCGGACAAACCTGTCAGCTCATTGGACGACGCTTTCGAGAACTGGGTGTCTATGCTGAGATTCGCCCTCATGATACTGATTTGTCGCCCGAAGCCTTGACCGATGTTAAAGGCATTGTGTTGTCTGGTTCTCCTTATTCTGTGTACGAAGACGGGGCCCCCCTGGTTGACAAGCGGGTGTTAAAGACTGGGTTGCCTGTTTTAGGCATTTGTTATGGTTTTCAATTGCTGACACACCTACAAGGCGGCGAAGTCCGGGCTCAGCGCGTCAAAGAATATGGACGAGCCCCAGTGACGCTTTCGGGAGCCAACCCCCTGTTCGAAGGTGTGCCTTCAGGTTTTGTCTCTTGGATGAGTCATGGGGATAGCATTCACCGATTGGCACCAGGTTTTGAGTTGGTCGGAGAATCGGATAATCATCCGGCGGCAGCGTGGAATGCCTCTGCCAAAGCCTGGGGAATTCAGTTTCACCCCGAAGTCACCCACTGTGAGTTTGGCAACACCATTTTGGCCAATTTTGCCTTTGGCATCTGTGGCGCCCGAAAAGAATGGACCATGGAGTTGTACCTCGCCCAAGAGGGTGAAAAGCTACGCCGCCGCGTAGGAACGACCCCTGTCCTTTTGTTAATTTCCGGGGGGGTGGATTCGACCGTCGCTGGAGCGATGCTTTTAAAAACCCTTGATCCTGACCAGGTTCACCTGTTGTACGTCGACACTGGTCTCATGCGCCTCCATGAATCTGACGAAGTTGTCGCTGGCTTAGAAAAGCTAGGCGCCCGACACCTGAACGTTGTGCATGCTGAGGAGCAGTTTCTTGGGGTTCTGAAGGGCCTAAGTGATCCAGAAGACAAGCGAAAAGCCATTGGTGACATGTTCATTCAAGTCCAAGAAGCCCAGGTGGCGCGTCTTAATCTAGGACATTACTTTTTAGCTCAGGGAACGCTGTATACTGACTTAATTGAGTCGGGAAAAGGGGTGGGCAAAAAAGCTCACGTGATTAAGAGTCACCACAATGTTGGGTCCCCCTTGGTAGAAGCCAAACGGCAAGCGGGACTGATCGTAGAGCCTCTTGAAATGTTGTACAAAGACGAAGTTCGAGCTTTGGGCGAAAAGCTTGGCTTACCCGAGAGCATTGTCTGGCGGCACCCTTTTCCAGGGCCAGGGTTGGGCATCCGCGTTCTGGGTGAAGTCACCCGCGAAAAATGCGATATTTTGCGTGAAGCGGACTGGATTTATATTCAGGAATTAAAACGGCGAGGCTTATACCGCGAAATTTGGCAGGCGTTCAGTGTCTTACTGCCTGTCCATTCCGTCGGGGTAACCGGCGATACCCGTGACTATGGTTATGTTCTTGCCTTGCGGGCTGTGGTTTCAAAAGACGGTATGTCGGCCGATGTTTATCCCTTCCCCATGAAAGACCTTCTTGAAATCTCGAGTTTGATTACTAATCAAGTGAAAGCCGTAGGGAGGGTGGTCTATGACATTTCTTCAAAACCGCCGGCAACGATTGAGTGGGAGTAAAAGCGGTTCAGGCTTGAAGCGCTTACGCCGATAGTCTCAAGGGAGACTGAAGTGAACCTTGAGACAGATTGGCCGGCTTTTGTGGAAAGCCGGCTCAAGCAGTGGTTAACGGCTAACTCGGCAGAACGCCGCAACTTGCGTGATGATCTTCTCTTGCTGGCCGATTGGTTTTCGGTTCCCGAGTTAGAGTCGGTGTTAGATTCATCCCGGTTAACAGAAAAGTCGCTGTCGTCCTGGCTGGAGGCGTTCTTTCCAAAAACCGCGGTCTTTGTTGACTCGGAAGGTTTCGTTATAAAACCTACTGGGCCTAATCGATCAGCACGCTTGCTAGACGAGGCTGGCAAGCCTTTTTTGCACTTGCCTTTTCTTTTACCAGGCGTCTCTGAGGCAGACTTCTGGTGTTGGGAAGAGGTTGAGCTTGCGCCTGAAGAAGTGCTTGTGCAATGGAAAAGCTGGTTGGAAGAGGGTGTGATTCAAGCCGCAGGGCCTGTTGAGCGTCCATTGCGCTCTGGAGTAGGATCCGGGTATTACGCTATTGTTGCGCCGGGAGTTTTGCCATGGTTAGGGAAAGGGCAAAGAATTTCCGTTCGTTTTCCAGAAAAGCCTTCGTTTTTAAAGCGCGCTGAACAGTTGCTCGATGCCCAAAAAAAGGCAAATCAACCAGCGTCGCCTAACCTTGATAGAGACCTCGAAAGCCCGACCCGACAAGAAATTTTGGAACAAAAGGGAACTTCTTTTGGTGAAACAGAAGAGCCTTTACCAATGCTCCCCTTTACCTTGGCAGATCTTTCAAACCCACAATTTCAGTGGCCCTATGAAGGCGAGTTATCGATCCCCTTGCAGAAATCGGTACGGGTTTCTTGACAAATTGCCTGTATTCAAGTAAAGTTTAGTGATTATTTTGGAGGGATATCATGGCAAAGAAGGCCATCTCTAAGAACGCCCGCCGTGAAGGCGCCCAGGAACTGCTCAGTAAATGGGGTGGAAAAATCCGCATGAAATCTGTTTTCGAAAATGGCAAAATGAAGCATGTTGCCGTTTGTGAAAAAACAGGCAATACAGCACGTCGTCCTTCAGAACTCATGTAACAACCTTACGGAAAAGAAAAAACCGTCTGAAAAGACGGTTTTTTTTTAGCCCAAAAACCTAGAAGTCCTTGTCCATTAAAGTTTTTCGGGAATCCGCCTTGGCTTTTTCGATGGCGGCGTCACAAAGCGCACGTACTTTTTCAGAGAGAACGTCAATAACGGTAGCAGAACACTTTAAATCTGCTACTTCCTTAATATATGCCTTAACTTTCGAGGCAATCACGAGGGTTTCTTTCTCGGCCATGAATACTCCTTTAAGGGCATTTTACGCTGTGCGGACGGCTTGTTCAACCCAAACCCGCTTAAGAATCGACATCATTTTTACGATGCGCCTGGTAGTCTTTGACGAGAAGCTCGGTTTCACGGCTCCCCAAAGGACTGAAATGATCAAATTCCATTTCAAATGCGCCGGTCCCACTCGTTAAAGCTTTTAGGCTTAAGGCATATTGGAGCATTTCGGCATGGGGAATCTGCGCTTTGACGACGACGATATCTTTTCCAAAAGATTCTTGCCCTAGGACACGACCTCTTTTTCCTGAAATATCCGCAAGAATATCGCCCAGGTACTTTTCTTCAACGAAAAGTGAAACCATCATAATAGGTTCTAAAAGTATCACGTGAGCTTGGGCAAGGGCTTCGCGAAAAGCACCACGTGCCGCTAGCTTAAAGGCTAGCTCTGAAGAATCGACAGGGTGTTCTTTACCGTCAGAAAGGTTGGCTTTCAGATCGATGAGAGGAAAGCCGGCAAGGAAGCCCTCGAGCATAGCTTCTTGAACCCCTTTTTCAACGGCAGGTAGGTAACCCTTCGAGACGTTTTGCCCTTTGAGTGTGTTACTAAAGGCAAAGCCCTCGCCTCGGGGTAGGGGATGAAAGTCCATGAAGACTTTTGCATACTGGCCGTGTCCGCCTGTCTGCTTTTTGTGGGTGTACTCAGCTTCGGCGCTTCTGGTGATGGTTTCACGATACGAGATTTTTGGTAAGCGAGTAAGAAAATCAATTTTGGCATTACGAATCTTATCGAGCAGAATTGCCAAACTTAAGTCGCCCATCGAGGAAATGATCGTCTCTTTGGTGTCGTGGTTATAGGCCACCTGAAAGGTCGGATTTTGCTCGGCTTCTTTAACAAGAATCTGATTGAGTTTGTCCTCGTCGCGCTGGGCCTTTGCCGCAATGGTGATGGCATGAACAGGGCGAGGAAGCTCTAAAGGCAGATAGTGGATCACGTCCTGACCGGGACATAGGCTGTCGTTGGTTTTTAGCTCGTCGAGTTTTGCTAAAATTCCTAGGTCGCCAGCAGAGAGTTCCGCAACCTCCTGGAGTTTTTTTCCTTGGCAAGTAAAAATCTTTGCAGCTCTAAAGCTTTTGCCAAGGCGAGGGACAAAAAAATCCGTGCCGTGACTTAACCTACCTGTGACTACTTTGATAAAGGATAAACGTCCTGCAAACTGGTCGAGGACAGTTTTAAACACTAAGCCAGAAAATTCTCCTTCGGGCGAGATTTGTCGTTCTTTTTCGCCCGAGGCACAGGGTTCAACAACGTGAAAGGGTGAGGGTGAGTCTGCGGCAATAAAGTCCAAAAGGGCGACAATTCCCGAGTTTAAGAGTGCTGATCCACAAAAAACAGGGACAAATTGATTTCTCGCTAAGCCTTGTCGCAGACCTTGCTTAATTTCGTCGTCGCTAAGAGTGTCAGTAGCCGCATACTTTTCAAGGAGCTCTTCGTCCCCTTCGGCGGCTTCTTCGATAAGGTTGAGGCGAGCTTTTTCAGCTTCCTTTTGGAATTCGGAGGGAATTTCGCTTTGTGTTTCTCCTTGACCAGAAGCATCTAAAAAATAGGCACAATTTTCAAGAAGGTTAATGACACCTCGATGTTCCTCGTCATGCCCCATCGGGATAGAGACTGGAATAAACGGAACCGAAAACTTTTCTTGTAAATCGTCGAGGGTTTGCCAAAAATCCGAAGCGGCTTTATCGACTTTGTTGATAAAAACCATGCGCGGCATGGAATGAGACTCAAGAAAACGCCACAGTTTAAGGGTTTCGATTTGAACACCGCTACGGGCGCCGACAACAAGAACAGCAGATTCACTGGCGCGAAAAGCAGAAATAACTTCACCCGAAAAGTCAGAAGCACCCGGGGTATCAAAGATGTTGAGTTTGGTTCCCTTCCAGGTGATATTTCCCAAAGCGGTGTGGATTGATAGACCTCGGGCTATTTCGTCTTCGGCGAAGTCACTTACTGTGCGACCGCTTTCTACCCGTTCAGCTTTTAGAATTACTTTTCCTTGAAAGAGGATTTGTTCAAAGAGTGAAGTTTTGCCTGTACCGCCATGCCCTACAAGCGAAAAATTTCGTAGCTTTTGAGTTTCTGTGGACATATTCCCCACCTTTTGCTAGCTAAAAAAAGCCTAGTCCCGTGAAAACGTCCTGTCAAGAAAAACCGTGAATGGTTTTATCAAGCGAGAAACTTCACAAAGGCAGTTGATTTCCTCTGAAAATTTTTGAAAAATTCCAATTTCGGTTTAGATTATGAAAGAGGCCTCTTGGCTTCTGAATGCCGATCACCAAGGAGTCTACTGGTGTCATTTTCTGAAATCATTGTGACCGGACATAGAAATCCGGATACCGATGCGGTGTGCTCTGCCATTTGTTATGCTGATTTCAAGTCCCGCCTCGATAAAGAGCATGAATACCGTGGAGTGGTTTGCGGAGCTCTCAATGCTCAAACTCGCTTTGTCTTAGAAAAAGCAGGAGTAGCGTCGCCAGAATTTGTTCGCGACGTTTATACACGGGTCATGGATGTAGTGCGCTCAGATGGGCCTACCATGAACGAGAATGAGCCAGTGCTCGAGGCAATTCGCGAAATCGACGAGAATACGGTGAGCGTGTTACCAGTTTTTGATCGAGAAAGACAATTTTTGGGAATTATCGGAATTCACGAAGTAGCTTCCTATTTTATTAAAACCAACGGTCCTCAAAAAAAACTCAACTACACGTTTTACGTAGGTAACCTAGAAAAGGTCATTCCCGGGCGTTTCTTAAAACGGGGGGAAGAGCAGGAAATTCGCGCTCCGATGATGATAGGTTCTATGGACTACGAAAAAAGTATTGCGAGGATGGATTCTTTTTCCAGCGAAAAGCCCGTGCTGGTTGTAGGCGATCGTAAGCGAATTATCGCTCATGCCATTAAGAACCAGTTCCCCTTGATCGTGATTACCAATGTTCAGGAGGTTCCTGAACTTGAAGTTGACCTTTCAGATTTTCGGGGTTCTATCTACCTTTCAGCCTCAGATACAACCGATTCCATTCGTTTATTGTGGCTCAGTGCTCCCGTAAAACACATTATGAACACCGAACCTTTGGTTCTTCAGCACGATGACTTATTTGATGAAGCGAAGAAAATTCTTTTAGGCTCTGACTTACGAGGTTTACCTGTCTTAAAAGAGGGACGGTTTATCGGCGTGGTAACCAGACGTAGTTTCATCGAAAAACCGCAGAGAAAAATCATTTTGATTGATCATAACGAAGTCGCTCAGAGCGTGGCGGGCGCCTCCGAAGCCGACATCCGAGAAATTATTGACCACCACCGTTTAGGGGCCGAGAAAACCAATTCTCCCATTTATGTGTTTTCAAAACCTCTGGGCAGTTCATGTACCATTGTTTATCAGCACTATCGGATGCATGGTATCCCCATTGAACGCCCCTATGCGGTGTTGATGTTGTCGGGAATCTTGAGTGATACGTTGTTCCTCAAGTCACCGACGGCTACCGACGAAGATCGGGTGGCCGCCGCGGATCTTGCGACCATTGCCGGCATCTGCATTGATGAGTATGCCCAGGAGATCCTGTCTAAGATGAGTACGTTACAAAGTCTTGATCCTTTGAAAACCGCAACCGGGGACTTTAAGATCTATCGAGAGTTTGGTATTTCGGTGGGGATTGCTCAAGTCGAGACGGTGTCCTTAAATGGGATAGAAGAGATCACAGAAGCCTTCTTAGGGGCCTTAGAGCAGGTTAAGAAAGAAAACTCGCTTGACTGGATGATGCTCCTAGTGACCGATGTGGTCAAAGAGGATAGCGTGTTGCTCATGACAGGCTTAGCGCGTGCCGAGGAAGAGCTGGTTTACCAAAAGATTGGCGATGGCCTTTACCAACTTCCCGGTGTGGTGTCTCGTAAAAAACAACTGCTCCCTGAAGTTCTGCGAGTTATGGAACTTTCGAAAAGTTAACTTAGCGGTAAACACGAACCCAATCGATGGCCATGGATTGGGTTTCGGGAGTGGTTTCGTCGGGATAGCCAGGCCAAACGCCCCCTACAGCCAGGTTCAGTAAAAGATAAAAGGGTTGTTGAAAAGCTGTCCCCATTGATCGTCGAAGTAAAGAGTGGCTGCCGCGCAGAGTTCCATCGACGTACCAATCAATGCGTTCAGGTGTCCAGTCTATCCCAAAAGTGTGAAAATCCTCACAAAAGCGCCCCTGGGAAAGGCGATAAAAGTTATTGGGGTCAGTTAAAAGGTGGCCTTGTGCGCTACCCCAGTGAAGCGTTTCGTAAACAAGGGCGTCGTTATTAGGCGAGGCGGTTCCCCCGACCATCTCCATGATGTCGATTTCTCCACACGCCGGCCAGTAGGCCTGGTCAATGTTTTCACCCAGCATCCAAAAGGCAGGCCACATACCTTGCCCCTGTGGCAATTTGATCCGCGCCTCAATTTTTCCGCCTTGAAAGACCTGTTTATTCTTGGATTTTAAGCGGGCAGAGGTCCAACCTTGAAGATCTCTCCGTGCTGTAAGAACCAGGCAAGTCGCCCCGTCGATTAGTTCGAGGCTGGCATTTTGAGGTGAGTACTCTTGGAGCTCCTGGTTCCCCCAGCCCGAATTTTTTCCCGTGTCAAAACTCCAGTTTTGAAGGTTTATTTCGCCTGAATCAAATTCATCGTGCCAGAGCAAGGTTTCATTTTCCCAGGGGTCCACGTAAGCTCCTTAAGTGCAAGCTTAGTATATTAGCTTTTGAGCACCTTTTGAAGGTGCTTTTCGATTGCCTGGGGGGTGGTTGTGGGCGAAAAGCGTTTAACAACTCGTCCTTTTCGATCAATCAGAAACTTGGTAAAGTTCCATTTGATGTCAGAGCTCAAAAAGCCACCAGCTTTGGCTTTCAAGAACCGAAAGACTGGGTTAGTCTGGGGCCCATTGACATCGCTTTTGGCAACAAGGGGGAATGTAACGCCAAAATTGACCTGACAAGTTGTGGCCATCGTTGCATCGCTTTCTGGTTCCTGGTGGGCAAACTGGTCGCAAGGAAACCCAAGAACTTGCAAGCCCTGCCCTTTATAACGCTGGTGTAGCTCTTCTAAGCCCTTAAATTGCGGTGCCAAGCCACACTTGGTCGCTGTATTAACAACCAGGACAACATGATCTTGCAACGTTGAAAACTCTAAAGTACTTCCATCAGGTTTTTTTGCGGACAAGTCGTAAAAATTCTGGCTCATCGAGGCTTTTCTCCTTAGCATTAAAAAGTTTGGATCTTGTTTACTTAAAATAGACAAGGTCTAAAGAACCGGCTAGGAGAAAGAGTGTTTTTCTAAGAAGAGTTGCCATTCTTTAGTAGAGGTTCAAGCACAGCCCCAATAGTCACATGTTTTTCGATGGGGTGGCGAAGGGGGACAGAAAAATCTAATTCATACCGGTTTTGGCGGCCTACACGACTTCGGCGCAAAACACCAGCTTCTTCGAGGTCGGCAACGATCAACTGTACGGCTCGCTCCGTAATGCCGATTTGCTGAGCGATAAGGCGAAGGGGGAGCTCAGGGGCTTTGGCAAGACAAAATAGTACGTGCGTGTGGTTGCTGAAGAAGGTCCACTCCTTC
This sequence comes from Spirochaetales bacterium, assembly GCA_027451945.1. Classification (GTDB taxonomy): domain Bacteria; phylum Spirochaetota; class Spirochaetia; order JABEVK01; family JABEVK01; genus JABEVK01. The sequence continues at coordinate 49,886 of DAIDHT010000013.1, forward strand.
TGGGGGTCCGGCATAGCACAAGAATAATTACTGAAAAAAAATTCGTCAATTGCTTGACAGGGGTAAAGTCCCGCTTTATTTTAACTTTATACGAAAATATATTCGTAATATTTAATTCAGGAGATAAGCCCATGATAAAGCTCAGGACTATCCTTTGGTGGCCCTTCTTGGTGCCTTTGCCTTTCGTGAGCGGTTTAATCTTCGCCCTGGTGGAGCCTTTGAGCTGGCAGCGGGGTGGTGTGCAGTGGTTGTCCCCAACGACTCCTGCTGTTGTTTTAACGGTTTATGTTGTCCTTTTGGGTTTGGTTGTCACTCGTTATGCCGCCGTCAGCCTGGATGGCGACCTTCGGCGGAACAGCTTTATGCTCAATCTGGTGGGCACGCTGTGGGCTGTGCAAGGTTTAGTCATGGCGGGCAACATGGTTGGCTTTATCCTTTTTTGGATGCTGACCAGTTTTGGCTTACATCGGTTGCTTGAGCATTTTTATCTGCGGCGAGCGGCAAGAATCGTTGCCTGGGAGAAATTCCTCGTCAGTCGCTTTGGGGATTTATGCCTGGTTCTGTCTGGGGTGATTCTTTATGCCACGGCTGGTACGCTCAATTTTGTTCAGCTCGCAGCTCTGCCCCCTGGGGGAAGTGGCACTGGCTTGGCGGCTGGCCTTTTGGCGTTGGGGGCGTTATCAAAAAGTGCCCAAGTTCCTTTTCATGGCTGGCTTCCCCGCACGCTTGAGGCACCTACTCCCGTTTCAGCCCTCCTCCATGCCGGCGTCATCAATGCGGGAGGCTTTTTACTAATCAGGTTCTCTTTTTTGGTGTCACAGCACCCTGAAGCGCAACTCTTAGTCTTAACCGCAGGGAGTTTGTCAGCCCTGTGGGGAGGCCTGGCCCTGCTTGTCCAGCCCGATATCAAGCGTCGCCTTGCCTGGTCTACGGTAGGGCAAATGGGTTTCATGATGATGGAAATAGGGTTGGGTTCACCGGGCTTGGCTCTCATTCACCTCATGGGGCATGGCCTGTACAAAGCCAAATCATTTTTGTGGTCTGGCGAGCCCCAGAACAAAAGTGTTGCCTCGGTTCAGACAGTAAAGGCTTGGCGCCCCTGGTTGGGCTTGGGAATTTGGCTGATTGTGCTGGGGTTTGACCTGGGAATTCTCAGTTATTTGGCACCAGGACACTTGGTCTTGTCCACAGGTGTTTGGGCTGCCCTTCTGCCGTTAGTGGTGGGTGCTTGGGAACGACCTTCGAGTGTTCTACGGTCGCTGGCCGTGGGGGTCCTGATTTTGGCGGCCTCAACCATCCTAGCCTTCACGGCGCAAGCACTTTTCTCGTTACCCGAGTACACCCCGGGTTTGGGTCTACGCCTCGTAGTGGGGTTGGTTGCGAGTGTGCTGTTAGCTTTGACGGGGTTGATTACATCCTTTCACCCCTTCTTAGGGCGGTATCGCTGGTACCGGCGTGCTTATGCTTCGGCCCTCCACGGCTTCAGTCTGGGGCGGTGGCCCGAAGCTCTTGTTGAGCGGCTTCGGCCTGGAAAATCCTTAGTGAGAGGTCAAAGATGAAAGCATTAGCGCAAAGTTTTCCCGAGTGTCTGAGTCTTATCCCCCCGGTTTGGGAGCTAAATCGTTATGTGGCGGTTAATCCGTTTTGGGGCTGGGGTCAGCTGAGTTTCGAAGAGGCTATGAGGCAATTAGAAGTCCTGACCAAGGAACAATTGCTTCCTCCTTCCTCAGGAACCTTAGCACAGGTAGGACCACAAGAGTGGCACGCGGATGACCCTGTGGGTTTGTTAGGACCTTTTCTAGCCTCTTACTTTGGCGAGTCGGCAATTGTACCGCCACCCTGGAAGCACCTATCGCTTTGGATGGCCTGGAAAGATTCCTTGCCTGGGTCGGCTGGCTTAGGGTGGCGTCGGTCTCGTCGGCTTTTGGCCTTAGTGAACTCTTTGCCCGAATCTCCCAGCCAGGCCCTAGAACTTTTGGTTCCAGGGACCAACCAGCCGATTAACGGAGAAAAAGTTATCTCACTTTTGGGGCTAGCCCCAGGTTGGGCTTCGTATCTTCGCCAACGCTGTTGGCCACAGGAGCCGACAAAAGATTCAGAGCTAGCAACCTTGGCGGCCATGCTGGCGGCGGTGACTCAAATCTGTCCCGTCCCCGGCGAGGAGTCTTCGGTGAAAAGTGCACCCGAGCCGTTTTCCCAAAGACTTGTAGCCTTACAACAACGCGAGGAAAGGACACGAAAGAAGCTTCAGGCTCAGCTTTCGGAGGCGAGAATAAACCCCGAGGATCGGGCACAAGCCCAAGTTCGAGCTGCCTTTTGTATCGATGTGCGTTCTGAAGTGTACCGTCGACATTGGGAAGCCTTTGAACCAAGGGTGGCGACCGACGGCTTTGCAGGCTTTTTTGGAATCCCTGCCAGTTGGGAAGGCGAGGAAGGGCATGAGTCACTTTTGCCAGTGCTCTTAGTACCACAGCTTCACTTGAAAGGAAAAACGCGCCGGCCCCGGGCCTCGAAGCTGATTGTTTCAGGGACCCCTAACTTTCCACTCGTTGAAGTAACCGGCTGGAGTGCCATCCCAAAGCTCGCTCGCTTTTCTGGGGCTTATCATCCTTCAGTTGCAAACTATGGGGGGTTGGAAGACGCGATCAGAGCGATCCCCCAAGCAGAGAAAGCACCTCTTGCCCTCTCGCTACTAACCAACTTGGGGTGGTTGGGTCGTTGGACTCCTTTGATGATTTTTGTCGGTCATGAAAGTGCGAGTGTCAATAATCCCCACGCGGCCTCTTTGGATTGCGGTGCCTGTGGAGGCAAGAGTGGTCACGCAAGTGCGCGGCTGGCGGCGGCGCTTCTGAACGACGTTCAAACCCGTTCCGCGTTGGCTCAACAAGGGGTACAGATTCCTGAAACGACACTGTTTGCGGCGGCCGTGCATAATACAACCTCGGATACCTTTACCTTTGTGTCCGAGCGCAACCCCCAATTGACTGACTGGGAACAAGCGTTGCGATCCAGCTGGGAAAAAGCGCAAAGAGCCACTCAGCGAGAAAAACAAGAGAGGTTTTCGTTTCTGTCGGGAAGCGCGAGCAAACGCTCTCGTGATGAGGCTCAGACGCGACCCGAGCCAGCTTTAGCGGGGAACGTTGCCCTCATAGCTGTGCCAGCCTCGTGGACCAGAAAAGTGAATGGCGAGGGAAAGGTTTTTCTTCATTCGTATGACCCGGATCGTGATGACGGAAAAATCCTTGAGCTGATTTTGACAGCCCCGGCGATTGTGGCTTCGTGGATTAACCTGCAATATTTTGCCTCAACAACGGCGCCACAGTACTATGGGGCGGGGAATAAGCTCCTCCATTCTCGGATAGGAGATTTAGGGGTCGTGGAAGGTTTGGGGGGCGACCTCAAGGTGGGGCTTCCTGAACAATCGGTGGCTTGGGGTGGGGTGGCCTACCATGAACCCCTACGCTTGTCGGTTTTGGTAACGGCCCCTTGGGAAAAGGTTGACGCCATCCTCAAGGCTCATCCCGAAGCGGCACAATGGTACGAGGGTGGTTGGGCCTGCTTGTCGGTGGAGCATGCCGGACAGTGGAAGACTCGGCATGCAGGCCGTTGGATCTAACTCTGGGGACTTATTGGTAAACCCGGACCCAATCGACCTCTAACGTTTGCGGAGAAACCGTGGTCGAGGTAGGATTCCCCGGCCACGTCCCTCCAACCGCCAGGTTCAGGATCAAAAAGAACGGTTGTTGAAAGGTTGTTCCCGTCGTGGCATCGGGGGTTACCGACCCTGTGGGCACCCCATCGATGTAGTAGGTGATACTTGTTGACGTCCAGATGACACCGAAGGTATGAAAGGCATCGGCGAACTTTCCTGAGCTGAGCGTGTACTGTTCGGGTTGGTAGCTGGCGGCCAGGCTGTTGCCATTATTCAGCCAGTGAATGGTGCCGTAGACCTTGGAGTCGCTCAGCGAAGCTCCCGAAGTCGCGGAGGTTCCGGAGCCTCCAATCATCTCCATGATGTCGGTTTCGCCACAGGCTGGCCAACCAACGGTATCAAGATTGGATCCCAGCATCCAAAAAGCGGGCCACATCCCGTTGCCATAGGGGAGCTTCATCCGAGCTTCGACTTTACCGTAGGTAAAACTTTGAAGGCCTTTGGTCAAAAGACGCGAGGACGTCCAGTTCCCCGAGGAATCTTTTTGGGCTGTGATCACGAGGCACGAAGCGGTGGAATTGCCGTCGGGTACGGTTTGAATCGAAGCATTGGCGGTCGTGTAGGTTTCAAGTTCGTTGTTGCCCCAGCCGCCTCCCCCTAAATCGTAGGTCCAGTTGGCAGGATTAATCGTCGAACCGTTAAACTCATCATCGAATTTGAGGGTGCCGCCGTACCAAGGGTCGCCGGTAGACGATAAGTCTACAACGGTCACAGACGCAGTGGCCGAAAAGGCATTATAGGTTGCTGTGATTAGCGACTTTCCCGAAGCTATTCCCGTGACCACCCCATTCGAAACCGTGGCAACCGCAGGGTCTGCACTTGTCCATTGAGTGGTTGTCACGGCAACACTACTTCCGTCTGAGAAAGTCTCAAGCAAAGCCAGAGTATTAGTCGACCCCGTGCTAACGGTAAGGGTAGAAGGGGAAAGCTGAACCCCTGTCGGCGTTTTTGTCGTACTCGTGGGAGAGGTACACCCTAAAACCAAAAGTAGTGTTAAGGCAAACATTTGAAAAGAAAAAGCTTTAGAAGTACCTCGTCCCATACCAGTCTCCTTTAATTCTGCGTCCAGGAAATGTCGTCTACATCGATTACTGGATTGGGCGTAGAGTTTGTCGATGCCGAGTTCCCCGTGATCGCGTACAGGTCGTTAATAACAAAGGGTTGGGCAACTTGACCCAGATTGAGGGTCGCCGTGTTGGGCATTCCATAGGACGGAGTCGCATTAGCGGATATCACACTAATGGGAATGCTCACATAATGCCAAGCCCCATCATTCGCGTACCCATAGGCGTTGTTTGCTGGATCCACGGTTAAGTATACGTCAGTTTGCGTGTTTTCGGAAGCAAAACCTGTCGAGAACCCGACGCGGATTTTGCCTTTGTAGGTTGTTCTAATAGCGAAGTCAAGATGGCCATTGGCGAAACTGCTCAGGTTGTCGGCATACTTAGCCTGGTTGCTGGAATTGACCAGCGTAATAAAGTATCCCCAACCCCATGGCGGTGAGTTGACACCGGGAGAGGGCTGAATTTCGTAATACTTGGTTCCTTCGTAGGCTGTGTCGGTTCCACTGATTGTTTTTTCGGAACCGGTTGCCGTGGCTGGGTTGTTCCATCCATACCATGCTGTCAAAGGCGTAGGAATCGAGATGGTGGAACTCGTCGCCATCGTGTCGGCATAGACCAAGTAGGTTGGTGTCGTAATCTGCGGGTTAACAACGCTCGTTGTGTAACAGAGAGCATTGGCATCAGTATAGGTCAAATTGGCAGGAGGCAGACTTTCGTTCCCCGGAATAGTTATGGTTTCACTCGTTCCATTATTTGTTACAGTTTGAGTTGTTGCAGAGGGGAAAGTTGAGTAGAGAGTATACCGCGCATAACGGTTAACATCGAATAGACCCCAGCCATCATCAGCACCCTTCCAGGGTTCGTCAAAGGCTTCAAAATAAAAGATATTCTTTGGACCGTTGGTCCAGGAGCTAAGCAAGGAGAGGAACATTTTTTGGTTAACAGGATGGGCCATGCTGGCTTCAGCCGCGGCAGAGGAGTTGGTGGCTTTAGCCTTCCAGCCGGTCTCGCCAATGATGATCGGAAGCTTTCCAAAACCCTGGCTTGTTGCATAGCTTTGTACGGCGCCGAAGTTTGCCTGCTCGTCAGCAAAGGCAGCGTTCATCATCGCCGTGGCGCGGGGTGACGGCGTCGTCGCTCCTGGTACGTCACTAGCAGAAGTTTGTTGCCAATCAAAAAGGTTGTAATTAGCGTCAGAAAAGGCATAGCTGTGCATCGAAATATAGTCAATTTGAGCAAGGATCAAGTCTGTAGAATAACTACCTGTCCCCGGTCCCGCATTGGTAGAGCCGTTACTGTCAGCATAAAAAGCCCAGTTGTCGTCAGTGGTCACGGGTTGCGCTATGGCGTTCCTGACCTGCTGTATGTAACTCACCATATCGGCGACGGGCACTTTCAGGCCGCTCCAGCTGACCATAGTTTCGTTGCCGACGCTGACACCTTCCACGATGGTGGGGTATTGGTTGGCGAGCTTGATCCCTTCGGCAATTTCCACTTGATTAACTGTATCATAGGTTGCTTTCGGACCGCTGATCCAAATACCTAATTGAACTTTAATATCGTATCCTAGATTTTGGATCTCTTGAAGAATTAAAGCAGCTTGCCCGTCTGTATTACTGCTGAACAGTCTGATTAGCCCGTATCCAGCATCTTTGAGAAGAGTAAGATCTTGATCAATGTTGGCCGCTGTAGGGACTCCAGAACCTGAACCTGGTGCCGAAGTGGTCCGGTAGCCTTCATAGGCGATGGCTTTACGGGTAAAAAAATCCGCAGGTAAGGGACGCAAAGTTACGCCGGTGGTTTGTATGGTTGGCGTTCCCGAGGTCGATGTCGATCCCGAAGTGGGGGACGAGCAGGATGCTGTTAGAACAGCAGTAAAAGCGAGACTGACGGCTAAAATTTGCCAGGGGTTTGGTTTCATAGGAATCCTCCAAGAAAATGTCCCCGCCGAAGCGGAGACAGAAAAAAGGTTAAAGGTTAATAGAAATAGACGTTGTCGATCCAGAAATTCTGCGTGGCAGTTGTATTGGAGGCTGCTGGTTGAAAGACTAGCTGAGCAATGTATTTCGTATCGGTCAAACCACTTACATCCAAGTTTGCACTGGTCCAACCGTTTTGAGTGACCGTGGTCAGGGGCACTGTTACTGAAACATTGTTGGCCGCGTCATAAACCCCGCTAGGAGCAAAATCGACAACCTTAACCGTGAGACTAACGCCGTTGGGAGTCCAATAATCAAAGTGCAGGTGTTTGGTCAGGCTGGTTATATTTTGAGGTGTCGTGATGTCGGCACCATCGTACCCTGAGGCTGAGCTAAAACTGAGTTGATAGATGGTTTTTCCCGCTACGGTAGTTTTGACCATCGTTGCTGCACTGGACCAAGAGGCTTGCCAATCAGTCATCGCAACATCCGTGTAGGTACTGCTGCTATTGTACAAGGCTATCACGCTAGAGGAAGCAAGCGTGGGGGCTGCGGGCAACGTGGTGGGAACCGTAGCATAGGCAATATTCTTGGCAATGTTAACGTTGTTCCGTAACCGTCAATTTATGCCTCATTGACTCAGGGTTTAGTGTTTTTGCACGAGGAGAAAAAATGCGTGCAAAAAACAAAAGCCGTGAAGAATGGGAGTCAATCGTTTCGGGGCAACAACAAAGCGGACTTACCAACAAAGAATATGCCCAACAGGTTGGCGTAAAACTTTGTAGTTTCATGGCTTGGAAAAAGCG
>DAIDHT010000014.1:0-99144 GCA_027451945.1 Spirochaetales bacterium
CGCTTTTTCCAAGCCATGAAACTACAAAGTTTTACGCCAACCTGTTGGGCATATTCTTTGTTGGTAAGTCCGCTTTGTTGTTGCCCCGAAACGATTGACTCCCATTCTTCACGGCTTTTGTTTTTTGCACGCATTTTTTCTACTCGTGCAAAAACACTAAACCCTGAGTCAATGAGGCATAAATTGACGGTTACAATGAAAGCTTGAAATCTGAAGAAGTCTTCGCGAATTTGAAGAGCTACTTCAAAAGCTGATGTACAAAGTCAAATTCTCCAGGATAGCAACACACGACTTGAAAAAAGCGTTCTCATATGTTTCTGAAGTCTTGAAGAATCCTGTTGCTGCTGAGAATCTAGTTCTGGAAACCGAAAGGAAAACAAATGAAATCCGAGAATTTCAGCATTCGTGTTTCCTTGTCTCTGACCCGTACCTAAGAAAGCTAACATTCGCTTTAACCTGACAATGTCATCACCGGTGATAAAGTTCCGGAAATCACCGGTTTCCAAGTTCCGCTTTTGACATGAAAAGGGCGGTAGGCTACAGATAGCCGAGCTTCTCGGCGTCTCAGACCGGATGGTCCGAAAGTATCGTGGAGACGACTATCAACCCAAAGTTAGGCCGGTGAGGCCAAGGCTCCTGGATTCGTTCAAACCAGGCATAGACAGAATACTCGAAAAAAAGCCGCTCTTCAACCTCACAGTTCTGGCCGAACGGCTACGTTCCAAGGGGTATAAGGGCGGGATGAGTATTCTTCGGGAGTATGCAGCTTCAAAACGGGAACAGGTGTTGATCAAAGCCTTCCTCGGGTTTGAAACCTACGCCTTTCTGTACTTCGATGGCACTTTTGAAAAGGTTCAGCGCAAGGGGATTGTGGAAGATGCAGCTGTTTTGACTGCATTTGGGATCAATTCTGAAGGAAAACGGAGGGTATTGGGTGTCAGCGTGGCTGTGAGTGAGGCAAAAGTACACTGGCGTTCATTTCTGGAAAACCTGTCGGCTCGTCGCCTGAAAGGTCTTAAGTTGATTATTAGTGATGCACATGCAGGGCTTAAGAAAGCCCGTCAGGCGGTGTTTCCCAGCGTCCCCTTGCAGAGATGTCGGTTCCACCTCCAACAGAACGCCCAGGCCTTCGCTCAGCGTTTGGATCAGCGTAAAGAAATCGCTTCATCCCTGCGACGGATATTCCAAGCTCCTGATCAAAATGAAGCAACTCGCCAACTTAAATAGGCGGTGGAGCATTACCAGAAAACCAATCCTAAATTGACGGTTACAACAGGATGAAGCTTGGATGGAAGAAAAAAATACTTGGATTTAAGCGAGGGGGAAACCGCTTTTTCTTAAGCAATTTTACAGAAAATAGTTGACGTTATCAAAAAAACCACCCCAGTTGCCTGGGGTGGCCTTTTACACCAGCGGTGAAGCTACATTAGTTAGTAATATTCAGCGTGATGGTCGACGGAGTTGTAGCTCCGGTCGGGGTAAACTGGTTGACTGCCGCATCTTTAAGCGTAATCACGGCGGTGTTACCAGCAATCGATGTTCCCGCAGGAATAGTGATCGTCACTGTGGCACCGGTTGGGTAGCTAATATTGTTGTACGTGGTGAAGCTCGTTAGTGCCGAGGACACGGTGGCTGTAGTTGTCGTACCAAACGTTACCGTCGGATCGGCAATCACTTCATTGGCGCCAACGGTACCGGCACCAATTTGGAACGTGATGGTCTTAGCCGAGGTACCAGCAGTGTTGTTTCCGCCCGCTAGGGACACGGGTACGGTTGTAGCAACATAGCTTGCATTGGCATTTACAGCGTCGCTATAGGTATAGCTTGTAGGAGCCACTTGATCGGTAATAGCCAGAACATTCGAGGTACTCGTTAAACTACCATTGGCAGTAATGCTCTCAACCAGTTCGAGACTGACCGTGTTGCCAGAAACCCAGCTGGCTGCCGGGATCGTGATTGTGCCTGAAGCGGTTGTCACACCTGCTTGATTGGTTGATAGGGAATTACTTAAGCCGGCTTGGGTCCAAGCACCTTGAACGCCGTTGGCTGTCACCGCGTAGTAGGCTTTGTAGGTGTAAAGCTGATTATACGTATAGGTGACATAGAACAAGGTAGCTCCACCATTGTAGAGACCTTTATTGGCCTGTGTTGTATCAACTGCCAGGTTGGTTACGGCGACAGGAGCATTGGGATTAAGGACCGTGGTGAAACTGACAGAACCAGTTAAAGGACTGCTCGCTGAATTGTTTACTCCATCGTACACGGCGTAGTTTAACGTATAATTGGTTCCATACGACAAGCTCGCAGAAGGTGTAAGGGTCAAAGTATTCTTACTTAACGTTACGGTCGCTGGGACTTTGGTGTTCGGGAATACACTGGTGTTTGTCAAAACAGCAAACTGCGGGTTTCCAGCTGCATCGGTCGGCGCGCCGCTGACCGGCAAAGTTGTCATGAGCGTGTTACTGAAGGTCAAAACAATTGGTGCAGAAACAGAAACTGTGTTGGTGTTGCCGTAGGCGTCAATGGTACTGTTGCCAACGAGCGTCAACTTAGAAACACCAGCTGTTGTGAAGCTGACCGTACCAAACAAGGGATTGGTTGCTGTAGAGGTGATCCCGTCACCCAAGTTATAAGTGACCGTATAGGTTGTTCCAGGATTCAGGGCAACATTCGAGAGGGTCAGAGTTTTTCCCGAAACCGTCACGGTCGCCGAAACAAGCTGGCCAGCAGCATTTTTCAACATTGCTAACACCGGCGCACCCGAAAGATCATACAAGGTGTTGATTGTTGGAATTTGCGTGCTCAGCGTATTGTTGAATGTCAGAGTGATCGAGGTGGTCGTCGCAGGGACGTTGGCAGTATTGCCGTACTGATCGGTTGTGCTTGAAGACAAAAAGGCCAGCGGGGCAGAGACAAAATCACCCAAATTGACAGGGTTTGTCAGAGTCAACGATGGTGTCGACCCATAGGACCCGATGTAAGTTGCAGCATTTAATGTCGCCAAAGCAAGGCCATTAAGTACGCTATTTTGCGTTATCTGACTTCCCTTGCCAATGTCTGCGAGGACATTCACACCGTTGTAATTAACCGAAGTTCCCACCGGAAGGTTTTTGAAGCTAAACGCACCTGTCGCATCTGCCGTAGTGTATGTTTCATACATCGAAGTTGTGACACTATTGGTGGTGGTGTTGTAAGTGGCAAATAATGGTTGTTCGTAAGTAACACCAGTTCCAAAAATCCCCGCAAACGACTGTTTAGAGTCGTTTGATGTGGGAAGAGTTAGCGTTAAAGCTGTACCTAATGGAACGGGAAGGGCCGTTGACCCCGAGGCATTTTCCAGTAGGGTGCCACTGATGGTTCCCACCAACCTTGGTAGGGTAAAGGTTTGGCTAAGGACAACATTTTGGTTCGAAAGGTTTGTTTGAGTTCCCGTCTTTAGTTGAGCTAAGGTGGGAACAACACAGGTAAAGGTATAAGCGGCGTTATTCACCGTTGTTACACCGGCCGTAGTCGTCGTAGGAGGTAGAATCGTGAAGCTGTAGGATCCCGTCTGAAGATTGGCAACAGTGAAATTCCCCTTCGAGTCAGTCGTAACATTCGTAATAGCCCTTGCTGAGGCCGCACTCGAGGTAGGCATTTGCGGGGCGTTATAGGTAATCGTCGCACCTGAAATCGGTTGACCAAGGTCATCTAAGACCTGTCCGTTCACCTGTGCTAGCACCGTAAAGGTACCGCCATTTGTGTTATTGTTTGTCGTGGCCGTCGGTTGCTGGCAACCAACGACCAAGGCGCCAACAGCCAAAGCTGCGGCCAAGATCTTGAAGAGCTTCATAAGATCTCCTTTTTGATTTTCACTTCCACGAGTTGATTTTTAAGAAAAAAAGTAATGATTTATTTCAGATACTTTTTTCTTATACTCGAAATATTAACAAGCTGGGAAGGTTTGTCAAGAGAAAAAGTGATCGGAACTGAGATTCCGGGGCATAAAGTGCCGCCGGAGACGATGAACTTGCCACACCCCGGTCCTGAATCGGTGCCCACAACCTAGGGAACTCCGTGCCGGGGACATTTTGGACGCGAGCAACGGCTGTTTTCAATCCAGAACGGAAAGCAGAACCGGCGGTTCAAACCTGGGGAATGGGCGGTCCGCGAACCTCGGGTGGGGCTTACTGTTGCCCAGCGACCCATTCGATGATTCCGGCCACCACCATGGTTCCGCCGCAGTTTGGGCAGAGGAGCGGGTCGACCTCGTAAACTTTTTTCAGCAGGCGGGCCCAATTCTTCCTGCGAAGCCGGGCCCAGGAGTCGGGCATTTCGGGGACTTGTGTCGTTTCGGAATCCCCATTGGTCGAAGCCGACCTCCAAGACCAGCACGTGCCAGTGGGGGTGAAATCGTGCAAACTCTCCGAACGACTGGTACGAAGCGACACAGGCGCACTGGAGTTCCAAAAGCAGTTCCTCGGCCAAGTACTCTGCGTAGAGTATGGTTCGTTTCTGGTCGCACGATGGGCAGAGGTGGAACGTTTTGCACGAGAACGGCCGGAAGTATGAAAAGTCGAAGGCCGTGAGGCATACCCTCCGTAGCTTACGCGGGATTTGTGGAAGATCTTCTGCACGACGGAATCCCCGTGTGGGGTGTAGACGGCCATACACTGCCCAAACGGAACTGTCTGGCATTCCACGTCAACGAAACCGTCAACTTGACACAGAATGCCCCTCGAAAAAGAACTTCGTGTTGGTTCCCAGATGATTTCCTGGTCCAAAACAGTGCTTCATAAACACCGAAGACGCCACTAAAACATTCGAGAGTCCCACCAATTGCCCTGAAGCAGAATAAACCTTAAGTAATCTCGTTTTTTCAGGGACGTTGGTTAAAAGATCAAGCAAATCAAGGGACAGTCCCCTCGCATGGAGACAAGGCGCCAAAAGCGATTTTTCTTCGGCCGAAAGAGGGACAGCAGGTGTTATGACAGCGTTCATAGGTCCCTCCAGAGAACCTATTACTAAACTTTTTCAGTCAGGATTGTCAAGTTTTACCCCTCTCTCCCCCCTTGACACCCTTTTTATTAACCTCTAAATTTCAATAGCAAACGATTGCGCTTAGCTAAAACCTGCGCAAAGAGGTGTCATGCTTTCTCTTCCGGTTTACTTTTCTTCTGAAAGCATCCTGACCGCCGAAGCAAGCGCCACTCGTGAGCTTTTGCGTCAGGTGTGCCACAACTTCACCAAAGTTAGTGTTCTTCTTCCGTCAACCACAGCCACAGGGCTATTGACCGAAACCAGCCGCTGGCTAGATTTACTCTTTCCTGACGTCCCGCTGGAACGACTTATTCTCCCCACTTCGCACTTTTCACTGCTGGCGTTGGGTGGTGCTCTCTTGGTTTCTTCCAGCCAACCTTTGTGCCAAAGCTGGGAATCGGCCGGGGGGCAGGCCATCCTCTTTCATTCGGTTAATGAAACCAGTCAGCGGTTAGCGGGTCTGGGCTTTGCGTCGACAAACGTCCAGCGGCCCTCGTCGCTCCACCTTTCGGACTTATACAGCCGCACCTTGTACTTTGCCGCGAGGGCCCACGCCAATCAAAACCTCCCAGGAAGCTCGCTGCCGTACGTGACACACCTCGTCCAGGTTGCTCAAGAAGTCATGCTCACGGCTCATCAGGAGCTACTCCCCTTAACGTTGGCACTTCCGGTAGCCCTACTTCATGACGTTCTCGAAGACACCCCCGTCACGGTGACTGAACTGGAAGACTTTGCCGGTAGCACCGTCACCGAGGCCGTCCAGGCTTTAACTAAGAACCAGGACCTACCGGCAGAACTCCAAATGAGTGAGTGTCTTGAACGTCTCCGTCGGGCAGGACCCTTACCATCTACGGTTAAACTGGCAGACAGGCTGGTTAACCTTCAAGCACCCCCGGCGAGTTGGAGTGCTGAAAAGATCTCCCGTTACCGAGAAGAAGGCCAACAGATCTTGCAAGAGCTGGGCTGGGCGTCGCCCCACTTGGCCCTTCGTCTTCAAGCGCGTCTGGAACAATATCCCCCCATCACTTTCTTAGGAGGAGTGTTATGAATTCACCATTAACGATGGCGGACTATGCCAAAATTGCCCGTCAAGCCGGTGGCGAGGGGGCCGTTTTGTTAAAAAATGACCGCCAAGCGTTACCTTTAAGACCTGCTGACCGTGTCGCTGTTTTTGGCCGCATCCAAAACGCCTACTATAAAAGCGGGACGGGATCGGGCGGTCTGGTCAACACCGCCTATACAGTAGGAATCCTTGAGGGGCTCGCCGCGCAAAACGTTTCGTTGCACCAAGGTTTACAAAAGGTCTACCGGGACTGGGAAGCGCAAAACCCCTTTGATGAAGGCGCTGGCTGGGCCCAAGAACCCTGGTCACAAAAAGAAATGCCGCTCACCACCGACTTGGTTCAACAAGTCGCTCAAGAAGCGGATGTTGCCATTGTCGTCCTTGGGCGAACCGCTGGCGAAGATCATGACAATGAGGCCCAACCGGGCAGCTACCTCCTTTCGCAGACTGAGACTGAAATGCTGGCTCTGGTCAGTCGTTTTTTTACCCGGAGCATTGTTGTGCTTAACGTAGGCAATATCGTTGACATGAAGTGGGTGAAAGAGTTTGACCCGGCGGGGGTTTTACTCGTCTGGCACGGTGGCCAGGAGGGGGGTAATGCCGTCTCCGATGTCTTGACCGGGGCAGTTACTCCTAGCGGTAAACTCACCGACACTATTGCTGACGATATCGCAGATTACCCGGCCCACGCTTTTTTTGGCGATCCGCTACGCAACGTCTACCATGAGGATATTTTTGTGGGTTACCGATTTTTTGAAACCGCAGCCCCGCACAAAGTCCTCTACCCCTTTGGCTTCGGCCTTTCGTACACGACTTTCAGTCTTGTGGCCACGGCGGTTCTGCAGGACTTGACGCTTCGGGTGTCTGTAGCGGTCACCAATACCGGCAAACGCCCCGGTAAAGAAGTCGTCCAGTTGTACCGCGAAGCTCCTCAAGGACTGTTAGGTCGGCCAGCACGCGAGCTTTCGGACTTTGCCAAAACCCCCCTTTTAGCCCCCGGCGAAGCTTGTACCCTGAACTTGTCCTTTAATCTGGTTGAAGCCGCCGGCTATGACGATGACGGCCGAACCGGCCACCCTTCTTCGTATGTGCTTGAGGCAGGGACTTACCGTTTTTATCTCGGTACGGATGTACGTCAAGCCCAGTTTCTTGAGGACCTGACCCTCGACCAACTCAAGGTTATCCGAGTTTGTCGCGAGGCTCTCGCCCCGAAGACTTCGTTCACTCGTCTGCATGCGCAGGCGGGAACACCGGTGCTGGTAAGTGAGTCCACTCCCGAACGAACTCAAGATCTGGCGGTTCGACTAAGTCAGAGTGTCCACGGTCCTTCGTATGCGGGGGTTCAAGGTTGGCACCTTACCGACGTTGCTGAGGGAAAAGTTAGTCTCGAGACGTTCTTGTCCCAACTAACCGATGAAGACCTGGCACACTTAGCCTTGGGCGAAGGGATGTGTTCCCCCAAGGTGACCCCAGGTACCGCTGCCGCTTTTGGCGGTGTCACCGAACGCCTTTTAGCGTTTGGCATTCCCCTGGCGTGCTGTGCGGATGGGCCCTCGGGTATCCGCATGGACAGTGGGCAGATAGCCTTCAGCTTACCCAACGGAACCTGCCTGGCCAGCACTTTTAACACAGCCCTTGTTGAAGAACTTCATCAGCATTTAGGCCAGGAACTTCAGCGCAACCATATCGATGCAATCTTGGGCCCAGGCATGAATCTGCACCGCCACCCCTTGAACGGGCGCAATTTCGAATATTTTTCTGAAGACCCCCTCCTTACTGGTAAGATGGCCTCGGCTTGCTTGGCAGGCCTGCACCGCCAAGGTGTGACGGGGGTTCTCAAACACTTTGCGGCCAACAACCAAGAATCAGGGCGAAAAACTTGCGACAGCGTTGTCTCGGAACGCGCCCTGCGTGAAATCTACCTCAAAGGCTTCGAGATCGCCGTCCGCGAAGGGAAAGCGCGGATGCTCATGACAACTTATGGCGCCATTAACGGTATCTGGACCGCTTCGAACTATGACCTCTTAACCGTGATTTTACGTGAGGAGTGGGGCTTTGACGGGCTGGTGATGACCGATTGGTGGGCGGCAATGAATAACGATCAAGACGAAGCCTCCCTGAGTGCTGCTTCGCTTATGGTCCGAGCTCAAAATGATGTGTATATGGTCGTACCGGAGGCTCAAGACAACCCCCAACTAACTGATCTGCGTCAGGCCCTCGACGCGGGACACCTCACGAGGGGCCAGCTGTTTCGCGGCGCTCGAAATATTTGCCGGGTTTTGCAAGAACTTCCGGCGATGCACCGGCTCACCCACGCAGTACCCGAATCCGATGATGCCGAACTTCCCACCGGAGAACTTACCTACCAAAAGGCAGGGTTGCTGGACTTGAGCGGTCTCAAGACAACAAAAGGCGCAGTCAACGTTCTGGGACTACTCTTTGATGAAAGTGGTGAGTATGAAATTCGGTTAACGCTGCGCTCAGAGGCAAGTCCGCTTGCGCAATTACCGCTGACGTTTTCGCTGAGTGGAAAGCACACCACTACGATAACGGTACCAGGACGTCAAACAGAGTGGACCGAGTATGTATACCCCCTCGGTCTGTTCAAAAACCCCTCGGGTTACCTTAGGCTCTTCTTTGCCCAGGGCGGACTGGCGGTAAAGGCTATTCAAGTCAGCCGTTTAGAGTGAGGTTGCTGTGGGGGAGGTCTCAGTGGGTACGCGCCACCAAAAGAGCGTCGAAACGAGCTGGGCCTCCTCAACGAGGTCTTGTCGCCGAATGAGCTCCCAGCCGACCGCCAGGCCGCCGTCTTGAATGCGGTCTGGGTCGTGGTGGTAGGCCTGAATCTGAAACTTTCGGGTTCCTGCTTTTAAGGTAGGAGCCTCACGTTGAGGAATCGAGTTCATCAGCACCTCACCCCCCGGTTGGACCAACGCACCCAGGGATTCAAAAAACACTTCAGGCCGCGAAAAGTGCACCAAGACAAAAAAGGCCGTGACGAGGTGGACCCGAGTTCTGCGCTCGGCCCAACGACGGCAGTCATCGGTGTTGGTAAGGTCTAAGCGATCAAACTGGGCCCCGGCGACTCGCTTTGCCGCGCGCGCCAACATCGCACGACTAATGTCCACGCCAAAAAGCTGTGCGGTGAGCTCCCAGCGAGCGACACGAGCCAGGGTTCGCCCGTCGCCACAACCAGCGTCGAGCAGAGTTGGTTTGGCAGCCACGGCTTCGAGTGCCTGCCTAAGCCAGGCGCGAGCCTGTTCCCAATCGAAACTGTCGAGGTGAGGGTGATCGTCTTTATAAGACGGTGCGTACAAATCGTAGCCAGGTTCCGGGCTGAGCACCATAAAGACATTATAACGTCGCCCTTCTGGCGCGTCGAGACAGCTATCGCTACAATGGTGCCATGGAAGAACATTTTGATATCTGCGACGCCTCGGGCCAGCTCACCGGCGAAAGTCTGCCCCGAAGCGTCGTCCACGCCCGGGGTCTTTGGCATAAAAGTGCCCAACTGTGGATTGTTGACAGCCGTGGACGCCTTCTTTTGCAACGGCGGGACGAACGAAAACAAACTGACCCCGGCAAGTGGGATATTTCGGTAGCCGGGCATGTTTCGGCGGGCCAAACTGTCCTTGAGGCGGCTCTGCGCGAAACCCAAGAAGAGTTAGGCCTCTCGCTGAACGGTGACGAGTTAGAACTCATTTTTATTGCACCCCGCGAATACCTCGATAACGCTCACCAGTTCTTTGACCGTGAACTTCACCATAACTTTCTGTGTCGTAAGGACGTTGAACTCAGTAGCCTGACCCTTCAACCGGGCGAAGTTATCGACGTAGCCTGGCAAAGTTTAGTCGATTTTTACCATAGGGTTGAGGGTGATGACCCTACCTTGGTGGGACGCCCCGGTGAGTACACGGCTATGTTCAAGCACTTAGGGCTTGCTTGAGAAAAAGTTTATTTTTGCCGATACCTGGGGTATGGCCGACAAATCTGGAAACTGGTTCCTTGAGCTGATTCTCAACATTCTGATTCTGGGCGCCGTGGCGTTTATTACTCTGCAAGCGCGAGCGGAACAGGAGCGCGGTGTGGCCGCCCCTCTTTTGGCCGCGGTTTCGGGCGGTTCACAAAGTATCAACCGTGCCCTAGGAAATAATTCTCCTAGCCTACCCGCCCTTCCTGCCGTACCTGCACTGCCTGGAGCCCCGGCACTTCCTGGTGTTCCGTCGGCAAACTCTCTCAACACTCCGCCACTGAACAATGTTGGTTCTGCGGTCTCGAGCTTGAACTTTACCAAAGCTTGGGGCGCCCTGCAAATTTGGGCGGCAGGACTTGACGGTAAAATAACGCAAAGCGAACTTAACGGCATTGTTGCCAATATGAAGTCAGGTTGGACCGATACGACACAGTCGGCCCAAGACTACCTCAAACAAATCAATGACCGTATCAATCATGGCCAAACCGATGCCGTAATTCGTGAAGCGTTGGGAACCATTGCAAAAGTGGGTGCTGATAAAAAAGCCGAAGTTTTAGGGACCATCTCAAAGCTGATGGCACAAAATGGTGTTTCGTGGGGTCAAATTCAGGCTATGATGGGCAACTGGACAAGAGCGCTGGCTGACCAAGCTCAAAAGCTGACCAGCCATTAGTTTTTAAGACGCTTTTTACTCGTCGGCTTCTTCGTCTTCGGCGAAGTCTACAGGAATCTCAAGTCGCTTGATTTTGTTCTTAAGGCCCTGACGGCTGATCTGCAGGTTTCGCGAAGTCTGCGAAATATTGTAGTCGGCGTATCGCAGGGTCGAAAGGATGATTTCGCGTTCAATATCATCGATAAACAACCGCAAATCAAGAGGCTCTTGCCCCGTAGGCAACTGAATGGTGCGCACAACCGCCTTATCGCCCTGAACCAACGCGTACATTTGGGCGTTTTCTTTCAGAACTTGTTCGATATCCTCGACCGTCACGCCACCTGAGGAACGAGCCAGCAAGTTGATTTTTTCAAGCAGTCCAGCCAGCTCTTGAATGTTGCCCGGGTAGGCATACTTTGACAAAAGTTCACGTTCTTTTCTGCCTAATTCTGGTACAGGAGTACTCTTGCGCTGAGCCAAGGCCTCAAAAATCGCCAGAATATCCTCGCGCCGTTCGCGTAAGGGCGGCATTTTGATCTGAAGGTTGGCAATCTTGTAATACAGCTCTTTGCGAAAGTCGCCCTTTTCCATTTCAGGAAGCAAGGTTGTTCGGCTGGTAAACAGAACGCGCACATCTGCTGAACGTTCTTCCGTGCCCCCGACCGGGTAGTAGGTTCCATATTGCAAAAACTTTAGCACCTTGGCTTGCAAAGGCTTCGAAAGTTCTTGAACGTCCTCAATGACCAGAGTCCCCTCGCGGGCGGCATCCAAAAAACCATCCTTAGGCTGTCTTTGCCCCAAAGAAGGGTTTTTCACTGCGCCAAAGAGTTCTAATTCTAAAAGTTCGGGAGGAATTGTTGTACAGCTGACCCCCACATACGGTTTTTGCCGACGCGGTGACAACTCGTGAAGAATGCGGGCTACGGTCTTTTTTCCAGTGCCCTCTTCGCCCATGATCAAAATAGGGTGATCAGAAATCGCAAAGGCTTTAATTTGCTCTTTAATTTTGATGATTAAAGGGTTGGTACCAATGAGGCCTTCAAGCGGTGAGTTGGCATAAAATCGCAGTTGGGTGTTTTCTTCGCGAAGGCGTTGGGCAGTTTCGACTAACCGCTGTTCCTCGGCGTTTTTTTCACGCTGATACTGGAGGTGCTTGAGAGCTTCAGCGACAGTCTGCACCAGCACTTGTGACTCAGCGGGCTTCAACAAGTATGCAAAAAGTAAATTAGCATTCACCGATTCCATCAGGTATTCGGCATCGGAATACGCTGACAAAACCAGCGAGACAAAGTCGGTGGTGGTCTTACGAAGCTCTTTAATCAGACCAAGCCCGGTTATGCCGGGCATCCGCATATCTGTGATGACGAGATCAAACGAATTATCGGCGCAAAACTTTAAAGCTTTTTTGGGATCCCGAAAGGGAAAAGTCTCATAGTCCTGCAAAACTTGTGTCAAAAAAGTCAAATTTACTTCGTCGTCATCGACCAAGACAATCTTCATTACGTTCGCCATAAGCATGATCCTAACACAGTCTAGCTAGCATGCCAAGGGCGAACGTCTACAAAGTGTTCAATTCGAAGAGAAATCCTCGTCGTTGCCGGGAGGCGCCTCATGCATCACCAAAACCTGAGGATGTCCTTGTTGTTGAAGCGACTGCACCAAACTTTGGGCGGCATCGGACGAAGCGGCCTCGAGGTAAATGCGGTTCATTCCGTTCTGTACACGGGCTTTAGGTGTAAAGCCCTCTTGGACCAGCAGCTTGAAAAAGACTTTGGCATTTGCGGTCGACTGAAAAGCCCCAACCTGGATAAAGCGGGCGCTCGGTAGGGTGGAAGCAGTTGCCGTCGAGGAGTCCGACGGAGTCGGTGCCGATTCCGCTGGAGCGGTGGAGGCTGGCGTCGCAGTGGTTGTGGCGGTGGTCGCGATGGTAGTCGCTTTTTCTTTTTCACGCTCGCGAGCATGGGCGGCTTTGATAATTTGCGCCAAGTCGGCAGGGGGTTCTGGGGTTGCATCCAAAGGAATAGGCCAAATCCGCACGCGAGCCGTGCCCGTCGCGATCATTCCCAGCTTTTCGGCGGCGGCTTTCGAAACGTCAATCAACCGCCCCTTCACGTAGGGGCCACGGTCGTTTACAGTGACAACCGTCCACTTTCCGTTGTCCAAATTGACAACTTCAAGCCGAACTCCAAAGCGCAAGGTGCGTTGCGCAGCAGTAAAGGCATTGGGATCGTAGGGTTGCCCCGAGGCTGTCAAATGACCATCAAATTGATCGCCATAGTAGCTGGCGATGCCGGTCTCACTGCTTTGAGCAAAAGCGGACATCGCTGACAGCAAAAGTGCTACGGCCGCTAAAATCATTACCTTCATAGATTGCCTATCGGACAACTGTCAAAAAATCCTAACGAAAACCTAAAATGGAAGGACTGTTGTTTTCTCGTCGGATTTTCGGCATAATGCGACCCTAAAGCATGAACTTAACCCCAAGGATGGACAGGGATGAAAAAGGCGGATTTGATCAAGATCCTCAAAACAGCGGACCATGAGTGGAAGTTTTACGACATTACCGAATTGGGCAAAGAAAAAGTGGCCCGACTCCCCTTTTCGTTGCGTGTTTTGTTAGAAAATCTCCTTCGCAAAGACAACTTGGCAGGCGCCGAGGAGCTTTTGGCCAATAAACCTCGGTCTGACGCCGTTTATGAGATTCCCTTTTACCCCGCCCGGGTGCTGATGCAGGACTTTACCGGCGTCCCCGCCGTCGTCGACCTCGCCGCTATGCGCGATGCTGTGGTAAAAGTCGGCGGCGATCCTCAAAAAATCAATCCCCTTGTTCCCGTTGACTTGGTCATCGACCATTCGGTGCAAATCGACTACTTTGGCCAGCAGAATGCCCTGAGCAAAAACGTCGAAAAAGAGTATGAACGCAACCAAGAACGTTATGAATTTTTAAAATGGGCACAAAAATCCTTTCGGAACTTTCGTGTTGTACCTCCTAACAGCGGCATCTGCCATCAGGTCAACCTTGAATACCTGGCAAAAGTGGTCGTTGAAAGCCCCGAAACCGCAGGCCTGTTGCACCCCGATACCGTGGTAGGCACGGATAGCCACACCACAATGATCAACGGCCTGGGCGTTGTCGGCTGGGGAGTTGGTGGAATTGAAGCCGAAGCGGTGATGCTGGGCCAACCCTATTCTATGGGGATTCCCGAAGTCATCGGCATGAAGCTGATGGGCCGGCTGAAGCCGGGAACCACTGCCACCGACCTCGTTCTTACCGTCACCGAACGCCTGCGTAAATTTGGGGTTGTTGAAAAGTTCGTAGAATTCTTTGGCCCTGGACTCAAGTCCCTCACCCTGCCCGACCGGGCCACCATTGCCAACATGAGTCCAGAGTACGGTGCCACAATGGGCTTCTTTCCCGTGGATGAGGTCACGATTGATTACCTGAGGTTTACTGGTCGCGATAAAGAAGCCGATTTGGCCGAGGCCTACTGCCGCGCCAATGAACTTTTTTACACCGACGACGCTCATCCAGAATACCGCGCGGTGCTTGAGTTGGACCTTGGCGAAGTCATACCCTCGCTCGCCGGCCCCAACCGCCCGCAAGACCGACTTAAGCTGGGCGACACGAAAACCGCGCTCGCCAAAGTACTCCCCACTGAAGCCGCTGGCCGGAAGCCGGTCAGTGTTGAGTTAGGTGGAAAAATCGTCGAGATCACTGATGGTATGGTGGCCATTGCCTCGATTACAAGCTGTACCAACACAGCCAACCCCGCTCTTATGCTGGGTAGTGCTCTTTTGGCAAAAAAAGCGGTGGATGCCGGGCTCACCGTTCCTTCGTGGGTAAAAACCTCGTTGGCACCGGGGTCGAAGGCAGTGCAAGATTACCTAGAACAATCGGGTCTGATGACCAGTCTTGAGGCATTAGGCTTTCATCTAGCGGCCTTTGGCTGTGTCACCTGTATCGGCAACTCGGGCCCCCTGCATCCGGCCCTCGAAAAGGCACAAAGCGATCATAACTTGTGCCTCGCCGCAGTGCTCTCAGGGAACCGCAACTTTGAAGGGAGGATTCACCCCAATGTTAAAGCTTCGTTCTTAGCCTCGCCTCTCTTGGTGGTGGCGTTTGCCTTGGCTGGCCGGGTTGACCTCGATTTGACGACAGAGCCTCTGGGCATTGGACACAACGGCCAACCGGTCTTTTTAAAGGATGTTTGGCCCAGCAACGAAGAGACTGCCGATTTGATTCGCCGCTTTGTCACGAAAGAGGCTTATCAAAAACGTTACAAAACCATTTTTGACGGCGACAGCTACTGGAAGAACCTTAGCGTGTCGAATGATCCTGTCTACCAATGGAACAAAGCTTCCACCTACCTGCAATGCCCTCCGTACTTTGACGCCTTCCAACTAAAAACGGACCGCTTGCGTGATATTGTCGCGGGGCGGTGTTTGCTCTCGCTAGGTGACAGCATCACCACCGACCATATTTCGCCCGCCGGCAACATCCGCGCCGCCTACCCTGCAGGAAAGTACCTCGAAAGCCAAGGGGTTGGCCCTACCGATTTTAACAGCTATGGCGCTCGTCGGGGCAACCATGAGGTCATGATGCGGGGAACTTTCGCCAACATCCGCATTAAGAACAAAATGGTCGACCCCAAAGAGGGTTCCTTTACAGTTAAACTTCCCGAAGGCAGTGAAATGTTCGTCTATGATGCCGCTATGGCCTACAAAGCCGAAGGCAAGGATCTCGTCGTCCTGGGCGGCAAAGAATACGGTACGGGCTCGAGCCGAGACTGGGCCGCCAAGGGCACCATGCTCCTCGGTGTACGAGCCGTCATTGCCCAAAGCTTTGAACGCATTCACCGGTCTAACCTGGTGGGAATGGGAGTTCTTCCTTTGGTCTTCCTTGAAGGGCAAAGCCCAGCATCCTTGGGCTTAACAGGTAAAGAGCAGTTCTACCTTCATGGTTTGGACTCACTGAGCCCAGGTCAGCTCGTGACCGTCGAAGCCAAGGATGAACGGGGCATGGTCAGGAGTTTTCAGGCCAAGTGCCGTCTAGATACCGAGGTAGAAGTACAATACTACCGCAACCGGGGGATTCTCCCCTATGTTCTGCGCAAGATCCTTTCGGCCTAGGCCAACAAAACGAAAAGTATCCCCCCCCGGTCAGATTCGTTGGTAATTTTGGCCGGATTACAAATCTTCGGGTGTGGGAAGGGGCAACGTCAACCGAAAGACACTGCCCTTGCCCACCTCGCTGGTGGCGGTCAGCCCTCCCCCCAGGGAACGCGCAATGTCGGCGCAAAACATCAACCCTAAGCCGTGTCCCCGTTCCCCGGCGATTCCGGCACGGGTGTTCCTCTTACCACCGGTGAACAATTGGTTTAAGCGATCGGGCTCAATGCCGGTACCCTCATCCTGAACCTCGAGACTAAGCGCGTCCGATAGAGCTTGCGCCCGCAAATGGACGATAGCCCCCCTCGGCGAAAACTTGATGGCGTTAGAAACGAGGTTGCGAAGCACGGTTTCAAGTGACCTTTCATCCGAGAGGGCCATGAGCATGGGGTCTGCTTGGAGTTCCAGCGAAATTCCTTTAGCCCGACAGGTAGCTTCCATCCAGGCGGCAACCCCGCGAAACAAGTTCAGCAGATTGACCCAAACCGGTTCGCGCTGAGTTTGTTCTAGCTGACCCGATACCCAGCCGAGGACATTTTCGAGCAAGTCATAGGTCTGCGAGGCCGCCTTATGCGATTCTTGGACTACCTCAAGAAGCGTTTCGTGATTGGCTTGGGTTTCGAGTGCCAACCCCAACAGGTGTGCCAAAGTCCCCACAGGCCCTCGTAAATCATGGGCCAAGATGGTAAACAACCGATTTCGCACCTCGTTGGCGTCTTTGAGCTGATTTCGTTGCGCTTGCAGTTCCCGTTGAAGCAAACGCAGTTCCGTGATGTCATGTGACATGCCCACGAGCCCCACCACCTGCCCCTCTTCGTCGCGCAGGGGTCCTTTTCGAGCCTTCACAATTTTGGTTTGTTCGTTGATCTCGAGGGTCTGCTCGTATTCCATGATCTTGCCGGTGCTCATGACCCATTCATCCGCTAGACGCATTTGGCGTAAGTTAACATCATTTAAAAGTTCTTCAGGCGTACGACCCACAACTTCTTGTCCATTTTCTGCCCCCAGGTCATGTGCGCCGGCGTCGTTGCATAACAGGTAACGACCTTCGCGGTCCTTGGCGTAAATCGCAGATTCAGAGTTATGAAAGATATAATCGAGCAAAGACAGACGCTGGTGCGTATCAGCACTATGCCGAAGACACAACGCTAGGTCAGTAAATACCGCGAGGTACCCGCTCCCGGCATGGGTCTGCAACCCAGAAAACGACGCTAAAAACCAGTTAGACTGCTTGTCAAAATGTAATCGTAGTTCGACGTTGTCCCACCGTTCTTGAGCGACATTCTCTTCAAGGCGAGCAAGGTCGTCACTTTTGACGAGTCCTAACTCAGCCCAGGTTTTACCGACAGGATCACCACCGCATAACGTGGAAAAGCGACGGTTGGCCCCCAAAAG
Source organism: Spirochaetales bacterium (assembly GCA_027451945.1). Lineage (GTDB taxonomy): Bacteria > Spirochaetota > Spirochaetia > JABEVK01 > JABEVK01 > JABEVK01. The sequence goes on from DAIDHT010000014.1 coordinate 17,272, forward strand.
ACGGCCATTCAGGCCCACGACTACAGCCAACCCGGGGAGGTTTTGAAAAATCTGCCTGAAATCGTCCTCACAGAGCGTCATAGAATAAGGTTACAACCTCTCTTGATCTTGGGCAAGGCCCTCTTTTTGGCCAATCGTTTACTTTCAAAGAATTCCGCAGAGTTGGCAGTCGATTCATAAGTTGGCGGCCTGCCTGCAAAAAGGTATCTTGAACGCGAGGTACTCATGATTCGTAAGGCTACCCCCGAGGATGCGCGTGATCTTTGCGCCATCTACAACCCCTATATTGAAAACACCATTGTCACCTTCGAAGAAACACCGGTTAGCGAAGACCAAATGCGGGACCGATTACAGGCTCAAGGCAAAGGGTTCCCCTGGTTGGTTTTTGAAGAGAATAAACGCGTTTTAGCGTACGCCTACGCATCCACTTGGAAGGAGCGAAGTGCCTACCGTTTCACTGTCGAAACCGCGGTTTATGTTCACCCCGACGCAAGGGGGCAAGGTTGTGGTTCGGCGTTATACCGTACGCTATTGCCGACTTTACACGCCCAGGGGTTCCACAGGGCAGTGGCCTGTCTCGCCCTTCCCAACGACGACAGCCAAAGGCTCCATGAGAAATTTGGTTTTAAACAAGTCGCGACATTTTCTGAAGTCGGGTTTAAGTTTGACCGCTGGCTGGACATCGGTTATTGGGAACTCTCCTTGAGTGAAATTGCAGGCCTTTGACCTTGAATCAGGCCTTTGAGCGGTCTAAGCTAAAAGAAGAGGCTTAAGTTAAGCGTAAGGATGTCAAAATGAAAGCAATCTTGGTACGACAGTGGGGCGGTCCCGAGGTAATGCAATACGAAGAGGTTCCGAAACCCGAGGTCGCCACCCCAGGCCCTGTGCCCCGTGTTTTAGTACGTGTGGCCGCCATTGGCGTGAATCCCTTCGATACCTATATGCGGTCAGGGAACTATAGCATTCAACCAACCCTACCCTATATTCCTGGAGGTGACGCCGCTGGCGTGATCGAAGCCGTGGGTCCTGGCTCGCAGTTTATTCCCGGCCAGAGAGTCTGGATTGGTAATGCGCATTCCGCCTATGCCGAGTTTATGGCGGTGGCCGAGAATCTTGTACACCCCTTAGCTGAACACCTTACGTTTTCGCAGGGAGCGGCCCTAGGGGTACCCTATGCGACAGCCTACCACGCTTTATTTCAGGTAGCCCAAGTCAAAGCAGGCGAAACTTTACTGATTCACGGAGCTTCTGGCGGCGTGGGTATCGCTTTGGTTCAAATGGCCAAGGCCTTCGGACTTATCGTTTTAGGAACGGCTGGCTCTGAGCCAGGGCGAGAAATGGTCCGCCGCGAAGGGGCCCATCAAGTTTTGAATCATGGAGCTGAGGGGTACCGCGACGAAATTCTCCGCGTCACGCAAAATCGAGGAGCCGACATCATCGTTGAAATGCGTGCCGATTTAAACCTTGAAGCCGATTTTCGGCTTGTAGCCCCACGGGGTCGCATTGTCGTGGTGGGAAGTCGCGGCGAAGCAAAAGTTCTCCCCCGCGATCTGATGAGCCGACACGCCTCACTTCACGCCTTTACACTCTTTGCGGCCACCCCGGCCGAGTTGGCCGAAATCAACGCAGGCTTGCAGGCAGGTCTGGAAAACCGAACCCTTCGGCCCATCATTGGGCGCGAGTTTCGTTTAGAAGAGGCCCCGCAAGCCCACGAAAAGATTCTTGAACCCGGGGCCTTTGGCAAAATCATCCTGACACCATAGCCTGTTCGACTGCCTAGACCAGCCCGTGATAGTCGATTTGCCGAAAGCCCTCGTACACTGCGATGGCCACGGCGTTGGCCAAGTTCAAAGACCGACTATTGGCCTTCATAGGAATGTGAAACGTCTGTTGAGGGAAAGCTGCCAACACGTCGGCAGGCAAGCCCCGAGACTCACACCCAAAAACCAACCAATCCCCGCTAGACATCGCCACTTTACCCAGAGGTTGCGGGGCGCGGGCAGAAGCCAACCACAACCGCTGTGGCTTGGTTTGATTGATAAATTCTGCCCAACTATTGTGATATACCACCAAAACCTCTTTCCAGTAGTCCATGCCCGACCGCTTAAGGTGGTGGTCTGTGACAGCAAAACCTAAAGGCCGCACCAGATGCAACTCGCATCCAGTGGCGGCGCAGGTTCGGGCAATGTTGCCAGTATTTTGAGGTATCTCTGGTTCAACCAGAACCACACGAAAGCTCAAAAAGCGACTCCAGGGGCTTATTTTACCGCGTCAGTGCGGCAAGAGCCTTGCTGTAATCGGGTTCCTGGGCAATTTCTGGGACTTGCTCGGTATAGAGAACCTTGTTCGAGCCATCGACGACGACCACTGCACGCGACAAAAGACCGACCATGGGTCCCGATTGGAACGCCACGCCGTAGACACGGCCAAAATCGGTGTCACCGCGACGAAGGTTGGACAGCGACACGGCTCGGCTGATTTGGTACTGTTCGCAAAAACGCTTCATCGCGAAGGGCAGATCATTGCTAATGTTCAGAACCACGACGTCAGAGTGACGCGCAATCTCTTCGTTAAAGCGCTTGACCGAAGCCGCACAGACTCCTGTATCCAAGCTAGGAAAAATATTCAGGATTTTTACCTTGCCCTGAAAATCCTTGAGACTGACATCTGAGAGGTCCTCTTTGGTCAGACGAAAATCGGGAGCGGTTGTGCCGACAGCGGGCAAACTGCCCACGGTTTCGACTGGATTCCCCTTAAAGGTGATATGCGACATGAAGCCTCCTTGACTTGAAAAAGTCTGGGTGAGAAAAATACTCAGAGAATGACGTGCGGGCAATCAGGCCCCCGGTCTAGCCATCTGACAAGGAGCCCCCATGGACATCGATCAACCGTTAGAAAACTTTCTTAAACCGGCAGCACCCTCGCCGCGCCCGCTGTTTACCCTAACGTTAAGCCACCCCGAGGCCCTGGGGCGCCTTTGGGGTTACCTCTCACAATTTTGTTCTGATTTCTCTTTAGATATTTCGCCTCAACAAACGCCAAACGTGACGGAACTCTTGAGCGCGCTCAAACCATTTTTTCGGCGACAGGAAGCGGTAAGCTCCCGAAACGGTGCTGTGACGAGAGCCGAAGGTGCCATCAAGGCACCAGTGGCTGTGCGTGAAACGGGGCGGTCGCGGGCATTGGTGCGGGCGCACTTTCTTTTTCAACCGGCAGTAAAGGTATTATTGCGTTTTGGGCCTCAGCCCAGCGACTGGAGCGACGAAAACCTCTCGTCACTCATTTTATGGGCGGGATCGTCCCAGGTTTTTCGCTGGAAGGATGCTCGTGCCGGTCAAGCACTTTTAGACTCTTCGGTCTTCGACCCGACTCAGGTACGAATCAAAGGTTTTTTGCAACTGCTTGGTATTTCCTTCGAGGTTCAAGCGTAGCCCTACTCCTGGCACAAGCCAAAATCAAAAAACGAGCAATCCTCACACAGGCAATAGTGGCTATCAATCCAATCCAAAACAGCTTCGGCGGTAAAGCCTGACATCCCCGAGGGGAACAGGAGGTCGGCTTTGGCAAACTGCGCTTTGCCTTTTTCGGTCATGACAAAAGGAACGGCCACGACACGCATCCCTGCGGCGAGAGCGGCCGCAACGCCATGCTGTGAATCTTCAAAAACCAGGCAGGCCGCAGAGTTTGCCTCAAGTTGACGAGCGGCATACAAAAATATATCAGGTGCCGGTTTGGGGTTTGGTACCGACTCTGACGAGTACAGGTGAGAAAAGTAAGGCTCTAAGCCCGTTAGCGATAAAATCTCGCGAATGACCCCAAGGCTAGACCCCGACGCCACCGCCATCGGCAGACGCTCAACCGAAAAAGCTTGAACTAACTTGAGCATTTCGGGAAAAGCAGCAATGCGACCGCGGGCTGTTTCGAGGTACAGGTCATCTTTGAGTTTGACAAGCTCGTCGACAGACTCAGAAAGCTTGTACTTGTCTTTGATAAGCCGACAAAAAGGCAACGTTCCCATGCCGATGCACTCGGCACGAAACTCGTCATCATAGACCCCACCGAAGCGCTCGACAAACCGGCGGTCGCTTTCAAAATACAGACCTTCGCTGTCCACCAGGGTTCCATCAAGATCAAAGATCACCGCATCCAATTTCATTGTGTCTGTCTCTAGACTCATACTAGCGGTTTTTACCCGCTTACGGCAAGAGAGTCTGCCCGGTGCCTAAAAGAGTTAAACCTTCCAAAACTTTCCTGGTAACTGCGTAAAAAACCGCAACCCCATAGCCAAACTATTTAGCGAGATCCGTTCGTCGACACCGTGCATTCGTGAAGTGAACTCACCCATGGTCATTTCGCGGTCAAAAAGGGTAAAGCCGTAGACCGTAGTTCCTCGGTCACGCCAGTAGCGGCCATCTGTAACCCCGCCAATCATAAGGTCGCTCAAACGGGCATCCGGGTGAGACTCTCTAAAGACCTCGCAAATAGCCTCGTCCAAGGGCCCCTTCAAAGGAGAAAGCGTCGGTTGGTGAAAATCAAGCAATTCAAAGTGAAATTGAGACGAAAGTCGCGGGCCTAGGGCTTGGCGCACCAAAGCTTCAATACCTGCTTCATCGGGTGGGTTGCCGTCCTGACTCGGCAAAAAACGGACATCCACCAAAAGCTCAGAGCGATCACAAATGACATTAATTTTGTCACCACCCGCGACCACGTTGGGCGAAAAGGTCGTGTGTCCGGCTGTATCTAAAAACTTAGCCATTCCCGGGTCACGGCGAAAGATCCGCTTCATGACCCATCCTTCACCCCACCCGCCGAGCAACGCCGCCCGCTCCCTTAAACCCCGAACCGCCGTTCTTGCCATGGAACGCCACGAGGGGTGTCTTAACAGCGGGGCTCGGTAGGTGCCCAAACAGAGAGCCGCTTCGGCGGCTTTTAAAAGGGCATTATCGGCGCTGTAGGGCATTGAACCATGCCCGGCACGCCCCTTGGCCGTAAGTTTGACCCAGGCCACACCTTTTTCACCACGGTTGATGAAGGCCGTAGGTCCACGTTCGGTATCGGCAAAAAAGCCACCTAATTCGGTGACCATGGCATCACATTTGACATCTTCCCAAAATTGTTCCACTAAGAAACGAGCGCCCCAGCGGCCTGCTGCCTCTTCGTCCGCCAAGGCCAGAAACGCCAGGTTGCCAGGAAAGTTCCGCTGGGGCCGGGCTTTTAGAGCCTCGGCGAGACCCACGGCTTGGCAAGCCGTCCAACACAACATGTCAACGGCCCCCCTGCCCCAAACCTGTCCATCCTTTAAGTCGGCGGCAAAAGGGTCACAGCTCCAGTCAGTGGCATTGGCAGGAACGACATCGACATGGTTCATGTAGGTTAAACTCTGGGCTGTCGGGTCACTTCCTGGCACTTTTACCAAGAGGTTGCCCCGCCCCGGCCGTCCGTGCAAAATTCTTGTTTCTAAACCATAGCTGGCAAAAAACTCCCTCAGAACCGCAACGGCACGGTCTTCTTGACCAGAATCAGGTTCGCCGGTATTCACACAGCCACAGCGAATAAGATCGCGAAATAGTGGTAAGAGGCGGTAGCGGAATACAGGCCTTTCTAACTCTTCAGGGGTCACGACGCTCATAGGCAAAAGTCTAGCGGAGCATCCCCTGGGGGTCAACGCTGTTTCCAATGGTCATTTTCCCCTTTGTTGATTTCACCTTTGTTGTTTTTTTTACTTGGCTTGCCCGCCAAGCCGTTTCCCTTTACAATCGCTGAATATGCACGTCCCTGTTTGGTCGAATGAAAACCTTTACCCTAGTTTGTCTTCTTCCGCTTGGCTTAAGGACAAAAAAGCGCTCCAGGATACCAGTCGCCGCCTTTTACGGCAGCTAAAGCCTTTGACGTCAGCAGCAGCGTTAGCTGAGGCGCTGCCCGAACTTTTAAAAACTTTTGATAAAGCGTACGCCCTTGCAGAACATCTGGGTTCGGCCGCTTACCTGTGGTATTCCACCAACACCCGCGACGAAACAGCACTCAAAGAGTTGAACAACATTGAAGAGCTGGGCTTGCCCCTTCGTGACGCCGAGGTTCGTTTCAGTGCCCTCTGGGGGCGCTGGGGTACGCCCAAACTTTTGACGCGCTACCCCGAACTTCAGGCCTACCGACTGTTTTTAGACGAAGCCAGCCTCCAAGCCCGTCACCAAATGAGCGACGCTGAAGAGTCCCTGGCCGCTGACCTGCTTCGGTCGGGCGGCGATGCCTGGGGCCGCCTTCAAGAAGCCCTGTCCTCCACGCTCACGCGCCCCTGGGAAGGTGGAAAAAAAACCGTTACCGAACTGAGGGCTTTGGCTTCCTCACCGGACCGCAGTATTCGCGAAAAAGCCTTTAGGGCCGAGTTAGGGGCCTGGGCTTCAGCCGAAGTTCCTCTCGCCGCCGCTCTTAACGGTGTCAAAGGCCAAGCCGTCACCCTCAATAACCGGCGTAAATGGCCTGATCCTGTGGAGCAGTCGGCTCAACAATCACGGTTATCGCGCCCCGCCCTCGAGGCAATGCTGGCGGCCATGCAAGAAAGCTTACCGGTGTTTCGTCGGTACTTGGCCGTCAAAGCTCGCCTTTTAGGGGTCCCCAAGTGCGCCTTCTTTGATCTTTTTGCTCCGGTGGGGTCAGGGCCGCACTTTTCCTTTGACGAAGCCCGTCAAGTGATTCGCGACGCCTTTACCGGTTTCAGCCCCGCCATGGGAGCTTTTGCTGATTTGGCTTTTGAGCGCCGTTGGATCCACGCCCGACCGCAGGAAGGTAAAGTCGGTGGGGCGTATTGTATCAACTTGCCACTAGCAAAAGAACCGCGCATTTTTTCGAACTTTGATGGAAGTTTTGGTGAAGTGAAAACCCTGGCCCACGAACTGGGGCACGGCTGGCATTATTGGTTACTACGCCATAAACCCCAGGTTTGGCGAGATTACCCGATGACGCTAGCTGAAACCGCTTCAATCTTTGCTGAAACGGTTTTGCAAGAAGCCGCCTTAAAATCTGCCACGGGGCCCCAGACGATCTTTATGCTGGAACAAAGTCTGCAAGACTCAACGCAAGTCATAGTCGACATTCTTTCGCGCTATACCTTTGAAAAGGCCCTTTTTCAAGAGAGGCAAAAAGGCGAACTTTCTGCAAGGGAACTTTCTCAGCTGATGCTTGATGCTCAAAAGGCTACCTACGGCGAAGGCCTTGACGAACAGCAGTTACATCCTTATATGTGGGCCGTCAAGGGACACTACTACCATCACAATTTGGCGTTCTATAATTACCCGTATGCCTTTGGCCAGCTTTTTGGCCTAGGCCTGTATGCCCGAGCCCGCGCTGAAGGTCCCGAGTTTGCCAGGACCTACCAACGTCTTTTGGAAGGCACTGGCATTCTAACCGCCGATCAGCTTGCCCGCGAGGCAGGCTTTGATTTAACGACACCGGATTTTTGGCATTCTGGCCTACAGCTTATTGCTTCTACAATAGACGACCTGGAAAGGAGATCGCATGAAAACTAAAGTCGGTATTTTAGGCGCAGGGGCCTGGGGAACAGCGATTGGCAAAGCCATCGCCGAAAAAGGCAACGACGTTGTCTTGTGGAGTTTTGAACAAGAGACGGCCGATGACATTAACCTGAGGCATGCCAACAGCCGGTATTTGCCGCATGCTCAGCTTCCTCACAGTATGACAGCCACCACCGACATCATTGAGGCCGCAACCGGAAAAGAATTCTTGATTCTCTCGACACCCTCGTTGTTCATTCTCAAAAGTGTCAAGGACATCTTGAGTGTGCCCAATTTGCAAGAGGGGCAGAGTCTGATTGGCGTGATCACCAAGGGTTTCTTACCCTCTCCTGGCGAACCCAAATTGATTGTCGAAACCATCGAGAACTTTTTACCGGGCTTTTACAAAAACAATGTGGTCTACATTTCAGGCCCTAGCCATGCCGAAGAAGTGGTGCAAGGAAAAATCACGGGGCTGATTTCAGCCTGCCCGAATCTCCGCAACTCGATTCGCTTTCGTGAGCTTCTCAACGGTAAAACTTTACGGGTCTTTTCGTCGTCAGACGTGGTAGGGGTGCAAGTTTGTGCGGCTCTCAAGAACGTCGTGGCGATCGCTTTTGGTATGATGGACGCCCTCAAAGAAAAAGCCGAGATCTTTGGCGATAACACCGAGTCCCTGCTTTTGGCCGCTGGCCTAAATGAAATTCAAATTTTGGGTCGTGCCATGGGGGCCACGCACCCCGAGACTTTCACCTCGATTGCCGGTGTCGGCGACCTCGATGTCACTTGCCGCAGTCAGTTTGGCCGCAACCGCCGCTTTGGACGCGAAATTATCTTAAAAAACATTCTCGGCTCCTTCCAGTCGTTAGAAGATTTGATTGCCCGCATTTCGCAAATTGGTTACTTACCCGAAGGTGTCGTCGCCGCTCAACATGCCTGGCAGTTGTGCGAAAAACATGGGTTAAGGCTCTCGATCATTCCCTTGGTGTATAAGATTCTGAACAAAGAACTCCACCCCTTGGAAGCCCTCAAACAGTTGATTGAGAACGAAGCGTTTGATCTGACAGACGAGGCTTTTACGGCGAGCGTTTAAGATCGACCTTCCAGACGCCGTTGACACGGATCAGGAGTAAAGTCGCATCCATACGGCCACTTCCTTGGGGAGTGGCGTCGTAAGAGAACTCGACACTCGCCGTGTCACCTGCTCGCTCTACGCTGTCGATCTTCCAATTTTTTACCGTGAATTTCGCCTGCTCGCTGGGGCTGAGCTGACGAAAGGACGCTGCGATGTTGTACAAAAGGGGTTGCCCTTGAGCGCTGACAAACGCCGCCGCTGAAGAAAAGTGGTGCTGGCTAAGAGACGATAGGTAATTGGCCGCCGTATCAGCGGGGCCACTACCCCAACAGCCTCCGCAAACGAAGGCCAGAACTACCAGCCACCAAAGGGAACTACGAGGACGGTGCCTCATGATTTTTCCTGACGGTCGCGGCAGGTTTCCATCCAAGCCTTGAGCTGAGTCGCTGGCTGCCCTTCAGAAAACAAAAAGCCTTGGCCGTAGGGGCACCCGTACCGCGCGAGGATTTCCCATTGTTCTTCGGTTTCGATCCCTTCGGCAATCACATCAATCTTAAGCTCCTCGGCGAGGCGCAGAATCGAGCGCACAATGCTGTCAGCAACGGCCACCGTTTGCGGCTGGTCGTGCGCCACAAGGTCTGTAACAAAGCTACGGTCGACCTTTAAGGTGTCGACGGGCAAACGGTGAAGGTAGTGAAGCGATGAATAACCAGTGCCAAAGTCATCCAATTTGATACCAACGCCGGCACGCCGTAGTTTCTCGAGCGTAGGGATGACCTCCTCGCTATTTTCGATTAAGGCGCCTTCGGTAATTTCAATGGCCAACACCTCGGGCTTAAGCCCCTCCCTCTCCCACACCCCTAAAATGATTTCGGGAAAATCAGGTTGTGCCAGCTGTTTCGGTGATACATTGACGGCTAAAAATTTGTTTTCACACCAAGGAAACTCATCAAGAAGGGTTTTAAAGGTTTTGGCAGACTCGCGCAAAACCCATAACCCTAAAGGATGAATCATCCCGGTTTCTTCGGCTACAGGAATAAACAAATTGGGGCTCAGTAAGCCCTTTTGAGGGTGCTGCCAACGAGCTAAAACTTCCCAGCCAGCTATTTCGCGAGTGGACAATTGAACAATGGGCTGGTAGTGAAGAACCAAATCACCGTTGACGATAGCCCGACCCAGCTCATCGCGAAGCTTCCACCTCCCTTTAACGTCATCACGCAAACGTTCTTGAAAGAATAGCTGGGGGACTCCGGCAACCAGGGCCTGCTGGCAGGCGATTTCAGCATCCGAGAGAGCTTCTTCGGCTGAAGCGTAACCGGGACTTCCCAGGAGAAGTCCTAGGCGCACCGAGGGAACGACATCACGTCCCTGAACCATCACGGGGGACTCCAAGGTTGCCGTGAGACGAGAGGCCACCAATTGAATCTCGTCTTGTGTCGCAACGCCATCTAGCAAGATCACAAAGGCATCCCCCGCGTAACGGGCCGCGGTGTCGATATTGCGCAGGGTCTCTTTGAGACGGTTAGCACAAAGACGAAGGAACTCATCGCCCGCCTGGTGGCCAAAACTTTCATTGACCTCTTTAAAGCCGTTAAAGTTTAAAAAGATCAGTCCGAAACGGGCTTGCTCATCGCGTCGAGAGCGCTCTACCGCTTGGCCCAAACGGCTGAGAAGGTAGCTGCGGTTACCCAACCCCGTCAACGGATCATGCAACGAGTAATAAAACGTCAGCCGCTCGGCCTGACGACGCTGGCTGAGTTCTTCAGAAAGGCGGCGGTTAGCTTCTTGCAGATCTTGTGTCCGTTCGCGGACCCGTTCCTCTAAATCGGTGTTCAGTGTCCTTAAGGCCCTTTGCGATTCTCGAAGAGCCGTGATGTTATGCAACGTCAAAACACTCCCTGCTGAACGACGGCCCCGGTACAAAAGCTTTTCACGAGCCTCCCACGCCTCAAAACTCCCGTTTCCCGTGGCAATCACATCTGTGGTGGAGATTTCAGGACCTTGAGGCATCGAGGGCAACCACGACAGCCCAGGGATTTTTGGGCGAATTAACCCAATGACGCGCCCATCAAGGTTCCAACGGAGTCGGGCGTCTCGGTTGCAATAGGCCAGCCGTCCACGGCGGTCAAAAACGAAGGTGGGGACTCCCCAATTTTCTAAAAGATGTTCTTTGCTAACAGGTAAGATTTCAAGAAAACGAAACCGGTGCAGATTAAAGAACATGAGTAGCGCGGTAATCGTCAAAAAGGGAACAGTGGGGTCCATCAGGGGCAAAGCGACTCTATCAACCATATACAAAAAATTGGCCGCAAAAGGCACAAATAGGGCAACCAGAACAGAAATTTCTGGCCAACCAAACTTTTGTCGTCGCTTAAAAAAACTCAACACCCAAAGAAAGGCAGCCGCCAAAAGGAGGGTATAAGAGTACAGGACATGAACTAAGTACCAGGGGCCATACGACCAACGAACTACCACTGTTCCGGGGTAAAGAGTCAACTCGTGGGGGCGATCCCAAAAAAGTGTTAACCCCGGTGAAAGCCACAAAAATACCCACGACAAGATGGGAATCAGCCAAAAAGAGGGGAGAATTTTTAACCAAAGGCGACGTTTTGACGCGGAAAACTGTACGGAATCGGCAATAAACTGCAAAGCCAAAACAGGAACGGCAATAATCGCCACGTACTCGCCTTTCACAAAAAGGATTTTTAGGTTGAGGTCCTGCACGGCGACTGAAACGATATCGCAAAAGGCCCAAAACGAGACGGCAAGTAAAAAGAGGCCAAACATTACACGACCCGGAACATCGCGGGTGTTTTTGAGGAGGAGTACACCTAGCACTAAGCCTACGGCCGCCGTCAACGAGTCAGGCAACAAATATGGGGTTAGCACTAAGTTGAACACAATTGAATTATAGGCTGAGATTTTCGAGTTGCCAATGAAAACCGTCGCTTGACAGCGATGAGTCTCCCCGTTACATTGATCCTAAATTGTGCGCCTGTCGTATACCGGTATTACCCCAGCTTCCCAAGCTGGAGAAGAGGGTTCGACTCCCTTCAGGCGCTTAAAAATAAATCGTTGTAAAACAATGATTTACAAAACGCTGACCGAAAACGGAAGCCCTAAAAGAACCCCATGCGCACGTAATCGGCTTGGTTTTTCGGGAATGGGTCGCCTTGTTTCCAACCCTCTTGCGACAGATCATCTTCGATGTGTTGGCGCGCAACAAGACCGGCCAAGTCTCCCCACAACCTTTTCACCTCTTGTATATCAGCTTCGTGGTGTCGAAACTTTCGATGTTTCATCCCATGAGGTGGTTTGCCGGCAAACTCATCCAGCCAAACGTGAACTTCACGAAAAGGTTGACCAAAGGTCTCGGTAGCCCGGCGGCAATGTTCATAGATGTGCATTAAACCTCGCTAGCGGCACGCAGTTCTTGCGTGAAAGGATCGTCGTCGTTTCGAACAAAAAGATGCACATGCTCAAGGGCGCGTGAAATCGCCACGTACCCGTAATTGCGATGCTGACGCAAAACCGCTTCGTCCGACCAGCCCGGGTAGCCAAAAACTTTATTCCAGAAGATTAAAACGACCGGAGAATCTAGCCCCTTGGCAGACGGGAAGGTACTAAGACGCAGAAAGCCCTGCTTTTCAAACTGAAAGTCTCGACTCTTTACATCTTGAAAAGGTAGCTTGGCGGTCATAAAAGCGTCCACAAGGCCGCTTTTATCCCCCGAATGAATAACAAGGATATTTTCTAGCTCATAGCCGAGTTTGTCTGTTAACAGGTGAATCTTGGCGACCATCTGCTGGAGCAACTCCTGTTGGTGATCTGAGAACGTCCATTCCGGCAGGGGGCCTTGCCGAAATGCCCCGGCGGGCATCGGTCCATCGTAGAAACGGCGTGCCAGCGCCTCGATAGGAGCTGTGTTGCGAAAGTTGGTGTGCAGAACTTTGCTCTTGCCCAAGAAATCTAACCCTGCCCGCACAAAGGGCGAACGGCTTTGGTTTAAGTTCTGGCCTTCATCGGCAGCCAAAACAAAACCCCGTTTGGCAAGACTCCGTAAAATCTTGAGACGGACAGGGGGGAGGTCTTGTGCCTCATCAACCAACACGTAATCCACCTTCTGACTTTCTAAGGCTTCGGGGTACGAGGCGAGCATTTGAGCGGCCAAAACGGACGACAGTTGCTTGGTGTCCCGCATCTTTTGCGCAACCTGCTCCTGCTGAAGCCAAACTTCGCGGCGTTGGCTCTCGGTTAGTCGTTTTTTGTGGCCGGACCGCTCGATGACACGGTATTCGTCCCAGGTTAGCTCCCAACCCCAAAGCAAGTGTTCACACTCAAACTTGAACTCGTTTTTATCGAGCGGGCCAGAACCAAGAATTTCTGCCAGCCAGGCCTCAGATTCCCACCGGTAATTGATACTGGATGCTAAGACCTCTTTTACTGCGTCATTCAAAAGAGAATCCACCGTTTGAAACTCCGTCGTGGTAACCGAGCCGCCCAAAAGGCCAGATAGATAGGTACCATACCGGGTCATGGCGTTCGTATACGTCAGGAGTTTGAGCGTGGGCGTAGGAGTTCCAAAATCCAAGGCATCAACCGGCGGTTCTAAAATCCGTTGGGCAAGTTTAAGTAAAACCAAAGATTTTCCGGTACCTGCCCCACCGCGAATTAACGTATCGCGATCAAGGGGTAAGCGTTCAACCAGTTGCGCCTGTTCGGGCGTCAGGCGCAAAATTTGCTCTTCAAAGGCGCGTCGGGTTCGGGTGAGGTACGTGAGTCGGCTGACCTGCGAAACATAGTCTTCTAGGGCGGCGGCGGCCGGCAAAACGGGCATCTGCTTGAGCTTTTTTTCCAGCTCAAAAATCTGCTGACGTTTTGCATCAAAAGCGGCATCTTTTTCGGTCATCTTGTGACGGAGTCTCTCTAGCTCCGCATGGAGAACCCCTAATTCCGCCCGCAATTGCTTTGTTTCAAGCTCGTGGTCGCGCAGCTCCTCGTATTTAACCAGGATCTCTTGACGCTCGGCCACGGCCTGCTTCGCTCGAACCTGCAAAGCCTCCCATTCGGCTTTGTCGATCACCACTAAGGTGCGGTTTTTCCAATCATTGAACAACTGGGGGATGTCTTTAAATTCGGGGTCATTCTGTTTAACGGCATAGCCAAGAAAATCCCAAAAGGTCGACGCCGCCGCCTTGGCCATCTCCTTATCAAAAAAGGCAAACTGATGCCTGACATCGTTGGTCAGCTCATGCTCGGTGGTCAGCCGTCGCTTATCAAAAAACTTCGGGCGAGCCCCCGCTTTATTCGAAGAAGATTTCTGCTCGGTGCGAAGTTGAAAGTATTCATAAACGATATCAGCAAAACTGGATTGCCGATTGACTCGGTTGCCCAGCTCTTTTCTCATCAACGCTTCAGCTTGGGCATGAAGAGCCAAGATAAAAAAGCCATGATCCGCTTGTGACAGTTTAATAAGGCGCTCAGACATACTTGCTCCCACAACTCATATTTTTAACTGAGATCTGGCATTATGAGATCTGGTATTAGTATAGATGAAAGACAAAATATTTGTCATGCTTTGCCCCCAAAGAGGTCATCATGTCCACCACCATATCTGACAAGCGTCCTTCGACGGGACGTATCCTGTTCGCCAGCTTGATTGGCACGACGATTGAGTTCTTTGACTTTTATATCTACGCCACGGCCGCCGTTCTGGTGTTTCCAAAGCTTTTCTTTCCCATGTCCGACCCCACCTCTGCCGTTCTCGAGTCGTTCGCGACCTTCGCTCTGGCCTTTTTCGCGCGGCCGATTGGCTCGGCCATTTTTGGCCACTTCGGCGATCGCATTGGTCGAAAGGCAACTTTAGTGGCGGCTTTGATGACTATGGGCCTGTCGACCGTGTTCATTGGCCTTTTACCAACCTATGCCAGCATCGGTGTTGCCGCCCCCCTGTTGCTTGCCTTGTGCCGCTTCGGTCAAGGTTTGGGTCTAGGGGGAGAATGGGGCGGCGCGGTTCTTTTGGCCCGCGAGTATGCCCCAGCACACCGACGCGGCTGGTTTGGAATGTTCCCCCAGTTGGGGGCTCCGTTAGGTTTCATCTTATCGAGCTCGGTCTTTTTGCTCCTCACCAACCTCTTGGGTGATCACGGTTTTTTTGCTTGGGGTTGGAGACTCCCCTTTATCATCAGTGCCCTACTCGTGCTTGTGGGGTTGTGGGTGCGCCTGAGGTTAGAAGAAACCCCCGAGTTTGCCGCATCAATGAAAGCCAACGAAAGGGTCAAGGTTCCCCTTGCAAGAGTGTTTTCACACCATTCACTCCCCCTGGTGCTCGGTATTTTGGCCGCTGTGGCAACTTTTGTTTTGTTTTACTTAATGACTGTTTTTGCTCTGAGCTGGGGCACAACAGCCTTACACTTCCCCAGGTCAGGGTTTTTAACCGCACAAATGATTGGCGTGGCTTTCTTTGGTCTAGGCATTCCCATCGCCGCCTGGGCCGCAGACCGCTTTGGAGCCAAGCGCATCTTGGTCATAGCAACGGTCCTTATCTTGGTTTTTGGGTTAGTCTTTGCGCCGTTATTCGCCTGGCGCGCTGGCGACGCTGTCGTATTTCTGGTAATCGGGCTCTTTTTGATGGGGCTGACGTACGGTCCTTTAGGAACAGGTCTAGCCGAGCTATTCCCAACCCCAATCCGTTATACGGGGATTTCGTTGGCTTTCAATTTTGCTGGCATTCTCGGTGCCTCGGTCGCCCCCTATATTGCCACTTCGCTTGCCAAAAGCTACGGTCTGGCGGCTGTCGGCTACTATTTGTCGGGAGCAGCCCTGTTAACCTTGCTCGCTTTGTTGGCTATGAGGAAGACTCCTGAAAAGCCTGTTCACTCATAAGCCTGTTCACTCGTAGAAACGGTACCCCACCCCCACTTCCGTGTGAATGAACTGGGTATGGGTGGGATGCCGTTCCAGCTTCTTTTGCAAGCCCGCCATTAAAATTTTCACGTAGTGCCGTTGGTCGAGCGACTCCTGGCCCCAAACCTCTTTTAACAAAAAAGCGGTGGTCAGGATCTTTCCGGGGTGGCGGGCCATGACCATTAACAGCTTCCATTCGAGGGCTGTCACATGGATCTCGTTTTGCGCCAAGAAGACCCGACGGGCCGAGATGTCCAAGACGAGGTCAGCAAAGGTTTTTTGAGGTTCGGTAGCGGAAGGGGTCACGCGCCTTAACGACGCTTTGATCCGCGCTTTGAGTTCCGCAAGGCCCAAGGGCTTAGTCACGTAGTCATCGGCCCCCGCCTCCAAGGCTCGTACCTTTTCGGTTTCTTGATCGCGGGCCGAGATGACAATCAAAGGAGCACTACTTATCGCTTTGAATTGTGGAATCAACAGGGTTCCATCGGCATCGGGCAACCCCAAATCGAGAAGGACCACGTCAGGTTTGAGGCTTGCCGCCAACGCCAAACCGGCATCTCCCCGGGCGGTTTCTTCGCAAAGCCACCCGACTTCTTTGAGATGAACTCGCAACAGCCGCCGAATTGGTTCATCATCTTCAATGATGAGAATGCGCCCTGATTCCATACCATCCTCTTTTTTATCCACGCCAGATTTTTATCCACGCCAGGTTATCCAAGGGAAGGAGCCGCCGTGAGGGGCAGCTCAAACCAAAACTCGGCGCCCCCACCACCACGGTCACTCACGCCCGAAGTGCCCCCGTGCAGATCAACGGCCGCCGCCACGATGGCCAAGCCTAACCCCGTCCCGCGAACCGCACTGGCTTTTTGGCTCGCTGACCCACGAACGAACTTTTGAAACACAAGGTGCTTTTCTGCCTCGGGAACACCGGGTCCCCGATCTTGCACCGAAAATCGTACCACCTGTTGTCGGGTTTCTAACACTAAATCAATAACCTGTTCCCCGCTATAGAGCGCCGCGTTCTCAAGCAGGTTAAACAACGAACGTTCAATAAGCAGAGGGTCGACAAAAACCAACGGTAAGTCCGAAGGCAAGTGAAGCCGAACTTCGGGCTGGGGAAAGAATTCCCTAAAGCGGGCGAGCGCCGAGTACATCAGGTCTTCGGCGGGAACTTGCTCCTTGCGGGGGGACAAGACGCCGTCCGACAACCGGGTCAGGTCAAGCAAGTTATCGACTTGACGGGCCAGCCAATGGGACTCTTGCTCTACCGAGGCTAAGGCCGCTTTATCTTCCTTCGACAAACGTTGCTCACTCGACGCCAGCAAGTCCGACAGGGTCCCGATCATCACCGTTAACGGGGTTCTCAGGTCATGTGAAAGGCCGTGCAGTAATGCATTACGGCTCTTTTCGGTAGCCACCGCCAGCGCATTCTTTTGGTTTTCTTGGTCCAGGAGCACCCGTTCCAGCGCCAGGGTGATCGCTCCCGCCAGGGCTTCGGCCAGAACACTGCGCTCGGAGGCCCAGGACTGTTCGGCCTGGCGTTCGACGGCCAGGACACCCACAACACCCCTCGTGCCCTGGAGGGGCAGAACCAGCTTGTCGGCTTGGGCCAAGGTCCCCGTTCCCCACCCCGCTTTTTGACCGTTTTGAAACACCCAGGTAAAAACAGCCGTGTCTTTCGCGCCAAAAAGCGTTGGAACACCTTCAACCAGGGACTCCCAGAGACGTTCAGAGTTGGCCCCTTCGTGTGGCAGTAAGACATGCACCCTTGTTTCTAAAATTTGCGACAGCATCGTCTCGGCTTCCCTGACCACTTCTTCACGGCCCGCGCATTTTGACAGGTTGCGGCTCAGGCGGTACAAAGCCTCCATGCGTTGTTCGCGCGCTCGCGAAGACTTAATCTGGGCCTTGAGCCGTTCGGCCAAAGTCCCAATCACCGTGCCGACAATCAACAAGAACAAGAACACCAAGTAGTACTGCGGGTCGTACACCATAAACGAATACAGAGGTAGAGTAAAAAAGTAGTTGAACGTCAGCACCATGAGGAGCGAAGCAAAAACACTGGCGGCCAAACCAAACAGCCCGGCCGTCAAGACGACGCCTAATAAAAGGGTTAAGACGATGTTGGCTTCGACCATTCCCAGGTGCCGAAAAACAACGGCCGCGCCTGTAAACCCCGCACAGATGGCGATTGTCCACCACGCGCTCCGCCACGTCAGTCCCACTGTTGTTCGTTGCTTTAGCTTTCGCTCTTCGGAGCGCCCTCCCATCACGTACAAATCGATATCACCACTCAGGCGCAACAGCTCGTCGCCAATCGTTCGCTTGAACACCCGCACCCAGCCGGGGTCACGGTTTTTTCCCAGCACCATCTTGGTAACGTTGCGGAGCCGGGCATAGGCCACAAGATCGCGAGCGACCTCCTCCCCCTGCAAGATGACGGTTTCAGCTCCCAGATTTTCGGCGACCGCCAGGTTATGTTCTAACTGATCTTTAGAACGCTGGTCTAAAACGCGAGTACGCGGGGTCTCGATGTATACTGCCAAAAGGTCGGCACCCCACCGGGCCGCCATTCGCGAGGCCGCGCGTAAAAGATCCTCTGACGTGGGGCTGGGGCTGACCGACACCATCAAGCGTTCTCGTACAGGCCACACCGCTTCGACGCGCCCCCGAGAACGGGCCGTATCGACATCCTGCCCTACCCGATCAGCCGCCCTCCGGAGCGTGATTTCCCGCAGGGCCAAAAGGTTGTCACGACGAAAGAAACCGCGCAAGGCTCGTTCTGCCTGTTCTGGGGAATAAATCTTACCCTGCTTGAGGCGCTCTAAAAGTTCTTCGGGGGCCAGGTCCACGACCTCAACTTCGTCGGACCGATCAAAGACAGCATCAGGAATGGTTTCACGAACCTGAATGCCCGTGATTCTGGCCACAATATCATTCATGGAATCCAGGTGCTGAATGTTGAGGGTTGTCCAAACTTCAACCCCCTGGCGCAACAGTTCCTCGACGTCCTGCCAGCGCTTTTCATGGCGAAGGCCCGGGGCATTCGTATGGGCCAGTTCATCCAAAAGGACGACCCGAGGATGGCGAGCCAAACACGCATCCAAATCAAACTCTCGCAGCGTCAGCCCTCGGTGAAGGATCTGCTTCGCGGGTAAGGCTTCTAAGCCCTCGGTCAACTCTGCCGTTTCGGGCCGAGCGTGAGGTTCCACCCAACCAATAACGACGTCAGACTCAGCCGACCGAGCAGCCTGCGCGGCCTGAAGCATCGCAAAGGTTTTGCCCACACCAGCGGCATACCCTAAAAAGATTTTGAGTCGTCCCCGGGGGGAATCCTGTGGACTCAGTGAGGCTAACAATTGATCCGGATCGGGACGGTCGAACGAAGAAGAATCCGCCATGATACTCTCTGTGTTCCCTTATACTCTCTTTGTTACCTTGACGGTGCCCTTCTGTCGAGGGCCAGGTTCAACTCCAGAACATTGACAAAAGCGGGCGGGTCCCAAGGAAACACTGGCCTCACGGCGTGTGACTCGACCAAAGCCCGCAGGGTGGCTGGATCAAGGTGGCGTTCGTGGGCCACAAGGGGCACCTGCCACAGAGCAGCGCCCAGGTCGAGGTCGGGGTCAAGGCCGCTGGCCGAGGCTGTCACGAGGGCTTCGGGCACTGCGGTGGTCACGCCAACGGAAGCCGCTCTGTCCGCCCAGGCGTCCCGCAACTTGGCAACGTTGTCCTGAAAGGCTTTGCCGACGACCGTGAGGTTCGAGCCACCAGACGCTAAAGGGTTGTAAGGATGGTCGCCCGTCGCCGAGGGTCTACCAACAAAATAGCCGGGTATCGTGGAAAAATCCTGACCTAGGAGGCTCGAACCGACGATGCGACCTTGGAACGAGACAAGTGAACCGTTGGCCTGCACGGGAAACAACACCTGCGCGAGCCCTGTCACGACCAAAGGGTAGGCGATACCAAGCACGATGGTAGTCCAGAGGACCAAACGTAGACTAATTCCAAGAGTTTTCATGTTAGACCTTTCCTGTCAAAAGGATGTCAATGAGCTTGATGCCCACAAAGGGCAGAGCTAATCCCCCCAAGCCGTAGACGAGGAGGTTTTTTCGCAGAAGATGGATAGCCGACTGGGCTTTGTAGGCAACCCCTTTCAGAGCGAGTGGAATGAGCGCGGGGATGACTAGGGCGTTAAAGATAACCGCCGAAAGAATCGCCGACGCTGGCGAGCTCAGGTGCATGATATTCAAGGCCGCTAACCCCGGGTAGGTCACCAGAAACATCGCGGGAAGAATGGCAAAGTACTTGGCGATGTCGTTGGCAATACTGAAGGTCGTTAACGACCCCCGGGTGATAAGCATCTGTTTGCCCACGAGGACGACCTCGGTCAGCTTGGTAGGGTTCGAGTCAAGGTCGACCATGTTGCCGGCTTCTTTGGCCGCTTGGGTACCCGAGTTCATCGCGACCGCAACGTCGGCCTGAGCCAGCGCCGGTGCGTCGTTGGTTCCGTCGCCCGTCATGGCGACCATGTGCCCCTCGGCCTGGTACTTGCGAATCAGGGCCAGCTTGTCTTCGGGCTTGGCCTCGGCCAAGAAGTCGTCCACCCCGGCCTCGGCCGCAATGGTGGCAGCCGTCATAGGGTTGTCCCCCGTGATCATAATGGTTTTGATTCCCATCTCGCGCAAGTCCGCAAAACGATCTTTTATCCCTTGCTTAACAATGTCCTTGAGGACGACGACACCCAGCACCTGAGCATCACGCGCCACCACGAGCGGGGTGGCCCCGGCCCGAGCGGCAGCGTCAGCCAGACCCCGCACCTGCTCGGGGAAGCGTCCGCCTAGGGATGCGACCCAGGCTTCGATGGCACTAAGGGCCCCTTTGCGGTACGCCGAGCCGTTCCAATCCAGCCCGCTCATCCGAGTCTGTGCCGAAAAGGGAATCGCTTTATGCTCCTTGCCAGCGAACGAGGGCGAGGGAATATGGAACTGCCGTTTAGCCAACGTCACGATACTGCGGCCCTCGGGGGTCTCGTCGGCCCACGACGCTAGGTACGCTGCCTGTGCCAACTCGGACGGTTCCACCTGAGGAGCGCCAAGAAACTCGTGGGCCATCCGGTTGCCGAGCGTGATGGTACCGGTTTTGTCCAACAGGAGCACATCAACATCGCCGGCCGCCTCTACAGCCCGTCCGGAGGTAGCTAAGACGTTGACCGCCGACAACCGGTTCATCCCGGCAATCCCGATGGTCGACAACAGCGCACCAATCGTTGTGGGCGCAAGACACACAAAGAGCGCCACCAGCGAGGTCAGGCTCACCACTTTTCCCGAACCTGACTGGGCAACCGCGTACTGGCTGAACGGCAAGAGCGTGGCTGTTACCACCAAAAAGATGAGCGTCAACGCGACCAACAAGATCGTCAAGGCGATTTCGTTGGGTGTCTTTTTACGCGCCGAGCCCTCGACGAGTGCGATCATGCGGTCCAAAAAGCCCTGACCAGGGTCGGCGCTCACGCGGACAATCAGCCGGTCCGACAGCACCTTGGTACCGCCAGTGACCGAACTACGGTCGCCTCCGGCTTCGCGGATCACAGGGGCACTTTCGCCGGTCACCGCACTTTCGTCCACGCTGGCCGCGCCCAACACGATCTCGCCGTCGGCGGGAACCAGCGTCCCGGCCTCGACGAGAATTAGGTCCCCCCTGTGCAGAGCTGACGAGCCCACGGTTTCGCCCGCGGACGCCCAGTCGGCCGTCTTGAGGCGGAGCGATTGAACTTCACCGCGCGTTTTTCGCAGCTCGCTAGCCTGGGCCTTGCCTCGACCTTCGGCCAGAGCTTCAGAAAAGTTCGAGAACAAAACGGTGAACCACAGCCACAGTGCCACGGCGAGGATAAAACCACTCCCCATCCCAGAATCGCTTACCCCGAAGAACGAGGCAACCCAAAACCCCGTGGTCAAAAGCGAGCCTACCCAAACGGTGAACATCACAGGGTTCTTGATTTGCACGTTAGGTTTGAGTTTAACAAACGTCTGAGCTAACGCATCCCAGAACAGTTCCTTGGTCAAAACAGCTTTTGCTTTCATACGTACTCCTTACGAAACATTCCTTATTGGAAAAACTCGGCGATCGGACCCAACGCCAAACCCGGGATGAAGTTCAGTGCCGCGACAAGGAAGACGAAGAAAATTAACAGGAGGGCAAACGTGACGCCGTGTGTCGGCAAGGTGCCCAGGCTGGGGGCGTTCACCTTCTTGCCAGCGAGGTTCCCAGCAAGGAGGAGGACCGGCACGATGACCCCGAACCTGCCAACAAACATGGTGAAGGCGCCGGTGAGGTTCCAAAAGTGCGTGTTGCCGTTCAAGCCGGCGAACGCGCTGCCGTTGTTGTTGGCCATCGACGAAAACGCGTAGAAGATTTCGGTAAAACCGTGGGGAACAGGGTTGTTCATGTCGCTGGGCACCCAGTGCCACATTGTTGCGACTGCCGTTCCGCTGAGGATCAAGAATGGCGTGATCGTCACGGCAATCACAATCATCTTCATGTCGAAGCTTTCGATCTTCTTGCCCAGGTATTCGGGCGTTCGACCTACCATGAGGCCGCCGACAAAGACGGTCAGTAGGATCATGGCGATCATGCCGTACATCCCGCTACCCACCCCGCCGAACACCACCTCGCCGACCTGCATCAGCAAGAGGGGCATCATCCCTCCCAGCGGCGTAAAGCTGTCGTTCATCGCATCGACAGCGCCGCACGAGGTTGCCGTGGTGACGAGGTTGAACAACACCGACGGGCCGACACCGAAGCGTGTTTCCTTGCCTTCGAGGTTGCCCGCGCTCCAGTCGACGCCAGAAACGGCATGTGCCGGGGGCGAGGTTTCGGCAAGGTACGTGGGGACAACGAAACAGGTAAACAACGCCACCATGACGCCGTAGATCGCCCAACTCTGCCGCAGGTCGCCCACGAGGCGGCCAAACGCAAAGACAAACGACGCGGGCAACAGCAAAATCGAGAACGTCTGTAAAAAGTTCGTGAAGGCCGTGGGGTTTTCAAAAGGGTGTGCCGAATTGGCGTTGAAGAACCCGCCGCCATTGGTGCCGAAGTTCTTGATCCATTCCTGGCTCGCCACAGGCCCGAAGGGCAACACCTCTTTGGCGCCGTTCAACGTCGAAAACGTCAGGTAAGGCGCAAAGTTCTGAATAACCCCCTGCGAGGCCAGCACCAACGCACCGATGATCGACAGCGGCAGCAAGATATAGAGATTGATGCGGACCAAGTCGACCCAAAAGTTGCCCAGGGCGCGAGTCTCACGGCGGGCGAGACCACGGAACAACGCCGCCATCACCGCAATCCCAACCGCGGCCGAAAGAAAGTTCTGGACTGCCAGAACGGCCATCTGCGAAAAGTAGCTCATCGTCGACTCGCCCCCGTAGTTCTGCCAGTTGGTATTGGTGACGAAGCTGACAGCGGTGTTGAGCGCGAGGTCCCAGGGGACACCGGGAAAGTGTTGGGGGTTGATAAGGTTCTGGAACGGAAGCCTGTCCTGGAAGAACAAGAGCAAAAAGACGACACCGATTTTGACGACCGAAAGAATCATCACTCCACCGATCCACTGCTTGGCGTCCATCTCTTGGGGGTGGAGGCTGGACTGGCGGACCCCGGTGCACCGGATCAGAAAGTGCTCGACGGGCCGCAAAGCCTTCAGAACACCCTCGGGGCCGGCCTCAAAAACATGGGCGACCCACCGTCCCAAGGGCCAGGCGGCGGCCGTCAGGACGACGAAGAAAACAAGATAATACAACAGATCGTTCATAGTGCCTCCGCGCGAAGCCGAAGCTTCTGGGTACAAGCTACGCGAGAAGTCCGTAAAAAGGGGGTAAAAGTCTGTTGATAGGTGGTAAAATTGCGGTAAAATAAGGTTTAACAGCCTGGAGGAACGATGCTGAAACCTCTTGCCCCCGCCGAACTGCTTCTGTTTAAGCAAGAACGGTCGGCTTACAACTCGCGCCTGATGCTCTTCGCTTCTCTGTTGTTGTTTGCCACCGTCCTATTCTTCTTTATACAGAACTTGGTTTTTCCTGGCTTTGCCCCCGAGAACTATTTTACAACCCTGTACTCTCGTCTCTACCTTTCACAGCTTATTTTTACAGGAATTATGGCCTTAAGCATGGTCATAGTCCGAAAATGGGGGAGCCTTGTCATTGCGGAACGGCTCAGCTTGGTGTATGCGGCGATTTTTTTGTGTTGGGAAGCGGTTGTAGCGTGTACCGATGTTAAATGCGGCGCTATTAGCTCCTTCTATGGCGTGGCGATGATCGGCGCTGCGATTTCGTTGCGGTATCACATGGGCTATTACGTCGGGGTTTTCTTGCTGTCGATCCTCACCAATTTAGTTTCGACCTTTTTTATTCCCGGAACCTACCCCGTGATCTACTTGGTCTATATGATCGCCTACTTCATCCTTTCGCTGTTTTTTGCGTTCATCCTCAACCGGTTATTTTTTGAGAACCTGATCAACAAGCAAAAATTAGTGAAGTACAACGAAGAGCTACGCCAAATTTCCTTTTTTGACTTTTTGACAGGTTGTTACAACCGACGGTATTTTCAAGAGGTCTTAAGTCGCCAACTTTTGCTCGCACAGCGAAAACATCAGACCATTGCTCTGCTGATGATCGACATTGATCATTTTAAACAGATCAACGATACCTACGGTCACCCTGTCGGCGACTCGGTTTTGGCCTCGGTGGGGGAGACTCTTCGTCTGTCGGTGCGTAGTTGTGATATCGTCTCACGCTATGGCGGAGAAGAATTCACGGTCATCCTCCTCTTGGAACCCACTCTGGACACCATGGCCTTGGTCGCCGAAAGGATCCGGCAGGCTATAGCCGAAAAACCAATCGCCCCCCTCTCTGCCCCGGTAACCGTCAGTATTGGGGCGGCCCTGCTTGTACCCGGCGACACCGAAGAACTACTGATCAACCGTGCGGACAATTTGCTATACCAGGCAAAGCAAGACGGTCGAAATCGCAGTAAAGTAAGCTAAGCCATGTTTGTATCAAGAGCCGGAGTTACCGGATTAACGATTGTTTTCATCCTCCTTTTGACAAGTTGTACGACGCCGTGGACTTCTTCAACGCCACCCAGCGTCAGTGGTGCGTCGTATGCGGTGCTGGGGGGTTACCTTTACCGCGTTGGCGGCCAGACTGCGGAGGGAAGCTGGAGCGCTCAAACCTGGTTTGCGCCGCTCACGTCAGGTACGGTAGGGGCTTGGGTCCGGGGGCCTGACCTTCCTGTAGGTCGAGCCTGGGCCGCAGTGGCCGCCGCCGATGGCTACCTTAACATTGCTGGTGGCGAAAATGCTTCTGGTCCCCTAAGCGACGTGTATTCGGGTTACGTGAGTCCCGGGCAAGGAATGCCAGGCTTTCTCAACGCGGCAGGCCAACCCGCCTGGAACCGCGCCGCCTATAACCTTCCGTACCCGGTCAGCCGTGCGGCTTCGGTGGTAGCTGACGGCCGCTGGTTTTTGCTCGGGGGCCAAAGCACTTCGGCGGCACCAACCGCAAACGCACTCTCGGCGGCCATCCTTATGGATGGATCGCTGGGAGGTTGGCACCTGCACTCGCAGTTCCTTGCCGTGCCAACCTGGGGAGCGACAGCCTTTTCGTGGAATTCCTTGCTGGTTAGCGCGGGTGGCGAAACTTCCGCTGGCTTTGCCCCTACCCAGGTTTGGCAGTGGACCGGCACTTGGCAGGCCTGGGCACCACTGGTTTCAACCAACACTCTGCGCCCGCTTTTTTACGACGCTGGGACTTCGCTCAATTTTGGAAGCGGTTATACAGGAACCAAGGCGACCACAACCTGGTGGGGCCTGAGTGCTCAAGGCCTTACCACCTCGGTCTTTTCTGGCTCGCAGACTTCCTATTCTCAGCCCATTCCCACTGGTCAGCAGATCCTTGCGCGTACCAGTCAAGCGCTGATTTCTCCAGACGTCCAGGATCAGCTTCAAACCGTGGTCTGGCTACCGACAGCCTGCCCCGCTCCGGTAATTTTTCCTGTAAGTGGGCAAATCACCGTTCCCAACACGCCCCGGCTTGACCCGTTACCCGATTGTCAAATTCACTACACCTGGACACCTTTAGGACAGCCTTTTCAAACACCCACTGTTGCCTCACCGGTCTGGGATCCGTTGCACCCGCTCGTTCTCACGGGAAGTGGGCGCCTAGCCGCCATTCAGACCTTGCTTGATGGGAGCGAGGCTTCGAGCGAAGCTGATGCCGACTACACAGCGCAGTCGTTGGGGTTCACCTTGACGATCAACCAGAACCTCGCCTCTTCCCCCAACTATACGGCACAGACCATCGCCGCTGACTCTGTGGGAACGCCAGGTCTCGACACCTGGTTTCAGCTAACGCTGTATGTTCCCGTTCTTGGCCACCTGGGGCTTCAAGATGCTACTAACGGCCCTTGGACAGCCCGCCTGACGTGGTCACTTTTAGAACAAGACACAGTCACCCCGGTTTTAGACGGCCAAGACCACCCGCTCAGCGACCAAGCCCCCGGCGATTACCCCGGGTTAGCCCTTTCGCCTGGCCGGTACCTTCTGCACGTTCACAGTACTGATGGTCAGGCTGGCGAAAGCTTTGGCTTGCTGTGGGAATACCAATAAAAAAGCCGACCCGAAGGTCGGCCACACTTTACCAGTTCCGAATCACTTCAGAAACTTAGTTAAGAGTAACTGGTGTAGGAGCGGTATCTAAGGTTGTCAACGAATTTGCTGAAGTTACAGCCGACATGGCTGTCTGAGCGGGGAAGGTTGAGTGAATTCCACCGCTCGACCCTGACTGCCCAAAGAAAACGTACACTTTAACATTTTGTCCCATCGCCGCACCGGGACCAATATCCGAGTAAGGGATTTTCCATTTGTAGGTAGCCACATCGGTATTTGTTGTGCCTGTAGAATACTGAACAAAAGTTGCGGGCGTGCCCACGGCGGACTCTGCACCACCGCTAACAGACTTTTCAGCACCGACGGTGATGGTAGCCCCTGCTGTAGACCCACGATAAGCAACCCAACCATAATCAAAGTTGGTGCCTACATTGTCGGTAGTGATGCCCAAAGTCCCCCAACCCAAGAGGTTGGCCGTAACAGCCTCGCCCCCTGTCAAGGAACCATCATCCACTAAAACGTAAATGTTGTTGCCAGCATTCTGGGGATTCATGACCGTTGACACATACAGGTTTGTGCCATCAGAGGTTACATAGGTGCTGGTAATAGCGCCACCCCAAGAACTTCCCGAGCCAGTTCCCAACATAGTGCCCCACCCTGTTACCGCAG
Source organism: Spirochaetales bacterium (assembly GCA_027451945.1). Classification (GTDB taxonomy): domain Bacteria; phylum Spirochaetota; class Spirochaetia; order JABEVK01; family JABEVK01; genus JABEVK01. The sequence continues at coordinate 44,093 of DAIDHT010000014.1, forward strand.
CCGTGGCAGTCATATCGGGAGCCGGAGGTGCCGCCGCTGTAATCGTCACGGACGTAGCGCCGGTAATGTTTTGTGACACATTACCAACTGCCACGACGCTTGTGCCACTCAAGCCCTGGACGGCAAAGGTATAGGTACCGTTGGTAGAAATGGGGACGCTGAACTTATAAGGCGAGGTCGACGAAGTTTGGGTAGAGCCGACTTGCACGCCCGAAGAGTTAAATACATTCAGCTTGACTGTTGTGGCGCCATTGAGGTTCCGGGCACCAGCCCCCGTACCGTTGACGGTAACGGTTACGCCACTTGAGGTTGTCGAACTAGACGCCGTCGAACTTACGGGGTTCTGGCACGCCATAAACACTAAAAATGTCGCCGAAAGAATGGAAAGAATCTTTTTCATGTACTTCTCCTTTATAGATTTTTATTGTGCTGTAACACTGACCGTGTAGTTAGTCAGCTCAGTAACGCTCCCTAACTCCACCAAGTTGGGTGCTTCATAAGTCAATTTTGACTCACTTTCAGCAAAAACTTTCATAAACCAGACCTCCTAGTCTTAGTTTAAAAATGATAAATCCATCGTTAAAATTCTGTCAAGAAAAAAATAATCACGTGTGCAATCAAGATTTGCAATTAAGATTTTTTTAAGCTCCTCAACGCAGTTTTGTGGCATAGTAACGTTTGTGGCATATTAAAGAGTATTCACCTATCCGCCGGAGGTTCACGATTAAAGTCGCCGTCGTCAATACCAATGATCTTAAGGGAGGGGCTGCAAAAGCCGCCTACCGCCTCCACCAAGGGTTTCTCGAACTCGGGTTGGAGTCCTTCATGGTGGTGCAAGATAAAAAGTCGGACGACCCCACAGTGCTTGGCCCCCGCAATGCCGGCGAAAAAGCCGTTACACGACTTCGGACTTTCCTTGACCAACTGCCCCTGGCGGCCTACCCCCACCGGAGCGGTGCCATGTTTTCGCCGGCCTGGGTCCCTTTTAGCCCAGTGCTGGGACGGTTACGGCGACTGGCCCCCGATATTATTCACTTGCATTGGGTTCAAAAGGGCATGCTTAGCATTAACGATTGGAAAAAGCTCCCCGGCCCCATCGTTTGGACCCTTCATGATATGTGGGCCTTTACCGGCGGCGACCACTATGCTTGCGATCAACAGTGTTTTACCCAACAGTGTGGTCATTGCACCGCCCTGGGTTCGCAACGCAAGTATGATCTTTCTCGGCGCATTTGGCGGCAAAAAGCAGCCGCTTGGGAACAGGTTCCCCTCACCTTGGTAACCCCCAGCCGCTGGCTCGGTGAACAAGCCCAGCGAAGCTCTCTTTTAGGAAATCGCCCCCTTCACGTGATTCCCAACGGTATCGATACCGAGCTGTACCGCCCCCTGCCCAAAGACCAGGCCCGTTCATTGCTCAAGCTTTCGTCCGACCGAAAGTGGTTACTTTTGAGCGGTTTAGACCTCAACGAAGATCCGCGAAAGGGCCTCGACCTGTTGACCGAGACGGTAAACCAGCTGGCTTCGCGACTTCCCAACCTCGGACTTCTCATTGCGGGCGCCTCTTGGTCACCCCGGCAATTTCCCCAGGGTCTTGAGTGCCGGTTTTTAGGCAAACTCGAAGACGACCTGAGCCTGGTTGTGGCCTACAATGCCGCAGACTTGGTGCTCCTCCCCTCCCGTCAAGAAAACTTTTCGAACGCTATGGTTGAGGCGATGGCTTGCGGGGTTCCGGTCGCGGGTTTTCACATCGGCGGCAATCCTGATATGATCATTCCGGGCGAGACAGGGGTCTTGGCACCTCCGTTTGATACCAAAGCACTGGCGAACGGGATAGAACAGCTTTTAAGCCGTCCCGAAGCACTCAGGCAATGCTCGCTCCAAGCCCGGAAGCGAGCCATCGAGCTTTGCTCGCTCCCCCAGGTGGCCCAGCGCTACTATGAACTTTTTGCGTCGTTGGAGGATTTGCATGCCTCAGGGCACACCCAGAAGGTTTCTCACCACCCTCGCACCACTTCTTATGCTCGGTCTGGGTTGCGCGCCGCCTCGTCCCTTGCCGTTGAGGGTAGTTCTTCAGCAGTGGGTTCCGGGCAGTCCCCAAACCGTTCTGATGTCCAGCTTGACCAAACAGGCCATAACCTTCACGCAAACTAAATCACCCACGCAAGGAACTCTTTTGGTTTCCACGCCTGCCGTAGCGGTTAAAAACGCCTGGCTGGACGTTCTCTTTGCGCAAAAGCGCCTGGTCAGTGTTAGTTTAATGTTCAACGCCAGCCCGGCTGAGACGGCCCAGCTGTTTAACCTTCTTGCGCCCCGCATCGCCAAGGCCCAAACCTTAGAACTGGGTCATTTTTGGTACATCCCTCCCACCCCCGAGTCCTCGGGACAATACGTTTTTTGGGGTCCGTTCGACCACGGGTGGCGCTACCGTGATTGGCAAGGCCCCCCACCACAGCCACAAGGAGCCAAGCTTGCCAACCCCCGTCGATAAATCTTCGCCCAGCTACCGCCGAGCCCTCATTTTAATCGTGATGTTCGGAGTCATTAGCTTTTTTAGCGACCTGACCTACCAAGCAGGCCGTAGCCTCAACGGCCCCTTTTTAGCCCTGTTGGGGGCCGACGCCGCCGTGGTAGGCTTAGTAGCCGGTTTAGCCGAGTTCCTAGGGTATGCCGTCCGGCTCCTTACCGGCAGCTTGGTCGACAGGAGCAAGGCTTACTGGGCGTTTACCCTAGGCGGCTATGCCATGGTGGCCTCAGTTCCCCTGCTCGCCTTAAGCGGCACCTGGCAGATGGCGGCCCTTTTTATTGTTTTGGAGCGACTGTCAAAGGCGGTCCGTGCCCCGGCAAAAGATACGATCTTGTCGATGGCGGCCCGTCGGGTCGGCACTGGCTACGGCTTTGCCCTGCACAAAATCATGGACCAGGCCGGGGCTATTCTGGGACCGCTTTTGATGGCCCTGCTTTTGTCAGGCTTCCTGGGCCACTCGCTTCACAGCGCGGATAGCTACCGGCAGGCGCTCACCTGGCTGTGGATTCCCTTTGCCATAATGATCGCGGCAGTGCTGTTTGGCCAGTCTCGGGCCCCTAACCCCCAAGCCCTTGAGGTTGAACTTTCGGGACCCACCGCTTCTGTTGAAGCGCCCGAAAAGCTGTCGCGAACCTTTTGGATTTATAGCGTTTTCACCCTTTTGGCCGGGATGGGGTTTATCAACTTTGCGCTTTTAGCCTTTCACGCCAAGACCACAGGACTTTTACCCGATGCGGCGATTCCTTTTTGGTATGCGGCGGCTATGGCAACCAACGGCGTGGCGGCTTTTTTTGTAGGCCGTTGGTACGACAAGAAAGGTCTCAAAGTGCTGTACGCCGTTCCTCTTTTGTCCCTTCCGCTCCCCTTTTTGGGGTTTTTAGGGTCCAACTCGGGGCTTTTGATCGCGGCCATCCTCTTATTTGGCTTTAGCCTGGGCATCCAAGAGACGGTTATCAAGGCAGGCATTGCCGACCTCACCCCCCTCAAAAAACGCGGAACGGGGTATGGCATCTTTAATACGATGAACGGGGTCGGGCTGTTAGCCTCGGGGGCTGTCATGGGCCTCTTGTACGATGTTTCGCCCCTGGCGGTCTGCGCCTTTTCGGCAACCGCCGAAATTGCCGGTCTGGTGGTGCTCGTCGTCCTTCTTAAGGGAAAAAAATCGGCTACCCAGGCGTAAAATTCCCAGCGTGGAAATTTTTGGTTTCCCGACGAGGAATTTTTGGTTTCCCGACGGGAAACTTTTCGTTTCCTGAGCGGGAATTTTTTTAAAAAAAAATTGAAGCAAACCTGCGTTCCTTCCTGTTCTCTGCTTTGTGGGCTTCGTTGAAGACCCCAAGCAAACACAGGAGGTTTGTATGTTACAAGTTTCATTTCAGGAAGACCCCTTCCGGAAAAACGGGAAAACGATATCCCGTGTCGTCCAAAGGGAGACGGTACCCTTTAGCGACGTCGTCGCTTATATGTCCCGAGGCACCTCGGCAACGGCAAATGACATGACTTCAGTCATGAATCATTTTAAGGACGCCCTGGTGTACTTCATTTCGGCTGGCCGGAATGTCCAAACGCCGTGGGGAACGTTCAACCTTTCTCCTCGTCGTCAGGATAGCACCGTCCGAAACGTCGATAAAACCAACTTCGTGATCCGCCTGCGGCCCAACACAGCGGTGGCCGACGAGATCCGAAGCCGCCTGCAAGTGGAAGTGGTCGATACCCCACCGTTGCGCCTCCCCCTGATCTATGGTGTGCACAACGCGGATTCTGGCGAGGACAGCGGTACAGGCAAGCCCGGCGATATGCTCCGTTTAACCGGGAGCCGTCTGACCTTTAAAAGCGTCAACGTAGACGAAGGGGTTTTTTGGCTAAACAGCGCTGGCGAAGCGGTTCGCAGTAGTATTTATGGCAAGCTGGGAAGCTCCTCGGTGGTCTGTAAAATACCCGAGCTTGCCCCCGGTTCTTATCAGCTAGCCGTCCGAACGATTCCCAGTAAGACAAGCCGCGAAGGTCTGTGGGAAAAACCATTTCTGATCCAAGCTTAACGCCGGATTGTTTTTCGGGGGCCCTTCGGGGCCCCTTTTTTTTTAATATTTGCCAAATTTCTTACATCGTCTTGACGGGAAATTCACGATAACCGAGAATAATGAACGGAGGGTGCCGTATATTTAATCCTGACTGCTTTACACAGACTTAACGCGGCATTACATTGACACTATGAAAACCGAAGATGACGAAAAAAAGGGACCCGGCGCGTTTATCCTTTTGGACATGGACGGGGCTACCTGCACCAACTGCGTCCGAGCTGTCGAACACGTCGGCCGCAAACTCAAAGGGGTTCAAGAGCTTTCGGTGAACCGGGATAACTCTCAGATCAACCTCACCTACGATCCGAATTCAACAGCGGTCGAGGCGGTGGTCAACCTGGTTTCGAAACTCGGCTATACAGCCGTGCCCCATCGGGAATAAATCCCGCGTCAGACTTTCAACTCACAGCAAGCGAGGAGGAACTGTGCCCAAAAATTCGAGTTTCTTTATCAAACAGGACCCGATGCGGAGGGTGCTTTATGCCCTGACCCCCATCTTTTTGTGGTCAACCTACTTATACGGGTGGCGAGTGCCTCTTCTCTTGGCTTTCGTTGTCTTGTTAGCCAGCGCGGCAGAATTTGTCTTTGAGAAAAGCCGAGGCAAAAAAGTCACCGAAGCGGTTTGGGTAACCGGCGGCTTATTCGCCCTCTCGCTCCCACCGGCTGTACCGTTTTGGGTGGCCGGCGTGGGCATTTTCTTTGCTGTCATCATCGGCAAAGAGGTCTTTGGCGGCTTTGGACGCAACCTCTACAACCCCGCCATCACGGGGCGAACCTTTGTCTACATCTCGTTTCCCCTGATGATGCAGACGACCTGGATGATTCCCGGCAATTTCGCCATCGGCGGTTCTATGAACTTGCTGATTCAAGGCTCAACCTTTCCTGAAGCGGCGTTTATGACTCTCCTAGCCGCCGGGTTATATTGGTGGTTTGTCAAAAGTGAGGGAAAAACTGGCCCGGTTATCCGAGGATCAATCGTGGCGGTCGTCCTGACGGTGGCGTTCTATGTCACGACCGCCTACCTGTTCCCCTATACCAAAGGGCACGCCAACGCCCTAAGCGATCTGGACGCCGTAGCCATGGCAACGCCCCTCGAGGTTTATCGAGGGTTAGCGCAGGCTCATGACTGGCACCGCACCGTCTCGCTTTTTGGCATGACCTTTCCGCTGGACGCCAACAATCCCCTGGCCCTGTTTTTAGGGTTGAGGGTTGGTTCCATTGGCGAAGGACCGATTTTCCTCATCATTTTGGCGGGCCTGTACCTGATGATCACGAAAACCGCCAACTGGCGCCCCCTGATTTGGACCCTTGTGAGCGCCCTTGGCTTCACCCTGCTGTTTTATTTTTCGGGCATGATGGACAGTCGCTTCCCCGTCTTTGCCGCGCACCGTAGTGTTGGGGGTCTGGCCACGCTGGGCGACCTTGCGGGCTTTTTAATGTCGGGCTCTTTGATGTTTGCCGCAGTCTTTATGGCCACCGACCCTGTTTCGGCCCCCAAAAAGCCCCTCTCGCAGGCGATCTACGGCATCATCATTGGTAGTCTTACCATAACGATCCGTGTTTTCGCCGGCTTTCCCGAAGGGGTCAGCTTTGCAATTTTAACGGCCAATACCTTTGCGATGCTCCTGGATGAAATTCTCCCCCCCAAAAAGAAAGAAGCCGTGGCTCCTAAAGTAGCCGCCAAGGCGGGAGGTGAGTCATGAGAATCAATAAAGACAGTCACGTCTTTACCATATTTTTTACCTTTGCTGTCACCTTGGTGCTGGTGTTCCCCCTCACCTTAGCCTTTGTTACGACTAAACCCATTGCCGACAACTACTGGCGGCTTCAACACTGGGTCAAAACCCTCAGGTCAATGGGCATTTCTGCTGACGCTGCACACCCCCATCAAGCCGAACGAGCCTACCAAGCCCTTAAGAAATATACCGTGAAAGGCACCGTCAATTACGACGCCGTAAAAGCGAACCCCCACTCACTTGCCATCACTCGGGTGAACGATGAGGTGATCAACAAGGCCCTTCAGGATACTAGCTATACCGGAAACCTTCCGATTTTCTTTTACTCTACCGTGGTTGATGGTCAAAAACGCTGGGCAGGCGACTTTACAGGGCCCGGTCTGTGGGGCAATGTCTCGTTGGCCGTAGGGGTCAATGCGGACGGTTCCCAGATCACCGGCGTTCAGGTTTTGTTTGACGTAGAAACCCCTGGCTTGGGGGGGCGAATCGGGGAGCCCTGGTTCACAGGGCAATTTAAGGGCCTTGAAACCTCCCAGGGAGTAGTCTTTAACCCCAGCGGCCAAAAACTACCCAATGGCATGGATGCCATCGCGGGTGCCACCATAACCAGTACAGCTGTCAGGGATATTTTGAATAACCGGGCGTTGATTCTTTTGAAAGCCTTTATCGCCCAGAAAGGGGGACAATCATGAGCATGCCGACCTTCCGCCAGGTCACCAAAGAAAACCTCAGCGTTAACAATCCCGTCCTGGTTCAGGTTCTGGGAATCTGCTCGACGCTGGCAGTCACCAACAAGGTGGTGAATACCTTAATCATGACGGTGGGGGTGTCCTTAGTGACCGCCTTCGCTAGCTTTACGTTGAGCTGGATTCGGCACCTGATTGCCCGCCGGGTACGCATGATTTTTCAAGTTTTGGCAATTACCTTTTACGTCGTTCTGTTTCAGCTGATTCTTAACGCCTTTGCTCCCGAAGTCGCCCGGTCACTAGGGCCCTACGTGGGGCTGATCATCACCAACTGTATCGTAATGGGTCGTACCGAAACCTTCGCCCCTGCGAATCCACCCCTCATTTCGTGGTGGGACGGGTTCACCAGCGGTATCGGCTACATGGCCGTTTTGGTTCTTTTGTCTGTAATCCGAGAACCACTGGCCTTTGGAACGATCGCCGATTTTCCGATTTTTCCCCCTCAGTATGTTTCTGACGGCTACAACTGGACGATCGCCATCATGGCTCCCAGCGCGTTCTTTCTGGTCGCCATCATCATGTGGGTGTTCAAGACCAACGGTCTAAAAAAAGAAGAGGCTTTGAAAGCCGCTAAAACCGCTAATGCTATGGGAGGGGCAGCATGAGTTACGTTGATCCTATAACGCTACTTTTTGCGTCGATCTTTACGTCAAATATTATTTTGGCCAACTTTCTGGGTACCTGCTCGTTCATCGCGATTTCTAAAGACCTTGGTTCTTCGAATGGTTTGGGTATTGCCGTTATTGTGGTTCTCGTGCTTTCAAGCGCCATCAGTTGGCCCATTCTGCACTACATTCTGATCCCGTGGAATATGATCTACCTCGACCTCTTTGCCTACATCATCGTGGTGGCGGCAGTGGTTCAAGCCCTCGAGATGATCATTGAACGCGTTAGCCCTGCGTTGTACATGAGTCTGGGGATCTACCTGCCCTTGATCGTAGCCAACTGCGCGATTTTGGGTGTGGTGTTGTTTATGGAAATCCGCAATTACGATTACGTTCAGGCCCTGATCTTTGGTTTTGGTTCAGGAATCGGCTGGTGGCTGGCCATCATTTTGGCGGCGGCTATGCGGAAAAAAATCGATAAGTCCAACGTTCCGGCGGGCCTTAAGGGGCCCGGCATTACCCTCATTACCATGGGCCTGATGGCTATGGCTTTTGTGGGCTTTTCAGGTATTCTTCGGGTGCAATAAGGAGTCTGCTCATGTTTCCTCTATCGACTTTGGCAGCGCAGGCCCTGCTGATTGGCGGCGTCAGCGTCCTCATGGCCGTCATGATTTCGGTGATTGACAGCATTGTCAACAACTATGGTGATGTTCAGTTGGACATCAACGGCAAAAAGCAGGTTACGGTCAAAGGAGGCTCAAAACTCCTGGGGACCCTAGCCGACCAAGGAATCTTTCTTCCCTCCGCTTGCGGAGGACGCGGTTCGTGCGGGGCTTGTAAATGTCAGGTCAAATCGGACGTAGGCCCCCACTTACCGACCGAAGTGCCCTACTTAACTCAGCAGGAGCTTCGTGAAAATGTTCGCCTGGCCTGTCAAGTTAAGGTGAAAGCGGATATTGGAATTGAAATACCAGAAGATCTGTTTAATATTAAAAAGCTCAGCTGTACCGTGGAATCAATGACGAACCTGACCTACGACATTAAAGAAGTTCGACTTAAGCTTCCCGAAGGGTCTGATTTAACCTACACAGCCGGTCAGTACGGCCAGATAGAAGTTCCCGCCTACGGTGGCATTCGCGAACCGTCAGCTCGGGCCTACTCGTTTGCCAGCGCCCCTCAAGAAAAAGACACCTTAGAATTTTTGATTCGTCTGGTGCCGGGGGGTACCGTCACCACCTATGTGCACAAATTCCTCAAGGTGGGCGACAAGATTAACGTCGTGGCTCCTGTCGGAGATTTTCGTGTCCACGACACCCAAGCCGCCATGATCTGCGTCGGCGGTGGTTCGGGAATGGCTCCCTTTCGTTCCATCTTTCGGGATATGGAGGCTCGCGGTGTGCTCGGGGAACGAGACATTTGGTATTTCTTTGGCGGACACTCAGTAAAAGACCTCTACTTCATGGATTGGTTAAAAGAGTTAGAAGCCAAATACGAGCGCTTCCACTTTATTCCTGCCGTTTCAGAGCCTGGCCCCGGTGAAGTGTGGGAAGGTAAACCGGCTCGCTTAATTGACGTTCTGGCCGAAAAGTTTAAAACAGAAATTCCTCGTGAGCTTATCAAAGAAGGCTATTTGTGCGGGTCTCCTGGAATGCTAGATGCTTGTATGGACATTATGCGCAAGAATGGAATGACTGACGACAAGATTTACTTCGACAAATTTGCCTAAGGAGGGTCTGCCATGAAGATGACGGAAGAGCTCAAGAAGGCCCAGGCCAACCTGGTGCCCGGCGCGATTGTAGAAGAAGGGTTTCTGGGGCATGACCGCCGTCCCTTGGCGGATATCATCCAGCATGACGAAGAGGCTTTTGCCGAACACGGACTGTCGTGGGACGCTGTTGCCGAGCGACTTAAGTACCTGCTTGCGGAAGGCGAAAAGGGCTTAGGCGAGCCCGTCACGGTCGAAGGTAAGTGGCGGGTCTTTGTCTACGAAGCCCGAGGCCAATTCGCCTGCCCCTGGGAAGACGGTCTGTTTCACAAAGATTCGGTTACCGTCCAGCGCCTCGAGAACGGCCATCCGGTCGGAGACCGCCTCGTTTTTAACCAGCTTTGCATTCACATGCTTGAAAAACATCACTTCTTAGAGGGCTTGGGGTCATCGTTCCGCTTGCACCCCGCCGCTCTGCGCAACGTCTTGAACCTGTAAACACTGCGCTTTGAACCGCTAAACGCCGGGGGCCAGGGGCCCCTGGCCAATTCTTTTTAAACTCCAATTTATTCTCATACATGACAAAAATTTTAGTTGCGTGATTTTGAGACTGGGTCTACTGTAAACCATCTGGACAGCGCCTTACACCTTTTTGTCACCTTTTTTGCAAACGTGTGATTTTCAAACAGTACATATAAAAGTCGCGGGGAACGTTTGTTCTCATATTCTTTTTAGGAGGTCATTATGACTATCCTCACTCAAGGAAGGCTCCAGAAGGGCCTAGGTTCCTTGCTTTTTGCAGGACTTTTGGTTTTTAGTTCCTGCCAGAATCCGACCGCGCTGACCACTTCGACACCAGCGGCGGCCCGAAATGTGGCACCTACGGGGACCACCATTGGTTACTCGCACCCCTCTTCTGGGGCCTTTTCACCGGTGAATCAAGCTGGTTGGGCCACAGCTTCTTGGGGTCTGGGGGCAACCTTCCCCAATGGCGCCGGGGGAACACTGGATGTTGGCGTCTATTCGGCTGACGCAACGCAGATTTTGCTAGAAATCTACACCCAGGATACAGGGGCTTCGGCTACCTACGACTACTGGATGTCCCAGGGGTCCGACAACGTCTGGAGGGCGGCAATTGCCTCGGTTCCCAACGGTACCCTTTACGCTTTTCGGGCTTGGGGTCCAAACTGGCCCTTTAGCACCTCCTGGACCAGGGGCAATAGTTCCGCTGGTTACATCACGGACTGTGATTCTAGCGGCAACCGCTTCAATCCTAACAAGGTGTTGTACGACCCCTATGCCAAAGAAATCAGCCATGATATTGACAGCCCCGCTTTGGTGGCCTCCGGCAACTCTGATGTCATCTTTGCGTCGGGCGGAGCCAATGTTAGTGCTTCTCAGACCTATAGTGGCCCCATTACCGGCAACGTCACCATGGATCTGCGTAACATTGATACGGGACCCTACGCTCCCAAGGCGGTCGCGTTTGTCGATACAACGCCAACAGGAACCAAGCCCAATATTCCCGAGTCCAATACCATTGTCTATGAAACACACCTCAAAGGTCTGACCGCTCACCCGTCCAGTGTTAGCCTGACAACTTTATTGTCACCCTATTCTGGGTTCGCCGATGCGGCCAATGTGCCCTCAAACTTGGTAGGGACCTATGCGGGAGCCGCGTACATGGCCGGCTACTTAAAAGACCTCGGCATCAACACCGTGGAATTTCTGCCCGTCATGGAGACCAACAACCAAGAAAATCCCTCCACCCATTCTGGCGGCAACTACTGGGGTTACATGACCTACGGCTTCTTTGCCCCCGATCGTCAATACGCTCATGATCAGAGCTTTGGTGGGCCGACGAAAGAATTCAAGCAAATGGTTGACGCCTTTCACAATGCGGGAATTCAGGTGTACCTGGATGTCGTGTACAACCACACTGGCGAGGGTGGAACTTGGGACGGTACCGGGATGGAAGCTCAGATCGTCAGCTTCCGAGGACTCGACAACCGTGCCTATTACACCCTTGCGGGCACCAATAATAATTTTTACTGGGACTCAACCGGGTGTGGGAACAATTTCAACGCCGGTTCAACACCCGAGGAAAACTTGATTCTCGCCTCGCTCAATTATTGGTCGCAAACCATGGGGGTAGACGGGTTCCGCTTCGACCTTGCCGTTGAACTGGGTAGAAACGGCAGTTCAGCGTTCTCGAGCACAGCCCCTTTGTTAACCAACATTGCTTCGTTAGCCTCGACCGATGGCTTTAAGATCATTGCCGAGCCCTGGGATACCCAAGATGGCGGTGAAATTGGTAATTTTCCCGCTGGTTGGGCGAACTGGAACGGCAATTACCGCGATACAGTACGTGAGTTCATGACAGGAAACCTGGCTGGAGAAAACGGCCTAGGGTGGGCTGATGCCTTCTATGGCGATTACAGCAAGTTCGCCGGTGAGGGTGGCCCGCAAAAATCTATTAACATGATTGACGTTCATGACGGCTTTACCTTAACCGACCTGGTCAGCTATGGTACCCAGACCAACTCAAGCTTGAGTTGGCCTTTCGGCCCCTCGGATGGCGGTACGAGCAACAACCTGAGTTCAGCCTGGGGTGGCAACCAGACCATGCGGCGCCAGATCATCCGCGATTTCTGGACCTTCCAGGTCTTGAGCCGCGGTATTCCCATGGTAGAATGGGGCGATGAATTTGGACGTACAGTGGACGGCAACAATAACGCGTACGATGTTGACTCGGTGGCCACCTGGAACAACTACAACATGATTGGTAGTTCAGCCCCTGACACCGTGGCAACTGGGGATACCACCGGGGGAAGTGCAACCTACAACAACAACCTTGGCACCTTTGCGACAGCTTCCAGCGGCGGACCGAACACCAACTTTGCCTTCCTTCAGGCCCTCTTGAAGCTCCGCGCCGCTCACCCAGCCTTCAATCAGGCAAACTATAACGAGGCGATTTCGTTCCTCACTCCGGCCGGTTCCAGCTCTGGGTTCAATGAGTGGACTCAAGCCGATGGCGAAGTTTACGTCTCGGGTAGTCAAGTCGGCGATAACGATTTCCTGGTCCTCGTCAACATGACAGGCAGTAACGTAGGCTTTACCGTTCCCACGGCCCCCTCTGGCACAGCATGGGTACGCCGTATTGACACAAATAACTGGGCTGAGTCCGTTGATAACAATTGGAGTCAGTCAGCTGGTGCACAAATCAGCGGCAGTTACACCGTCGATAACCAGTCCATCGTCGTTTTGCAAGCTGTACCTCAGTCAACCGGGACGTTTACCATCAAGTTTATCAACAACGGTTCGTCACAAAGCGTGACGTTCCCCGGAGACGACAACAGCTGGAGCTTAACAGCCAACACGCTGTCGGCAGCCCCGAACACCACCTACACGGTAACGGGTCCCAACCCCATTACCAGCGCCGTGCTGGCACAAGGCAACAACACCTCTACGTTGGAACTGCAGGTTTGTAACACCTCATCGGGATGGAATGGCGCCTGGGGCTTTGGCTCGTGGAGCAAGTCGAGTAACATTAGCTTCTCGAACTCGGCCGATACTCAGCTGAGTATCGCTTGCAACCCGGGGCAAAATGTTACCCTGACCATTAACGTCGCGACGACGACGCTTTCGGCTACCGTTCAGTAGCACCTTCGACAAATAAAAAAGCCCGCTTCGGCGGGCTTTTTTATCGACGATTCTGGGGCTACCGTGAGTTAAAGGCTTCGACCAGCGCTGACATTTCTGTCTGAACTCCCGAGGTTTCCCAAACCAACTGGCCGCCAGACTTCCAGATCAGTCTAAACTCGCCTTTGTCTCGCCCACCCTTACCATTGTGAGTCTCCCAGGTCAAAGACTGAACCTGTGCTAAGGGCGCAAACGAGAAAACACCTCCGTAAAGGCCCTGGCGGCCTCGCCGAAGATGTTCGGGGTCGCGGATGGTCAGGAACTCTTTCTCGGTAAGAATCATCAAAAACGGAGTGGCTGATTTTCTCCACCCGACTCGTCGTTCCTCCTGGTAGGCCACAGCACGCACACAGTCACCACGGCGCAGTAGCCGACGACCATAGCTCATAAACTTAAAGTGGAGGGGGCCCACTCGGTCCAGACTATCACGGGAATGTTCCCAGGTCTCTTCATCACATTCCCCCGAGGGGGCGACAGCCTGTCGTAAGCGAAGAAGAAAAGGATCGATGAGAATTTCATTGACGCTGGCAAACGGCAGACGGGCCGCGTCGGAGCCACTCGCAACCTCAAGCCAAGACGACAACAACACAACCCCTCGCTGAAGCCAACGAATCTCGGCGAGCGGAAACCTTCGCTTTTCAATCTGACGGCCCCGCTCCTCCCACAACGTTAAAGCATGCTGGTCTAACCCCAACAAACGAGACCGAAACGCGCTGTCTTGGGGGCGTAAAGTCTTGTCGCCCGGCAAAAAGACCGCATCGGTGGGAAACATTTCTGAAGAAGCCGAAGAAAAGAGCGTGGCAAAGGCTTCAGGCAACTCCCCAGGCGATTCAGGACGCTTCGCCCAGGTTTTCATGGTCTGAACAGAAGACGTTTTGGCGTACCAGTCGTTGTTTTCCTGCATAGGTTCAGCCTAACGCATCCCACTCCCCTTGAAAAGCTAAAATCTGGTTAATGTCCCTTGATCGTTAGTGTCCCGCAATAACTTCCATTTCCAGGTCGTTAATCATTGCCAGGTCTTTTTCTGCGCCTTGACCCGGTTGCGTCAGGTAGCCGTCTAAAAAGAGGCTGTTAGCCGGAAAAAGCGCTAGGTTTTGCAGGCTTCTCAGGTGCAGTTCCCGACCCGCGCTGGCGCGAATTTCGGCCGACGGATTGGCGAGGCGAAACAGACACAGGTAGCGTAGGGCTTTCCAGGGACGAAGCTCCATTTTTGTCCTTTCAGCAAGTTTTGTTCCCTCGACGGCAATCAAAAAGTTCACAGGAATACTGTCGACCTTTTCACGGCGAAAGGTCAAAGCCAACTCGGCAATTTGTTCTTCCGATTCGCCCATGCCGATGATCAGCCCAGAACACAGGGAAAAGCCTGCCTGCTGGGCGTTATGCAGGGTTTCCAGACGGTCTTGGTAGGTGTGCGTCGAACAGATTTGCGGATAAATCTCTTCGTGGGTATTGAGGTTGTGGTTGTAGGCGTCGACCCCAGCCTCTTTCAAGAACTTCAATTTTGCCTTACCGGTATCGCCGGTCATCAACCCCATACAGGCGCAGACCTCCATGCCGAGCTCTGCCTTGATCTGTTTGGTCGCATCAGCCAAGGTTTCTACCGCACTCCAACTCGCCGACCGCACCGCCATCGTCACACAAAACCGGCTTCCTCCCGTTTCTTGAGCCTCTTTTGCTTGACGCACCAGCTCATCCTTGGTTAAAAATCCGTGCTTGGCGGAAACATCTTGGGCATGCTGTGATTGACCACAGTAATGACAATCTTCTGAACACAAACCTCGTTTGGCATTCGAAAGGACATTCGCTTTGACAAGATTTCCAAAATACTGCCGCCGAACCGTCCAAGCCGCGTCTAAAATCTGCAAATGTTCGGTATCCGGTGCCCGAAGAATTGCCAGGGCATCGTCGTGGGTCAGCTCATAACCAGATAAAATGCGCTGAGCAAGCTCTTTCCACATAGGGTCACTCCTTGTGCAGGGAATTGACGTCGGACAGACAGCGACGTATTATCGCCGTACTCCTATCTTTTTCAGGTGGATTGGTCAAGGTTGAAGCGCGATAAACTGAAGAAAATCGATCAGAAACTGCTTTGGCACCCCTTTACCCAGCGCCAAGGGCTGGCAGAACCGCCTTTGATCGTGCGGGGACGCGGCGTCAAACTCTACGACGATCAGGGCCGTTCCTATTACGATACCATAAGCTCGTGGTGGACCAATTTACACGGGCACGGACACCCTGCCCTCGTGCGTGCTGTAAAAAATCAAGCAAAACGCCTAGATCATGTCAATTTCTCGGGCTTTACGCATCCGGCTGCGCTTGAACTGACGGCGGCACTCTCCTCACGTCTCCCTGCAACACTAAACCGTTTTTTTTATTCGGACGACGGGTCGACGGCTGTTGAAGCGGCACTCAAAATGGCCTTTCAGTACCAGGTCAACCGTGGCTTTTTGAACAAGACGCAGTTCGCCTATCTCGACGAGGGGTACCACGGCGACACCCTGGGGGCTGTGGGGGTCAGCGGCGTTGACGATTTTCATGGAGTTTTTCGCCCCCTACGATTCTCGTCGTACCGCTTACCAGCGCCCCGAGCCCAAGCTTTGGGCAACAAAACCGGTAACCCTGTCACACTCACCTGCCCTGAAGACCTTTGGCAAACCACCGAAGCCTTGTTACGGCGGCAGGCAGCTGTCACAGCGGCGGTTATCGTCGAGCCGCTGATTCAGTGTGTTGCAGGGATGCAACCCTACCCGGCCGATTACCTGCGCCGTCTAGGCCGTCTGTGTCGTGAACTGGACATTTTGGTCATCTACGACGAAGTGGCCACAGGCTTTGGTCGCACCGGCACGTTTTTCGCCCTCGATCAGGCGGGAACCGTCCCTGACTTTCTTTGCCTGGCCAAGGGCCTGTCCGGGGGAGTTTTGCCCTTGGCACTCACGATAACGACAGCTGAAATTGAGCAGGCCTTCGAAGGCCCTGGCAAAACCTTTTTGCACGGCCACAGCTTTACCGCCAACCCCATAGCCTGTGCCTCGGCTCTGGCCAGCCTAAAGCTCTTTGACCCAGGATTCTGGCGTTTAGGGGCGCTTGAAAGGGCCGCTCCGGTCAGCCAAGCCTTTCATGAGTCCTTAAAGAGCTGGCAACAACGCCCCGAGCTGGGGGATATTCGCTTTTTGGGGCATATTGGCGCCGTCGACCTGGTGAACCCTGAAACCGGAAAGCCCTGGCCGGCACCCCTCAAGGCCGGGCAACGAGCCTACCAATTATCCCTTGCGAAAGGGCTGGTTCTGCGCCCCTTGGGTGACACCCTGTATTGGTTCCTTCCCCTCTGCCTTACCCCGCGCGACCTCAAAGTAATCCTCAAACTCAGCGATGAAGTTCTTACCCAGACGACCCAACTCCTCGTGCAAGAACACCGTTTGCTACCTAGGGACGAGCTTTTACCAGACGGGCTTTTGCCAGGCAAACCCACCCCGAGAGATGTATGACCCCCGGCCTTTTTACCGTCCGTGACGCCCTGACGGACTGGCAAGCCGACCTAAGGCGGTTAAAAGACCAAGCCCGTTGGAGGCAGGTCCGCACACCGAGCGCCGCTCAAGGACCGTTTCTTTGGCAGGACGGACGCCGTTTGGTGAACTTTTCGGGTAACGACTACTTAGGCTTGGCAGGTGACACCCAGATTGCCCAACAGCTGTCGCGTCACCTTGATACTCTGGTTCAAAACCAAAGCCTGCCACTGTGGGGGTCAACGGCCAGCCGTCTGATGGCTGGGGCTTCTCCATGGCATGCCGAGCTCGAGTCCGCCCTAGCTACCCTGTACCCTGGACGTCAAACCTTGCTGTTCAACAGCGGCTGGCATGCCAATACGGCGCTGTTGGCAGCCCTTGCGGCCCCAGGGGATGCCATTTTTGCCGACCGGTTGATTCACGCCAGTCTGGTCGACGGTTGGCGCTTATCGGGGGCCCGTTTGCACCGCTACCATCACGGGGATGCCTCGCACCTCGAGAACCTGCTCAAACGCCACCGAGGTCAGTACAAACGGGCGTTTGTGGTCACTGAATCGCTGTTTTCAATGGACGGCGACGAAGCCGACCTCGCCGCCCTTGTTGAGCTAAAAAATCGGTACGAGGCCTTTTTAGTCGTAGATGAGGCCCATGCCTTTGGCGTGCTGGGACCTGGGGGAGCCGGGGTGGCCGCCCGGGACGGTCTGAGCGGTCAAGTAGACCTTGTGGTGGGAACCTTTGGCAAAGCTCTTGCCTCGGTGGGGGCGTTTGTCGCGGCAGACCCGGTTGTGATCGAAGTTTTGCTTCAAAAAAGCCGCCCGCTCATTTTTAGCACAGCCCTGCCCCCGGCCTGTGCCGTTGTGACGTTGTTTCACCTTTCGCTCGAACCCGAGCTGGCCAGCCGCCGCGCTGTGCTGGCAAGCCTCGCCCGAGAGTTTCATGCCCAAGCACAGACCCATGGGTGGACGATTCCAGGGCACAGCTGGATTGCCCCCATAGTTCTGGGCATCGACGCGCGTGCCGTGCAGGCGGCAAACCGTTGTGTCGAAGCGGGTCTGAGCGTTCTACCTATCCGCCCCCCCACCGTTCCCGAGGGCAGTGCGCGCCTGCGACTTTCGCTTCGTGCAGACATGACACCCGACCTGTGGGCGCCCTTGTGGGCAACTCTGGAAGGTTTGTCATGAACCTGCAATGGGTCGTTTCAGGCCCCCCCGGGGGAAGGCTTATTCTGGTGTTCAACGGTTTTGCGATGGATGAAAACCCCTGGCACCTTTGGCCAGAGCCCCAGGCGAGTTCTTTAGCCTTCGTCAGCGGGTACCAAAAGCTTTTCGAGCCCCTCGAAGCCGCCGAGCTAGCCCGACTAAGGTCCTTCAGCCGCGTGGATGTGATAGCCTGGTCGTTGGGGGTCTGGGTTTATAGCACCGTAGCCTCTGCGTGGGCCTTACCCCCAGGACAGCGCGTGGCTGTCAACGGAACCCTCAATCCTCTCCACGCCCAGTGGGGCATTCCCCCGGCGATCTTCGCGCTCACCCGCAAAACTTTTAGCGCCGAAACCCGTGAAACGTTTTATCGCCGTGTTTGTGGGTCGGACGAGGTTTGGGCTCTGTTTCAGCGGCATGCCCCCCAGCGTTTGGCCGAAGACCAAGCGGTCGAACTCGCTGTTTTACACGAGGCTCTTCAAAACACAGCGTCCTTTGTTCCACCTGAACAGTCGAGACAGCTTTTTTCGTCGGTAGTCATCGGCACCAAAGACCTCATCATGCCCCCCGCCGCTCAACGACGGTTCTGGCAAGGGGGCCGAGAAGTCGATGCTGGGCATTTTGTTTTTCACCTTTGGCCGACTTGGGAGGCTTTTTTGGCCGTCCCCGAGGATTCTGTTCATGCCGTATGATGCGGCCTGGCATTTTCGGCGGGCCCAGGACAGCTACGAACAAGCGGCGCAGATTCAGGTCTCGATGGCGACGAGGTTGGTCAGTGCCCTCCGGCAGGTTGCTGGGCACCAGCGCTGGGCCAAAGTTTTCGAAATCGGTTGTGGAGCCTTAACCCTCACCAAGCGCCTTAAAGCCGAGTTTGAGCTTGATCAGCTGTGGTTGAACGATCTATGGCGCCCCGAGGCCCAACTCCTTGACCTACTTTCCGTCCCCGAGCTGCACTTTCTTGAGGGTGACGCCGAGCATCTGCCCTGGCCCAACAATTGCTCCTTGATCGCCGGCAACGCCGTCGTTCAGTGGTTTCAACAACCAACCGGTGTGCTCGAAAAAGCTCATGCCTCGTTGAGCCCTTCGGGGGTGCTCGCCTTGGGGCTGTTTTTACCGGGGACCTTTGCCGAGTTCCAGCAGGCCAGCGGGCGTGGCTTGCCCTACCCGTCGCCCGAAGCGTGGCAGGCTGCCCTAGCGCCGGGCCACTGGCACGAACTTTACAGCCACGTTGAGTCAACCACCCTGGTCTTTTCTAGCGCCCGTCAGTTATGGCGACACCTGCGCGAAACCGGCGTCGGAGGCACAACCCGTGAGGTCTGGACGCGTACTCGCTGGGAACACTTTTTGCAAACCTACCCCCGCGACGCCGAAGGTCAGTGGCCGCTAACCTATCGTTCTTGGCTCTGGCTTCTAAGGAGGAATCCATGATCGTTTTTGTCACAGGTATAGACACTGACGTGGGCAAAACTTGGATCACCGGAAAACTGTTAGGAACGCTTCGTCACACGGTGAACGCCGGTTCTATGAAGCTCGTACAAACCGGACAAGAACGTGGCCCCGGCCCCGAGGGGGTTTCGCAGGATCTTCGTGAGCACCGCCGCCTGGCGGGCATGAACTTGCTGTCTGAAGACCTCGAGGGCCTTACTTGCCCGTGGATTTTTCGGGAACCAGCCTCACCCCACTGGGCCGCTCAAAAAGAAGGGCACCTCTTAAAAGAAGAGACGCTAGCAAATGCGGCCTCCTTGCTCGAAGAACGCTTTCCGTTGGTGCTCTGCGAAGGAGCCGGTGGCATCCTGGTCCCCTTGGCGCCAGGGTTGTCTACCTTAGATTTTGTGGCACGACGAGGTTGGCCTGTCCTGGTCGTCACCACGCCCCGGCTGGGTAGTATCAACCATACCTTGCTGACCATCGAAGCGGTCAAAGCCCGAGGGCTGGCCTTGGCGGTGATTGTGAACCGCTGTGACGCCTGGGGCGAGAGCCTGAGAGCCAGCCTGCTGAGCACCTTGGCAGAACTTCAAAGCCAGGGTCGTGTGATTGAAATTCCTGAGTCGGCACCCGGTGAAGCGGGCCCTCGTGATTCGGACACCAACGAGGGGTTCTCCGCTCTAGCCCAAGTCGTGCTAAACCTCTGCTCAAGACCAGGCGGCCTTGACTCGCGCCGAAAAGGCCTCTTGTAAAGCCTTGAGCTGTGTTTTCTCGGTAGCCGAGGGTAGTGTAAGGTTTCCTTCTAAGTGCCCCTGAGCTAAGGTTTGCCCACTAGAGGTCATCACCCGGTAGACCAACGAAGTCAAGGTCAGGTCTTTGTCTCCCGCTTTCCAAATAAGGTGGAACCAAACCACCCGGTCAGCCCCATAGGTTTTAGCCAACCCTTTGAGACGAACAGTATCGCCTTGAGAGTCCGTCGCATCGTCCAGCAAATCAAAGGCCACCTCACCTTGATTGAATAAATCGTCAAACACTGTTTCTACCAAAGCACTCTCGACCTGAGGGTGAAGGTCTGTGGCAGGCAACTCTTGCGAGTGGCAGACCAACACGGTTTCGGCGGAGACGGCGCCTCCCAAAACCCCCAAAAATACCAGTACAGCCCAAAAACGCATAAGCACCTCCTTTGTCAGTTTCGGCACCCTCACCCGCCAAACTGAATTTTCCTTGATTGAAGCAGAAATCGAATCATGGTAGACTTTAGGCGTGAACTTTTACGTGATTAGGGTTAAACCCCGTGGTGAAAAATCTTTTGCCCAGCTTTGTCAAAAGCTCATCCCCGATGAACTTAAGGTTCACTTCCCCCGGCGGCGGTTAACAGAACGAAAACAAGGGGTCGTTAAAAAAGTCGAGTCACCTCTGTTTCCCGGGTATGTTTTTGTAGAGATGCAAGACGCGATTACCCCAGAGATGTACTACCGCCTCAAAAAGGTTCCTGGGTTCTTTCACATTTTGAAACCCAGCGGTGAGTTACAAGAACTCAAGGGTCACGACCTAGAACTGGTGAAACACTTTTTGAAGTTCGGACAGGTCATGGAGGCCTCAAAGGTCATTTTTGACGAAAACCAACGTATCCGGGTCTTAAGTGGTCCCATGTCGGGCCTGGAAGGAAAAATCGTTTCGGTCGATCGCCGCAAGGGTCGCGCCAAGATAGTTCTCGATTTCGATCGCAATCAATTTACCATTAACCTGGCTTTTGAAGTTCTCGAAGCCGCGGCTGAGGCTCCTGTTGGCCCCTCCGGCCCTGTTGGCCAATCAGCTTCTACCGCACCGACCCCTCAGGGAAATGCGTCATGAGCTCCCGTCGGTTGGTAATCATAGGCGCAGGCTTTGCGGGGCGGGCGCTAGCACGCGAAATCCGTGAGCGCTTTCCCGACCGAAGTCTCGAAGCGTTTTGGGACGATGACCCGGCAAAGATCGGTTCCTTGTTGGACGGTGTTCCTGTTTTTGGTCCTATTTCAGCCCTGCAAACCCGTGAACCGGTCCCTGACGAAGCCATTCTCGCCATCCCCAGTGCCACCAAAGGCCAACTCAAACAAATTTACAACGCTGTTGTGCAGACAGGCATCCCTCGTATTCGAATTTTACCAGCTATCAGTCAAATCGTGGACGGCGAGGCGCATTTTGTTCTGACTCGAGATATCGATCCCCAAGACCTTTTAGGTCGCAATCCGGTGCAGATTTCGCTTCGTCAAAGTCTGCGCTACCTTAGGGGCAAGCGGGTCTTGATTACCGGCGCTGGCGGCAGTATCGGAAGCGAGCTAGCCCGTCAGCTTTTGTCAGGGGGGGCCGAACGCCTCTACCTCTTGGGACACGGTGAAAACGCCATCTACCAAATCGATAAAGAACTGCGTCTTCTTCAAGCGGGGGGAGTTGGCGAGAAAGCCACCATCGTCCCCATCGTCGCCGATCTTAAGGACGCCCACCACCTGCAGTTTCTTTTGTCACGCCTCAAGGCTGATGTGGTGTTTCACGCGGCCGCCCACAAACACGTTCCCATGATGGAAGCCAACCCTGTAGAGGCCTGCGCCAATAACGTCTTGGGAACAAAAAACCTCTTGGAGGCTTGCCTTGAGCATCAGGTGAAAAAGTTTGTGCTGATTTCTACCGATAAAGCGGTGCTGCCGCACTCAGTCTATGGGGTGACGAAAAAGATCAGCGAAGATTTGGTGCTTGAGGCCGGTCTGCGAGGGCAAGGTCAGTATATGACTGTCCGCTTTGGCAATGTGCTCGGTTCCCGAGGGAGTATTGTTCCTCTCTTTCGTGAACAAATTCTGGCTGGCGGACCTGTCACCATAACCGACCCAGCCGCCTCCCGGTACTTCATGACCATTCCTGAGGCTGTGAGCTTGGTGCTCCAAACAGGAGGAATGGGCCAGGCGGGTCAGCTCTACCTTTTAGACATGGGTGAGCCCATTCTGATCGAAGATCTAGCGGCGCAAATTATACGATTTTATGGCAACGAACCGGGCAAAGATATTGCTATTCAGTACATTGGCCTGCGCCCCGGCGAACGGCTCGAAGAACGGCTTTTTGCCCCCGACGAAGAACCTGTCCCCACGGCGTATGCAAGGATCAACCGTTTGGTTCGTGCACCCGGCTCGGAGATCTCACCACACCGGCTTGACGAGTTGCTACTCAAGCTAAAACCGGTTTGTGTTTACCACCCCGACACGGCAGGACAATACCGAAACAGGCGGGTTTTACGCGAGATTCTCCGCGAGTTTTACCCTACCCTGGAGGCCAAGAATGAACCCGAGTTCTAAGGTCACCAGCGTTCCCTTCTCGCGTCCTGTTCTTGGTCCCGAAGAGGAACAAGCGGTCGTAGAGGTTTTGAGGTCCGGTTGGCTTACCACGGGCCCGCAGGCTCAGGCCTTTGAAACTGAGTTTGCCGACTACGCCGGAACCAAGTTTGCGCTTGCCGTCAACAGCGCGACGGCAGGCCTGCATTTAGCCCTCGAAGCGCTTGGAGTTGGCCCCGGGGATGTCTGTGCTGTTCCCGATTACACCTTTACAGCAACAGCAGAAGTTGTCCGGTACCAGGGCGCCGACCCGGCATTTTTAGATTGTTCGCCCGAAAGCCCGAATTTTGACCCCCAACGACTCGAAGATCTTTTAAAAAAACAGCGCGTTAAGGTGGTGCTTCCCGTGCATTTGACAGGTGAGCCCTTTGACAGCGAGGCCTTGTCTTTTCTTCAAAACCGTTACGGTTTTGCCGTTGTTGAAGATGCCGCACACATGATTCCCTCGCGACGTCCCGACGGCCGTTTGTGGGGAGCCGGAAGTGAGGTTGGTGTGTTTTCTTTTTATGCTAACAAGAATATGACCACCGGCGAAGGGGGGATGATTGTCACGGACAACGAAGCCTGGGCCCACCGTATGCGCCGTATGCGACTCCATGGCATCGACCGGGATGCCTTTGACCGCTTTACCTCGCGGCGGGGCTCTTGGGAGTATCAAATTGTCGCTCCCGGCTTTAAGTACAACATGACTGATGTTGCGGCGGCGATTGGCCGTGTCCAGTTGACCAAAGCCCAAGCTTTTTGGACGGCACGCCAACGATTGGTTCAACGCTACCGCGAAGGTTTGGCGTCCTGCCACTCTTTAGAGTTACCAAGCTGGCGCGAGGATCATGCCTGGCATGTCTTCAGTCCGTTGCTGGCACCCGCCGTGTCCGCTTGGCGGGACCGCTTTGTTCAAGAATTAACGCAACGAGGCGTTGGCATCTCGGTGCACTACACTCCCCTTCATCGCATGCAATATTGGCGCGAAACTTATGGGCTTAGCTCTGAGGCGTTTCCCCACTCAGCATCACGCGGCGAAAGAACATTTTCGCTTCCCCTTTTCCCTTCGATGACCGAAGCCCAGCAAGAGTTTGTCCTTGATGCGGTTATACAAGTTCATCAGCAGATGAGCCAGGAGGTCGACTCTGGCCACTCGCCGTAAGACGTCATCAGACCCCATTCGCGACCCTCTCTTTCACCCCGATCCCCGGCTTTTCGAGACTCCACCGGGAATGCTTTTTGGCTTAACCCTTCGTTCGCCGGTCGCGCATGGCAAGCTTTTGGCTATGGTTCACCCCCCGCTTCCCGAGGGCTTTACGCTTTTGCGGGCTGAAGATCTTCCGGGAAGCGATGTTCTACACGTGCTAAAAAGCCGTCTGCCTCTGCTCAACGGTGATCTCATACGCTATGTTGGTGAACCGATTGCTTTGGTGTCAGGACCAAATGAAACTTTGGTGCGCTCCTGGGCCAAAAAGGTACGCTTTTTATTTCAGAAACCGACTCTGGACCAATATAGCCAGGGTATACGGCTCAAATCGCGGTCGCTGGCAGGGGGGCACTACATCCCTGATGACCAAAACGTGCGCCTCATCGAGGGGGTCTACTCGACAGGGGCTCAAGATGCCGGGGTATTTGATGCCTGCGAAGCTACTGCCCTTGTTCAGAACGACGAGGCCTGGCTGAGCGTCAAAAGCCAATGGCCAGGAAATGTGGTTCACAGTGTCGCCCGCGCCTTGGGGCTCGAAGCGAACAAGGTGAAGGTCAAAGCGCGGCCGTCGTCAGCCCACCTCAATAGTCAAGTTTGGTTTCCGACAGTGCTTGCCGTCCACGCCGCCCTGTTGTCGCAAGCTAGTGGGCATCCGGTCAGAATGACGCTGAGCAAGGACGAAGAGTTTTTCTATTCGCCCAAGCGACCAGAGTCCCGAATTCTCCTCCGCTCAACCGTTGACGCCCAAGGCCGCATTCTCGACTTCTCGGCAGACGCCGTGCTCAATGTTGGTGCTTATGGTGTCCTCGAAGAGGAATTGCTTGATCGCTGTATCCTGGGCCTCTTGACGCCTTACCGTTTTGGGGCGTTCCAAGCCAATGCTCATGCCGAGCTGAGCCACACTCCTCCTCGTGGTCCCGTAGGGGGCATGGGAGAAAACCTAGGAACGTTTGCGCTGGAAAGCCACGTTCAAGATATCTGCGAGGCTCTCGAGCTGGACCCCCTTGCCTGGCGAAAGGATAACGCACTGGGCCGTGATCAAATCGCTTTTACGGGCGAAGCGTGGAAAGCAGATGCCCCCTTAACAGCGCTCGTTTCTGAGCTAGGCAAAGCGTCAGATTTTGGGCGCAAATATGCTAGCTTTCATCAACTGAATTCGCGAACGCAAGAATGGCGAGATGAAGCTCTCCCCTTAAGAGGCATAGGGCTGGCTACGGGTTTTCAAGGAAACGGCTTTTTAGCCGGGGGAACTTCTACGGTGAATCTCGAGATACGGCTTGA
The DNA here is from genome assembly GCA_027451945.1 of Spirochaetales bacterium. GTDB lineage: Bacteria > Spirochaetota > Spirochaetia > JABEVK01 > JABEVK01 > JABEVK01. The sequence continues at coordinate 69,145 of DAIDHT010000014.1, forward strand.
GACAGATTCCAGCTTGAGTATCTTCTCCCCCTTGGTAACCGCCAACGAACACTTAGAAGCTCTTTGGAAACACGCGCTTGGCGACCCCCTTGGTATTCCCCCTGAACAGGTTCGCATTTGTCCTGTTCTGACCGGGGAACATCCTACCGGCGGCCCGTCGCTGGCATCACGCTCTTTCGAAATCTTACCGAAATTATTAGCCAAAGCTGGACATACGCTGGCTCAGCGACGAGCTCATCAGCCCTTGCCTTTGCATCTTCATACCCTCTTCAGGCGCAAGGCCAACCCGGCCTGGGACCCAGAGAACTTTACCGGTCAGCCCTTCTTATCGTTGTCGTGGGTCGGGGCGGTAGCCGAAGTGGAAGTTCTTCCCCTACTTTCAGAAATTCGTATTAAAAAAATCACAGTGATGGCGGATGCCGGGCCCCTGATGGACGAAACCTCTGCCCGAGATGCGATTACTGAGGGTGTTTTGTCAGCGGTGGGCTGGGTGTTTTCTGAGAACATCTTTTGGGAGAAACTCACCATCCCTCGGTCGATCTTTCAAAAATATCGACTACCCAGTGTGCGTGAGGTTCCTCGCCTAGAAATTCTATTTTTTCAGAATCCTAAGGGGAGCTCACCACGCGGCTTAGGGTCCCTAGGAAGCAGTGCAACAGCTCCAGCGCTCTTATCAGCGATTCGACAGGCTCTGGCACCCAGCTGGAGGCATTTACCAGTGACGAGAAAAATGTTAGACGAGGCTTTGAGAAAACATGAAGCAGAACTTGATCCTGAACGGTGAGGACGTAAGCCTCAAGGGCGAAGATGAAGACTCTCTTTTTGCCGTTCTAAAAGCAGAAACCAAACTTTTTTCGGGCATCATCTGTTGTCAGAAGGGTTTCTGCGGCCGCTGTCATGTACTCTTAGAGGGCCGCGAAGTTCCCTCGTGTTTGGTGCCATTTTATCAGGCTCGCCAGCGAGAAGTCGTGACCCCCGAAGGCTTCGCTGCCACCGAGGAACACCGGATTTTTCGCCAGCTTCTCGATGAGGAGGGGCTGGTGTTTTGCCACCAATGTACCGAAGCTCAAATCTTTCACCTGAGTGCCTACCTCGAACAGTTCCCCGCCCCCGAAGAAGAAGAATTGCGAACCGCGATTTCTGAGATACCCTGCCGTTGTGGTAGCCGTCCTGTTCTCGAACGTGCCGTACGCCGACTGGCCGCCCTCAAGGAGTCCGACCGTGCCGGACGAAGATAACCTCCCACCCCTGGTTCATACGCCAAAAACTCTAACTGAAGCTTTGGCGCTACTTAACGCCTATCCGAAAGCCCAGCTGTGGGCAGGCGGCACTGCCAGTCCCGAACAAGATTTTAGTTCACCGATCCGTCTACCGACTACCGTGGTGTCGTTGCACCTTGTCGAAGACCTGAAGCGGGTGCAGTACGGAGACAGGTTTGTTGATTTAGGGGCGGGAATGACGCTGAACCAAGTTTTGCATGTCATGAAAGCCTTTCTCAACCCGGCGCTCCGTCAAGCGATTTTAGCTACTGGCTACACGGCGTTGCGAAACTTAGCAACCTTAGGGGGGAACCTCTGTCAAAAAGGATTCTTTGGCGATCTGTTCCCTGTCCTGCACCTCATTGGTGCGCAATTTGAGTTTCGTGGTCTTAGGTCAGCAAGGTGGCTCACCTCGACACAGGTTTCTGATGAAGGTAGGCTTACCCCCCTTGCCGGAGAAATCCTCACACGAGTCCGCATTCCCCAAGAGGATTGGCCGCATTTCTTTTATCAAAAAATTGGGAACTTTCGCACGCCTTGGGATGAGCGTCTTTCGATGACAGCGTTGGCGCGTACAAAACATGGCCTCGTGGAAGCACTCCGCTTAATTTTTTACCTTCCCCACACCGGTCTTTTGCGCCATCGAGGTCTCGAAGCTGAATTCGTTGGCCAACGGGTACCTTTTGCCCCCCGTTTACGTCAAGAAGCCTTAAAAAGCATTCAGGAGGCGATGCAGGAACTATCGTTACCTCCCAGCCTTTTTCAAAAGGATCGTGTCCTTCACATGACCCGTTGGGTGCTTTCGCAAATTCAAGACGATTAAGCCTCAAACGGACAAAATTTGCTCGAAGAGAGTTCAGGTTTTGAAGGGGCCGCCAGGTCGCCCCGAGCCTAGGCGAGACCGGGCTTCGGCTATCGCTTGCTTCCACAGTCGCGACACCATCACATTCAACTTTTCTTGCCTCTGTACAAAAAACGACAGCGACCGGTGAAAAATGCGCAGGGCGGCCAAAACATCGGGTTTAAGAGTATTTCTTGAGGCGCCATAACCAAAGTTTTCGATGGGACGCAGGAACTTCCAGTGACCAGCGTTATGGATAATAGGAATAACTTGTCCAGAATCTTGCAGATAAAAAACGCCCTCGCGGAGGTTAAAGGCCCTTTCAGCCGAGGCCAAAACAAAATTGTATTCGGGTGGCAAAGGATCATACCCACGCTCATGCGCATACAAGTTCACCACCACTTGGTCAGGACCAAATTTGGTTTTATTGATGATCAGGTTGTCCATCCAGGACGCCAGCTCATGAAAGACCGCGGGGGGCCCTGCCAGAACTCCCGCATTGAGCAGTGGTTTTAACGCTGTACTTTCACGGATACGTCGAAGAACGGGGCGGCTAAAAAACTCCTCTGCTAAGAAAAACTCTGATCCCGATTTTGCGTCTTCGGCCGCTGCACGGAGCCTGAGCCCCGGCGTCAACAACTCAGAAAAGTCCGACTGAAAAATAAGATCCCCAGAATCACATAAAACTGCCAGCTCGGCTTTTTGCCGGGCTAAATCCGTCGACAGGTCACGAAACCGAGCCTGGGTGACATGGATATCTTTACGGCAAGGGATTACCCCTACCCCTTTATGTTCAAGATAAAATCGCTGGGCTAAGGACAACCCGTAGTCTAAAACCCGAACAGAAAGTCCTTCAGGTCGATGATCCAGCAAAGACGGCAACCAATGTTCAATAAGAAAATCTCCGTACTTACGATCAGAGGCGGTATATAAAAGCCTTTGTCCTCGTTCCACTGCCCCGCTCACTTCAAACCGTATGTGTACCGCTCCCACCAGAAAAGAGCCAGGCTCATGATACCGTGACTTTCGTTTCCGCTAAGACTACGGCGAACCTCTGGTATTGGGATGATTCCCACCGTCAGATGCTCGTTCGGATCAAGTTCTAACTCCTGATGGACGTGATGAGCGCCACGGGCCAAAAACGTCCACACACGGTTTGTTAAAAAAGCGGGATTAGAATTGCAATTCCCTAACAGGACAAGCTCGTCAGCCTCAAAGCCAGTTTCTTCGCGGAGTTCTCGTTGCGCCGCTTGCCACGGTTCTTCGTTGGCGTCGACCATACCCCCTGGAAATTCCCAATACAGTTGGCCATCGCCGTGACGAAATTGCCGTACCATCAAAAAACAGTCGTTGTCTTTGTCGCGTACTTCGGTTATCACATTGACCCAATCGGGAGCCTTGGCTACCACAAACGACGCTTGATGGCCGTCAGGCGTCGTACTATGCCTTCTCACCAAATCAAAAATGGGTGTTTTGATCAGGGTTTCTTCGGACTTAACGTGAAAAATTAGGTGTTCATCATTCATGGCTTACCTACTTTGGCGTTGTTACGGGACCAGGGGGTGCCGGTTGTGGAACAACACGAACCAGGGGGATATTATCGCGATCGGGAAGGGGTGCAGGAGGCCCTTCTTGCGGTGCTTCTAGGTATTTGGGTATACCCCAGAGAATCAAAAGGCGCCCTTCTCTCAGAAGACGACGATTGGCAGGCAATGAAAGAATGCGGTCCCAGTCCGAGTCAGCTAAAATAAGGTCATTCGGTCGTTCACCCCAAACTCCTCGGGCTACAATCCGCAAAGGATCAAGACCGATACGGTCCTGAAAACGTCGTTCATTAAATCGGCTCTGTTGAAAGGCGGCGGTACCCCATTTTGCCAAATACGAAGGATCCATTTGGCTTCGATCAAAAAGCGTCTGCCCCTCTTCATCCATAAAACGGGGCGATAAGGAAGGTTCCCAGCGAATTGAGGTTCCTGTACCGCGCCAGGGCAAGGGGCTCATGGCATAAATCACTATGCCAGAAAAGGGTCGACTGGGGTTCCACCCCAAAAGTCTTTTAAGAGGATTGGGTTGTTCGACAGGGGGTAAAAGCTGGGCCAAGTCCTTCCATAGGCCTAAAGACCAACGCATGGTCAAGACCTGACCTGAAGCGTCCAAGCGTGAAAAAACAAATTTAAGTTCGCTATTCAGCTGATCGACTACTGATCCCAGTTCCGGATTTTGTTTCAAGGCCTCGGCCACGGACTCGGTTGAGTTGAGCCGAACAGGCATCAAGCGCCTCAGGAGTTCCTGACGACGATGATCTTCAAGATACTGCTCGGCTTGATACTGCTGACGCGGCGCGACCGCGTCGGGATCGGTGGTGGGCACCACCGACAAAGGGCAACTGAGGGTCAACTCCCAACGGCCTTCTCCCCAGAGAAACTTCGCCGAAGAGGAAATTTGATCCGACTGTGCCCACGCCCCCGCGGGGATTCCACCCAGCAGGAGCACCGACAACGCCAGCTGAACCAGCCGACGCCAGGCATCACCGAGCAACAGAAGCCCCTTCTGGTAGAAGGAGTGTTCGACCGATGCTCAAAATTGAATCAGGATTCATGCTATTAACCGACGCCAACAGTTCAGGGGTGGTACCGTTACGGCGAGCAATGGCATAGAGCGTGTCGCCTTTTCGGACCGTGTACGAAACTCCCGGTATCGGGGCCACTTTAGGCAATGCGGCATATTCCTCGCGGTGAACTCCCCGATATGGCCCGACATCTTTTAAGGCTGGTATGATCAACGTTTGGCCAATTTGTAGATACCGGGGATGAAGATGCGGATTGTTCCTTTCGATGACCGAATAGTCGACCCCATACCATTGGGCAATCTGCGATAGAGTGTCGCCCGGGCGAACCTTATAGAAGTAATACCGAATCAGCTTGAGGCGGGGGTCATCGAGCGCCTTTCGAACCGAATCCGTCCAGGAGGCGGGAACCTTAAGACGGTAATCTGGCATCCCCGCTGGCGTGATGGGGTAACGAAGTTCGGGGTTGGCTTCTTCGAGCACCCGCGATGATACCCCAGCCGCATCGGCTAGCAATCGTAAATCCACGGGACGAGAAACACGGATCCGGCTCCAGGGTTCTGAGGGTGACCACTCAAGAGGAAAGCCATATTTGAGTTTTTGCGAAAGAATGTTGGCGATGGCAAGGATTTGTGGCACGTAAGACGCTGTCTCCCGGGGGAGAAAATGCCTTTTGCAGAGGTTCCAGTAGTTTCGATCATGGCCACGGCGGATGGCCCAATCGACCCGAGGAATCCCTGCATTATAGGAGGCTAAAGCGAGGTACCAATCCCCATAGTAGTCGTAGCTCCCGCGAATGAGCCGCACCGCACCAATTGTGGCTTTCCAAAAATCTCGACGCTCATCAATATACGGGGTGACGCGGATATTGAAACCGTCAATGGTATTGAGCATGAACTGCCACATTCCCACAGCGCCAGAATTAGACACCGCAGTATTCGAAAACCCGGACTCCAAGGCTGCCAACCAGAAAATCTCGTCGGGCACATGATACTTGGTGAGCTGTTCATGAATAAAATCCCGGTAGGGAAGGCTTCTCTTCTGCCAGCGCCTAAGGTACATCAGCCCCTCGGCGGAAGAATAAAATGCCAAATCGCGGCGATAACCGGTGCCATCAACAGGAGTAAGATCCATGGCTGGTGGAGGCACGATGGGTAAAATGGGGGGAGCCGCTTGAGGAGTATAGGTCGTTGTCTTAGGCTCACCCAACGACCAAATTGCCGGCAAAGGCAAGGGAGCCTCTGACATTTTTACTGCAGAGGCAAAGCCCGCTGTCGAGGCCGCCCCGAAAAGGACGGCCAAAATCAAAAGACGTTTCACATCTTGTCTCCGAAAAACACCCCGGCCCACTCCCATGAGCCGTTAATCTCAGGATCGGGCGGATAATCAATTCGCTTAAAGTAGAAGTACCAAGTCGGAATACGATAAGTCCACCCTGTAGACTTCAAGTACGCCTCAGAGTCATTCGAGGCATCGTCCAATTTCGAGGCAAAGTAAACGGTACCACCGCCGTAGTGGGCTTGGTGGACCAGATCTCGCAAAAAGGTCCGAATGTCAAAAGTCTCGGCGAGCGCATCATTGGGGTCGGTATCGTCCCACGACAGAGCAAAAAACCCGACTTTTGCTCTAAGCTGTTCCATTTTGGTGGTGTTATTGTCCCGGATCGCCTGTTCCAGATTGGCAATCAGGGTACTGAGGCTTGGCGACACCCACGAACGATCAGACTTTGAAAGGTCAACCAGGGACCTAACACGGTTATAGGCTTGAGGATCACCAGGAACAGTGGGATCAGGAAACATCAAAAACGTGCTATAGGCATGAATGGCCTGTTTCCACAGGCCCAGCTGCTCATAGGCGTGGCCCCAGTCATAGAACTGAGCCGGCGAAGTCAATTTGTAGGGGAACTGATCGTGCAAGTCTTCATAATACTTTCGTTTCAGTGAAGGAGTTGTCACAAGATGTGTCAATTGATTCAAACAGCGATAATGTAGCGATTGCCCCTCTTTATACAAATCGGGATAGTCCTTGTAAATTCTTTCGTAATAAAATTTCGCTAGGGGTATAGCCTGCTGCTGTTGATAGTTTTGCGCGACCGTAAACAGGTAATCGGCGTCAAAAGGATCATGGGGGTGTTGCTCCACGTAGGTCGTGAGAAGCAAATTGATTTTGTCGTAAGCTTTTTCGGCCTGTAGGCGACTGGTGATCAGACGAATAAGCGAATAACGAGCGGCAGTTGGTTCCTTGTTTTCATCCAACAAGTAAAAAAGGCGGTGAAGCTCGGTGTTGATGGTGAGCGATTTTCCGTAGAAAATATCTTCGCGCGTCCCGGACTGAACCACAAGGAACGCCGCGGCTACGGCTAACAGCGGAAATATCAGACTCAGGTAGCGTTTCATGAATACCGGATTTTAGCACAGCACTTCCTACGTTGTCCACGCTTGCCGATGTTGTCCACGCTTGCCGAAGCCTGGGGGTTTTCCGTACAATAAGCCCACGCTTTTCCTATTGTTTTGGAGGTAACTCATGTCCAGCCCTTCCGCGTTGCGCAAAACTGCTCAGGGTCTACAGGTCCCCGATCAGGTCATCATCCCCTATATCGAAGGAGACGGAACGGGTCCCGACATCTGGAAAGCCTCGGTTCGTGTTTTTGACACAGCAGTTCGCCAAGCTTATGGTGGAAAACGCCAAATTCACTGGAAAGAAGTGCTGGCCGGCGAAAAAGCCTTCAAACAAACGGGAAGTTGGCTTCCTGACGAAACCCTGACCGTATTTAAAGAATACCTGGTGGGCATAAAAGGCCCGTTAACCACCCCGGTTGGAGGGGGCATCCGCTCGCTCAATGTCGCTTTGCGTCAACTTCTCGACCTGTACGTTTGTTTACGCCCTGTGAAATACTACGAAGGGGTTCCCAGCCCTGTCAAACGGCCCGAACTGGTTGACATGGTCATTTTTCGCGAAAACACCGAAGACATCTACGCCGGGATTGAATTTGCCGGAGGAACGCCCGAGGCACAGAAGATCCTCGATTTCTTTGCCCAAAACTTTCCTAAAGAATTTGGAAAAATACGTTTTGCCACCGAAAAGGCCAACCAGGACTGGAGGTCAGCTCAGAGCGCAATAGGCCTCAACCTGCCCTCGTCAGAAGTACTGACCGGAGTGGGCCTCAAACCTGTCAGTTATCTTGGTACGGAACGTCTGGTTAGTTCTGCCATTTCGTATGCCATCGAGCAAGGCCGTCGTTCCGTGACCCTGGTTCATAAGGGCAATATCATGAAATTTACCGAGGGTTCTTTCCGCGATTGGGGCTATAAAGTGGCAAAAGAGCACTTTGGTGCTCAAGAAATTGATGGCGGCCCGTGGTGTCGCATTCCCGAGGGCAAACCCGGTGCAGGCTTGGTCATCAAAGATTCCATCGCTGATATTACGCTTCAACAAGTGTTAACACGCCCCGAGGATTTTGATGTGATCGCTACTCTCAATCTGAACGGTGACTACCTTTCGGACGCTTTAGCCGCCCAGGTCGGTGGCATAGGTATCGCTCCGGGGGCTAACATCAACTACGTTACTGGGCATGCGATTTTTGAAGCAACCCATGGAACGGCTCCCAAATACGCTAACCTCGACAAGGTGAATCCTTCCTCGGTTCTTTTATCAGGCGTAATGATGTTAGAATACCTGGGTTGGAACGAAGCTGCAGCTTTGGTTGAAAATGGTATCCGCAACGCCATTGCTGAAAAGGTCGTAACCTATGACTTCGCTCGTCTGATGGAGGGGGCAACAGAGACCTCCTGCAGCGGATTTGCTGATCAAATCATTGCCTCACTGTCAAGAAAGTGAGAAAATGAAGAGCGAGGCACGATCATGAAAAACTCCAAAGCAGGGCGGAAGACCCTGATTGCGGGCCTAATTCTCACTGTATTGGGTTTAGTTTTGTTGTTTTGGACCCAACATTTTGTCCAACAACTGGTACGGTGGTGGCCCTCAGTCTTTATGATTTGTGGAGTCGCGTTTCTCTACCACTATGTGGCCCATAAGGCTCGGCCGGTTTTTCTTTTGTTGGGCCTCTTACTCTTTTTGACCGGAACGTTTATCTTGCTTCTCAACACGCTTTTGGCAAGGTATTTCGAACTCAAGCAACTTTGGCCGGTCTTTATGGGGATTGTCGGAACCTCGATCATCCCCTACAGTCGCGGGTTTAAACGAAGTCTACGAATTTCTTTTTTCATCCCCGGCATATTTTTGATCATTTTTATGATTGTACTACTGGTCTTTACGCTTCCGGTGGTACACATCACCTTTACAGATTTTGTATTGGCTTGGTGGCCAATTTTGCTGGTCATCATGGGGATTACTCTCATTGCCAGCTACTATTTTCGTGATCGGGGACAGTCAGAACAGTGAAAAAGCCTTTTTTTCTCATGAGCATCCTTTTTCTTCTCGAGCTTTTTGCCTTTGCAGTACCGCTGTCTGCCACAACGACAGCCGATTCCACACCGGTCGCTAACCTGCCCCAAACGTGGTTGGGGATGAAACCCGAAGAAGCCTATCGTCTTTTGGGCGCACCTGCCGAGATTTCTGCGGTAGCCGATGATACAGGCCATCTGCATGTCATTCACTACTACCCTAATTACACCTACCTCTTTTGGTACGATAATCACGTCTGGCAGGTGCGGCTGGATAAACGCTACACCGGGCAATTCCTCGGTCTCACCATGGGTATGGCCCAGGCGGATGTCACCGCGGCGATGAATAAACAGCTAGGCCCGGAACTTGCCTCAGGACCAGATTGGGCAGTCTGGGGTTTACCCTACCAAATTTTCTCTCGGCGGCTTAAACTGGTATTTGAAGGCGGAAAGCTGGTGGATGCGTTCTTTTATCGGGGAGACTTATAAATGAGCCGTCTTTGTCTGGTTCTCACGGGAAAAACTCTCAACGAAAACCGGCAACAGCTTATTCAATACCGTAAATGGATCGATATGGCCGAGGTGCGGGCCGATTTGCTCGACCGTAACGAATGGTCAGCGCTCAATGCGTTTTCCACCGAGTTTGACTTAGATTTCATTCTGACTTTGCGCAAAGTTGCCGACGGCGGCAATTGGGCCGGTGACGAGCAAGAGCGAGAAAGCTTTTTTCGCATGGCCCTTAACGGTCGTTGGGCCTACTGGGATCTTGAAGACAACGCTAGACTGCCCCAGTTAGAACGTGAGTGGCTGAGTAAGGGCGGCCGCCTTGTCGTATCCTTTCACGATTTTCACGGAGTTCCTCCCGATCTAGCGGAGCGCCTTAGTCGTGCCCAAGGCCCAGCGACCATTGTCAAAGCGGCCGTAACTGTTCATGGTTCAGCCGATTTCGCTCGCTTCCTTAACCTGACCGACTTGCTATCACCTGGTGATCATGTTGTTCTCGCCATGGGACCTTATGGCACACCGAGCCGTGTTTTGGCCGAAAAGCTAGGAAACCTTTGGACGTATGCTTCGGTTTCGGGGTTATCACCTTCGCTGGGGCATTACGACCCCGTTACCCTGTCTACACTCTATCGCTTTAACCGCCTAACGCCTCAGACCAAGCTCTTGGGAATCATTGGCAACCCTGTTCATCATTCCAAGTCCCCCGCTATTCACAATGCGGGAATGGAAGCCACCGCTTACGACGGCGTGTACGTACCTTTCCTCACCGATGACCTAGAATCGTTTTTTCTCATTGCAAAAAAACTCGGTATTCAGGGATTTTCGGTAACCATACCTTTCAAAGAAAAGATCCTCCCCTACCTGGCCCAAATCACTCCGGCGGTTAAGGCGATAGGCGCTTGCAATACTGTTTGGAAAGAAGCCGACGGTTGGCATGGCGACAACACTGATGCTCAAGGCTTTCTCGCCCCCCTTCAGGAATTGTGGGGCACCGACCTGACCGGAAAGTGCGCGACCGTTGTGGGTACCGGCGGAGCGGCAAGGAGCATCGTCTGGGCACTAAGAAATTCCGGCGCAGAGGTTCTCGTGTTAGGTCGAAACGCCTCGAAAGCCGAAGTTTTGGCCACCGAGTTGGGGGCTAGTTGGGGGCCTTTGACCCCGGACAGTCTTGCCCTCATCAGTACGCATGATGATTTGATTGTCCAAACCACCAATGTTGGCATGGGCGATTTGGAGGGGCAAAACCCCCTCGACTGGTACGAATTTCACGGTGGAGAAGTTGCTTACGACATCATCTATGTTCCCGAACGAACAGCGTTTATCCAGGCGGCCGAAGCCTCAGGTTGCCGAATTCTCTTGGGTAAAGATATGCTTTTGCATCAGGCCGTCGCGCAGTTTTTGCGTTTTACGGGTATGCCCTACCCTGAAACACTTCCGTTCTAATCCTGACTAGGGCTTAACAGCCTTGGGCTTAAGCACAACCCCTTTGACGCCGATATCGGGAGTATGTTGCGAAAAGCGGTTCCTTTTTTGTGTCTGCTGTGGTTCACGGCTGTCCCTGTCTCAGGAACAATATTTTCCTACACGCCAAGGCGTGATCACCCCCCATTGGTAGATATCTGGTTGACCGAATACCCTACCAAAGAGACTTATCAACTGCCACGAGATGCTCAACAGGTGCAAATCCACGTTGAAAGGACGCTCTTTCCTGCCCATGAATTTGTTTTTGTCTGGAAAAGGGATGGGGTGCCCTGGTACACCGAAATCAAAAGGATTCCCGCTGACAGTTCCTTTCAACGCTATTGGGTTGAGGGAGGGCGTGACTGGACCCTCGAAATTCAAACTCTCAGCGGGAAGGTTTACGCTACGGTTGTCTTACGACACCCGTAACTTAGCCCGATATACGCCCGAGAAACAGAAAAGCTAACTCCGAAGAATAGCTTACTCCGAGCTGGGCCGAGAAGCTTTTTTCTCTTGCTTCTCTTTGCGCTTTTCCTCCAAAGTTTTCTGCGGAGGCTTTCGCGTCTCTTTCTTCTGCTTTGATTTTTCACCCATGGTTGACCTCCTTCTTCGGTCCCATCTCTTGAAAAACAACGCGGGACAACGCCCGTTACCTTAGCTTCGTAAACCATTCTCTAGGTTCGAAACAAACGACGTCCTCGTTGAAAAAATTGCCAACCTAAAAGAAAGACCACAAAAAGTCCTGAAATTGCCCATAAAACCCAGCTGGTCGACAAGAAAACGGCGCCCGGATAATACAAGAAATCACTAGATGGCTGAAAGAGAGCGAGCAAAAGTTCGCTCAAGATTTGCAAAAGGCTAGCGGCGCCCGCCGCTAATGGAAGAAACGGGCTTAGGTACCAACCGCTCGCGCGAGGGTTAATCTTTTTTAAAAAGTACAAGAAAGTAATTAGGAATAATCCCGCTGCCGTCAGTGGTAGCAAGGCCGACAGCCAGACCCCCGTCGTCAAATACCATTCCACACCTGGTTTTCCCCACGCGGTAAAGATCTGTCGTGCCTGTGAAGGGTTAAACCAAAAGTGGTCTTCCAGAAGCCCGTGTCCCGCTGAGACTTGGCGCAAATGGGCCATCCCCTCGGGAAAGTTTGTCAAAATACTGTCCGCGGCCACGAACAAAAGAAGCGCAATGATAATCCCGACAAAGCGGGACTTTAGGGCAAGTTTTTGAAAAAAGAGTATCATAGACCTGATGCCTCCCAGGCCTCTGGGCCCACCAATTCCTTTAAGGACGTCTCGACACGCTTTCTCTGTTGCGCAAAATGCTCAAGATATTCCTGGTGATGCGCCCAAGCCTTCTCTAACCCGAGATTTCCCGCCGCTCCCACATGTGTCCGATTTTCGATGGCAGAAGTTGGATCCCGTGAGTCTAGGCGCTCTAAATGCAAACCCACTTCTCGGTAGGCATCCCGAAAGGTTAACCCCGACTTTACCAATTCATAAGCGGCATCTGTGGCAAAGATGTCCGGTGTAAACCCGCGCCGCAACGAGGCTTCATCGACTTCGAGCTCTTTTACCGTCAACCGCATCACCGCCAGACAGTCTCGAGCCAAGGTTAAGCCACGAAAAAAAGGCTCTTTTGTTTCTTGAAAGTCACGGTTATAACCCGAGGGTAGCGAACGCAAAATCCCTTTGACCTGCATTGCCCAAGCCGACAGGCTGGCGCTCTTGGCCCTCATCAGTTCCAGACCGTCGGGATTTTTTTTCTGTGGCATGATGCTCGAACCTGAACATAAGGCCGCCGGCAAGTGAAAGTAGCCAAATTCAGGCAGCGAAAACAAAATTAGATCCTGCGCCATTTTGCTGAGAGAAAGGCCCATCATGTCCAAGGCATCCAAAACAACTGCTTCAATTTTACCCCGGGAGTTATTGGCCCCCAACACGTTGTTTTGTACGCGGGCAAAACCTAACAGACGGGCAGAATATTCCCGATCAAGGGGGAGCGGCACGCCATAACTGGCCGCTGACCCCAAAGGGCTCTGATCAACGAGCAAGTAGGCGGCCTTGAGTAGTTCAAGATCATCCAAAAGCCCTTCTGCCCAGGCCCCAGCCCACAAGCCTACCGAAGAAGGCATGCCTGTCTGCAGGTGTGTTCGGCCCGGCATCGGAGTCAGCCGGTGACGTTCAGCGAAAGCTAACCAATCGGCCACAAGTCCTAAAGCTTCCTCGACCACCCTATCGATCGCCGAGCGTGCCCAGACCCTGAGTGCTGTCAAAACCTGATCGTTTCGCGAGCGTCCGGTGTGGATCTTCTTGCCAACTTCGCCGCAGAGTTGAACTAATCGGTTTTCGATCGCCGTGTGGCAGTCTTCGTCTTCACGATTGACAGTCAACGTACCCGCTCTCCATTCCCCGATAATCTGACGAAGAGCGGTCGACAGTTCTGTTTCTTCCTGAACCGTTAACAGACCAATGGCCGCCAGTTGGCGAGCTTGCGCCACCGAAGCCACCGCGTCCGCCGGTAACAAATCCCTATCAATGAGATAATCTTGTCCTACAGTAAAGGCTTCTATTAACTCATTCAGGGTGTAATTTTTTTGCCAAAGTTTGGCCAAGATATTCTCCGTTGAAGTTTTTTAGGTATCCATTGAAAGGGGCAAAATTAACCGCGCGACTGTCTCCTTCTCGTGCGTATAGACACGGAAGAAATCGCCGTCGAAACCGAGTTTCTTGAGCATAAGAACCAGAACCAAAATGCCCAACCCCGCGCCTTCTGACTCGTCCAACATATCAGAAAAGGCATCTTCCAGGGTATTGTAGCTCATCGCTTTTGTAATTTTGTCCCGTATTCGTCCTTCTTCGGCTGGTAGAAGGGCAACATTGTTGCGAACAGCCACCGAAACCATGTCCTTACGGTAGAGAAACTCGACCTTCACATACAGATCTTTTTCTTTTAATAACTTTAAGTAATGGGCCTGATTCTGAAGCATATCCGCTTTAAAGTCCTTCATCCCTTCGCGGTATTGGTCTTCATCGGAGGGGTCCCAGTTTTTTTCCTGAAAATACAACCGCTTGGTGTTGGCCTTTTTCGCATTAACAACCATTTCTTTCAAACAATAAGACACCTGTTCTAAGATAAAGGGTACACCAATTTCTTCTAAAAAGACTTTCAGCATGGCATCAATGTATTGTTGAGCTTTTGGTAAAAACGTATACGTTTTTATGGTTAAAGGCTTTCCTTCTTTGAGAGCTCGGATCACCTTTTTGTGACTTGTGTCGTCAGTCATTTTTTCTTCACCCAGTTCCGTACTTATTTTAGGCTAAAGGACTGGAAAATAGCAAGCTTATTGAAACTTTCCTCCCTCTTGGAATCCCCTAACAGCTTTGCTATGATAAGCTCATGAAAAGAAACCCCTCCTTTAGACGAATCCTTTTTTCCTTGGTAGTCCTTTTGGCACTGCTTTCCTCGTGTGGAATGGGGCGCGTCGGCACAGGCGTCGTGGTCTGGTCCGACTCTGAATCCCTTGCCAATGGCTCTGTGGTCTGGATTTGGGATCAAAGCTCTCTTCAAAAGACCTTTACCATCCAAAAAACCGATGGTGGTAGTCGAGTTACTATTGCCAATTGGCGCATACGCTTTTTTAACAGCCCCGAAAAAGCAAAAGCGTTCGCCGCTGAATTTGCTCCGTGGAAAAACATCTGGGGCGTTACTCAAAAACCCGGCATGGCCGTCTACGATCAACCCAATTCCACCTCCACCATGATTTATCGCCTAGGGGATAAAGAAGATGTGAAGATTCTGGGACAACAGGCACAACCTTCAACAGAAGGAGGTTTTACCGGACACTGGGACAAAGTCATGACATCCTCGGGCTATACCGGTTGGTGCTTTGATTATTTCCTCAGCCTTTACAAGGTGGTCAACAACCAAAAGGTTGTCCTCAAGCAAGGTGGGCCCGAAGACTTTTATCTTCGTACCGTCGAAACCAATTCTTGGTATCCCGAGGAGTTTAGGTTTGAGGTTGCCCAAAAGCGTATCAATTTGAATTATTTCCGCCCCGACTATGACTTCCACTTTGATGGAGACAAAACTTTCGCGTTGACCATTCCCCCTCCGTTGGGTTCTACCGCACCTGCAGCATCGTATTCGTTTGCCTTTAGCGATGTTCGAAAAATCAACTCGGGAACCTTCCTCTTTATCTGCCCTGAAAATTTGATGGTACGCATTCTCAACCCTGAGGTAACAAAGATTGAAGTTTCTTTTACTGAGGGATCCCAAACCCACCGTTACCTTTACGTGCGTTTAGATCAGGATATTGGTACCTACATATCCCAAGAAACTGCCTCTCGTGTCGACCAACTGAATGCCATCTTGGCCTATGGCACCAAACTAACCAGCCCGATTTACGGCAATATGACCTTAGCCAGCGACGGGTCCGTGACTTGGACGGGCTTTCAGGCCCTGCAACCGCCTCAAGGCATAGCGTTTCCACAAGGTTTAGCGAACACCGCTCACATTTATTTTGACTGGTTTAAGGATTCGCAATTCGCTGGGGATTGGAAAGTCTTTCGTCTGCAGTTTGACCCAACCGCGCAGGTCCCCGAATTTTCGCAGGTCTTTTTGTACCGCTTTTTAAAAGGCGGTATGCAGATGATTCCCGTTTCACCGTCGGACTTAGACCCAGTCAAGCAAACCGTCTTACGCGAAAGCCGGATCGGTTATACGATTTTTATGACCTTCGAGAAGTAGATGTCGTTTGTTCAGCTCAATAACGTTTCGCTAGCCTTTGGCGACCGAGACATTCTTTTAGAATCTGATCTGACCCTCCGAGCTGAAAAAAAAACGGCCTTGGTGGGTATCAACGGTTCAGGAAAATCCACCTTATTAAAGGTCTTGGCGAGAGAGCTTTCACCCGACGGTGGCCAGGTCATCGCACCCGAGGGTGTTCGCGTCGGCTACCTACCCCAAACCTGCCTTGTTACCGGGGGATCAGTTTTTGAAGAAGCGGAACGTGCCTTTGAAAACCTCCGCCAAAAAGAAGCTCAAGCTCAGCAGTTGGCCGAGGCGGCGGCAGGGGCCGAAACTCAACAGGCTCTCAAACTTCTAGAAAAGAGTCATGAAATTCTTGAATTTCTTGAGGTCGCTGGGTGGTACCGGCGTCAAGAAACCATCGAGCAAACCTTGAGGGGGCTGGGGTTTACGACGAAGACTCTTCACAGTCAAGTTACCGTGCTGTCTGGCGGTTGGCAAATGCGAGTCGCCTTAGCCCGTCAGTTGCTCGCAGCTCCTGACATCCTTTTGCTGGACGAACCCACAAACTACCTCGATTTAGAAGCCAAAGAGTGGTTAGAAAACTTCTTAAAACGGCGCCAGCAGGGTTTTTGTTTGGTTTCACACGACCGCGCCTTTCTCGATGAAGTTGTCGATCAAGTCATTGAAATTGCCAACGGTCAGCTGTCAGTTTTTTCTGGAAACTATTCGGCTTTCGAGCAGCGCCGCGCCGAAGAAAAGCTTCGGCTTCAAGAAGCCTTTAAGCGTCAGCAAGCCGAGCTTGCCAAACAAGAGGCGTACATTCAACGGTTTCGTGCACAAGCAACCAAGGCCTCGGGGGTTCAAAGCCGAATCAAGCAATTAGAAAAGCTCGACCGAATTGAACTAACAAGTGACACCCCAACGCTAAGGTTTCGCTTTCCCCCTGTGCCACACTCCGGCCATGATGTGTTAACTGTGCGCGCTCTCAAGAAGGCCTGGGGTGATAATCCCGTCTTTTCAAACTTAGATTGGGATGTCAGCAAAGGTTCCAAAGTCGCGATTACAGGCCCGAATGGCGTTGGAAAATCCACGCTGATGAGGATTTTAGCCGGCCGCGACCCCTACTTTTCAGGAACCCTACGCTGGGGAAGTGGAGTTCAAACTGCCTATTTTTCGCAAGATCATGAAAATGACCTTGACCCCCAAAAAACGGTTCTCGAAGAACTCGAAGCTGACGCTCCCACCGCTATGTTCCCCCGTCTTCGTGATTTGTTAGGGGCATTCCTCTTTCCAGGTGATGATGTCGAAAAAAAGACCGCCGTTTTGAGCGGCGGTGAAAAGAATCGCCTCACTTTGGTTAAGATGCTGATTCAACCTTCGAATGTTTTACTTTTGGATGAGCCGACAAACCACCTCGATCTAGCTTCGAAAGACGTCCTCTTGGACGCCTTAAAATCCTACGAGGGTACCATTTTTGTGGTTTCGCACGACAAATACTTTTTGTCTCACCTCGTCGACCAAGTTCTCGAACTTGCCACCGACGCTCCGACAAGGCATTGGGGTGGTTGGCAAGATTTTGCCCGCAAACTCGAAGAACGCGTCAATGTACTTTCTCCGGGCGTTGTTTCGGCAAAAACGGAATCGCAACTTTCGCGGGATGAAGCCAAAAAACGCCAATCCCAAGAACGTCGCCTTCAACGCGAAGAAGAAGCTCTTTTGATGCAGTTGGATGAACTTGAGTCTAAACTTAAACAACAGCTTGAACAAATGTCTGACCCTCAAAACTACAAAGACGGAGCGTTTATGCGCCGGCTTCAGCAGGAAAGGGAGGGGTTGGAACGTCAACACGCCGAAACTCAAACTCGCTGGGAAGCTACAGCCCGTGAGTTAGAAGCTCTTAAAGCGTGACAACCTGACCTTCACGAGCACTTCGACGACAGGCTTCGAGTAAACGGACAACCGCTTGTCCTTCTTGCGCGGTAAACGCTAGGGGTTCTTCGTTCCTTAAAGCTTTGGCAAAATTCTGGTAGAACGCCAGGTATCGTCCTTTTTGCGTGGGAAGCGGCCGAGAGTTCCCTTCCCCATCGGTCAAAACACCCCAAAGTTGTTCGGGTTCAGCCCCGAACGTTTCGTCCTGGGGGTTCAGACCTTTTTGCAACTGCTCTTCTTGCGGGTCCATGCCAGATTTGAGAAACGTCCCCTTTGTTCCCTGCAAGGCCCAATGAAAGGGGCTGCGGCGAACAACCATGCTGGACGACAAATCGACCCACAACCCCGAGTAGTCCAGGCTGATTCGAAAAGCGTCCACCACAGAACTTGCATCCCGCTGAACACCTAACCGACAAGAAAGCGCCCGAGGTTTTCCAAAAAGGTGCAACGCCTGATCGAGCAAATGGCTACCCAGATCCTCGAGCAGGCTATCGCCTTCTTGACCCGTTTCCTTCCATGCTTTTTTGCGTAGCGTATTCGACCACCGATCATAGCGCACTTCGACATGAACCAGCCTACCCAACGATTCGGTTCGTATCAGGTCTGCCACCGTTAAATAGTCTCCGTCGAGTCTGCGGCTTTGGAACACCGACAAGAGTCGACTTGATGCCACCGCCTGTTGGATCAAGGCCTCGGTTTCACGGGTTGTGTTGGCCATGGGCTTTTCAACAATGACGTGTTTGCCCGCCTTCAAAAATCGAGTGGACACCTCGGCATGCAAGCCGTTAGGAAGACAGATCACGGCAACATCAATAAGTGGCGATTCCACCAAAGCTTCCCAGGACGAAAAAACAGTAGCTTCGGGTACAAGCTTTCGCGAATCTTCGCCCTTGCGGTCTACCACTGCGGTGATTGTAAAATCTTGGTTTAAAACCTTTAACAAGGGCAAATGAAACGTCTTCGCGGACGAACCAAACCCAACAAGTCCAACTCGAAACGGTTTCATGAGTGTTTCCTTTTAATAAGAAGCATGGTCAAATCGTCGGCTAAGTGCCCTTGATGGAGTCTAACATCTCCGTTTTGTGCAAACCGATACAGCTCATTGCGTAAAGAGGTTAAAATTGACTCGGGGTCCTGGCGACAATTTTGTTTCAGCCATTGTTTTGTTCGTTCAAGCCCAAATTGTTCTGACTGGGCATCTTTGGCTTCAATGAGCCCATCGGTGTAAAGGAGGAGAAAATCCCCTTCAGCCATCGTAAAGGACCCCAAAGATGTCGAAGAATCCACCAACTCCGAGAGCCCTAAAAAGGCCGTTTGGTCAATCATTTCGGCAAGTTCTATGATCGCATCCTGTTTGCTATCGTAGTACAAGCCGATTTCGTGGGTACCGGCATGAAAGAAGCGCCCCTCTTTTTCTATAAGCAGCAGTTTGGTCATAAACTTGTCACTGCCGATTCGGTCACGATTGATCTCGCATAGAACACGGTTCACCATATCGTAGATTTTGTCAGGTTGCGGTGGCGAACCAAAGGCAAGATGGCTTTGAACAATCCCGTGAAGCGCCGACATCTCGATTAACGCCATGATTCCCGACGGCAACCCGTGGCCAGACACATCACCGATACTGATAAAATTTCCTAGGGGCGTATTGAGCACATCATAAGAATCGCCCCCAACCTCGGAGGCTGTTTCCATGTGAGCTGCGATTTCATAGCCCGGCAAAACGGGGTTTTTAGGTAGGATTGAGCTTTGAATATTCCTGGCAATGTCCATTTCTTGGGCAAGGCGAAACGACTTTAGCTCCAACTCTCTTGCCAATTTTTCTTGGAGCAGCTTTTCGCGTAGTGCCGCCAACGTCGAAGCCATTTCTTTTCGGATTTCACGAAAAGGAAAACCGGGATGCTCGGCAGCTTCTACGGCAAGAATGACTAGCTGACCAGCTGTAGCACTGAGCGCATACCAAAGGAACTTGTCCTCGGCGAGATTGAGGACGCCTAAGCGTTTTTCGAACGGTAGTGCCGAAAGAATTTTTGAGGCGTTTTTCTCTAAACCGTATTTTGTCGCCTTGTTCCAATATTTAGAAAACCGCACTGCCGACTCGCCGTTTTCGTCGTGAAAAAGGATAAACGCGTTGGGCAACCCACAAAAGTTCCCCACGACTTTCAGGGAGCGTTCAAAGAGAATTTCGGGACGTGTGATGTTATTGTGAAACTGATTGAACTTGTTCTCGATGGCTTGCCGTATCATATATTCCGAGTTGTTCAGAATGTTGTGAGCTTCTTCAATGTCAATTTCTGAAACACTGCCCGAATAAATGACTCTTCCTCGGCGCAGAAGTACCACGTCATCGCACAACTCAAAAAGCTGAGCGGGGGCTTCGGGTACCAGAAGTACGCCCTTACCGTTTTCTTTTAGATCTTTCAGCTTTTCTTGAAACTTTTTATATTGCTCTAACGAAACCGAAGTCAAACAATCTCGCATTAAGAGGTAATTGGCTTCTTGCATAAAGAAGAGAATCACCGCTAAAAGCCGACGTTCCGCCACAGAAAGCTGGGCAACGGGCGTATCCAAAGAGCGCTTAAGACCAAAATATTCGATGGTGGGTCGTACCGCCTTAATCATCCGATCCTGATGAACCACTTTTTTTTTGCTACTCATTCCCACCAGCAGGTTGTCTAAAATACTCAAATTGGGAAACAACCGCCCGCTACCAGGTACGAGCTGTATGCCCTGGTCCCCCCAACCCTGACGGTCTTCGGTCAAAACCTGTTGGTTTAAGGTAATCTTTCCTGAATCAGCCTGATCCAAGCCCGCCAGAATATCCAACAAAGCGGAAGTTTCTGACTTATCGAGGCTTAACACCCCGGTGACTTTTCCCGGCTCTAGGACCACCGAGACTTTTCGTAAAACAGCCGTATTATTTCGGACTTTAGAGATTTCAGCCGCTTGTAACATCTGCCTTTCTCTCCCTCAAGGGAGGACCCCCAAGGATCCTCCCCCATGTTTTAGCGGCGCTTCTTTGATGTAATGTCAAACCAAACAGCAACGGTAAGAATGACACCTTTAATGATGTACTGGTACTGAATATCCCAGTTCAACAGGTACATACCGTTATTGAGCGACCCCATGAACAAGGCACCGATAATGGCGCCAATGATCGTTCCTTCACCACCTAGGGTCGAGGTACCACCCACGACAACCGCGGCGATGGTATCCAATTCCCAGAGGTTACCAGCGGCCGGAGAGGCACTGGCCATACGACCGGTAAAGACTAACCCCGCCACTGAAGCCAGGGTTCCCATGATAATAAACACCCACATCGTTCGCGAGCGAATATTAATACCCGAGAGCTTGGCTGCTTCTTTGTTACCGCCAATGGCGTAGATATGCCGTCCAAACACCGTTTTGGTGGTGATAAAGACAAACAACAGCGCCAACAAAATCAGGAACAAGAAGGCGTAAGAAATTCCCACATAGAAGGTTTGAATCGCAAAAATCCCAGCAATCAAAATTGATACCAGAATAATTTTGCCTAACTGCAGGGCCCAAGGCAGAACATCAAAACCGAACTTGAGACGGTTAGCTCGACTGCGGAACTCAAACACCCAGTAAAGGACGATGGCGAGCACCCCTAGCATCAACGAAAGGTCGTGGAAGGGTACGTCTTTACCCACCGTTCCTTTAAGGAACAACTGGGGCAAGAAGCCCGAGCCAAATTGATAAATAACACCTGACTGAACAGGAACCGTCTGTCCGTTGTGAACCGCCAAAAGGATGAACCCGTGGAACATCAAGAACGAACCCAAGGTAACAATGAAGGCGGGCACACCTCGGTAGGCCACCCAAAAGCCTTGCCACAGGCCGGTTAAGATACCAACAGAGAGTGCCAAAGCGATGGCGGCCCAAATGTTCCAGTGCCACCCCGACCAAGCCATGGCCGCTACCGCACCAGAGGTACCACCTAACCACCCAACCGACAGGTCAATATGTCCTGCCACCATGATGAGCACCATGCCTACCGCGAGGATGGCGATATAAACGTTCTGTCCCAACAAGTTGGAAAGGTTTCTCGGAGTGATAAATTCGCCCCCCGAAAGCACCTGAAAGATCAACCAAACCACAATCAGGGCGATGAACATCGCATACTGATTAATATTTGTTTTAAAGCCAGAGATGATAATCTGGCTCATGCTCTTATTTCGGGTTTCCATTCTTACTTACCTCCCGTGGCGTAATACATGCATTTTTCCTGCGTGGCTTCCTGCCACGGTAAATCACCGGTTATTCTGCCTTGGTGGATCACCAAAACCCGATCGCTCATACCCAACACTTCCGGCAATTCTGAACTGATCAGAACAATGGCCACCCCATTGTCAATCAATTCATTCATGAGGTTGTAGATCTCAAATTTGGCGCCAACGTCGATTCCCCGTGTCGGTTCATCCAGCACGAGAATCTTGGGCTCGGTCATGAGCCACTTTCCGATGACTACTTTTTGTTGGTTACCGCCCGAGAGATTTTTTACTTTCTGTTCTATAGAGGGGGTCTTAATTTGAAGCTGTTTCACATAATGGTTGGTGATTCTGACTTCTTTGAGGTAATTGATCACACCTGCTTTAACAACTTGTTTATCAAAAGTCTCCATGACCCCATGATCTGAAACTTTCTCTAAACTCGACAGGGTGGTGTTGGACAATATGTCCATTCCTAAGACAAGACCTTTCTCTTTCCGGTCTTCGGAAAGGTAGGTAAATCCAGAGCGAATAGCATCTCGGGGTGAATGAAACGTTTGTTTTTTTCCGTCGATAAAAATCTCTCCCGAAATATCTCTACCGTAGCTCCTGCCAAACAAACTAAGAAATAACTCGGTGCGGCCCGCCCCCATTAAACCCGCGATTCCCAGGATTTCTCCTTTGCGAATCTGAAAACTCACGTTGTCGATGACTTTCTTTTCGATCAGTTCGGGGTGATAAACCGTCCAGTTTTTCACCTCCATCACCACCTCACCAGCTTTGTGTTCCTTGCGGGGGAAGCGGCTGGTCAGTTTTCTTCCGACCATAAAGTTGATCATCTTTTCTTCGGTCATTCCGCCGTCATCGTGGACGCCTTGAGAATGGATTGAGTGCCCATCCCGCAAGACCGTAATCGAGTCGGCGATTTCCAAAACCTCTTCCAGTTTATGTGAGATGTAGATGCAGGTGACCCCTTTACTCTTGAGTTCACGCAGAATCTTAAGAAGATTTTTACTATCTTCTTCGTTCAAAGCCGCCGTCGGTTCATCAAGAACCAGAATTTCGGCATTTTTCGAAAGCGCTTTGGCGATTTCGACCAGCTGTTGCTGACCAACACCGAGATTGATTAATCTTGTCTCCGGCGAAACATTCAGACCCACTTCTTTGAGGTATTGTTGGGTGCGAACGAAGGCCTCATGCCAATCGATGATGCCATTCTTCGACACTTCATTCCCTAAAAAAAGGTTTTCCATTATGTTCAGAAGCCTCACCAAGGCTAGCTCCTGATAAATCACCACGATCCCATGGTGCTCGCTATCACGGATGTTACGGAATTGCACTTCCTCACCCTTGACGCGAATATGCCCCGTGTAGCTCCCAAAAGGGTGAACACCGCTCAGCACTTTCATCAAAGTGGATTTACCCGCCCCGTTCTCTCCGACCAAGGCGTGGATTTCCCCCTTTTTGACGCGGAAGCTGACGTTGTCGAGGGCTTTGACACCGGGGAACTCCTTGGAAATATTATCCATTTCGAATACGAATTCGCTCATATACCCCTCGTTCGTGCGACGGAGGAAACCTCCGGCTACAAAAAAGCGGCGACCGAAGCCGCCGCTTTCACGACGTTAAATTGTCGGAAATTCTTCCGGCAAAAACCTTATTTCGTCATTTTCAAGTCAGAAGCTTTGACGTAACCGCTGTTCACGACATCCATGACGTTAGCCTTGGTGATGACTTCAGGCGCCAGGAGCAGTGAGGGAACATCAACGCTACCGTTGTTGACAGTCTGGTTGGCCGAAACACCAGCGAAGGTGATGGCGGACACAGGTTGACCCTGAGCCAGAGCAATAGCGGCGGCGACAGAAGCTTCAGCTTCTTTGCGGTTATCCTTGAACACGGTCATGCCTTGGGTACCGTCAAGGATTCTCTGCAGACCAGCAACTTCAGCATCCTGACCGGTGACGGCCACTTTGCCTTCGAGTTTCTGAGCGGTAAGAGCCTGAATAGCACCACCAGCGGTACCATCGTTGGGAGCCAGGATGGCGTTGATCTTGTTCTTGTTGGCAGTCAGAGCCTGCTCAACAATGGTCAAAGCGTTCGAGGGCAGCCAGTTCGCTACAGCCTGATCGCCAACGATCTTGATGTCGCCCTTCTTGACGAGAGGCTCGATCACGCTCATGGCGCCTTGCTTGAAGAGCTTGGCATTGTTGTCGCCGGGGTCGCCTGACATAATCAGGTAGTTTCCTTTCGGAACGGCTTTGGTCAGCCATTCACCCTGCAGTTCACCAACTTTCACGTTGTCGAAAGAAACGTAGAGGGCAATGTTCGGGGTGTCCAGGATCAAGCGGTCATAAGAAACAACCGGCACTTTCTGAGCGGCAGCCTTGTTAGCCATCGCAGCAGCGGTGGTAGCATCGGCAGGAGCCAGAATCAGGGCCTGAATGCCCTGGCTGAGCAGAGAGTCAACTTGGGTAGCCTGCTGAGCGGCATCGGCGTCAGCGGACTGAACCTTAAGAATAACTCCAGCCGCTTCAGCGGCTTTTTCCATGGCCTGGCGGCCCTTAACCCATACAGCTTCGCGCTGTGTGGGGAGTGAAGCGCCAATCACCAGCTTCTTGGGGCCGGCAGGGGCTTGAGGAGCGCAGCTCGTCAAAGCCAGTGCAGCCAAAGCGGCGGCAGCGATCGAAAAAGAAAGAATCTTTTTCATGTTTCCTCCAAGGGAAAGGATAGAATTTGTCGGATTAAACCTCCGACAGTTCATGGTACCCCTGATTTTGTGTTTGGAAACGCTGAACCTTTTGCGATCTTGTGTGCTTTTTTCACTCATAGTCCCTAAAATGACAAAAACTTCATATATTTTTTGACATCAAGATTATCCATGATTCGACTGCTTTTACATTCTGCGGTAGATTTCGTCCTTACGATGAAAGCCATCACGAACAATCACCGACATCATATTTTTGGCATCCACGGGGATAGGTTCGAGCTTGACATAGGGAATTTGGTAGGTTCCGTCGCTGATGAATTGCGTGATGTTCAATGGCTCATGTTTAGCCAGCATAATCGCGTATTTTGCTGCCTTCTGCGCCAAGGGAGCAATCGGTTTGTACACCGTCATCGCCTGTGTCCCTTGGACAATGTGCTGACAAGCCAGCAAATCGGCATCCATCCCCGTGACCAGAACATGGTCCAGCATCCTCCGCTGAGCTAAAACCCGTATGACGGGTTCTGCAATCAAATCGTCTGCGGCGATCACCCCGTCAAAATTCCCCAAAGTGGGAATTGCCTTACTAAACGCCCTTTCTGCTTCGTCGGAACTCCAGGCTTTTAACCAAATTTCGTCGAGAATCTTGGCTCGTCCCTCTTTGACCAACGGGTCCAGCACGCGATGGTAGCCTTGATTCATCAACGTGCTATTGTTGTCACTACGCGCCCCATTGACGATCACAAACCGCATCACCTTTTTGTGTTTTAAGCGGTGTACCAAGTATTGCGCCATCAATTCGCCGCTTTTGACGTTGTCGTACGAGATGTACAAATCACATTTGCCGTTGAGTACCAAGCGGTCGTACGAAATCACGGGAATGCCGCTATCGTGGACTTGCCGCACCACCGGTCCCAGGAGCTTGCCATTGTTAGCTACCACCACGAGCACGTCGATCCCCTGGTTTTTTAAAGCCATAATTTGTTCACTTTGAACTTCAGGGTCCTCGTTAGCGACTTGAACGATGACCTGGGCGCCTAGGGCTTCTGCCGTCGACACAAAAATATCCCGGTCGCGAATCCAGCGCTCAACCACAAAGCTGTCCATCGATAGACCAATTTTTATAGGTTTAGGTACCGACTCGGGGCTTTTGCCCCCCTGAGAACAACTTGCCAAGAGTAGCAGAACTCCCAGCAACGAAAGCAGAGCGAAAGTCCCAGCCTTTCGCCAAGGGTGAACACGTCTCATAGTTTCTCCCGTTTTCCTTGGGCAAAATCGCCCGGTGAAAGACCTTCCCATTTTTTAAACAGCCGAGAAAAATACCCGGGGTCCGAATAGCCAAGTTGTGCCGAGGTTTCTTTGACACTGCGCCCTTCGCGGAGCATCTCGCGGGCTTTGGCCATTCGGAGCCTGGTTAAGACATCCACAAAGTTTTGGCCACGTTCTTGCGAAAACGTCCGGCTAAGGTATTGCGGGTGTACCCCAACGTAGCGGGCAGCATCATCCAACGAAATTGGCTTTTGAAAATTTTCACGGAGGAATTCCATCGTTTTTTCGACAAGCGGGGAACCATCGCCCCCTTTACGAGCACGATAGGTCCACCTCAAAACAAATTGGGTAAAAGCTTCGGTGGCACTCGACTCTGTGGGCAAAGCATCACGGAGGTGCTTGAGCTCATCGCGGGGAATTTCGACACCTTCTTGCGCCCGGGTAAAAGCCAGAACCGCAAGAAAATCGACCAAGGCGGTCGTTACTTCGGACTCAGACCTGGTCTGTCCCGCCAAAGCTTGCACATAAGCGGTAGCCAAGGGCGCGGTCTGTTCCACCTCGCCACGGCTGATACTTTTAAGCAACTCTTGTTCTAGCTCGTACGGATACGAGGGCGGACCTGCCGCTTCCTTGGCTTTAAGGTTCAAACAGCCCCATTCTGCCGTTCCTAAAGCCCAAAGGGCCTCGCCATACGAGTACGAAAAGCGCTCTAGCGGTTCGACAGTTCCTACAAACGCCCGCCAAAGGACCTTCTCGGGGGGCAACGGCAATTTTTCCCAGGGATTCGAATCGGCAACCACCGGAAGAAAAACCGCAAACCGCCCGTCTTTCCAGGGGCCCACAGCACACCTAAGTTTGAATTTTACCAGACTTCGCCACTGCTCAAACTCGGTCTTGCCCGAAAGCGAAGCTTTTTGCCACTCATACCAAACCACACAACCCTTATCAGCTTCGAGGTTAAGCAACTTTAATAGATGGTCAATCTCGAGGTTTTCTGGTCGGGCGGCCAAGTGGAACAGCAGGGTTTGCTCTAAAAAGACCTCTGCCTCGTCCTTCCAGTCTTTGGTGCTAATTTCGCGGAACTGCTGGTGACGCCGTTCCGAAACAAGGTGTCTGGCCCGGTTCAGGACATCAACCAAAGCTTCGCGTGCCAGTGGCTTAAGCAGGTAATCAAAAACCCCCAGTCCCACGGCTTCTTTGGCAATTTCAAAACGTTCGTAGGCCGTCACGACGATATAGACAGTTTGAGGACTAACCTGCTTTAACTCGCGAATCGCGTCAATCCCCGAAATGCCCGGCATTCGGACATCCATCAAAACAATATCGGGATGGTGCAAACGAACCATCTCGATCGCTTCTCGACCTGTCCGAGCGATCGAACAGGTAAGGTCATCAAAATGCTTGGCAATGAGGTAACTCAGACCGTCAACTACCGGCTGTTCATCGTCGACTATGAGAACTTTATCCACTTTCCCGCTCCGCCCCTGGAGGAAGTATAATATGAATTTGCGTTCCGTAGCCTTTTTGACTTTCGATGTGAATCACATCCTTTCGCCCATAAAAAAGCCTCAACCGGTGAATCACATTACCCAAACCAATGCCGGTAGACTGCCCGCCCAGGGTCATTCCCCCTTCATCGTCGTCGAGATAGCGTTGTAAGACCTCACTCTCCATCCCTTCGCCGTCATCCGAGATGATCAAATGACAGCCTTTGGCATCGGGAGCAAGAACCTCGACTGTCACTGTACCGCCTGCCTCCCGTTCTTTTAGCCCATGCAAAATCGCATTTTCGACCAAAGGCTGAAGGGTCATAGGGGGCATCAGAACATTTGCCGCTTGAGAAAACCCCTTAAGGACAAACCTGATCCGGCTACCGAAACGAATACGTACCACATAAATATAGTTGGCCAAGCTGTCGAGCTCTTCGACCAAGGGAACCGGCTGGTCTAGCTTACGAATATTATGCCGCATGAGCCGCGCCAGGTTCTGCAAAAACATCTCGGTTTGCGGAGCTTCTTCCATCATGGCCAGCTGACTGGCGGCGTTCAAGGTATTGAATAAAAAGTGCGGGTTAATCTGCGCCTGCAAGGCCTGATACTCGGCATTTCGCAAAAGGTTTTTCATGCGCAGGTTTTCGGTTTCAACCTCGGAGGTGTGGCGAATATCTTCGATGCTTCTAATAATCGAAAGACGCATTTTATGAAAGGCTTCAGTCAGGCGTTCCGTTTCGTCCGTCCCCGAAGGCGGCAAGTCTACAAGGTAATTCCCCCGGGCAATTTCGGCCGAGGCTTTTGCCAGACTATCGAGGGGCTTGGTGAGCATGGTCGCAAACCAGAAACTTAACAAGATGGCCAAGCCCAAGAGCGCCGCCAACATGATAGCATTGGTCAACTGAAGAATGCCTAATAACCGATAGGCACGGCTTGCTTGAAAAAGGTTGGTACGAAATTCTTCGAGAGAGAGCTGATCGACCTCTTGAATCAAAAAACCCGCAATGGTCTGACTACGCTCGTACTCGGTCGAGTACTGTTCTTCTTCGCGGCCCCGTTTTGCATGAATTGCTTCGTGGCAAGCATGAAGAAACTCTTCACCTAACCCTAAAAGGTTGCGACGCATGCCCTGACTAACAGCCGAAACCGAGGGAACCTTAATTTCGACAGCGAGAGCCGAGCGTAACTTTTCGGCAATGCGGCTATAGCGCAAAAGAGCATCGCTCCCACGAAAAGCCAGGTACGATTCGACCGCGTCAGAACTTTCGCGAACATAGGCGTCAATATTCAAGAGCAACTTTTGGCCTTCATAAACTTCCCAAACGCCACGAAGCATGCCTTGGGCGTTGAATTGGCTATAAAAGCTCACCAGTCCAAGCAAGGTTACCGTTCCCAGCGAAAACAACAGAACGCGGCGTCTGATGGAACTAAACCATAAAAGAACGCGATTCATGGCAGAGCTTCTCCGCTGGTATAGCCTTTAACAGGGAGGCTGATGTACGACGAAACACTCTCGCCATGAATTATCGCGACGAGAGTTTTTACGGCAGTTTTTCCCCAACCCACGGGGTCGCGAAGAATTAAGCCTTTTAAGATACCCTGACGAAGGGCACTCTTGAGCTCATGGTCCTCACCAACAGCAATCAGGTTGACGGTACCCAATTTGTTAGCTTCGGTGACGGCTTGCAAGGCACTTAGCGAATCTTTGGCTGTGGTAGTCACTAAAACATTTAAGCGTGGGTCAGAATAAAATAGCTGCCAAACCAGTTCTTCTCCGGCAAACCGACCAGGCGGCGAAATCCGCTCGTCCATATCTAATGGCAAACTTGGCTTGCCTAGCCCTTCGGCTATCCCATTGACCAACAAGCTTGAAGACACTGTTTGGCGTTTTTGATCAACCTGACTCAACAAAACACCGACGTGAAGGTCTTTTAAACCGAGTTTTTCAATCAACCTTGCCATTTCACTGCCCTCTTGATAGGGACTGGGGCCAACAAACGCCCGACGCCGGGATTGAGGAAAATCCCGATCTAAGAGGACTACCGGCACGCCATGAGCTTCGGCTTGATCAATGGCTTTTAAAATACGAGGGTCTTCGGGGGGCAAGAGTAAAATACCTGCCACCCTGGCCAAGGTCAGGCGTTCCATGTTGGCCACGGCACTGCCTTCTGAAAGTCCGTACGTCGCGACCTCCATTTCAACATGTTCCTGGTTGGCCTGCACCTGAATGCCCTCAAGGAGTTCTCGCATAAAGGCTTCACGAGAATCGGGTAACAGTACGGCCAGATAAGGCGCACTTACTTCAGTTTCAATATGATTTGATTGAGGAAAGTTCAGGGCAGGGTTAGCCCCTACTAAAAAAGAAATGCTTAAGCCAGCCGAAACCAAAAACGCGGCGATTAAAACTACGATAAAAAACACAAACAAAGACTTCACGTAGGCACTATAACAGAAAAAAAAGAGCCTGGCGACGACCTACTTTCCCGCGATAGCAGTATCATCGGCGCGGGAGAGCTTAACTTCCGTGTTCGGGATGGGAACGGGTGGGGCCTCTCCGCTATGGTCACCAGGCAATTAACAACAAAATAAGGGT
>DAIDHT010000015.1:0-45109 GCA_027451945.1 Spirochaetales bacterium
ACGCGCATATCCTGAGCCTAAAAGGAGATTCTTACAGAATGAAAGACCGATTGAAAATAGGGGTCGTTGACCCGGAATAATCAAATAAAAGCGGAACCTGGCCGCCGGTGAAAAGCGGAACTTCTAAACCGTTGTTGACAACCAAGAAAATCTTTGTAGGTCAGAATATCAGTCATTTAAGAACTCCTTGAGCTTTTAACTCGTTATAGATAAGTCGAACCAGGTATTGCTTCAATATATTCCTGGCATGCGGTTTGTGAAGCCGTTTAAATCTTTCGACGACCTTTTGAAAGCTACTCATGGGAGGAATATAAAGCAGCCGTTAACTAGTTGCAACATCGAGCAAATGTCGCTTTCCTATGCCATTCAAATGACTTTAATTTTAGGTAATTTTCGCCAGCGTCAAGGAAGGTTGGCGATTCACCACCTATTTAATAATCAACACATTACGTGTTTCGTCGGTGTCGGGCGCAACCACTCTAATAAAGTAGATACCCCGCGCCACGGGACGCCCGCCGGTGTTGGTGCCATCCCAGAACAGCGTGTAATCACCCGACGATTGGCGTCCCCGGTGTAGAACCTTGATGAGGTTACCGTCCAGGTCAAAGACTTGGATGGTCGCAATGCCCGAACGCTTCATCGTGTACAAAATCTCGGTCTCTTGCCCCTTGGTGGGGTCGATAACGTTATTGAGCACGGTCACGCCATTTTTTTGCGTGGTAATTGCTTTAAAAGGAAAGCTCCACAAACTCATTTGCCGAGGATCTGTGTCAGGCGCGAGCGCATGAACAGCGTACAACGATCCAATGCGGAATAAAAACTCCATCGTTCGACCGGCTGCAATGTCGGGATCACTACCAGGTAACTTAAAGTTTTTTAATACGCCTAATGTGTTTGTTTGCGATGCATAAGGGTCAAGGTATCGGGCATTACTGTTCCCCGATTGAGGAACGACGGTGTAAGAAGTTCCAAAGGCTGGTGTGAGGCTAAACAGGCCAGTCGGAAGCCAAATGTGATTTGTATCTCGCGAGGTATCAAGATGATCAAAATATAATCTGACCGGCAAACTTGTCGTCGTGGTTCCCCAGACCTGTGCCTGAAGGTCAATATCTCGAGAAGTCAGGTACTCGGTACCGGTCAAGAAATCATGGACCACATGTGCCGTGCCTGTTTGATTCAGCTGACCGCCAGACCCGTCTGAAGCCCAAACAGGATCGACAACATCAAGCGCCAAATCACTTATGGGGTAACTTATAGAGGCATCGATTTGGTTAATGTTGGCAGTAATACTGGTAGACGAGGTTGCCTTTATCCTGTCGTTCATAATTTGATCTGCTGTCAACGGCTGATTAAAATCAACAAATATTTCTTGAAGAGGTGCACTCAAACTATCTCCCGAATTTGCAGGGACAATATCTTTTATTGTCAGCGACGGGTCGCCAACAACAGAAAGAACATCGGAATAATTAGCAAGACTGGAGGTTAATGTTACCAAACGGCTGAACTGCACATATTCACGCGTGGCACCTCGCGCGGCGAGAGTCAGGACTATGGTCGGAGGAGTCCGGTCAATGGAATGAAAGTTGCTCAAACTTCCCAGCAGAACTCCCGAAAGGTTGGTGAGCATACCCGAAAACATATTGTAGTTGACCGTAAAGGAGGAAGTAACCCTCCATGAACCAGGTTCGGTATTCACATTGATGGCCAGATTAAAATAACCGTCATCTTGGGTAATATCCGGTGGGTTCTGTGTGCCAGGTAAGCTCCCTGGTGTGAATAGAGTATTCTGAACCGTTGTATTGCCACTGAAAGGGCTAGACCCCGTCGGAGGCAAATTGTACGAAGAGGAAAAGGTCTTTTCAACAGCCGATTCAAAACTGAAGCCCGAGGCAATATCTTTTAAAGACGAGTCTCGCAAACCGAACTGCAGAAGTGTCGTATCAGGCTGAGCAGGTGTGGTGGAATTCCATCCTGCGGGCGTATTGTAACCACCATCAGGCTGATTCACGGTATTTGCCAAGATATGGATCTGGAATTGGTGCACAAGCCCATCATTCAAAAGATCGGTCGGCAAAAGCTCGTAGTAGTTGTTCCCATCGACACTAAAGGGAGCAAACACCGGCGGGTCAACCTCCCACGCAGTGATGGGGTTAAGCCCAGAATCCAGGCGTGATGAATACACACTCAAGGCCGTACCGCCGTTTTGCGTCAGCCCGGCCTGTTCATTAGCGGTTGTATCGGCGGCAATGGTAAAGCCCGTCTTGGGGTCCGCCGAGGCTGACAGCGGTGACACATAAGTCACTTGCCCGTCTTCGAGCAAGTTGCCCGAGGCGTCCTTGATGGCTGCCATCGAGGTCAACGGTTGAACCGTGTAGTGTCCTGTGGGGACTGTGGTGTTCCAGATAAACCCATCCCAGTAGGTGGCGGCCCCGGTGCCTGTGGAGTAACCCGCAATCGAGACTATCAAATCTTGCGACGTGGTACGGAACAACGAATCGTTAACCAAGTTGGGGTAGTTTGTCGTGTCGGTGGTCGGGTCCACGCCGGGGTGTGCCTCCCCATAAGTACGAGTCGAGCGGTCCAACGTGCCGGCGTAGCTGAACAGGCCCGTCACCGTGACATTCGACGACCCCCAGGCATCACCTAGCGCTGTCGTTGCGGCCGTGTTCGACGCCGGCATCGCGACACCGGGAACGGTGACAGGTTCCGAGAACACCAACTTAAAGTAGTTGTGGCTATCGTCAGGAGTATACGACGAGGGAGAGGAGGCGTGGTTCTGCTGACCAATGAGCACTTTGATCAGAACGGGTCGCGCCCCGTCGGCGGTTTGTTCATACACGGTCGACAGCCCCGCGCCCGTAGCCCCGTTGTCGTTGACCCCGTCGCGGTTGACAATCGGGTTGCCTGAAGTGTCGTACAAGCGCCCCTTCTCGATGGTGACATCAGGAACTAACGTTTGATGAACTCCCGAACGGTCTGTGCTGGAGGCTCCCCCTTCCCCGGCATTGGCACCACCCGCCAAAGTTCCTGTAGCATCGGTATTCCAAGTGGCCGTGCCCGAGGCAATAAAGCCCAGCACCGAGCTATTGGCGCTGACTTGGGGCTCGGTGACGGCGTAATCGCTGGCGGTATTCACCGAGGCAGTTTGCGCGGCGGTGACCGCCGAGGTTACTCCGAAGCGCACATCGTCCTCGGCCGTCGTTGACCCCACGGCGCTGTTGGCCTCGCCGCTGGAATCGAGCATCGGTTTCGAGAAGTGCACTTCGACCAGGTTATCAAAGCGCGTCGTCGTTTGGTTGGTCGACACCGAATCGATGTCAGGTTGAGTGTTGTCCCAGTTCGTGCACGTGGTTAACCCCACCGCCGACAACCAGACAGGCGACGCCGTCGTGGTCCCAGGAGTGTAAGTGCCAGCCACGCTGGTTTGCGCCGCCGCCACCATAACAGGGTTACCGGCAGAGTCGACCGACTTCGAGTTTTGTACCGTCATACCGGACGCTGTCGCAATTGCCACGGCAAAAGGCTCGCCAAACCAATCGGTGGTTTTTTGAGCGTTGAGTGTTACTAAAGTCCACTTGTCGGGGAGGAGGAGCGTCCACACGCCCGAGGCCGTCATCGACGCCCCAAAGTTGTAGAAGTTGCGGCCCACCGCCAGCGTTTTACCAGCCGACATGGTAAAGGTTGCCGTTTGGAGTCCAGGTGCCGGGTCGGTGGTGCGGGTACCATCGTCTAAGGTGAGCCCAAACGCAGCCCCCAGAGCCGAGTGCATCGCCGCAACCGTTTCAGAGGTTCCGCCAAAATAAGGGTAACCGAGCTTGCGCTGGTAGTAGCTGGCCCCGCGCGAAGCTAGCTCGCCATCGTCCATGGGGTAGTAGGTGTTGCCCCCCAGCGTGTAGGACTGGTAGGCCGAGCCGTAGGCCACAAAATCTTCGGTGGTCGTTAGGTTGAAGCCGTTGGTATTCCAGTTTCCTTTAAAGGCCACTAGGCGGTGGACGGTCACGTCAGAGGCTTGGGTCAAACTCCCCCCCGACGCATTGAGCACAAAATCGTTGAGCGCCAAACCAGAGGTGAGTGTCACCGTGCGAGCCCCCGTGGGAACGGCAAACAAGGTTGAGCCTGTGGTTGTCGTCTGCGAGGTCGCCGTGGGAGTAAGGCTTAGGTTGCCTTCGACCAACACATTACGGTTCGTCACATCGAGCGACGCCGTGGCGTTTTGCGTCAGACTCCCCCACAGCCCCAAGTCGCCGCCCGAGAGGGTAACTTTGCCCGTCCCCGCTAGGGTCAGGTTGTACAAGTTTTTGCCTGTACCAAGGCCCGCTGTACCTGTACCCGTTTTGAGGGTGACGGCAACCGTGTTGTTAAAGGTGACGGTGCTGCCGTTTGTTGCGCTCAGGCCCAAAATAGGTGCAGCCGAGGAGGAATCATCCCAGTTGCCATCGACTTCGAGGTTCTGCGCGGTGGTTCCCGCAAAAGGATTAAACGACAGGAAGCCAAGAATGGTGAGGTTATTTACCCGGTTATAGCCATCATCGAGATAGAGAACACCCGCGGCAGGGACGGTAAGAGTCCCCGCGGCCTGGAAGTTCATCGACGCCAAGGCCAAATCACCGCCGGTCCACGACAAATCAGAGCCAGACCATAGCGCGTCGGCGGCAAGGGAGGTTCCTGGCCCTTCAAAGCGAATGGGGTTGCCACCCTGCGTCGCTGTCAGGTTAATTGTTCCTGTATTTGAAACTAGGGTCCCCGCCCCCAAGAAGAACCCGTTTGTGGTGTTATGCAGGTTAGTCGCCGAAGTCGAGAGCGCTAGAGTTCCTTGAACGGCTACCGTCTTACCGGCGCCGACGTGTACCGAGGCATTGGTAAGGTTGAACTGGCACCCCGTCCCGATGGTGAGGTTGGAATAACTCGGCGCCGTCGCCAGCGACAAGACCGAGGAGTTTGCGGCCGAAGAGTCTAGCGTCAGAACAGCGGCCCCCGCCAACGTCCAGTCTTGCCCAGAATTGGCGGTGATCGTACAGCCATTCAGTGTTAGGGCTCCCCGGTTCGTGACGGCATCGGTGGTAAAGGTTTGATCGGTTGCCGTAACGGTGGCTTTATCCCAAACTTTCACAGCCCCCAGGTCGGTGCCAGTGGGCACAGCCAAAGTACTCGTGGTCGCACTGGTTGCCGCAGGATCACCCCACGCCCACAGTCCACTGGTGTTCTTCGTAAAGGCACCAGGGGCTGTCACAGTCACATTTCCCCAGAAGTCTAACGTGCCCGTATTTTCAAGGATTGAGCCGCCGAGCCAAGTCAAGGCGCCACCAGTTGCTCCGGTGTTGGACGCCGAACCAACCTTGAGGATACCTAAACCCGCTTTAAGCTTGCCTGTCGCACCCGCCGAAGCCGTGACGTTGGTGCCCGCAATTTGAGCCCCCGAGAAAGTCGCCGTACTAGCACTCAGATCTAAAACAGAAGTGGCTGTGCTGGACCACGTCAGGTTACCTGCTACTTCGAAAAGCGGTGTGGCCCCAAAGTTTGTCGCACTCGATGCCGTCGATAAGGTGACTGTACCAGATCCGTTTAAGGCTAGGTTTCCTAAAACAGCAAAGTCACCGTTGGCTACACTTAGAGTCGAAGTTTTATTCAACGTCAGGTTAGTACCCACTTTAAACCCAGCGGTAGCCGAGGCCGTTATCGTACCCGAGGAGGTTCCGCCCAAAGTCGCGGTTGTCGTGACATTAAAGTTATTGGCACTCCAACTCAAACTGCCACCATTGTCGATACTCAAACTATAAACAGAATCTGTGGCATTGTTGCTTGTCCCACTATTGGTGAACACTACAGGCGTAGCCCCGCCGATTACCAGATTTCCCAGTCGAGCGCTGGGGAAAGAAGTTAAGGTTATCGTGGAACCGTTGGCTAAGGTTAAGGTATGGTTGCTAGGTGTAAGGTCGGTCACAGTGCCAGCAGTGTCAAAGTTGGCGCTAGAACCTTTGACCGTCAAACTCGAAGGCACACTAGAAGAGCTCGAAAGAGTGACAGCGACTTGCCCGGCACTACTACTGCCATTCGACAAGTCTACATTGTTGTTCACAGTCACGGAAGCTTGGTTGAAATTGATCAACGATCCTGCAACTGCCGCGTTGGCTTGCAGATTATGCAAGACGGTCACCGTTGCTTGGTCAAAATTTAATTGTCCTTTGCCTAGGACAATAACATCGGCGGTACTGCTGCCTAGGGAAGCACTGGCTTTTCTTAAATCCAACGTACCAGAATAGGTGTTGGTATTCTCGCCAACGGTAGTAACACCGTTCACTGTCACAGTTGGTGCCGTCGAGGTCGTCACCGCCATCGTCCCTGCGCTCGATACGGTAAGATTACCGACCGTCACGTTGCTGTTGAGGTTTGTGGTCCCCGCCCCCGTGTTGGTTGGTGAGCCATAACTTTGCGTCAGTGTGCCCGCATACAGGGCACCATTGAAGTTGACGATGCCGCCAGAAGGTTGGTTCAAATTGACATTCGCAAAGCTGTTGCCTAAAGCGCCTGTTGCGCCCGTGATCGAAACTGTTCCCGTGTTGTCGAAGGTAAGATTTGCCGTTGAAGCCGTGCTCGCTAAACTGTTTACTGTTGCCGTTCCAGAAGTTGCCCAGGTAAGAGTCTTACCAGACGTTACTGTCCCTGCGCCAAAACTATGGGAAGCACCCGCGTTACTTGAAGAAATCGTGTAATTTTGCAAAACGTTCCATGCGTTCGATATTGTGATCGAACCGGAACCAGAGTCCAGCGCCCCTGAACTAGAATTCAGATTCACGGTAGTATCGGCCGAGATGATCGTACCGTTCGTCTTGAGGTCGGCATTGAGTTGAAGCGTTCCTGCCGAGGTAGAGGTAAACGACGCTAGGCGCGTTGTTCCCCCTATCGTTCCATCAAAGGTCTTAGTTCCGGTGCCGTCCGTGATGAAAGCGTACGGGCCACTACCGCCGTCGATGGTGGAGGCAAAGGTTTGGTTGGCGTTAGTGCCGCCTGTGGTCGAGATCTGGACGTTCCCCGTCAACGTGATGGGGTCCGCAAAGCTGATAACGTTGATTGCTCCGGCTGGACTATCTGTCGACTTAAGATCGGCTGCGATATTGACAGTGCCTCCGCTACCGCTTTCGGTAAAGGTTCCCGCCAGGTTGTAATCGAAGTTTGTGGTGTCTGCAGTACTAGTGGCATCATCCATCGTCAGGACGCCCGTGTGCGTGAACGACACGTTGCCCGTGCCACCGCCTGTGGTTGAAGTTGTCACGGTATTGACCGTGTGGATGGTCGAGGCACTCGTCACCGACAACGCGCCTAACGGAGTTGTACCGCCAACAGCTCCTGTAAAAGTCACAGCTCCCGCAGTCGCTGCTATGGTCAGTGAGTGACTTCCAGAAGAAGCGTCGTCAAGAGTCGAATTGAACGATACATCGCCACCTAAAGTTGTTAGGGTGACCGAACTACTCAAGACAACTGGTCCGTTGTAGACCAAAGGATTACCATTGGTATTAACATTCTGTGTTAAATAGATAGTGCCAGAATTTCCATACAGGTCTGTTGTAATAGAGCCACTATTGCCGGTTGTTGTGC
This sequence comes from Spirochaetales bacterium, assembly GCA_027451945.1. Taxonomy (GTDB): domain Bacteria; phylum Spirochaetota; class Spirochaetia; order JABEVK01; family JABEVK01; genus JABEVK01. The sequence goes on from DAIDHT010000015.1 coordinate 7,594, forward strand.
CGAGTTGGATCGCCGTGCCATTGCCCATGAGCCAAACGCCAGAACTGTTTTTCCCCGAAACGTTGACAACACCAGCTGTGTCGTTAATGACGATGGGGTAGTAGCCAGAGTAGCTAGCGGCGTAGGTTGCCAGGGGGCCTTGTCCTATCTCACTTCCCGACAACGTGTTTGTCGAGAGGGTAATAGCGCCTGAGGTGACCAAATCGCTAAAGGTTGAACTAGGCGTGTGCGGAATTTGAAGTGCCGTGATGCTAGCGTAGGCGTTCAAGGTGATACTGCCAGAACCGGTATTAAGCGCGTCGGCATTATTACTTGCGGTATCAAGGACGATGGAACCTGTCGCGGCATCGCTGTTGGCAACCAAAGCTAGACCGCTGCCACTGTTGGCCGCTGACAGATTCGCTGTCTGGATCGTGATGGTTCCCGATTGAGTGCCTGATAGTCCTACCACTAATTGTTTGCCCACGAAGGTCGCCACGTTTAACGAAGCCAGTTCGCTGTCGTCTAGATTCCAGTGTGCAGAGTTGCTGTCGGTGTAGCCAACGTTCATCAGGGTCGTCGCGGTGACAGTTTGCAAATCCAATTCGTTCGTTGTGGAGCCAAGGGTCCAGGCGCCATAGGTTGTTCCCGAGGGGTTCAACCCGATGTCATTACTCTTGAACGTGTAGATAACATTTGTACCGGTTCCCGTAAAATTTCCGTAAAGGTTGAGCGAGGCGGGAGTTGTCCAACTGACCGCCGCCGATGGTGCATTCATCGTCTGCGCCGTTGGCGTTGAGAGCGATCCGCCTGCGAACCAGGTCTGCGCCGCGCCCGTGCTGTAGTAACTTCCGGTCCAAGTAATCGCACCGGTGGTGCTGACCGAAAAGGCCCCACTGACGCCGACTTGCGGGAGACTCGATGAACCGACGTTCGCGAAAGTGGCCGTTGAAACATTTTGAACGGTGAACGCTGCCAAGTCGCCGCCGGTCCCTGCACCAATGTCCCCGCCAAAAGTGACACTTGCGGGAGTTGAGGTGCCTCCATCAATAGTCAAACTATGCGTGTTAACGGTTCCGTCGTTGATGGTGGCCGTACTGCTAAAAGTGATCGACGTTGAAGATGCGCCCACCCCCTCGCTGAGGTATGTGTTAGCATTAAGAATTACGGGGGAATTAAACGCCCAGGTTGAGCCAGTGGAAATCACCGAATAGTTCGGCGATGCAATGTACGGATATGCCCAAACTATTTTTCCACCGGGGGATAAAGTTAGGTTTCCAGTACCAATATTCAAAGGTTGCGAAAAGGTTAAATCGGATCCTGAAGCCGTTGTGACGTCGAAATTTCGATTACCAGTTACAGAATTGCCCGTACCACCAATCGTCAACGCTCCTAGACTGCCGAGCGCAACAGTTCCGCTCCCGGTAGAATTGATAATTTGAACGGGTTGCGAACCACTGGCAAAAACAATCCTGTTACCCGACGTTGTTGCACCTAAGCTCGTCAGCCCCGTGGAGTTTGTCTTAAGAACGGTAGTCGAGCCGGTACCCGTATTTGCGATAGAGGCTTGAGTTCCTCCATTAGACGCAGTGATACCACTGGTGCCAGAGCTTAGCGTAAGAACAATATTCGTATTGGCGTTCGCATCAAAAGCAGTACCACCTGTGTCGTTGAGTGCAATTCCACCAGCTCCGGAGTCTGAATTGATGTTCACCGCTGTAAGGCCGGAAATAGTCGCCGCTAACGTTACTCCCGTAATAGTAATCAATCCGGATTGCGTTCCCGATTGCCCAATTGTGATTGATGAAGCTGAATTAATGTTCGCCAAAGACGAAGCGGATATATAGGTTCCACCGACATTCAGAGCTTGGCCAGGAGTTCCTGCTTGCCCATAAAGGTTGATTGCCGAATTCTGAGCGTTGAAACTACCACTGATTACAACCGAGGCAGCTGAGACTGTAGCCGGGCCTGAAAGCCAGACAGCCGAAGAGAACGTTGCGGTGTTGGAATTTGAGATTGTTAGAGTCGTTAGGCGGTTTGAACTTAGTGACCCAGTTCCTATTACCCCAGTGATGGTTGTGTTTCCCGTACTTCCAGAGTTTAAATTGAGAGCATAAGCTCCATCAACCGTACTCACAAAATCGATGTTCGCTCCCGCAGGTAGTCCTCCGGCGTTCGTCGTATCAACACTGACCGGGCCACCCAGGGTTACCGCTCGTGTGAACGTCACCGCTCCACCAGTTGTCACCACATTCCCACTCGTCGTCAGGGCCCCAGCCAATATTCCACCAAAGGTCACCGCAGAAGTTCCAGTTGCTGTGATTGTTCCTGCTGAGCTGACTGTCGTCCCTGATAAAGAATCAATCGCCACAGTTCCACTTACAGTACTTATCCCCGCTGTCAAACCTACCATCGATCCACTAGACTTTATCGTAACTCCACCGCTAGATGCCGTCGTCAGCGCTCCACCCACACTGATGCTTCCCGCTCCAGTTGTCGTTGTAATGCTGATGGCGTTTGTTCCGCTTGTGGTTATCGTTCCTGTCGCTGTCGAGCTAAACGCTCCGGTCCCACTCGAACTAAACCCACCAGAAGCAGACACCGCTCCATTGAGCGTTACTCCCACTCCCGTGATGCCCACAGCTCCCGTCGTCGTAACCGCACCTAACCAAGTCAACGTCGTCCCAGCACTCTGCGTCAGGCTTGCCCCATTTATCGATGACGCTACTGCGGTCCCGGTCGTGTTCCCCGATACATTTGACGCATCAGTTATCGTGATCGCTCCTAAGGCAGTCCCGCTTCCTACGCTACCACCAAACGCTACATTCCCACTGCTTCCCGCATTCAATGTTAAACTTTGCGCACTGCTGTTCCCTATCGTACTCACAAAATCGATGTTCCCATTATTCGTTGTAATCGAAGTGGCACCAGCAAGGGTAATTGCTGCATTTGCCGTAAACCCTGCGGCCGCACCAGAATTACTAACTGTTCCTGATAAGTTCCCAGCACCGGTCATTGTAATGCTAAGCCCGGCCATATCAAGGTTGCCTGCCAGAACACGAAGATTCTTGGTTAACGATAATGGATTTGTACTTAAACTAATTGTGCCCGAAGATGGATTTGTCGTCAGACTTCCTAAAGGAACAGCTGCGTTAAGCGTCGTTGTCGCTCCGGTCATGGTAATGGTCGAGTTACTAGGTGTCCCAAAAGTCCCAGAGATACTCACATTCCCTGAACTCGTTACGGTATTCGTGGCAGTGTTTGTCCAGGTCCCCGTACTCGTCAGTGATCCAACACTAAATGTCGTCGGGGTCCCATTAACCGTGAACGTTCCCCCATTCGTTAGGGCTCCGCTCACACTCAGGCTTCCCGCTCCTAGCGTATAGCTCCCCGCCGTCACACTCAACGTCGAGGCACTTAACGTGCTTGTCCCCTGCGCAACACTCGCCCCTGCCGCATTCACCGTAAGCCCAGCATTAAACGTGTTACTTCCCGTCAACGTCAGAGTGTCCGTCGTGGTCAGCGTTTGTGCCACAGTCGCCGTTAACCCGCTCAAAGTTAAGGCCTTTCCATTCAAGATCAAAGCATTACCGCTGAGCGTCGTTGTTCCAGAACTCGTATCAAGCGTCACCAATCCCGTAGAACTGCTTACCTGAAGGGTTCCTCCTGTGTTGTTGATGCTCGTCCCAGGCCCCATCGTTAACGTCGTCGGGGCTCCTACAGCTGTCGAGCTTAACGACGTTGTTCCCGCATTCGCGTACAGCCCGTTCACCGTCAACACCGTTGTTGTACCACCACCTACCGTCAACGTCTCACCAGCACTCACACTCAGACTGCTCATCGTCGCAGTCCCACTCAGGCTCACTCCCCCAGTTCCGCTCATCGTCACAGCTCCCAAACTCTGCCCATTCGGCACTATCGTTTGGGCTCCGACTCCGTTGAAATTGATCGTTGAGCCACTGGGGTTTGTCACAGTTCCCAGGGTTAAGTTCCCGCTAACCTTGACGGTCGCTGCAGAGTTTAAGTTTACGGTCCCTCCAGAAGCTGTAATGTTCCCGCTGACCGTCGTTGTCCCAGTGCTGGCACTCCAGGTCCCTGTTACAGTCGTCCCTCCCAAGGCATCCGTCCCACTACCACCGTTTAGAGTACCCCCTACCGTTACACTTCCGGTGACAGTTATCCCCAGAGTTGTATCCGTTAAGGTTGTCCCAAGCGGCACACTCAGGTTACCACCCACGTTCAACCCAGACACACTTGTCGTTACTACAGGCGTTGAACCGGCTACTAACGTTAGGTTCCCTATCTGCGTCGCCGTGTTGATGGTTGCCGTTTTACTCATCTGTATCGTTGAGTTTGTCGGCGTACCAAAAGGTCCACTGATACTCACCGCCCCGCTGGCATTGATGGTATTGCTTGCTGTATTCGTCACCCCGCCTGTTCCACTGCTGGCAAAAGCCCCACAGTCTAAGGTCCCGGAGGTGTCCAAGATTCCTGTCGTCAAGATACTGAAGTTATTTGTTCCCGCATTGACGATGCCACCACTTTGTATCTGTAGGGTGCCTCCTGTGACTTGGTTGCTAGCTCCATTCAACGTCAACGTGATCGCATTCGGTACACTCAGCGTTCCTCCAGATACCAAACTACTTCCGCTGACACTTGCATTAATCGCCGTTATTGTTCCGCCACTTACTGTCAAGTTCGTGTACCCAGTCACGCCCGCTAGCATCCCGACGGTCCCACCCGAGTAGACAAACGTCCCTCCAAAACTAGCGGGCATCCCTGTGAGTGTCCCCACTCCCGTATAAGTAAAGGTCCCTGAGTTACTCAACCCACCGGTCCCGATACTGAGGTTCTGACCTCCATTCGACCAGCTTGACCCTGCCGCAGACAGCGTCAAGCCCTTCAAACTTAGTGCCCCGGTTTGTATCGGCTGGGTCCCGCCGGCGGGCACTGTCGCACTATCGTATTGCCCGGGTGTGACACCGGTTGACCAGTTACTTGCAAGGTTCGCATCTGTTGTTCCGCTCGTCTTCCAACTGATCGCTGCGAACACCCAGTTCGTATTGTTCCCTGTCGCGTCTATAGAATTGCTGGCATTAACACTCGCCGTAGTTGCAGGACTATCTGACACCTTCACATAACTGACACTATTTGTCCCGGTGTTGTTGAGACTCCACGTCGTTCCACCCACACTTGATTGTACCGTTATTAAACTTCCACTCGCACCACTGAGTGTCAGAAGCCCTGACACCCCAAACGTCTGTGTCGCACTAAACGTCAAGGTTGACCCTGCGATTGTATCGCTTAGCCCAGCAAAGTTTGTCGCTCCGCTGAGGCTGTGCGTCACCGCACCTGTGAAGTTTACTGTCGAACTCCCCGCTGTGAACCCGGTCACTCCAGGGGTGTTTGTCCAGTTCCCTCCCACATTCAGCGTCGTCCCTGCGGCCACAACCCCTGACGTGATCGTCACATTCCCGCTAATGGTCTCACTCGTTCCCAGCGTAACGGTTCCTGCTCCAGCGGTCACCGTTAGATTATTAAAGGTATACCCGGTGCTAATTGTCTGTGTGCCCGTCAGGTTAATGGTCCCCGTCCCTGCACTCAGGGTCGTTACACTGATTCCGCCACTCACAGAACTTGTTCCACTACTGGCATTCCAAGTTCCACTGCCCCCCACCGATCCAAAGCTGTCTGTCCCGCTTCCGCCTGTTATACTTCCATTGATCGTCGCTGTCCCTGCAACACTCATCCCCAGATTGCTCGTTGCATCTGTCAGACTCCCACCTGTGGCTACACTTAAAGTACCCGCCAAGTTCAAGGCTGTCGTGGCTACTGTTACGCTTCCCGTTCCACTCACAGCCAAGCTTCCCGCTTGAACTCCCGTGTTAAGCGTCGTTGTCGCTCCGGTCATGGTAATGGTCGAGTTACTAGGTGTCCCAAAAGTCCCAGAGATACTCACATTCCCTGAACTCGTTACGGTATTCGTGGCAGTATTTGTCCAGGTCCCCGTACTCGTCAGTGATCCAACACTAAACGTCGTCGGGGTCCCATTAACCGTGAACGTTCCCCCATTCGTTAGGGCTCCGCTCACGCTAAGGTTTCCCGCTCCTAGCGTATAGCTCCCCGCCGTCACACTCAACGTCGAGGCACTTAACGTGCTTGTCCCCTGCGCAACACTCGCCCCTGCCGCATTCACCGTAAGCCCACCATTAAACGTGTTGCTTCCCGTCAACGTCAGGGTGTCCGTCGTTGTCAGCGTATGGGCTACCGCCGTCGTTAACCCGCTCAACGTTAAGGCCTTTCCATTCAAGGTCAAAGCATTACCGCTGAGCGTCGTTGTTCCAGAACTCGTATCAAGTGTCACCAATCCCGTAGAACTGCTTACCTGAAGGGTTCCTCCTGTGTTGTTGATGCTCGTCCCAGGCCCCATCGTTAACGTCGTCGGGGCTCCTGCGGCTGTCGAGCTTAACGACGTTGTTCCCGCATTCGCGTACGTCCCGTTCACCGTCAACACCGTTGTTGTACCACCACCTACCGTCAACGTCTCACCAGCACTCACACTCAGACTGCTCATCGTCGCTGTCCCACTCAGGCTCACTCCCCCAGTTCCGCTCATCGTCACTGCACCCAAACTCTGCCCATTCGGCACTATCGTTTGAGCTACTGCTCCGTTAAAGTCGAGAGTTCCCGTGGAAGCAGTTACTGTCGGGACATTCCAGTTACCACTTACATGAAAAGTTCCCCCACCAGGAAGGCTAACAGCGTTTGCGGTAATGTTTCCTGTAAGGGAAATTGTGGCGGAGGTTACCGACGCAACATTGAAAGTTCCCGCACCGGATATACTGCCGCCAATGTTTTGATTCTGGTTCGGTAAATTAAGACTACCAGCCGTTAACACCACATTGCCACTTAAGGTGAAGCCTGCGGTATTCGTCAAAGTCGCGCCGGATGAATTGTTAAGGGTCAAATTTGTCAACGTTGACCCCGTAAAATCAGCAGTCTGCGCGGCCGCTCCGTTGAGTGTTACTGTGCCCGACGAGGTAATAAGCCCGCTGGTACGGGTAAGATTTCCTCCTACACTCAGACTATTCGCACCCATCGGCAACGTGCCCGCTGTCAACGTTAGGGAACCCGTCAATGCGACTGTAGAAGGGGTAATAGTTCCGGTAGAATTGATCGTTAAATTTGAACCGGTGGAAAAGGCTCCCCCGCTGGTAATGGCCCCCACAGAAATGGGGGTGGCCACTCCCGTACCAAGCGTTAGCGTGGCACCGTCGTTAATGGTGACGGCACCCAGGGTGATCTGGCCTGTTGAAGTACCGCCTATCGTAGAGGTTGCTGACGGGGTTGCCGTTATTGTCACGGGCACGGTTCCAAAGTTTAGGGTCGAAGTCCCCGTTGCACTTACTGTCCCCGATACCGACAAACTTGTCGGGACGGTAGCCCCAACGGCAACGCCGCCGTTAAAGGCGCAGGTGCCGCCTAAAGTGAGCGTGCCGGTATTACTAAATGTCACAGCATTCGTGACCGTTCCACCACCGTTTAAGGCGATGCTGTAGGCGGCCGAGGCTGTTGAAAGGGTTGCCGCTGTCAACGCTCCACTAGCTGTCACTGAGCCACCAGTCATTCCGGTCAGGTCTAAGGTCCCTGTGCCTAAATTGGTGGTCGTTAAGGTGTCGGCCCCTGTGCCTTGCAGAAGCAAATTGAAAGCACCACTGACACTGACCAGTTGTGCCAAGCTGGTAATGGTCAGGTTTCCGTTCAGAGTAAGGCTTCCCCCCGTCATCGTGACCGAGCCTATAGAACCGCTGGCCGTCAACACCCCGGAGGTGTCCGAGAGGCTTCCAAGCCCACTCAAGCTGCCAGCGTTAACACTTAGGTTGTTAGCACCCATGCTGACGCTGTCCGTTGCCGTCGTTAAGGTTAAAGAAGCCAGGGGATTGGCCGGAGTCACATCGAGAGTTACTGTTGATCCGTTACCTATGGTGGCAGAATCGCCAGCCACTTGGCCGGGGTAACCGGTGTTGGGGGTCCAATTCGTTGTGGTTGACCACGTCCCTCCCGTCGTTCCTACCCAGGTATAGGCAGTCTGCGCCCAGGCCGCCGAGGCCGAAAACACGAGCAAAAAAAGGGCTAACCAGCGCCTGCGAAGAAGATTGGGGGGGGATTTGTGGCCAGCCATCCAGAGTTGTACCTCAACGTAAAGTATACAACCCTTATCGGCAATTTGCTTAGGGTTCTAGCGCTATTCTGAGGCTTTTAACCAATCCTCTAGCCGGGCTTTGATGGCATCGCGAATGGGGCGGATTCCGGCTAACTTCTCTTCTTCGGTGCCCGTCAGGGCGCTGGGGTCCGGGAACCCCCAATGGAGGCGCTGAGCGTGGGGGTTTGTGCCCCGCCCCGGGAACATGGGGCAACGTTCTGCGTTGGTTTCGTCACAAACGGTGATCACGGTGTCGTATTTTTCCCCTTGGGCAATCAAATCATCGGCTTTTTTGGCGTAGTGATTCGAAATATCGACGCCGATTTCGGCCATCGACTTGACCACCAACGGGTTGAGCTTGCCTGCTTCGATTCCGGCACTGGCCACTTCAAAGCGGTCGCCCGCCAGGGCTCGCAGAAACCCCTCGGCCATCTGACTGCGGCCCGAGTTGTGAATACAAATAAAGATAACGCGATTTTTCATACGGACTCCTTGAAACTTTTGCTTTTAAAGCTTTGGGCAACTTTTACTAAAAGGACCATAACCGGCACCTCCATCAGGGGGCCAATCACGGCCGCAAAGGCTTCGCTCGAGGCCGCTCCCCACAGCGCAATGGCCACGGCCAACGCCAGCTCGAAGTCATTGCTCGCCGCCGAAAAGGCCGAGGCGGCGCACTCTTCATACGACCCGCCCAGTGCTTTGGCAATAAAAAAGGTGCTGAACCACAAGATGACAAAGTATAATAACAGCGGTGCGGCCACCAGAAGGATATCCCCCGGTCGGCGAATGAACGCGCTCCCTTGAAGCGAGAACATCACCACGATGGTAAATAGAAGAAAGATCAGGGTGAGGGGCGAAATCCGGGGCAGAAACTTCTGTTCATACCAAGTCTGGCCTTTCACCTTCGTCAGAACCAGGCGGCTCGCCAGCCCTAAGATAAAGGGGATGCCAAGGTACACGAGCACCGTGATAGCCGAGTCGCCCAACGACACCGAGGCGTGGGCACCGTGCACGAGGCCCGTTCCCCCCAGCAAAACCGTAATGAACAACCAAATGTACACTGCGTAAAACAGCACTTGAAAGATCGCATTGAGTGCCACTAGCCCGACACCCAATTCGCGGTGGCCACCCGCCAGGTCGTTCCACACAATCACCATGGCAATACACCGAGCTAAGCCAATCAATACCACGCCGATGAGGTACCCAGGGTGAGCGTGCAAAAACAACACCGCCAGCCCCGTCATCAACACGGGGCCCACCAACCAGTTTTGCACCAGCGATAGAATGAGGAGCTTACGATTAGAGCCCAGCGACTGGCCCATCTTTTCGTAACGGACCTTGGCCAAAGGAGGGTACATCATCAGGATCAGACCAACGGCCAGCGGCAACGAGGTCGAGCCCCAACTGAGGGCCTCTAAGCCCTTTGTCCAGCCCGGCACAAACACGCTCAGGAGCACACCGGCCGCCATGGCCAAAGCGATCCACAGGGTCAACCACCTATCAAGAAAGCGAAGGTTACTCATGGCGGTAGTTATATGACTAATTGCTCATATTGTCTAGAGCATCGACTTCAAGTCCGCCGTGTCACCCACAAGTCTTTGGTGCCGCCATCTCGCCTTGTTCGTGCCGCCAATGTGGTCACTTGGTGCCGCCATCACACCGCCTTGGTGCCGCCATCGTTCCGCGTTGGTGCCGTGTTCGCGTTAAGTCTGAGCCCATTGCCAAAAAAAAGGGGCGCCGTAAGAAACCTCACGGCGCCCTCCTTGCTTGTGTTTTAGACTGGTGCGTTAGAATGTTACGCGAGAACAGTAAAGCTTTCAGTCAGTTGACCCACCCTTAGGGTTTTGCCCAGGGTGTTGCTCCGTACCTCTAGCTTGTACTCCCCGGCAGCTAAAACCGGCACTTTGACATCAACGGCTTTTGTGCCCATGCGGGTGTAAACCATAGCCCGCACAGCTTGGCCAGCACTGTCGACAAAAAAGACCCCAGCGGTGTTCTCTTTTGGGTCAAAGCTCAGTCGTGAACCGACAAGTTGAATCACCTCACCGGGAAGACCTCGGTTGTACCCGCCGCTTTCTGTCGTTTCAGAACGCAGAATGACAGGTACAGCCGCCGCCGGTGCGTCAACAAGCTTCAAAGAGGTCGCGGTTCTCACCCGGTCGATCAGACTCTGATCACAACGCAAAAGAAGCCGCACCTTGTCGGTGGTCATGCTCTGAGTGTCGGCGAATTCACCTTGCGCCGGTTGCGGCTGACGCACCGACAACGAAAACGTTCCTATAGGGGTCTGAATGGCGTGCCCCTGGGGCAAAAACAGCGCCAAGTGTTCACAGAAGTGCTCAAACACCGAGCGCATGTCCGCTTCAGAAAGACCGGTTTGTTTGCCCATGAACGACAAGGCGTCTTCAAAGGTCATTTTGCTTCGGTTCACCTGACGGGCGTACGAACCCTCCCGAGTGCCGAAACTCTGTTTGTAATAAGCGACCTGTACCATAAGGTACCTCCTAAAAAAGCTGATGTCCGGCACGTCTGCCGGGTGCGTCGAAGGCACAACGTCCTTCGGGAATCGCGATCAACCCTAATTACAGGAGGTTCCAGATACTTGCTTCAAAAAAGTTTTCGAATTTCGAAAGATTTTTTTAAGGCGCTGTCTTCTTGAGGTTCCAAGACCAAAGCACCGAAAGCCCCAAGCGGTTTTGAAAGTCCACAGCTCCCGTGCCCGCGTATTCGGGATTCAACAGGTAGCTCACCTTGATCCCCCACGCCCAAGTCCCGACCTTCCAAAGTCCCCCGACCCCCAGCCTTTGATTACTCGTTAAGGCTGTGTCGGACGAAATAAAATCTTGGGGTGTCCGTAACGAGGCATACGCGCTCCACTGCCAGTCGCCAGCGGGCAAAACAGCTTCAATGTTAAAAAAGTCTTCGACCAAACTAAAATCCTCGCGTCCCAGGCGGAACTTGAGATGAAAACCCGCTTCCGGCAAAAGCCTGAGTAAAAACACAGGGGTTGTATACGAAGCCTCTCGAGACCACCCCATCCCTCCGGCTCGCCCCGTGGCGAAGGTACCATCGGCGTTGGTGTAAGGATCCGCCGAAAAATCCGTGACCGTGATATACCAGCCCAGGCCCAGCTCAAGGTCAATCCACTGCCAATCTTGGCCGACAAAAACATAAGGAAAACTCAGCACCGTCGTCGGCTGTTCGACCGCGACCGTCCCGTTTTGGAACTGCCCTCCAGCGATCCCCGTTTGTGCAAAACCGGCGCCCAAAATATGGCCTTGAGACGTTTCCTGACGGACCTCGACACTCCAGGAGCCTTCGGGTACAGGAAAGGACAACCAGTTGTTGGTCACATAATGTTGATCTTGGTAGCTTTTGTTCAGCCAGTCCATTTGGGCCGAGGTTAATAACGAAACCTCCTGCCCCCAGACTCCCAGCGGTACCAATAGCAAGAGTATGAGGCGAAGCACAGATACTTACCACGAATACGAAAGGCCCGACGAGATAAAGAACCCTTCAAAGACTCCAACGCGGCTGAAGTTCGGGTCATTGTAGTTAAGCGTCGTTCCCAGCCGGACGTTAAGGTTAAGGCCGTTCCAGCTGTAGTGAGGCTCCAGGAAAAACGAATACGTCGAGTAGAAACTCCCGCCTAGATCGAAGGCAAAACTTTTGGACGCAGGGATGCGGACGTACGCGAGAACACTGCCGTAGGTGGGGTCATACTGTTCGCGCAGAATTTCAAAGGTAATGTTGGGGATGTTGGTAGGCCCCAGGCGAACGTAAAAGTTAGGCAGAATTAACGAGTTATCTCCCCAAACCCAGCCCCGTCCTGCGGCCTGCCCTAAAGTACCGTCGGCCAAATACACTTGACGGGTAGTTTCGTTGTAGCCCTGCATCAACACGGTTAGTCCCAGCTCCACCGCGTACCAATTTTCATTGATGCCGGCAAACCCCGAAACATTCAGCTGGAAGTTGCCTTGAGCCGCCGTTCCTGTCGGGAAACTTTGCGCGGGAATGCCTAAACTGGGAACAGCGTACAAGTTCACTGGGGTAAAATCGTTTTGAAGGTAAAAGGCGGCCCCGCCCCCGACGGTAAAACTATCCAGGTATTCAGAACCAAACCCCTGGTGCTGATATTCAACTCCTGAATACCAAGCTAGAGTATTGGTGTAGTCCCCCTTGTCGGACCCAACGTACCGCGGGTTGGAAAAACCCGACAATTGGTTATGGTACCCGCCAAAAACTAAAAGCTTGTTTCCCGAGTTTGCCGGTTTGTTTTGAGCCGACAGCTCCGCGCTGGCAAGGCCCAGTATCATAAAAACCATAAGAATTTTTTTCATGTAATCATTTTGAAGCAAGCAAAGCTTCGGGTCAACTCTTTTCGGGACCGCACCCCGTCTTGTTTTCAAGGGCCCTTTGGTCGCCTTGCCATTCGCCGCTTTGGCGCAAGCCCCTATAGATCCGCTGGACACCCTCGGCGTACGGACCTTCGAGCTCGTTGAGCGAATAATAAATAAACAGCCCTTCCTTTTTGGACTTAAGCAGGCCGGCTTGCTTAAGCTTGGCCAGGTGGCGGCTCAGGTTCGATTGGTTCAGCCCCAAGGTTTCTTCCAAATCGCACACACACAGCGGCCCGTCTTGCAAGAGGTTTACAATGCGCAGGCGGTTGCGGTCAGCAAGGGCCTTCATGACGTCTTCAATTTCACCGCTCATGGAGGGAATCTCGGGTCCAGACCTCTCCGCTCGAGGACGCGGTACTCTTGTCGAACAACCGGTCCAGCTCATCTGCCACGTACTTCCGCCTGATCGTCTCATTTCGCACCAGCTCGCCCAGATACGACCGAAACAAGTCAGAAACCGTAGTGTCCCGGTCGATGGCTATCTTTCGAGCCGTTTTCAGCAAATCCTCATCGATGCTCATAGTCACATTGGGCATATTAACCTCCGTATACTTATTAAGGCTATCGCTTAATAAGTATAGCCCACTGGTGGTCCAGAATAAAGGTACCCACAGCTTAGTTCCACAGAGCGAGAACTGCGCCGCCCCCGGCGGTCACCGCAACCACCGCCCACGAAGGCCAGCGAGCTAACTGCAAAAGTCCAAAAGCGACTAACGCCAGGGCGAAATCCCCCGGCGTAAGAAGGGCGCTCGATGCTACGGGGTTATAGAGGGCCGCCAAAAGGATTCCTACCACCACGGCGTTGATGCCCGTAAGGGCACCGCGAAATCTGGGTCCCGTTCGCAACCGATTCCAAAACGGCAGGGCGGCCACGACCAGTAGGTACGAAGGCAAAAAAATGGCCACCAGGCCAACCAAAGCGCCCCCAACACCGCCGTGCCCCGGTAAACAAACGGCACCGAGGTAGGCAGCGAAAGTGAACAAGGGCCCCGGGACCGCCTGAGCCGCACCGTACCCCGTTAAGAACTGGGCATTGGTTACCCACCCCTGGGGAACGACCACCTGCTGTAAAAGGGGTAGAACCACATGGCCGCCCCCAAAGACCAAAGCGCCGGCCCGGTAAAACCCCGAAGCCAGCTCAAGCCACCGGTTGGGTACGGCCGCCGCCAGCAGAGGCAGACCCGCTAACAAAGCTCCAAAAAGGGCTAGAGACGTCAGGGCCGTTCGGCGGCGCAGGGGCGGGGCCTCGTGGGGTGTGCCCTCCTCGCGGAACACCCACCAACCCACCAGCCCTCCTATTATAATGACAAGAATTTGTGCGTAGGCGTTATTCAACACGGTCAGCAAGGCCGCGCAACCCAAGGCTAACAAACCCGTGCTGGCGCGGTTGGCAAACTTTTTTCCCATACTCCACACCGCTTGCGCCACGACAGCCACGGCGGCCACCAATAACCCGTGAAACCACTTGGTTCCTGCCCCCATCCCTTGCATCAACAGCGCAAAAGCCCACAAAGCCAAAGCCGATGGCAATGTAAAACCCACCCAGGCGATCACCCCTCCCCACAAACCAGCCCTCTGGATGCCGATCGCCATCCCCAGTTGACTGCTAGCTGGGCCCGGCAAAAATTGACACAACGCCACCAGGTCGGCCCAAGCTGTTTCATCAAGCCATCGTTTTCGCTTCACGTACTCATCAAAAAAGTAGCCTAGGTGAGCGACAGGCCCCCCGAAGGAGGTGAGCCCCAATTTCAACGACGTTGCGAAAAGCTCCAAACGTTTGCCCATGCTAAACCCTACCTGGCGGCAAGGTACCTGGGCATATGAATCACGTCAAGGTTCTTAACGCGCCTAGTGCGTTTATCCCAAAAGACTCGGTCAACGTTGGATGGGGATGAATGGTCCGAGCAATATCTGAAAGTTTTACTTTCATTGAAACCGCAAGAGCCGCTTCGCCCATTAAATCGGCAGCACCCTCCACCAAGGCGTGAATTCCCACAACGGTTGAATCGTCCCGTCGATAGATAATTCGCAACAGTCCCTCTGCTTCATCAGCAATCTGAGCCCTGGCGTCGACTGAGTAACTGTATTCGGCTACCCCCACGTCCAGGCCCTGCATCCGAGCAGATTCCTCTGTTAAACCAACCATGCCAATTTCTGGATGCGAAAAAATCACCGCCGAATTAAATTCTTTTCGAGGAAAACTCGTTGGTCGTCCCAGCAAGGCGTTGGCTAAAGCTTGTGCTTGCGCTGTCGCCCAATGGGCAAACATGGGTTGCCCTGTTACATCTCCCACCGCCCAAATATTTTTCTCAGCAGTTCTCAAAGACTCATCAACTTCGATGCCGCGTGGCGAATATCGCACCTGAGTATTTTGTAAACCCAGTGACTCTACCTGCGGCGATCGACCGACAACCGTTAGAATAACTTCGGCGTCTTCAAAAAACTCCTGCCCATCCACCGTGTAAAAGACACGTTTGAGGCCCTGATTTTCTTCGATCCGAGCGATTTTGACACCAGTTTTCACAGAAATTCCCTCTCTTTCCAAGAGAACTTTTAAGCGAGAGCTTAGTTTTTGGTCGACGGATGATAGAAGCTCAGGCAAGGCCTCCAGTATTGAGACGCGGCTTCCCATCATTGAAAACATCTGTCCCAATTCGACACCAATTGGGCCACCCCCTACAACAACCATTGACCTAGGAATATGGTCTGTCGCGATGAGTTGTTCCGAGGTCAACACACCCGAAAGCTCTGCACCGGGAACCTCCAGTTTTCGTGACACTGAGCCTGTAGCAATTACCGCTTTCTCAAATTCAATACTAACTGGCCCTTGTGTGCCTTCTACTATAACGTTCTTAGCGTTGAAAAATCTGGCTTTGCCGAAAAGGATTTTTAACGAGGGAATCTTATTGCCGTTGTTCAAAGCTGATGCTGAGCGAGATGACAGAATTGCCTCTTTTCGTTTCATTACCGCAGTCCAATCCAGGTTGACCTTTCCAGAGAGGTCTTCGATGCCCAAGATTGCAGATTTTTCTGCTCGGTACTTAAAGAAAGCGGCTTCGCGAAAAATCTTTGACGGAACACAGCCATGAAACAAACAGGTTCCACCCAGCCCCGCTCCTGCCTCGACAAGAACCACCTGGCGGCCTGACAAAGCAGTCGCCATAGCTAGGGGTGTTCCACCAGGTCCACCTCCTATTACCAAAATATCAGTTTTTAAAGTTTCCACTTCAACCTCCTAAGGTTTTTAGAACCAGCTACCACGCAAAAAGAGTCCCTACGGTCAAAACGGCAAACGAGGATCCTTGGGGGGTAGCGTTGTCAGAATACCAGCCTGTTCCTAAGGCTAGAACGGCTGACCCTGTCACAAGTTTCACAGCCAACTCTATTCCGTTCGCCCAGTAATTCCTTGTTCCCCAGTAATTAAAAAATCGATAGGTCACCCCTGGCGTAAGGTTCCAAGAAGGGGCTCCGTTCTTGAGGGTATACTGTAGACGCGTCGAGGTACTTAGCGCTGGTTTGTCTTCTAGGGTTCCCGACACAGTAAGGGGAAGTACTGCTGTCGTAAACGTGGTTCCGCTGGTAAAAAAGCCCAGGTCCTCGGACACGGCCAACTGACGCCACCCCAGCGCCCTAAAATCCCAGACTCCGGTGGCAAAGCCATTGACGCTGGTGTGAGGGTTACCATCGGCTTGGTCCTGTGCCACAGCTAAAGCTTCAACGCCTAATGATGTTAAAAGGCCCGAACTCGAGGCACCTGTAAAGTCGACAGTTCCAAAGAAATCGCTCCAACTTTGCCGAGTTGCGGCCCCCATGTAGCCCAGCTTTAAAGTACCGACCCCTGGTTGACGAAACGAAGCCAAGTAATCGAGGCCCGACGCCCAGTTCTGAAGATCAGCGGAATTCCCCGGGACCGACGAAGAGGTCTGTTCGGGAGCCACAACGGCGACAAGCAAACCCGGCATAAACGTCGGTTGCCATTGTACTTCTACGCCAGTGGTCCCCGAAATGAAGCCTCCCGTTGGAGCCCAAAGACCTGCTTCATAACCAAAACCCCAGTTAGGACGTTCGGGAAAACTTCCCGTGTTCAAGGCGCCCACAAAAAGGGCTGAGTTATAGTTTTTCGTCATCAACGATCGAAAAGCAAAGGTAGTATCGCGAAGCGAGCCAGCGTCGACTCGAAGTTGATGAAAGATCTTCACAAAGGCCTCGGCATACTTCAAAGAAACCACTTGGGCCTGTGACGAGGCTGACAGAGTGGGGTCAAACTCCCAGCGGCCTTTTACGCCCCCTTCCGGGGTGTCATACAAAACATTCACCCTCATAAAGACCCCATCCCGTTCCTGCTCATCCAGCAAATCCAGATAATCCACCGGTGAAGTTTTTCCTGCCGAAGGGGCAAACGAAGCGGCGCCAAGCCCAAAGCCTGAAATCTTAAGTTTACCGTTAGGGCTTGAGAGGCCCTGGGCAGGGAGCGCCCCGGTCACCAGAATCAGGCTGAGCACCAAAACTGGTGATTTCATCGCAGGACCAACTTTACCGCCATAACCACGGCAACCAGGTACAAAAGGACGCCGATAACCTTTTTCAACTGACTACTGGAAACCTTTTTGCGCATCGCCCAAGACCCCACCGCTGAACCGATCACGGCGGCCACCGAGGCCGAAATGATCAGTTCAAGGTTGGGATGTCCCAAGGAGATATGCCCTAGAAATCCTGACAACGAAGAAAAAAAGACCACGAGCGCCGTCGTACCGGCAGCTATTTTCGTCTCGACACCCAAACCGCTCAGGGTCGGGAGAATAAAGTTTCCTCCGCCGACTCCCAATAACCCGCCCAGAAAACCAGCCCCGGCGCCGACACCAGCGCCGATCGTGACTTCTTTGGCCCCCGACAACTCCTTTTGCCGAGGTTTGGCCTGAAAAAAAAGCATCATACTACCGGCAAACACTAAAAAGGCCACAAACAAGGCTTTCAGCCAATGAGGGTCGGCAAAGTTGGAGCCCCAGGCCCCCAACGGGGACAAAACGACAGCCGCAACCAGCATGGGGACACCGACCTTCCAGCGAATCAACCCTGCCCGCACATACTGAATCGTCGACACCAACAAGCTAAGTGCGTTGAGCAAGAGGGCCGTCGAGGCCGCCTCGGGAAAGGGGACCCCAAAGGCCAAGAAGAGCGGGACAAAGAGAAAAGCAGCCCCCAACCCCGCCATGGCCATCAGGCCTGAAAAGACAAGGACGAGGGCAAAAATGACAATCAGAAGCAACAGACTCATGCTTGGCGCTCCTTAGCGGGCCGCGCAGTCTTGGCAGACTTTTTTGTCAAATTTGACGCGACCGTATTCCATAACTGTCATTTCTCCGCATTCTTCACAGATAAAACCGTTAAAGCTGTGGGGATGTTCCTTCAAGGAATACTCAAACACTTCGGAAACCTTCAAAAGCTCCTCGTCCGGCGCGCTCATCACACGACTGACGAGCGGGTCAACCACCGCATCGGGAACAGCGCTGGCGGGAATGCCTTTTTCGCGGTATTCCTTGAAAAACGCTGTCTGCTTGTTCGCCATCATGGCCTCACCCGTCGGCGTGACCCGCACAGCTTTCCCGGTCGCCTTGTCGACTACCGTCACCGCCCATTTCCCCTTGTGCGTCTTTTTAAGGTTACCCTTCCCAAACGTTGTGCCCAAAATAACCTGAAGACCGTCGGCATAGCAGGTCGCGCAATGGTCTTCGCCCAGGTCAACAAAGGCGACCAACTGCCCATCTTTCGCCCGCTCCACACCAAGCTTTTTCAGTGCGGCTGCCCCGACACGCAAACCCATAGGCATGGCAGGACATTTGTGTCCATGAAACTTCTGGCCAAAGGCCAGCCAATCTTGGGGGTTTTCCATAACTTCCTCCTCTTGATAACGGCACTTGTCCGTTATATAGAAATACTATAATGTACGTAACGATTCACATATTTGAGCATCCTTTTCCTTAACAAGGATGGTGAACGCTTACTATGTGACCGTATGTTCACATAGTAAGCGTTTTTGCGGGATCCGTCAAGCGTCACTTTTTCTTGGAAAATACCGTCACTTTCAGGTTAAAATCCTGTTGCATTACAAAGATTTCATACAATCTCTCCCGTTCTAAGGAAAATTTCGGTAGAATTTCATCGAACTCCTTGAGTATCCTAAGGACTATGATGGACTTCTTAAGGTCAGTGTTAAACAAGCATCCCCAGGCCAGTCAAAGGTTTCTCGAGATCCTTCCGGGGTTTGTCAGCTGGAATTTGATTCTTTTTCCCGTTTGGGGCGCCTTTTTTGCCCCCAAGGCCGTCGCGCTCTTCTTGATGTTCTTTTATGTCTACTGGCTTGTAAAATCGCTCAACACCGCTTTAATGGCCTGGAAGTCGCAGGCAAAAATTCGTGAGGACAGTGAAAAAGACTTTTTGCCCGAACTCAAGGCTGAGCCTGAAGTTCCGCGCATGAAGCATATTGTCATTATTCCTACGTATAAAGAACCAGCCCACACCCTGATTCGCACCCTCGAAGCCCTCGAAGTCCAATCCTTAGGGGCTCAACACATTATTCCTGTCATTGCCTTTGAAGAACGCGCTGGTGAAGAGATCAACCTGACCCGCGAAACAGCAATTCGTGAAAGGTTTTCAAAATCCTTTGCCCGTTTGCTATTTACCCGGCACCCTGCCTCCATTCCAGGCGAGGTCGTTGGCAAGTCTTCGAATATGGCCTGGGCTGCCCGCGAGATACAAAAGGTCGTCGAAAACGAACCTGGCTGGGACCGCAATTACCTTACGGTTACTTCAGTCGACTCGGATGTGTGCTTTCATGCAAACTACTTCGCCTCGCTCACCTTAAACTTTTTACGCTCAAACAGCCGTCACCGCCGTATTTGGCAAGGCGCGATCATGTTCTACAACAACATCGACAAGATTCCCATGGTCATGCGGGTGTTCAATCGGTTGTTCACCGTTATTTCCATCAGCGGGCTAGGCCGCGAAAACGGTCGAATGAACTTTTCGTCGTACAGCCTCAGTTGGCGACTGTTAGAACATATTGGGTTTTGGGATGTCGATGTGATTCCCGAGGACTTTCGAGTCTTCTTTAAGTCCTACTTTGCTACAGCAGGTGAAGTCAAAGTCGAACCGATTTGGCTCCCCGTTATGGCCGACGCGGCCGAAGCCGACGGTTTCTGGAGCACGTTTGTGAACACCTACGAGCAAGTTAAACGCTGGGCATGGGGGGCAAGCGACGATTCCTACATTCTTAAACGTTGGATCCAAGACACTCGTGCGCCTTTTTGGGACAAAACCCGTCGTGTTTCTCAGATTCTCGAGATCCACTTTTTATGGCCTGTAAACTGGTTTATCTTGATGATTGGTATTCCGTTGTTGCAACTAGTAAACCCTTTGTTCATGCTCTCGGGTTTGGGCCAAGCCCTCATGACCCTAACGGGTTGGACGTTGCTCCCCACAATTTTTGCACTCGTGGTCTTCCTCTTGGTGGACCTTCGCAGTCAGCCCAACTTTAAAAATCTTTCGTGGGGCCGCAAGATTCTCTATCCGCTCGAGATGTTGTTTGTTACGCCAATTTCCAGCCTTATCTTCTCGGCACTCCCCAGCCTCGACGCTCACACTCGGCTCTTGGCAGGAAAGTATCTGGAATATCGCGTTACCGAGAAGGTATAAACCCTTTTACTTATGCCGTGCGGCCAGCTCGCCTAAAACCTCATCGATACTGATGTCTTTGACCTCTAAAAGCACTAAAAGGTGATAGATGAGGTCAGCGGACTCGCTGATCAGTTCTTCGCGACTGCGAGCCAAAACGAGCTCAACGGCTTCTTCGCCGGTCTTTTTACGGATCTTCTCTTCGCCCTTTTGAAAGAGGTGCGTTGTGTACGAACCTTCGGGCATTTCTTTGCGGCGTTGGGCAATGACTTGCGCCAACCGTTTGAGGACCGGTTCCGACGAAGCCGCTGAAGCCGCGACTTCAGCACCAGGGTGAGAAACCAATTCCTCTTGAACCGCAGGATGCGCCTTAAACTGATCTGCCTGGGCCTTCGTCAAGATTGCTTGATACCACGACCCGGCTTTATCAACCAAGTTATGAAAGGCGATTCCCTCGAGGGGAAGAACGCGGAACGTTTCGGGGTGAACCACCCAAAGCTCGCGTCGCTCAATACTCTTATGAAAAGCCTTTCTATTCATGAGCAAGGCACCGAGTAGCTCACCTTCTGTTGAGACGACCGCTAAAGGAAGAGTCAAACCATCGTTCACCACAAACCTCCCCAAGGTTTTTGATAGAGAGTTACCGCCTGAGCCAAATCCAGTCGGCCTTTGTACAGCGCCTTGCCCGTGATGACGCCCGCAAGCAACGGGTGCTCGCGTTCGGCCAGCTGACGCACATCGTCTAGCGACGAGACGCCGCCGGACAAAATGACCGGCAGTTGTGCGGCCTCGGCCACCGCAAAAGTACGTTCGGCATCGGGCCCCGCCAGGGTTCCATCCCGTTCAATATTTGTGTAGATAAGGCTGACCGCACCCAAGTCACGACAACGCTGGGCCAGGACAGAATCCTGGAGCTTACTGCCCTCCTCCCACCCCGAAACCTTGACTTCTCCGTTGCGGGCATCAATTCCTGCGACAAACTTTTGGCCGTAACGCTGCACCCAACCCGCAAAAACCTCTGGGTCTTTGACCAAGAGGGTACCCACCACGAGGCGTTCTACCCCCAGCGCCAAAAGCTCTTCGACATCGCGGTCGGTGCGAATTCCACCGCCAACTTCTACGACCACGTCAACGGCGGCACAGATGCGGCCTATCGTCTCGCGGTTGGTACCTTTGCCACTCCGTGCGGCATCAAGGTCGACCAGGTGGATTCTTTTGGCACCCGAACGGACAAACATCAAAGCGGTCTCGACGGGGTCAGTGTCGTAGGCTTCGACCTGGCCGTAGTCGCCTTGATGCAACCTGACGCAACGTCCGCCCAACAGATCAATCGCCGGAACAATAAACATTATTGACCCCTCAAAAGTTCAGCCAAGCGTGCCAGCTCGGTCTGTGGTAGGGGCTGACGATTGGTGGGGCCGATTTTCCAGCCAAAGCCGTCTCCGGCCCATCGCGGAATCACATGAAGGTGCACATGAGGGACCTCTTGGCCCGCCGCAGTGCCATCTGAAACCCAAAAGTTCACAGCCTCGCATTTAAGCCCAGAGCTTCGCAAAGCTTTAGACAGGCGGTGCCCCACCTGAAACAGGTGACCAGCAACTTCTTCGTCTAACTCGGGCAAGGTAACGGCACGAGCCTTGGGAACCACGAGAAAATGTCCTGGGTTCACGGGAAAGATATCCAAGAATACGAGGCATTGATCGTCCTCATAGATCTTGTAGCAGGGAATATCGCCCCTGAGGATTTTAGCGAAAATGTTATTGTCGTCGTAGGCGTTGCTCATTAGGCCTCCTGAAGCTGCCAGGCTAGGGTTTCGCCGGCATTGGGGGGTACGGCGCCGTGATACTCTGACGGAACCACCCAGGGTCGACGTTCGAGCACCAGCTGGCCCGTGTTTCGGGGTAAGCCATAAAAATCCGCCCCATAAGCCGAAAGAAAGGGATCAAGCTTTTCTAAAGCACCGCGTTCTTCAAAAAAAGCCGCCAACAGAGGCAGACTGACCGGCATCGTGTAACAGCCGGCACTGCACAGGGCAGCCTCTTTGTTGCTTTTCGCATGGGGAGCACTATCAGAACCGAAGAAGAATTGCTTTTCTCCGGATACGGCGGCGGCTTGCAAGGCGGTTCGGTCCTCTGATCGTTTTAAAAGCGGCTTGCAAAACAAATGCGGCCGTAAAGCGCCTCCGGCCAGGTCATCGAAGGTATACAGCAGATGATGAGCGGTGAGCGTTCCCGCTGTGCGCTCCCCGGACTCGCGAACAGCTTCAAGCCCTTCACGGGTAGAAATATGCTCTAGAATCATCCGCAAACGAGGAAAAGCCCGGCGCAGTGCCCGAAAATCTTTCAGAAACACGGCCTCACGATCGAACGTGAAGGCCCCCGGGTCTTCGCCGTGGAGGCACAGGACCAGGTCGAGTTCCTGCATCACTTCAAACACCGGGTAGGCATCTATGAGCTGGCGCACGCCATCGTGCGAGTTCGTTGTTACCCCTTCGGGGTAGAGTTTACCCGCCACGGCACCGGCGGCTTTTAATGACGTTAACGTCTCGGCCGTCATGCCTGTCATGATTTTAAAGGTCATCAAAAGACCGAGCCCAGGTGCGGCGGCCGCCAAGCTATGCCGGTACTGCGTCAACGAGGCGGCATCAACCACCGGGGGGACCGTGTTGGGCATCACCAAAACACGGGCAAAACCCGCCTTTTGGGCATCCCGGGCCCAGTCGGCGCTGGCAGAACCTTGCCGAAGGTGAACATGAAAATCATCCGGTTGTCTAAGAACAAGGCGGTCCATCAGGGCTGAGTACTCACCGTTGGGGGGGTATCGGGGCCCGTTGGGGCTTCGAAACTCGGGGCCTCGGCTTGCGAATTACTCCAGACCTTTTCACCTTTAGTGTTGATGTAGCTGATCATGTCACCGTCCGCGACATACGCCAAACCTTGATGAAAGTCCGAAGCATTATCAAACTGGGCGGGAATCACCAACTTGCCAGACTTGTCGATATACCCGACTTTGCCGTTTTCGAGCACGACAGCTAACCCTTCTGAAAAGCTACGCGCATAATCAAATTCGGGGGGAATGACGGTATTTCCTTTGGTGTCGATAAAACCCACTTTGTTGCCCACCCAAACAAGGGCCAACCCATCCGAAAAGGGTTCGGCGTTGGTAAAATTGGGGGTAAAGGGCTTGTTCTGATTTTTGTCGATGAAGAACATTTTGTCACCCTCGCCAACAAGCGCAAGGCCGTTCTCAAAAGAACTGGCGGAGTCGTACTTTAAAGGTATTGCCACAGAGCCATCGGGGTGAATGTAACCATACTTGCTGTTGAGGTCGACCATCGCCAAGCCCTCAGAAAACTGTCCTGCAAAATCATAATGGGGCGGTACAACCACGGTGCCTTTTTTGTTGATGAACCCAAACTTGCCACCCTGGACGACGACTGCTAGGCCATGATGAAAGTCACGAGCGTAATCCCACTGAAAATTAATGACGACCTGCCCGGCTTTGTCTATAAAACCGACCTTTCCATCTTTCATCACATAGGCCAAACCTTCGCTGAACCGCCCACCATTTTCGTACTGGGCGGGTATGACCAGCTTGCCGGTTTGATCGATGTAACCGGTTTTACCGTCCTTAACGACCGGCGCTAAACCTTCTGAAAAGGCACCGCAAGTGTCATAAATGGCCGGGATGATGATTTTTCCACTACTATCAGCGTAACCGCTGTGTCCCTTATCAAAAATTGGGTAGAGATGTTCCGACGGTGCACAAGACACCATCATACTCAGGATCGCAACGGCTAGACCGCCCCAGAATTGCTTCACGTCGTATCTCCTTTTTGAAAAGCGCCCTGTTTTCTTTAACGGTAGCACATCAGGCCAGCCGTTCCAAGAGGAGGCGCGAAATGGTTTCTAATTGTGGTTCCACGAGAATGGCCTGCTTCGGTTTCGCGGCGGCGGCCGCTAGCCCTGGGGGCAGATCGGGAGTTTTTCCCGTGGCACGTTCGACGATATCTAAGAACTTCGCCGGGTGCGCGGTAGCCAAAACGCACAGCTGGGCGTGGTCCAAGCGGTTTTCGACACGGAACCGCTGAGCGGCTTGATAACCGACAGCGGTATGAGGGCACAAAAACATGTGGTGGTCTTGGTAGACTTCGCGGATGGTCGACAAGGTCTCGGCATCGGTGACCGTTTGTCCAAAAATCATCGCCCGCATCAGGTGCCAATTTTTTTGAAACACAGCCTCCAGCCGCTCAAAGTTTGAAGGAGAACCCACGTCCATGGCGTTTGAATAGGTGAGCACAGAGGGGCGCGGTTGATAAATGCCTCTTTCAAGGTACTGGGGAACTACATCGTTGGCGTTGGTGGCCGCGACAAACCCCGTCACGGGTAAGCCCCATTTCCAGGCATACACCCCTGCCGTCAAATTGCCAAAATTTCCACTGGGAACACAAAAGAACAACTCTTCCTCGAGGCTGTCTTTTAGCTGAGCAAACGCCCAAACATAGTAAAAGGACTGCGGAATCAGGCGCCCCAAACTAATCGAGTTGGCACTAGTCAACGGCAAGGCTTTTTTCAAAACGGGGTCAACAAACGCCTCTTTGACGAGCCGCTGACAGTCGTCAAACGAACCTTTCACCTCTAAAGCCAGGACATTGCCGCCCAACGTTGTGAGTTGTTTTTCCTGTAAGGGGCTTACCCGACCTGAAGGGTACAAAATAACCACATCGACATTGCGTCGGTTGTGAAAGGCCTGCGCTACGGCGCTTCCCGTGTCACCGCTGGTTGCGGTCAGAATCACGGCCCGACGCTGAGAGTTCTGAAGGTATTCTTCCATCGTGGCCGCCAAAAAGCTGGCGCCAAAATCTTTAAACGCACTCGA
This sequence comes from Spirochaetales bacterium, assembly GCA_027451945.1. Classification (GTDB taxonomy): domain Bacteria; phylum Spirochaetota; class Spirochaetia; order JABEVK01; family JABEVK01; genus JABEVK01. The sequence goes on from DAIDHT010000015.1 coordinate 32,725, forward strand.
GGGGCCATGGAACAGTTCGAGGATCGACAAACCGTTCTCCATCTGAACCAGCTTGGGTTCAAAGGGAAAAGCGGCACGAACGATGCGTTGAATACCGCCGGCGTCGATTTCTCCTTTCATCAAATAGGCTGCGATCAGCGACGCAATTTCTTGAAACGAGGTTTTTTTGTCCATCGCACGAAAATGCTGCTGCAGATGGAGGTCTTCTTCGGGAATAAACAGGCCGCCATCGCTGGCAAGACCCTGAAACAGCGCTTCTTCAAAATTGACCCTCAAAGAAGGGTTGCGCGTACTTATAAACTTCATGAACTTACTCCTTCAACCAAGGAACGTCCGATTCAACCGAGAAATGCCCGGTGAACAGTGTTCAAGGCCCGCTCTCGGTCCTTGCTTTCGATAACAAACGAGATATTGCGTTCGGACGACCCCTGTGCAATCGCGAGAACATTGATGTTTTCTTGCCCAAGAGCATGAAAGAGCCGGCCGGTTATGCCCGGCTTGCCCCGCATGTTCTCGCCGATGACGGCGATGATCTCAAGATCGACAATCAGCTCACAGTCCTTGATCTGACGCGCTTCCCGTTCTGGCTTAAGCTCGTCCCTCAAAGCTTTGAGGGCTTCTTTGGCTTCTGCCTTGCGGGTCACAATGCAAATCGAGTGCTCGGACGAGGCCTGCGAAATCATGATCACGTTGACCTTAACCCGAGAAAGTGCCGTAAACACCCGAGCGGCAAACCCAGGGATGCCGATCATCCCGCTCCCTTCGATATTGATGAGAGCGGCTTCGCTTATGCTGGCGATTCCGGTAATGGGGCGGTTGTGCGGTTCAGGATTCTGGGTGATCAAAGTTCCCGGCACCTCTGGCCTCAGGGTATTTTTGATGCGCAGAGGAATGCCGCGGTCCAACAGGGGGCCCATTGTGGAGGGGTGTATCACCTTGGCACCGAAATAGGACAACTCCATGGCTTCTTCCATCGAGATCTCTTTAAGAACCTCGACTCCGTGGACAAAACGAGGGTCGGCGGTCAGCACACCGTCCACATCCTTCCAGATTTCGACCGCATCGGCGCGAATCGCGGCACCCACTAACGAGGCGGTAAAATCACTGCCGTTGCGCCCCAAGGTAGTTGGTCTGCCGTCCGCCGTCGAAGCGATAAAACCGGTAATCACAGCAACACCTTTGAGGTCTTTCAATCGCTCCTGAACCTGTTCATACGTTACGGCGAAGTCAACCTGGGCATTGCCGTGTTCATCATTGGTGCGGATAAAATGCTTGCTGGCGTCAATGTATTCCGCCTCGACACCCAAAGCCTGAAAATGCCCGGCCATCACCAAACAGCTCAGGCGCTCGCCAAAGCCGGCCACTAAGTCCAGCGTCCGTTTGGAACATTCTTTGACAAGTTCCACGCCATGCAGAATATCGCGAAGGTCCGCAAAAACCTCGTTGAGGGCGGTTTGCAAAGCTTCGCGAACGGAGCCTTGCGCAAGCGCATCTGCCGCTTCGAAGTGGCGGCGCTCGAGGGTTTCTAGGGCTGTTTTATAAGTACTGTTGCCCGCTTCAGCGTCTTTGGCGGCAATTAAGAGGAGGTCTGTGCAACCTCGCATCGCCGACAGGACGACAGCAATCTTACCGTCGCGGCGGTGTGCGAGGGCGATTTGCGCGACTTCGCGCATTTTGGAGGCGTCTTCAACAGAACTGCCACCGTATTTTTGAACGACCATGATGCCCCCTTATAGCTTTTTTTCGGTCTTTTTGCCAGAGTTTACGCGAGATATTCCTTTACAAGTCCGAAAAAAAACCTCTAACATGACCTAAAGGAATTTAACGATGTCAGCACGAAAGACGGCCGCTTTACTGGTTTCCGATATAGAAAACGGGTATGCCAATACCCTCTGTGCGGGAGCCATGGAAGCCTCTCGCCGTCTTGATATCAACCTTGTCATTTGCCCCGGGCAATCCATTCAGGCGCCCCATGGAAGTCTTCACCAGTACAATGTCGTTTACGATACACTCAAGGCGAACCGCGTCGACGGCGTAGTGATTGCGGCTGGCAACCTGGCCAACTTTATCCACGAAGAAGATTTTCGCCGCTTTTATGAAGAATTTTCACCGGCGCCACTAGTGGGCATAGGCATGCCCTTACAAGGCTACCCTTCTGTGCTGGTAGACAACCGCAAAGGCCTTAGCGAGCTCATTGATCACCTCATCCGTGACCATGGACGGCGTCGTTTGGCGTTTATCAGCGGTCCTGAAACCAACGCCGAAGCCCAGGAGCGCCTTGAGGTTTACCATGCGGTTTTAAAACGCCATGGAATGATTCCTGATCCCAAGTTGTTTTACAACGGCAGTTTTATGCCCGAAGCCGGAGAAGCTGCCATTGAGTTGCTTATCGACAAACGACACGCCTCTTTCGATGCCGTCGTAGCCGCCAATGACGACATGGCGTTAGAAGCCATCCGAGCCTTAAAGAAACGTGGTTACCGTGTGCCAGAAGATGTGAGTGTGATTGGGTTTGACAACATTAGTGCGACGGTTTTTAGTGACCCGCCCTTGTCGACCGTGCATCAGCCTGTTTACCAACAGGTTTTGACAGCGTTTGACCTGCTAGACCAATCCTGGTCGGGGCATGTCCCGACTGATAACATTCTTTTGACAACTACCCCTATTCTGCGCCGCTCGTGTGGCTGTCAACAAACTGGCTCCAGAACCCTCGGCTCGGGCTCGATTCATGAAGAAACGACCTGGATTCTTAGCCGTCTCGTCCAAGGGTGGGAGACCGGTGAAACTGCCCAACAGGTGCTTGACGCCCTAGATGAAGCAGCTCGTGTGCAGGGTGAACACCCCGACCATGCGCTTAAAAGCCAAAAAGCTCTTGAAATTCTTCATAGGGATGTCGTTGAAGGCCGCTATGGCGAAAATCAAAAAGAGTTATTGACGTCGTTCTTGTGGGAAATTCAAGCAGGCCTCTTGAGTCATTCCCTAGAACAGAACGCACGTCGTTGGGATATCCACAGTCAAGATATCAACTTACTTCGTGAAGTTTTACAAACTTTAGTTTCAAGTGTCCATTCGGTCACCGATGGCTTAAAAGCGATCATTGACCCCATGCAGGCCGCTGGCATCCTTTCGGCCTATATCTACCTCTACGACGACGAGATTCTCCATACCCGAAACGAGGTATGGCAGCTTCCCCCGACCGTTCGCCGGAGCTTAGCCTTTACGTCTGGTCAGCAAAGCTTACCGGCGCGTGTGGTGGTCTCTTCTGAACTCCTTAAGGACACGTTAGAACCCAGTCGAGCAAAGACCGTTTTTATGCTCCCGCTTTTTTTTGCGGACGCCCAACAGGGCTTACTGTTATGCGAAACCAGCCTTTCTGACAGTTACTTGCTCAAAACGTTGGCCATGGAACTCAGTTCCGCCCTCAAACTTGCCCGTTTAATTGAACTCCATCGAGTCTTGGAACGTAAACTGTATGAAACCATGGCCGACCTCGAAGCTTATAACCGAAAACTTGATACCTTGTCGCAGACTGATGACCTCACAGGCTTGTACAACCGCCGTGGCTTCCTCAACTTGGCCCAGCAGGGGATGTACTTGGCGCGCCGGATGAACAAGGGCGGGCTGATTGTGTTCGCCGATATGGATGGCTTAAAAGCAATCAATGATAGTTGGGGCCATGAAGAAGGTGATGAGGCTATTCGCACGATGGCGCAACTGCTGACTAAGGCGTTCCGCAACAACGACCTTTTAGCCCGCCTGGGCGGGGATGAGTTCGTCGCTTTTACCGTCGACGCAACCCTTCCGGTTTTAGAAACGCTCAAGGAGAGACTTCAAGAATTAGTTCACGAGTTTAATGCCTCATCGGGTAAACCCTACCAACTCTCCATCACCTTGGGTGCCGTAGCCTTCCATCACAACCAAAACGCCACTGTACAAAATCTTTTAGAGCAAGCCGACGCCTTGTTGTACGAACAAAAGCGAAACAAGAAGTCCCACAGTTGACAGCGCCAAAAACGTTCTGGATAATCCGCTCATGCACAAATACCTCATCGAAGGCGGCTACCCCCTGCGCGGTCGCATCCGTGCCAATGGCAATAAAAATGCTGCTCTTCCCTGTGTCGCCGCCTGTTTATTAACAGACGAGACGGTCCGACTCACCAACGTCCCTGAAATCGAAGACATCTTGGTGATGTTTGATATCCTCCGCCAGCTCGGAGGAACCGTAAAACATGTCGAAACCAATGTTTTTGAAGTGACGATGAACAACATCGTCACCCATGAGATTCCCGTTGAAGCCGCAAAAAAAGTACGCGCCTCCATTTTGTTTGCCGGCCCCTTGTTGGCCCGTGTGGGCAAGGTCATCCTTCCGCCTCCCGGCGGCGATGTGATTGGTCGACGACGTCTCGATACCCACTTTTTAGCCCTAGCTGAGCTAGGCGCCCGGTTCGAAGTTGATACGGTTTATACCCTGACCGCCAATAAATTGGTGGGCCAAGACCTTTTTCTAGATGAAGCTTCGGTTACCGGCACCGAAAATGCCGTAATGGCGGCGGTGCTGGCGCACGGGCAAACAATCATTCAAAACGCCGCGAGTGAACCTCACGTTCAAGACCTTTGCAATCTGCTCAACAGCATGGGCGCTCAGATACGTGGGATTGGGTCCAACATTTTGACCATCGACGGGGTGCCCCGCTTGCACGGCACTGAGTTTCGCATTGGAACCGACTTTATGGAAGTCGGGTCCCTAATTGGACTGGCCGCCGCCACCCGAAGTGAATTGGAAATTGAAGACGCAGCCCCCCAGCACTTGCGTATGGTTAAACTGGGCTATGGCAAACTCGGTGTTCACTGGGAGACCGAGGGCACAACCATCCGGGTCCCTGCCGGTCAACCCATGAAAGTCGTGCCGGATTTAGGTGGCCAGATCCCCAAAATTGATGATTCCCCCTGGCCAGGCTTTCCGCCGGACATCTTGTCGATTATGACGGTGGTCGCCACCCAGACCGAGGGAACGACGCTCATCCATGAAAAAATGTTTGAATCGCGAATGTTCTGGGTAGATAAGCTCATTTCGATGGGGGCAAGGATCATTCTTTGTGACCCTCACCGCGCCGTGGTTTCGGGCCCTACCAGGCTGACAGGAAACGATATGGTGTCGCCCGATGTGCGTGCCGGAATGGCCTTAGTCATTGCCGCCCTATGCGCCGAGGGGAGTAGTAGCATCCAAAACGTGTATCAAATTGAACGTGGGTACGAAAATATCGCCGAACGCTTGGCTCAACTGGGAGCCCGCATTCGGCGAATCAAAGTCGAGTAACCAGCCCTAAAAGAGGTACGCGCGAAAATACTCCAGCCGAAGGTAGGCCACATTTCTCGCTTTTTCATAAAGCGACTTACGGAACATGTGGGGCGGCTGGAGGTTATGGGGCATGGTGTCGTAGTGGGCGGGAATGGCAATCTTGGGTTGAATCAGGGCGCAGATTTCGGCAGCCTCCCAGGCTGACAAGTTGTGATAGCCTCCATTGATACAGATCGACATCCACTCGGGGGCCCATTCTTTGACATGCCCAAGCAATTCACTCTTGGCGGTGTCGCCGCTATTATAATAGACACGGTTCCCGGCAAAGCGAAAGACAAACCCCATGTGATTCAAATCGGTGGCATCTGTCGGTTCAGCGAACGCTCCCATCACTTCAACGCCCCGAACGGTGACCGTTTGGCGGGGATGCATCAAAATTCGTTGGGAATCAGGAACCCCACAGGTGCCCAAAACCTCATACGCCTGCCAGGGTGCAAGAAACACCGCTGTCGTGCGGCAGGCCAAGCGTTCCAGGGTCCAGGGATCACAATGGTCGCAGTGGCTGTGCGTTATGACGATGACATCTGCGTCAAAATCTTCAGGCTCGATAAAGACGGGCAAAATTCGGCTCTTTACCGTGGCTACTCCCGTTCGCTTTGACGCACAGAAGTCTGTTAAATAAGGGTCAATGGCCGTTAAAACTCCACGGGAATCTTTCAGGATCCAGCCATTATTGCCCAAATGCCACATCGCCACCTGTCCTGGTGGCACCGCAAAGGCTCGAATTTCAGCCATAAATGCCCGAGAAGACAAGCGGGGAACAATTTTTTCAGGAAAAACATAACCTTCTTCGGGGTCAAAATCGATAATGGGGGGAATGTCCATGCGCTACCTCTGCCCGAATCTACGGTATTTTTTGGGTTTCGGCCAGCTTTTCGAGGGGTTCTTCGGACAGATCCTGGGAGGGAAAGTCCAAGACGAACTTCGTTCCCAGCCCGGGAGCGCTGACACACGATATTGTACCTTTCCAAATTTGCGTCATCAAATTATAGACAATATGCAACCCCAGACCGCTGCCACCACTTCCAAACTTCGTAGTAAAAAAGGGCTCAAAGATGCGGTCCAGGTATTCGGCGGAAATTCCCTGTCCATTATCACTGAACTCCAGCCGCAGACCGTGTGGGGTTTCCCACGCCATAATCTTAATCAGACCACCGTTTCGGCCCTCAAAGCCATGAAAAACTGCGTTACTGATCAGGTTGCCCAAGATCTGCGCTAAAGTTCCCGGTGGGCCTTTTAACGCTAGACCCTCCGGACACTCAACCTCACAGCGGTGCCCACCCACCTTCCATTGCGAATGCAAGCTCAAAACAATATCTTTGAGATAAGGCCCCAACTCAAAATGACGAGCTTCCTCATGCGATTGGTCCACGGCGATTTTCTTAAAGCTACGGATCAAATCACCCGCTTTGAGCAAGTTGACCTCGATTAATCGCGACTCTTCTTCGATTAGGGACAAATATTGATGAAACTGGGATTTGGTCAGCTGGTTGTTCTCAAAGGCCTTCAAAACATCCCTGGTATGCTGATGCAAATCACTAGCTGTAGTCACCCCAATGCCGACCGGTGTATTGATTTCGTGTGCTACACCTGCCACCAACGACCCCAAGGCCGCCATCTTTTCAGATTGTATCATTTGGGTTTCGGTTTGCATGCGTTCTTCCCAAAGGCGTACCCGTTCAATCGCCGCACTGATTTGCGATCGCACCGCATCAAGCAAAAGGCTACCCGCAGAATTGGCCGAAAATACAACAAAGCCTTGCGGCTCGCGTGAATAGAGTACCTCGACAAATAGCAGGCGGTCTTTTACACGGGCTGTACCGCCGGGAATCAGCTTGCTCGCTGGGAACTCCACCCCCTCTTCGGGCAGAACCGAACGCCCCCCTTTTGTCCATTCTAAAAGAAGCCTAGCTGGCCCTTTCAAGTGCCGAGGGTTTTCCCACAAGGAGAGCCAACAGCTGTCAAACCCAATATTGGGAAGAATCTTTGCCATGGTTTCGGCGATTTCGTCTAAATTTTGAGCGCTCAGCAACGTTTCGTTGATCTGACGAACTCGCTGGGCCCTGAGGTCAGCATCAAAAGCTTGGCGGGATAAATGCCCGTTAGCCGCCTCAGCTAAAAGAAAATAGGCCCGCCCCAAAATATCTGAGGTTTTGTTGTGACGCTCAGGGTCAGACTTAGCAAGCTTTTGTTGAAGGCGGAGGAGCCTCGCCATATTCAAGCTCAATTCCTCGGTGTTCGCCTCACCCATCACCGAGGCTTCCAAATCACGCAAAAACCTGGGTCCCTCCTCGGCCGATCCTTGGCCCAGCCGTTCATCCAACCAGGCTTGAAGGGCTTGTTCAAACTTTGAGTCTTCAAGACTCTTGACCAGATGGTTTTGCCTAATTTCTGCCCGGCAGGAACAACTAGTACGAATCACCAGTTGGGGGTTGATATTCGTGTATTGTGGAACCGTTTCATGGGCGCAGAGCTTTAACAAAAGTTCAGCGGCCGCATGAGACTGTGCCGCTACAGGTTGGCTCACCGTTGTCAGTTCCGACGGTTGAAAGTCGTCAAAGCCGGTCAGGATAAAATCCTCGGGGACTTTTTTTCCTTGCTCAGCTAAGACTTGCTTGGCCCCCAGGGCCATCAGATCGTTGGCACAGACTAGACCTTCCCACCGATCCCAAACTGCCGAAAGACGGCGTGCGGCGGCAACTCCCGAGCTATAGGTAAAGTCCCCGTATTCAAAAAGAGATTCCTCGACTTCACACCCGTTACGACGCAACTCGGCACAAAAGGCGGCCTTGCGGGCTTCGGCTTCTTGCTGTCCGGGCGGCCCGCCCAAAAAACCTAAACGACGAAAACCATGCGCCGTAATAAGGTGCTGAACAATCTGACGCAAGCCCTCCTCACTATCCGTAAAGACACCAGGGATTCCTTCTACTTTTACCGAAGTCGTCACCACGGGAAGTGGGCTGAACTGTCGACAAAAAGCGGCAAATTCGTCGGCGTTAACCCCGTGGCTCAGGGATCCGCTGATGATAATACCATCAAGACCGTTTTTATCGACAAGGTCAAAGACGGCAGCCTGAAAACTACGTTGTTCAGGTTTGACACGAATTTCTGTCGAAGCGAAGCAAACAACTTTGTGGCCCCCGGGGGCAGTAACCTCAACAACACCGTCAATAACCCGCCGCATATAGGGGTCGTCCGGCGAGCCTACAAACAAGCCGAGCGTCAACGGCTTCATCGCGCCCCCGGCGAAAAGGCCTTACGAATTTCTTCTAATTGCGGGTAAACCGAAAAAAACAACTCTATCAGCGCCGGGTCAAACGCCTTGCCCGCCTCATTACGGATATACTCCAAGACTTGTTGTGAACCCCATGCGGACCGGTACACCCTTGGTGTCGAAAGCGCATCAAAAACATCACAAATGCTCGTTAGCCGGGCACTGAAAGGAATTTGATCCCCTTTGAGCCCGCGAGGGTAGCCGTTACCGTCCCAGCGCTCATGATGACACCAGGCCACATCAGCGGCCAGGTGAAAGATTGGCCGTTCACTCGACGACAACAACGTATGACCGATGGTCGTATGAGTTTTCATGATCGCGTACTCTTCGGGCGTCAACGGTTCGGGTTTAATCAAGATGCTATCGGGAATGCCCAGTTTGCCAATGTCATGCATAGCCGCCGCTAGGCGAAGGGCGTCGGCTTCATCCCGAGTGTAGCCTGCACGCAAAGCCAAAGCCTGTGTAAAATCCGCAACCCGGCGGACATGAAAGCTTGTTTCTTGCGACCGGTTTTCGACGATTTCGCCCAAACGAAAGATCAACTCTTTTTGGGTGTCGACAACTTCTTTATTTAAGTAGAGGTTATTAAAGGCAATCCCCACATCGACGTTAAAAATCTGAATGAGGTCCAACGTCATGGCATCAATGGGGTGACGACTTTCAATGCAGATCAAGTTTTTGACACCGGTGTCCGTCTCGAAATAGCCAATGTACCACCGTTGCCGATACTGACTTTTTCGTTGCTTGAGGGTTTCTTGGATTTCATCAAAGAGGTCTACAGGGAGTGCCTCAACGATGGGTTTGTCTAAAAGCTGGGCGTACTGACCGGTAGCCGCCAAAATGACAAAGCCCTCGTTGCGGGCTGTCGCGGCGAAGCCGTCGGCTTGCACGTAGATCGCTGGACTCTCAATATGTAAAAGATAAGAAAGCTGCTGGAGCACGGCCTGACAAAACTCCCGCAACGACTGCAATTTAAAGATCGTTGTCGAGGCGTGAATGATTTTGTGAAGTTCTTCACGGCTCTTCAAAATGGACATGATATCCCGGTACGAACGCAGAGCAGTCGTTATGCTGGTAAAGAGTTTTTGCCGGGTCAGTTCGCTTTTTTCTTTGTAGTCATTGATGTCGTAGTTGGTAATGATGGTTTCTTCGGGAGCCGCACCGGGCTGACCTGTCCGCAAAATGATGCGGGCTGTCTTGTTTTGCAAATCCCCCCGCAAATACCGAACCACCTCTAAACCGCTCTCAGGAGTTTCCATCACAACATCTAATAGTACAATCGCGAGGGTATCGTTTAACTGGGTAAGAACCCGCTTGGCTTCAGCACCTGAATAGGCATGATGAAAAATTATGGACATATCATCGAACGTAAATGTGCTTAGCACAAGTTCGGTCATGGTATGCACACCCTCTTCATCATCGACAATCAGGACATGCCAACCCGGCTTTTCAATAGCTGCGGCAAGGGTTTCCTCGGCAAAGACTAGGGCGTCTGAATCAGTAACGCTATTTTTCATCATGAACCTGTTCTTTTATTTTATGACGTTTTACGAGGGAACGCAAAGGAAACTTCACCACTTGTGAAAACTGACGTCAACCTCCACAATGGCAAAATGTATGATCGCGCCCTTCGCCTCATAGAGGCACTCACCCATGATCTCAGTGAACGTCAAGATGCAGCGTCTTTGGGTCTCTTGGCCCTATGCGCTGGCGAAAGCCTCTTTTTGCTGGGCCCACCCGGGGTCGCCAAGAGCCTCTTGGCTCGCCGTTTTAAAACGCTGTTCCGGAATGGTCGCTCGTTTGAATACTTGATGGGCCGTTTTTCGACACCCGAGGACCTATTTGGCCCACTTTCCCTCTCAGGCTTGCGCGATCACGATGTTTTTGTCCGAAAAACCGAGGGTTACTTACCAGAAGCTGACGTGGTGTTTTTAGATGAGCTGTGGCGTGCCGGTCCACCGATTCAAAATACTCTTTTAGCTATCCTCAACGAAAAGCTCTTCCGCAATGGCTCTGAGGAACGACGGGTTCCGCTGAAGCTTCTCATCGGGGCCTCGAACACCGCGCCTGACGGCGAAGAAAACTCCGAAGCCTTTTGGGACCGGTTCTTACTGCGCCTCGAACTGACTCCTGTGGCTTCGGGCGTGTCGTTTCAAAGCATGCTCGCCCGTAGAGAGAGTTCCCCACCCCTTGAGGTTTCTGATGCGTTTGATGAAACTGACTGGCAAAACATCCAAGATTCTGTGGCCGAGGTGCGCGTTCCTGCCTTTATTCCCGAGGCGTTCGATGTTCTGCGCGACAACCTAGCCCCGGCTTACATTTCTGACCGAAGGTGGCGCAAAGCTCTACGGCTTCTGAAAGCCTCTGCATTTTTACACGACCGGGTCGAAGTCGACCCCCTGGACTTAGCGGTGTTGAAACATGTGCTCTGGCACACACCCTCTGAACGCGACACAGTACAACAGAGGCTTCTTGAGGTTCTTGACGATTTTGGCTGGGAAGCCCCTGCCGAGGTGACCATTCTCTTAGAGGCACCAGTAAAAGCTACCGAAGCCTTAAAGGCCCTGACAAAACGTGAAGAGACGGTTTTACAACCAAGGCCGGTTTTATATGACGGAGAGTATTACGCGGTCAAAGGGTACCCCGGCTCTTTAAGTGCCCGTGTTTGGGCTCGAGATTATGACTTATGGACGGTTCAAGAAGAAGCCGAAGGGGAATTATTTTTCTTTCGCCCCCTGGGGAGCTACGCCGAAAGCCGCAGGGTTTCGGTTCAACGGGGCGATGGCCCGGCTGAAATCGTGCTCGACGGGGTTTTGTATGCCTTAGAGAGTGTTTCTGAAGCGGTCACGGTGTGGAAAGAAACGTCTCCTGAGCCCAAAGCTATGAAAGCCTGGGCTGATACCGTCAGCCGCGAGATTCAACAGCTCAAGACGGCCCGCGAAAGGGTGGATACCTTAACGCGAGCGAAAGTCGCTGACGGCGAACGCCACCTCTTTGCCGACCAAGCCCAACGCGAAGCCTGCCGCGCTTCGCTCGACCGCGTTGCTGGACGCCTTCAAGAGGCCGAAACTGCTCTGCAGGAATTGCAGGAGTCGAGGAAGCCGAACCTTGGCTGAGCTTGCGGCGGCCCTTCAGAGGGCGCTTCCTAGCGAGGAATACCTTTATCGCTGGGTAAACTTACGAGAATCTCAAACCCCTTTTCCTGCCGAATTTTTATCCCGTTGGGCCCCCAAAGCTGTCGAGGCGTATCGACGCTGGCTCCAGCCTCCCTCCCCCGGCCCCCTTGAGCGTCAAGAACAACACCTGTGGGCACACTGGGAACAAGGCGATTATTCTCTTCGTGAGGAGCTGACACGGTTTTTAACTGAAGTCTACCCCGGCGAAGAAAACTGGCTTTTTTTTACCCAGGCCGGAGACGAAGCCGCCCGAACCTCCAGGTTGCTGACCTTATGGCGCCAGGCTCAGTCGAGGCGTCAAGCGCACCACCACGAACGGCAGTTAAGCCAAGAGCTCCCTCCGTTTCATTCACGGCTTATGACCCGCTTGAGCCGCGCTTCCGATGCAGAAAAAGCCCTGCGCGCGCTGTTGACCGACAAGGATTTCGGCTGGGACCTCGAAGACAGTATAGGTGATGAACAAGATTGGGAGCCCCTGGAACTTTGTGCCCGTCAACTCGCCCAAGACCCAGCCCTTACGCGGATCGCCGAACTTATTGGTAGGGATTGGCGGTCCCGACAGTCTTCACCTCCGTT
>DAIDHT010000016.1:0-18277 GCA_027451945.1 Spirochaetales bacterium
GTTCTGAGCCAGGATCAAACTCTCCATCATAAAATACCTAAGCTTGCGCCTAGGCTCTTTATCTGAAGCTAATCCAGACTCCCTCGCCTTACTCTCTCCCTTCCCCTAAGTATTTCCATTTCATAGAACAAAAAACGTGAGAAGTAGAATAATACTACTTCTTTTGTTTTGTCAAGAACCAAGCACAAACTTTCATTTGATTTTTGATTCTGCTCAGCGCTTTCGTACTCGTCCTAGCGGACTTTGCGTCAGAGCCGAAAGTGAACATATCAAAATCCGTTATCTGCGTCAATCATTTTTTTAAAATTTCTTTACGCTTTCTTTTTGAGCTACAGACGGCCTTGCGCCAACTCTGGCGAAAAGACGGCTTTGACATCAAAGACGACTCCCGAAGGCTCCAACCAAACCCTAGGGTCCAAACATCGAAACTGCTGGTGGGCAACGGCGGCGATGACTGCTCCGTAAGTATGGGGCCGAGGTTCGTCAATCAGCTCTAGGCCATATTCACGCCTTACCTCTTCATGGTCGGCCCAAGGGTCCCACACTTCAACCACACATCCAAAATCCCGCAGCTCAACAATGATATCGATCACGCGAGAGTTGCGGATATCGGGACAGTTTTCTTTGAACGTAATCCCCAACACTAAAACATGCTCCCCCGATACTCGCAAACCTTGCCGAATCATGAGCTTTACCGTCTGCTGGGCGGCGTAAAACCCCATATCGTCATTGATTCGGCGGCCTGCCAAGATCACTTCGGGATGATACCCCAAACTTTCGGCCTTGTAGGTTAAATAGTACGGGTCAACACCAATGCAATGCCCGCCCACTAACCCCGGTTGAAACCGTAAGAAGTTCCACTTGGTCTGCGCGGCGGTAAGCACCTCTTGCGTATCTAAACCCATAAGCTGAAAGATTCGGGACAACTCGTTGATAAAGGCAATGTTAATGTCCCGTTGGCAGTTTTCGATAATCTTGGCAGCTTCGGCCACTCGGATTGATGGGGCAAGGTGAGTTCCCGCCTCGATGATCGAGGCGTATAGCTCGTCAACCAAACGAGCCGCTTCGGGCGTTGACCCCGAGGTTATCTTGCGGATTTTCGCTAGGGTGTGCTCCTTATCGCCGGGGTTGATTCGTTCGGGGCTGTAACCGCAAAAAAAGTCGACATTAAAACGTAGACCGCTTCCGCTTTCAAGAACAGGCACACAGTCTTCTTCGGTACAACCGGGGTAAACTGTACTTTCGTAAATGACAATATCCCCGCGTTTAAGAACTTTGGCCACGGTAGCGGTCGCCTTAAGTAAGGGTGTTAAATCGGGCTTTTTATGCCGATCGGTAGGTGTCGGAACGGTGATAATATACCTCTGGCAGGGGGCCAGGGCTTCGGGATCGTTGGTCAGGGTCAAACCTACCGCTTGTGCCAACTGCTGGGGGGACACCTCACGGGTCCGATCAAGCCCCAGGGACAAGTCCTTGATCCGGTCAGGGTTTAAGTCATAGCCGATGACCGAGTACTTGGTTCCAAAGGTAGCCGCCAAAGGTAGGCCTACATACCCTAGGCCAATAACGGCCAGAATTGGTTGGGAGGGGTGAAGCGGTGCGGTCATCTTCGAGGTTTTCCCGTCTAGCGGGTCAACCACCCCTTGGCCCGTACCGTCAAAAAGGCATAGGGCATGATCCACCACATGGTAAAGGTCGAGTACAACGAAAAGCCGATGCTATGAAAAAACCCTTTAACCGAGGGTTCACTGCGAAGGTAGTATAAGCTGTTAAAAATGGCGACAAAGAGCAAAACCAGAGCGGACCGGCCCCAATAGCTAGGGGTTTCAGAGGCGATCAACACGAGCCCTACCACACCCAAAAACCCCGCAGGGAACTTAAGGTTGGTCGTTAGGCGGTCGAACATCGCCAAAAGTCGAGCCCCCCACGGCCTAGCCCACACAATCTTTAAGAACCGGATTTCTTCACGGACATAACTGCGGTCCCAACGAAGAAACATCTTGGTCATCTTTTTATACGTATCGGGGACAATCGTATGGACAACCGCCGAACTTTGATACCTCGTATCATAGCCTTCGGACAGCAGATAGTTGGTCAAAGCCCGGTCTTCACCAAAGGTGCACTTTGAGCCGAGAAAGCTCTGATTAAGCCAACGGCTCAAAACTCGACGAACCCCTTCGGCCCGGTAGGCACTCAAGGCCCCCGGCGTACAGTAAACGGTACCGTACTGCGACTCCACTGCCCGCATCACGTCAAAGGTGAGGATAAACCTTGTGTGAAGCATTCGGGGCAAGGCCCCCTGCTCCTGGTTATAGACCGAGACCTTGCCGGCCACCGCCCCTACCTTGGGGTTGCGAAAGGGTGCCGCCAGAGCCAACAGAGCCCCCGGCTCGATCACACTGTCAGAATCAATCGTAACAAAAAGCTCGCCCTTTCCTTGAGAAAACCCCTGGGCTAAAGCGGCACGCTTTCCTTGGTTTACGTCAAAGCGAAGGGCGGTAACTTGCCCCGGATACTGTGCGGCCGCTTCTTGGATATATACCCAAGTGTCATCTTTACTGCCGTCATCAACGACAAAAACCTCGAGCCTATCGTGTGGGTAGTGCGCCCGAAGCACCGAGTGGATTGAGCTAAGAACCATCTTGCCTTCGTTGTAAGCAGGAATAATGACCGTCATCGACGGGGCTTGGTCGTACGCAAGGCTCTTTTGCGGGCGGTACATGAGCCAGGCCCCCGTACGAAACAGGGTGAGACCAAAAACCAAACTCAGCCAGATTAGGCTAGGAAGAAAGATGTCCTTTAAGAGTGGGGCCTTTTCGGCCTTGAGGGTAAGCTCGCGAAGCGACTGGACGTTAAGATCAATCAGAAGGGCAAGGCCCGCGAAAATCACCAAGTACAAAACCCAGCGGTTCCAGGCCGCGACTTTTGAGCCCTGACGGCTCGTCAGCAATGAATCCTGCTCGGACATATTTGCCCCCTGTGCGTCATGGTATCGCCGGACTTAGCTTCTCACAAGGTCAATGTAACGAGTATTTGAGGGCAAAATCGCCATTTTAATAAGATTTTTATGAGAATTACGGCATTTTTAACACATTTAATGAATGTATTTCTTACCCGCTTTAATTTAGACTGAGTGAAATCTCTATGCCGCGCATACAGCCTACAGGTCGCGTTTGCCGATGATAGGAGTATGGGTATTGCAAAAGCCTGGGGAAAGCGCTGGGCCAAGACAGCTAGCCTCGCTCTAACCCTAGGGTTTACGGGAACAGCTTGGGGCTTGCCAGAGGTTTCGTGGAGTGTGATCAATAATGACCCGCCAGACTTTATTGTCGCTTACAAGGCTCAACCGGCGGGGACTCCCCTGCCCGTCGTCGAAGCGGTTCTGTACGGCAGTCAAGATGTGTTAAGCACCCTGCTAGCGCAAGGAGGCGACCCCAATGCCCGTGATAGCAATGGTACCCCCGCCCTCTTTTGGGCGGCGAGAGAAGGTCGTGTCGACCTGGTTACGATGCTGTTAAAAGCGGGGGCTCTCAGTCGAGCCACCGATGCCCTGGGCTCGGGCTGGGTGAGTGCTGCGGCACAAGCCCCACACCTGGCAGTTTTAAAACTCGCCCTGCAGTCAGCACCCCAGTTTGCCCATACCGCCAATATTTTAGGGGACACCCCTCTCCTGAGGGCCGCCCAAGCCGGCCGCCTTGAGGCTGTTCGTCTGTTACTAGCCACCGGGGCCGACCCTGAGGACACCGATTATCTGGGGAGAACCTTGCTTAGCATGGCCGAAACGTCAGGAAACGCTGGCTTAATCAGCTTCGTTCAGGGTTTGAAGGGTCCCAAGAGAGGTGGGCCAAACGGAACGGTTCGCCCTCTTTTACCGGAACAAACACCCCCTGCAAGTCGTGCCACAAGCACCGTGCCACCTGGGCCGTCAATTGAGCATCCGACAAGGCCCGGTGCTGTTGCCCCTGGTCCAAACCAAAGTGCTGGGCAAAAAAAGGCAGGTTGACTTTATCAGTACGCCGACCGGACAGCGATAACCATAAAAATGCCAAGGATTTGATATCGATGGCCGTGCCCGAAAAAGGAAACTCCTGCCCGTACCGCTGATAACTTTTTCGTAAAAGAGGAATATCAAAGTAGTTACCCCAGGCGGCCAGTCGAACTTTTTTTACGTTGCCCGCCAGCGAGGCCACCCAAGCCGTAAAGTCACTGCCCACCTGCGAAAACAGCGGTTCGTCACTGACCATGGCGGGGGTGATTCCTGTCAGCTTTTGAATAAACTCATTGATCGGCTGTTCAGGGCGCACCAGGCGCGAAAAGCTCCCCTTCGAAACAAGCTCCTCGTCCAAATAGACGGCCCCCAGGTCGATAATGTAATCATTCGTTTGAAAGCCCTGGGCGTCCTGGCCGGCGGTTGCCTCAAGGTCAAGCACCACCAAAGGATTTTGCAGTTTAAACATGCCCCATCATGGCGCGACGCTAGGGGTTTGTCCATGCGCCAAGCACCACCTGGGAACCGCCTTTTGCCAACGTTCAAGAAACTCGGCGCGGGGGTAAATCTTTGCCCCTAACTTTAACTTATAACGCATATAGGGGTGACCCAAGTTCCAAAAGGCCAAGCCCCTCCGTTGGAGCTCTTGGGCTAAAAGGATCAGCTGGACTGTACCCCACCCACGCGCCCAAGGGCCTTCGCGTTGGGCAAAACCAGTCAAACTGGTGTACACCGCCCCGGTCACATAGCCCACTTCGCCCGCGATTAGCTTACCGTCTGCCCGCAATTCGACACCCCAGACCCGAAACGACGCTTCGGCGTTCTGGGCTAAATAGCACAACAAGGCAGAATAGGGGGGAATCAGCCAAGACTCTTGGCCCCAATACGTCTCGAGGGCCGCTAACACGGGTGCCGGGTTTTCGTTCAGGGTGAGCACCACCCGCCCCGAGGTGACCGCAGAGCTTTTTAACAACCGCCCCGCCGACCGGCCAATGTGAAGCTGGTCCCAATCTAAAACGGCATAGGCCTTTTGCAATTCGGGGAGCAAAACGGGCCCGGCAGGGGTTTGTGTGGCCACGGCAATAAACCCCGCCGCGGCCTGACTTCGGTAGAACAAAGGGCTCCAGTTGAAGCTAAAATAGTAGTCGGCCTCGCTGGTTGCTAGCACCGCGAAGCGTTCGGGGGTGAGGTCGGCCAAGGACAGCTCGTTCATCTGAGCCTTCTTTTGGCCAGCTCTAAAAAGGTTTGCCCATAGGGAAGGTTTTGTTCACCCTCGCGGAACCCGGCATAAATTTGCTTGAATACGCCCTGTTCCCCCAAGCGCACCCCTTTCACCGGGAATTCCCGTGCGTATTCGTCAACCAACCAGCGGGGCAACGTACCCACACCCCGGCCATCGGCAATTAGCTGAAGCAAAATTTCGGTAGCTTCGACCAGCTGGTGACGACGCGGGCGAATGCCCGCAGGGGTTAAAAAGCCGGTAAAGATATCCAAGCGGTCGGTGTCCACGGGGTAGGTATACAAAACTTCTCGGGCAAATTGAAGCGGCTCAACGTACTCAAGGCGTTGCCAAGGGTGTTCGGGCCCCACGACCGCCACCGCCTCGTAGTCAACCACCGCCTGAAAGCTTAACCCGTGCTTAAACACCGGGTCGGGCGTCAACAGAAGGTCAATCTCGCGCTGAAAGAGGGCACCTAGCCCGCCGAACTGAAATTTCTGCCTGACATCGAGGTCTGCTTCGGGCCACTCGCGCAAAAAATCTGGGGTGATTTTTAACAGCCATTTGTAACAGGGGTGACATTCGGTTCCAATTTTGAACGTACCCCGCTCGCCGCGTCCAAACTCAGTCAGGCGTTCTTCGAGCTGTTCCCAAGACGGCAACAGCCGTTGCGCCGAGGCCAAAAGCCAGGCCCCCGCTTCGGTAAACTTAAGCGCCCTACCGTCCCGGTGCCACAGACTGACGCCCAGCAAAGTTTCGAGCTTTTTGATGCTATGGCTAAGGGCCGACTGCGTCAGATGCAAGGCCTCGGCCGCCGCCGTGAGCGAGCCTTTTTCGTGCACGGCCCGCACAATTTCAAGATGGATGCGCTCTAGCTCCCCCATGAAAATCTCCTTCTATGAATTATGCTCATGGATCGGTGAAAAAAAACCATTTTTCTTAGCAAAAATTCGTCGCTATTCTTGCCCTACCAAGCAACGACAAGACACGACGAAGGAAGGACCCCATGGCACTGACCCATAATCTGGGAAGCCCCCGCATCGGAGGGCACCGGGAACTCAAAACCGCACTAGAAGCCTACTGGAAAAACGAACTTTCGCAACAGAACCTTGAACAGACGGCGGCCGAACTCCGCTTTTCACAATGGCAGGCCCAGACCAGCCTCGACTTGCTCCCCGTTGGGGATTTTTCGCTCTACGACCACGTTCTGGATATGAGCGTCACCCTAGGCAACCTGCCCGAACGGGTACGCTCGCTCCCCGGTAGCGAGTTGACACGCTACTTTACGGCGGCTCGTGGCGGCGAGGTGCCCGCTGGGGAAATGACCAAGTGGTTCACCACCAACTATCATATTATTGTTCCCGAGTTTCACGAAGGCACGCAGTTTCAGCTCAACCCAGGTCGGTTAGTAGAGCAATTGCGCGAGGCCCGTACCGTTAAGGGGCAGGTCAAAGCGGTACTGGTAGGCCCCGTGACCTACTTGGCCCTGGGCAAAGCGACCTCAGGGTTTGCGCCGCTATCGCTTTTACCCCGCCTGGTGCCCCTCTACCAGGAGCTGTTGGCCCTGTTAGCCGACGAGGGTGCCAGCTGGGTGCAAATAGACGAACCCCTGCTCTGCCAAGAACTTTCGGCTTTACAAACCCAGGCGTTCCGTCAGGCCTACCAGTCGCTGGCATCAAGCCCCGTTCCCCTTTTGTTAACCACCTATTTTGGCCGCTTAGCCGAAAACTATGCCCTGGTGCGCGAGCTCCCGGTGGCGGGTCTGCATATCGATGCCCAGCAGGACGAAGCCCGCAGCATCGAGGCTGACTGGCCGCTTGAAAAAGTGCTGTCGTTAGGCGTGGTCAATGGCCGCAATATCTGGAAAACAAACCTCAAGGCTGTTATCGAGCAATGGGGGCCTGCCGCTAGGCGCCGAGGCGATCGGCTATGGTTGGCTCCTACCTGTTCGCTTTTGCACGTTCCCCTTGACCTGAACTTAGAAACCCAGCTACCAAAGGACCTCATACAACGCCTGGCGTTTGCCCAGCAAAAGCTTCACGAGCTAACCCTGCTCGCCAAGGCCTTTAACCACGGCCTAGACTCGGTAGCTGACGAGCTAGATTCCTATCGAAGTCCGGAACTCCCTACCCCGCCGGCCAGTGCGCCTTTACCGACCTACCGCCGAGGCCCCTTTGAACAGCGTCAGGCGGAACAAGCTAAGGGGTTGCGGCTCCCTTTGTACCCCACAACCACCATCGGTAGCTTTCCGCAAACTGCCGAGATCCGTCGGGTGCGGCGGGCTTGGAAAACTGGCAAACTCTCGGACTCGGCCTACCACGAGGCGATCCGTGCCGAGATTGCTCAGGCGATTTCGCGTCAAGAAGAGCTGGGGCTGGACGTGCTGGTGCATGGCGAAGCCGAACGCGGGGACATGGTAGAGTACTTTGGCGAACAGCTCGAAGGGTTTGCCTTTACCGAGTTTGGCTGGGTGCAATCGTACGGTTCCCGCTGTGTTAAACCGCCGATTTTATACGGCGACGTGCGCCGACCACACCCAATCACCGTTCCGTGGATAACTTATGCCCAAACGTTGACCAGTAAGCCGGTTAAGGGAATGCTCACCGGGCCGGTGACCATTTTAAACTGGTCGTTTGTCCGCGAAGACCAAACCCGGGCCCTGACCTGCCAACAAATCGCGTTGGCCCTCCGCGAAGAGGTTCTTGACCTTGAAAAAGCAGGCGTTGCGATTATTCAAATTGATGAGGCCGCATTGAAAGAAGGCATGCCGCTCCGCCGGGACGAGGGTCAAGCTTACCTTGCCGAAGCGGTTCGGTGCTTTCGTTTGACCACAGGCGGCGTACACGATAGCACCCAGATTCACACCCACATGTGCTACTCGGACTTTAGAGGAATTCTTGACGCCATCGCGGCCTTGGATGCCGATGTTTTGACCATCGAGACGGCAAAGTCGGGCGGCAACCTGTGGGATTCGTTTCGCGCCTTTGCCTACCCCAATGCTGTCGGCCCCGGTGTTTACGACATCCACTCGCCTCGGATTCCCAACGTCGACGAAATGGTGAGCCTGCTTCGAACCGCCGGCGAGGTGTTGCCGCCCCAACGGCTATGGGTAAACCCTGATTGTGGACTCAAAACCCGGCAGTGGAGTGAAGTTCTCCCTTCTCTCACCAAGATGGTCGAGGCGGCACGTCAAATACGCGGCCGTTCAGGTGCGGAAACGCCCCATGTGATCTAGCACGACCAACGCGGCGCGGCGATTGTCTTCGGCCAAACCCCCTACCCGGTTGGCGGCCGAAGAGATTTCGTGGATCCCCGAGGTTGTTTGTTCCATAGCCGTGCCCACCAAAAAGATCTTTTGCAAGAGTTCGGTGATCTGGGTGCGAAAACGTTCCATTTCGGTTCGGACGGTTCCCGAGGACTGGGTGGTGATCTCGGCGGCCTGTTTCATCGCCCCGAGCGACTGGATAATCACCACCGAGGCGGCATTTTGCTCGTGCATCGACGAGCTGATTTCTTTACCCAAGTTATTGAGGGCCGTGATACGCCCCACAATGGCTTCGAACGCCGCCGAGGCAGAACCCGTGGAACGTTCGACATCTTTTACGGCGTTGCCGATGCTTTTGACATCGGTGGCCATGGTCTTGGAACGAGCCGAGGCGTTTTCGGCAAGACTGCGAACTTCGGAGGCTACCACGGCAAAACCTCGCCCAGCGTCACCCGCATGCGCGGCTTCGATAGCCGCATTCATGGCCAAGAGGTTGGTTTGCGCCGCAATTTCGGCGACTTGGCTGTTGGCCACCTGAAGTTGACCGGTACTTTGCGTGATTTTACGCACCTCGTCGACCACCCGGGCAATGAGCAGACTGCCTTCGTGAGAGGCCTGCACCAACTGGTCAAACTCGAGCGACATCTTGGCAACAATATCGGTGACCGAGTGGATGTTGGCGGCCATTTCTTCGATCGAGGCCCCCGATTCGGAAAAGTTACGGACTTGATCGTCAACCAGAGCCGCCGCCTTGGCGGATTCATCGCTGATCAGCTCGACCCTCTTTTGAACCTCGAGCGCGGCGTCTTGTTGTTGACGACTCATTTCGCGCGTTGCCTCGCTGACCGAGGCAATTTGGTCGGCGGCCGTTGAGGTTTGCGTCACAGAAGAGGCAAGCTCTTGCGCAATGCGCTGAAGCCCTTCGGCGGCCTCGCCCACTTCGTTAACCAGGCGACGCATACTCGCCAAAAAGGCGTTAAAGTGCCCGGCAAGCTGAGCGAACTCGTCCTTACCCCGCAAGGGGAGCTCTTCGGAAAGGTTGCCCTGACCCGTAGCTAGAGCGTCGATGTGGGCGTCTAAGCGGGTAACCGTCTTGAGCATTCGCCCGATGACCCAGAGCGCTGTGACGAGAACCAACAACAAAACCAGCACCGTCACACCCACCATCGTCGTCAGCGACGACACCCGTGCGGCTTGCAAAGCCTGAAGTCGAGCTAAGTTTTGGTCGCCTACCTTTTGAAGCAGGTGAGCGAGCTCGTTGATGAACGAAGTCATGGCGCCAAAAAGTTCGGTGCTATTTATACCGTAGTGGCCACGATCAGCGTTTTTAACGATGGTCGTGACCGCCGTCAAAGCTTGCGTATACCCGGGAGTGATAAACAGGAGCTTGAGCGCCGATTGATCGGTGTTGCTAATCACAATCGCGGGAGACTCAAGGTTAGCACTGAGCCTACCCGCTAAAGCTAAAATCCGCTGAACTGTTGTGTCATCGACCGGTCGGTTCGCTGCAGCAGTTGAGGATAAAACCGCGCGCAGAAGGCCTGCGGCCTCTTTACCCTCTTCGAGAAGAATTGACGAGTTAATAGCCTTGCCAACGCCAAAACTCGTGACCCCATTGGCCACGACGGCATACAACGACAACAGCTGACGAATCATCGCCGTATAACCCTGACGAACTTCCGCACCGGAAAGTTGGTGGCTGTCTACCCCGCTTCGAAGGACCGTTAAGCCTTGTAACGCCTGAAGCGTCTTTTGTTGAACTCGTTTTGACAAGGTTGAGACTTTTAAGGCTTGGACAAAGGCCGTTAGGGTTTGGTCGGTAGCCTGACGGCGAGCATCGAGGGGCACAGGGAGCTTGCCGCCCGCTAAAACGACTACCGAGGTACCCCGCTCAACCTGAAGGCTGTTGACTGCCGCTGACGCGCGGTTGGTCATGGTGGTATCGACAATAAGGTGATGAATGGTGCGAAGATCGTGCCGGTTCTGGTCAAAGAGGTACGCCCCAAGCCCCACGGCCAAGGCAAAGGGCAAAAGGACAATCAGCAACAGCCGTGTCCGAATGGATGAACGTGCTTTCAAGAGAATCTCCCTGTCGGTAGACAGCGTTAAGTTTCTGTCTTGGCCTCTAAAATGTCAAATTCTTCTTGTAGAGAGCTAGCCGATACCCAGTTTGCTAGGTTATGTCGAGGCTCAGCATTACGTAGTAGTGAGCCCTGGTATTACCTAGCAAAGAGGTCCAACCCTACCTAGCAAAACGGAATTTTGCTTAGTAATGAAGCCAATCGATAAGCGAGGATTTTTCTTGACAGGCAGAAGGGACAAAAGCGTATAATGGTTTCGTGGGTCAGCATAAAATCGGTAAGCTATGGGCGACTGGCGGATAAGTCGCGGGTGAGCCGGGAAATGTTGAAACACGGTCGTCGGAGGGCGAGTTTATCAGGAACCAGATAAGCTGACTTCTGAGGGGTTATGGGGAACGGGATGGGATATGTTAGATGGACCCTTCGGGCCGAAATAGGAGAATAAATGCAACAGAAGACTATTTGTATACCGACAGTAAATGCAGAATCATGGAAAGCATTATTGGCTGACCCGGAAAAGCATTGGAAAACAGGTTTTTCTGCAAAATCCGCTGCAGAATCTTGGGAGAATAGTAATGGTTTGCCCAAGGAAATACACAACGCCTTAAATAAAGAAAATATTATTAAAGATTCCGAATTATTGATAGCAATTCCCGAATTTAAAGTTCCTCTTCCTGGCGGATCGAGACCTTCTCAAAATGATATTCTTGCAATAATAAGTAATTCACATGGATTATCAATAATCACTGTTGAGTCAAAAGCAAAAGAGAATTTTGATAATACTATAGAGGATTGGAATAAAGAAAATTCAAAAGGTAAAACAGAAAGATTAGAATATATTAAGGAAAAGATTAATTTTAGTAGCAACAACGCCTCTAGATTGAGATACCAGTTATTCCATAGATTAGCATCTGCTGTAATTATGGCAGAAAAATTCCATGCAAATAACGCTATAATGATAATACAATCATTTGTAGAATCAGATTTAGAAAATCATTATGACGATTTTGTACAATTTATAAAAGCATATGAAAAAGAACCGTTAAAAGAAGTACCAATATTGTTAACATCAAAAAACGATATCAAAATATATGTATTATGGGTAAATTCAAAAACCTAACAATCGCTTCAAGCGGATAGCGCTATTGTCACGGTTTGTGTTGCTCGCTTTCAGCTCGCCTGGACGCACAAACCGCGCCAATGTACGCGCTACCGCTTAAGCGTATGTTGAGGCTGTAGAATAAGTCTGTAAGTCGACCCTTTTTGTGGTTCAAGACTTAGAAAACGGTTTTTTGGCAATTGAGTTGCAAAGACGACATTTTTGGTTTTTAGTACTAAGATTTTTCTATAAAAGGATTTAGCTAGATAGTGAAAGCCCAAGCCACAAAGCAGAAAATGAGAATTTTTGCTTTCGTTTAACCATACACAGTAGGGAAAACGGTTTTTCTACAACCTCGTTAGGCAGACCCTGCGGACGCTTTAGGTCTTTTATTGATACCTTATATTGACCTATGGCCAAGCAGGGGCTAGTATTGACGGACGAGGTACTCAAATGCTGAACCTTTCCAAAGACATAAAACCAATCTCATATGTGAAGGCTCATACCGCCGAAATGGTCAAGCAGGTCGGTGAGCAAGGAAATCCAATTGTGATAACCCAAAATGGCGAAGCCAAGGCTGTTCTTCTTGATGTGGATTCCTACCAAAAGATTCTCGACGCCATTAACCTTATGAAGATTATTTCCATAGGGCAAAACGATATAAAGAATGGTCGATTCGTGACTGACGAGGATCTTGAGCGGAAAGTCGCGACAATTTTGGATTGAATCAGTGTCAATTTCAATTGTCTGGTCAATCGATGCGAACGACGAAGTCTTGGAAATTGTCACTTTTCAAAAAGAGAAATATGGAAGTCTGAAAGCTTCTGAGGTCTTCAAGCGGATTCATGACAAAGTTCTGGTTACTCGAACTCAACCTGAAGTTGGCCGAGTCGTCCTGGAACTCGCTATAATTGGTGTCGGTTCTATCCGCGAGCTAATCGAAAGTCCATGGAGAATACTTTATGAACTCAAGGAAGGCCGAGTAGAGATCTTGTCCGTCATCGACGGGAGGAGAAATTTTGAAGAGATTCTATATCGCAAGGTGATTGAGGGAAAATTGCGATGACTTACTTGGAAAAATGAAGAAATGAAGACACCGAACAAAGGTTTCAACCTGACTGCGCCTTTTGTCACCAATTTTGCTCTAACGAGGCAAAATTGGCGCCAATCGCTTCGCGAACAGGCTTGCAGGTTAAAACAGCGTTGAGGACTGCGCTCCGCGAGGGGGAAAAATGCATAAGCCCGGACTGTTGAAATTAAGCATAGTGTGCGACACTAACACTCTCGAATGGGCAAAAGTTATCCGATCTTATGCAGAACTCGCGACATTTCGTGTGAATCTACACGTTCTTTTTTGGGAAGCGAATCTAATCGACTTTCTTGCAGAGAATGAAACAGCGGACGTTACCAATTATACCATTTGCATTGATACCAACGAGACCGACGCTAATCAGAATAGAAAGATGATCATGATAAACGAATATCTCAATCAAATAGAAAAATGCAAAACTGGCGTCATTGTCAATTTGGGATGTTTTTGTTTTGAGAAAGAATATAACAGACGACTCTCAGAACTGGGTTACAAAAGAATTATAGGAAACCCTGGTAGTGAAACGACGTTTGTTAAGGCTGTAGCTTGGGTTGTACTATTTCTAAACAATATCGTCGAAAGATCGCTAAGAAATCAACAAACTGTGAAAAATATAGATTTCAATGAAATTCATATCGAGGAATCTGTGTGTTTTGCGAACAGAACATTCCTGGAGGAAGAAAGTGTTTTCATTTTGTCCTAACATGTTAATCAACCTGTCAATGCTTCGCATTTCAGGTTATTAACGGCGTTGATGCTGTAGAAAAAAGCTACCGCTAGCAGTCAGCCTCAAAAGGCAAATACTTCCTGGGACCTTTGAATATACGTTAAACCTTTTGATTGACGACATGGATTTGTCAGTTGTGCCAGGAAAATGTTATCTGTATAGCTTTAGCCGCCGACAGTCACCCCCATTTCACAACTATAGCCGATTTTATATCTCACCGAGAGAAAGAATGTTTTGAAATTTTTAAAAGAGTGAAGCGGGACAAAGACTGAGCTCAAGGCTAAAGCCGATAATTTTGAGAAAAGTATAGATTTTTGATGGGATACAAAAGAATTTCCAAGAGGCGTCAATTTCCAAGAATATTCTCAAAGGAGGAGGCCCATCTACACCCCTGGTTTAGAAAACCTCACGAGTAAGGACCTTTGGGTTTGCCTTTTAAAAATGTTTTGTTACAACCTCGTTAGACGGATCCTCCGGGCAGAGGAGAAAATGGAATATATTACCCGACTAGAATATTTGCTTCCTCTCATTTCGATACTTCTTTCAGTGATTTGGCTTCTGTTGTGGAGACTGAATCGTTGGTTCCAAATTGCATTGTTGGTTCTCTCTGCCCCGGGAATTTCCATCCAATACTTTAGTCTATCTGGCTGCATGGGTTGTCGGGTAAAAGATCAATATCATATAAGGCAGAACCATAGTTTTCCGCGACTCATTCGATTATCCTCCTCGTGGATGCAGCAATACAGAATCTTGCAGACGGCCTTGGCTTTGGTTATCATGAAAGATAACATGTCATTGTGAATCGAAAAGTCATTCTGTACGAGACTAGGTCAGGAAAGAGGCCAGTCGAGGACTTCGTGAAGGGCCTTTCCCCAAAGTAACAGTTGAAGATCGTCTGGGGACTTAAGATTCTTGAAGATGGTTTCGCACTCAAGGAACCCTACTTCAAGAAGATCATTGGTCACCCAGATCTTTGGGAACTCAGAATTACATTTGGTGGCAATGCGTTTCGAGTCTACTTCTTTGAACTTGATAGTACTATCGTAGTCGCCCTCTGTGGGTCGCAAAAAAAGAATGACAAGGAACAGAACAAAGATATAGCTTTCGCGGCTGAGTTCATGAGAGATGTGCAGGAGAATGGAATTGAAAACACTTGATAGTCTGATCACGGATTTGAAGAACAATCCAGAATTCGCCAAAGACTTCGAAAGAGGGTACGAAGACTTCAAAATCGGTGTACTGCTCAGAGAAGCACGAGTGAGTGCTGGACTTACCCAAGATGAGATAGCTTCAAAGATCAAGACGAAAAAGTCCAACATTTCAAGAATTGAAAACCATGCCGAGGACATTAAACTCTCTACGTTGGAAAAGTTTGCGGCGGCGGTAGGCAAAAGAATCGAAGTCAAAATCATCTAACATAGTTTTCAACCGTGTGCCACGAGAGAGCACCTAATTCACAAAAATGATGGAGGTGATCTCGCAACTTTGCTATTGATGAGGGAAGCAAGGAAACTTGGGGGCCCCTCGGGATCGGCTTGCAGTCCTTGGAAGACGAACGAAAGTGAATTGCCGATGAGGTGTCGTAAAGTTGAACGGTGAGATCAAAAGAAGTGCCTGGCTGAAGTACTTCGATGAACAAGCAGGAAACCTGTCTACTGCGCTTGTGGTCTGCGGCATAAAGGCGACGTGAGCCAAGGATAGGCGTTAGTAAGGAACGTGGGAACCTGTCGTCGTGATGATAAGGGAAAACTTCAAGCGGAGACCCCGCAAGTAGGAAATACCGACAGTTTTGGATCGAATCGCTCAGATGACAGCAAAATTGTACTTTGAGCCCATGCTTGCGACGAACTTCCATCCTGACTCATACGGGTACCGGCCGAACAAATCGGCTCATGATGCGGTAGGGCTAACGAGGCAAAGGTGTTGGGGGTTTTCATCCTGAGTGACTTCACCAGAGTTTTGGATCAACATTCAGACTCAGTTTGATCTTGAGTTCCTTTGGATATACATTGCATTGACTTCAGGATATTCATAGGATATACTTTGTCCGAGGTGATTTATGCAAACCGTGGTTCAGAAGTGGGGCAATAGTCTTGGAATCCGTATTCCAAGTCTCTATGTTAAAGAATTTGACCTAAGAAACGGCAGTTCGGTTGAAATTGTGGAAGAAGAGGGCAAGTTGGTCATCAAGCCGGGAAAACTCACACTTGAGCATTTGCTGTCTCAGGTCACCCAGGAGAATCTGCACGAACCATGGGAGACCGGTCCATCAGTTGGAAAAGAAGAGTGGTAGATTCCAACTACGTTCCCGACAGGGGCGACATCATTTGGATCGATTTTAATCCGCAACTTGGGCATGAACAGCGTGGCCGACGTCCTGCGCTGGTGATCTCGCACCGATCGTACAACGAGAAAGTCGGATTGGGAATCTTCTGTCCAATTACCAGCAAGACAAAAAGATATCCATTTGAAGTGGCCATAAGCTTAGGCAAAATAAAGGGTTCTGTCTTGTGTGACCAAATCAAAAGTCTGGACTGGAATGTCCGAAAGACAGAATTCATTGAGAAACTTGACCCACTGAAGATGAAAGACGTCGTGGACAGAATTGAAGTACTTATCAAATAGAGGAACGTGAAGACATCGAACATGATAATCAACCTGACAACCTGAAGGATTATGGAACGATGCTTGAAGCCAGGAATTGTATGTAGGGCAGTTCATTGCTAAATACAACACCGAAAGACCACCATACTCGGCCTTCGGTGAAAAACAGCCAATGAAGACCTAACCTCAAATTTCGAGGGAAAAGTCCCCGCCTACGCTAAGCTTAAAAAGGGGCAAATCTTTGTGTTGACAATAAGGTCCACTATAGATCTTGACGGAAACAGGTGTGTGTATCACAATACACCAAAAGAGGTGGATCGATGCGCACCAACATCGTTTTGAATGATGAACTCGTAAATGAAGCTTTCAAGTATGCAAAGGATATCCATACAAAGAAAGAACTTGTGGAAGTTGCTCTTCAGGAATTTGTGCGAAGCCGTAAGGTTAAGGATATTCGGGACTTGAAGGGGAAGGTCGAGTTCGCGGATGGCTACGACTACAAAGCGATGCGGGACAACTGATGGTTCTGGTTGATACTTCGGTCCTCATTGATTTTTTACGGAATCGAGAAAACGCTAAGACTCGTCTTCTTGACGAGATTTTAGGAAAAAAACTTCCATGGGGAATCAATGAGTTCATTTATCAAGAAATACTACAAGGAGCAAAGACTGAACAAGAATTTGTTTCACTACGAGAGTATTTCGAGACGGTACCCCAGTACTTTTTGCGCCTCGGGAAGGGATCTTTTGAGCGGGCGGCTTTTCTGAACCTTCGTTGTCGGACAAACGGCATCACAATTCGAAGTACGATAGATTTATTAATTGCTGAAACTGCGATCGAAAATGACCTATCTCTGTTATACAACGATACCGATTTCGACAACATGAAAAGAGTGATAAATGAACTGCAAGTGTATGAATGAAATTTGGCTAACATCGGCTTCAATCAGCCAAGGCTATGTCACGAACCTTGCCAATGCGCCTATGCGGCGCACAAGTTTCGCGCCATTTAACTTTGAATATACTTTAAACCTTTTGATTGACGACATGGATTTGTCAGTTGTGCCAGGAGAATGTTACCTGTCTAGCTTTAATCGCCGACAGTCACCCCCATTTCACAACTATAGCCGATTTAAGCCGATAAGTTTGAGAAAAGTATAGATTTTTGACGGGATACAAAAGAACTGCCAAGAGGCTTCAATTTCCAAGAATATTCTCAAAGGAGGAGGCCCCTCTACACCCCTGGTTTAGAAAACCTCACGAGTAAGGACCTTTGGGGTTGCCTTTTAAAAATGTTTTTCTACAACC
Organism: Spirochaetales bacterium; assembly: GCA_027451945.1. Taxonomy (GTDB): domain Bacteria; phylum Spirochaetota; class Spirochaetia; order JABEVK01; family JABEVK01; genus JABEVK01. The sequence goes on from DAIDHT010000016.1 coordinate 17,381, forward strand.
TCGTTAAACGGACCCTTCGGGCGGGGAAAAAGAACCTATATGTACAAATTGCAGTTGTCATATTGTACAATGAGATGTAGTATCCTCCGTAGGAGTCAGCAGTGGTAAAGCAAATGTCAATTTCTGAAACCAGAAAGCGGATGACCTCTCTTGAAAGTGATATGTCATATGAAGATACGATTTCAGTGACAAACCATGGAAAGGAAGTTCTAGCAATCCTCAAATGGGAAACCTATGAAAGTATAGCCGAAACTTTGGACATTCTTTCTGATCCCGACGGCTATAACGACCTCAAGACAGGAATTGCGCAAGCTCAAGCTGGAGATATGATCGATTTCGAAGACTTCAAGAAAACGATCAATGTATAAGATCAAGATTACGGCTATGACCGCTCAGATGCTTAGAGACATCGAAGCAACCGCCAGAAACCAAATTGTGGCTAAGATAGAACAACTAAAGGAAGAACCGGAACTTCTAGGAAAGCCTTTGGTTGGACCTTTGAAAGAATATCGGTCAGTCCGTGCGGCTGGGCAACGATACAGAATCCTCTACCACGTCCACAACGAGACTATCGTGGTGATTGTTGTCGCTGTCGGAATACGGAAGTCAGGGGACAAGAAAGATATTTATGAATTGATGAAGAAACTGGTAAAGACAGGAATACTAGGAAAAGATGGCTAACAAAGTTTTTAACGTGGCGTTATGTTGGTCTTGTGAGTTTCCACTGGAACGAGGAATTTCATTTGAACGGATCGTATGTTATCACCGGTGATAAAGTTCCGGAAATCATCGGTTTCCGAGTTCCGCTTTTGACATGAAAAGGGCGGCCCTTTATGGTGTTGTTATTCAGGCAATACCAAAAGGAAAAACCGCCCTATGAGTCAAAAGGAGTATAGG
>DAIDHT010000017.1:0-29393 GCA_027451945.1 Spirochaetales bacterium
GATCTCCTTTTGTTTGTGGCCTGATCTGGCCAGGATGCGAGCTTGGTGCATCCTATACTCCTTTTGACTCATAGGGCGGTTTTTCCTTTTGGTATTGCCTGAATAACAACACCATAAAGGGCCGCCCTTTTCATGTCAAAATCGGAACTCGGAAACCGATGATTTCCGGAACTTTATCACCGGTGATAACAGCCCTTTCATTACCCTTGGCATTTTGGTTAGGGTCAAGAATTTCCCAGCCTTTAAAAATCTTGGTCAAAGAAACTCAGCAAGCTTCGTCTAATCATTGGCAGTGGTCGGTCCCAGCGAAGGCACCTCGCGAAGTTCAAACCTTAGCCCTAGAGTTTCAAAGGTTAGGGGCTTCGCTCAAGGCCAGTGAAACTCGTCAAAACGAGCTCATAGCCGATGCGGCGCACGAGCTAAGAACCCCGCTTACCGTTATTCGAGGAACCTTAGAAGCAATGATCGATGGAGTTTTCCCCCTCGACAAGCTTACGCTCGAAAACGTTTACTCAGAAACTCAACGGTTAGAAAAAATTGTAGAATCCTTGCGTCAGCTCCAAGATCTGCGAACGGCCAAATTCCGCCCCAGTCAGTTTATTTGGTGTGACCTCATCGATCAAGTTGTGGGTTTATTTCAGGCTACCGCTCACGAAAATTGCCAAATCATTAACGTGAAGTGTTCTGACAATATTCAAGGCTGGGGAGAAAGCGAAGGGGTAATTCAAGTACTGATCAACCTGCTTTCCAATGCCCTTCGCTACACACCAAACGGCACCACGGTAACTCTTGAAATTACTCCAGCGCCCCTGGGTACTCAGCTTTCTGTCCAAGATTCAGGTCCTGGAGTACCGCTTCAGGAACGAGAACATATCTTTGAGCGTTTTGTCCGTCTAGACCCCTCTCGTTCTGAAAAAACAGGGGCCCGAGGTTTAGGGTTAGCCATTGCTCGCGAAATTGTTCTGAGGCATTCCGGTTCCATTCGAGTTACAGCACCTCCCCAAGGAGGTGCTCGGTTTGAAGTGTTTTTCCCGAACCCAAGGGAGAATCCCTTTTCTTGATAACGCTTTGGTTGAACCGTCACTCCGGCAGAACCTCAATCTCTCAAATCATCGCGCATTTTACGATACTCTTCTTGCGAGATCTCACCTCGCGCATAGCGTTTCTTTAACACTTCTAAGGAACTCTCCTCGTGCTGATGAGCACGATCGGTTTTATTGACTAACCGAATTCCAACAACAATTACCACCGCTAGGATGGCTACCATGACCAAACCCATTCCCCATCCTCCCCAACCAAAATATCCTGGCATTCCCCAACCCCAGTTACCCCACATAGTGTCACCTCCAGTTTTAAACTACCAAACTCTTATGAACCGTTTATGAATCTTTTTTCTTCCGATGCGTATCGCCCTTCACAATTGGTTCACATAGGCGTGATACTTTCCTAAAAAGGAGTAAGCCATGAAAAAGAAAGCTCTGGTTTTAGCAGTGCAACCTGAAACTCTTACCATTGCGGTGAACGGCAATGACGACGCTTCGGGACCAGTTGCCGCCTGTTGTATTGTCCCCTCGCAAAAACTTGAAGTTAAAAATCCCTGGGGTGCGGCTGTGCAGCCCGGCGAAGAAGTTTGGATGACGGATGGCTTAGGGGCGATGGTCGGCGCCGGGTTACTTTTTGTTGTATTTCCTATTCTTTTGTATGGTATCGGCAGTGTGCTTTGGGCACTTCCCGGCGGTTTGTCTGGTGTCGTCATCGGCTTGGTTTCTGGTTACTTTTTTCTAAGAAGCCAGCACCTGGGTCAATACCCCAAGGTGCTGGCCAGAATACCCTCTGCGGATGTTTCTGTTTAGTTGTAAGTCTGAATATTGCTGGAGCTGTTGGCGGCTGGGCCTAGACCGTTGATCAGATGATCAATGGTCCCAGTCCCTCCCAACGACACCGTCGTGAGATCTTGCATACTGCTTAACAGAGGCGAAGGAACTTCAAGGGCGTTGGTGAGTTGCACAGAGGGGTTTACATTGAAGAAACAGTACACCCCTAGCCCCATGGCCAGATGCGAGGTCACCGTATCGGCTACCTTGTACGAGGGGTACCCGTACTCAGAGCCGTCCATCCAATCGGCCTGGGTTGGAACGTCATAGGGTTCTTCACTTTGGTAGAAGTACACTTGTCCGCCATTGCCGTTCCACAGGGTTTGTTCTTTTTGGTAGTGTTCTACCGCCAATCCGTAGATGGTAACGTTTTGACCGTTCACGACAAGCCCGTGATCCGCAGGGTTCACCGTCCAGCCAACGTTGGCTGAACTGCTACCATGATCAGCACGCCAAATCCAGAAGTCGTCGCCAATAACGTTGTTGCTGTTGATCTCGAGACTTTCTGTTGTGCTTCCTGGAGCCGCCCCACCAACGCGGAAGAACAGATCGGACAACAGGATGGGGTTAGCAGCATGGTTTGCAGAGCTACCAGCTGGACCGACTTGCAGTTGATAGGGGGACCCTGGGCCCGCATCAAACAAGATGCCGGCAATCTCTACGCCGTCAACATCGGCAACCGTCATAGCCGGAGCTTGGGTCGTATTTAATAGCGTAGCCAGACCAATCCCGAGCACAATGGTGTTGGGGTTGGTTACCCTCAAGGTGTCATTCAAGCTATAGACCCCAGGGGTTAAGAGCAGATTCTTTCCTGCCGCAAGGGCGGCGTTCAACGTCGCGGCCGTATCGGTGGAAGCTTGAGCGACATAGAACTGCGAGATCGGTATCGAGGTCCCTGGGGTGTTTCCATTCAACCAGCTTACCCCCTGCGAAGCACTTCGCAAGGACGGTACAAAGACGTTGTAGTTCCCTGAAGAGTCGATGTACAAGTAGGGCTTTTCTTTAACCACCGGGGTTTGCGTTACAGTGGTATTGGGAGGATTGGGAAAGGTCGTCGCCGGAGCATTTACGTCACCAACAAAAACCATATTCCACACACTACCGTTCCAGCTTGACCACTGTGAGTTACGCGAAAGCCACTGCTGTTGTCCACCTGAATTAACCTGACCGTCGACCAAGGTGTCACCCATAAAGCCCCCGCTGGCCCAACCACTGGCACCAGTATTGGGGTTAATATCAAACAACCACAACCCGCCTTTCACATGCACACGGCGTAACGGGCACGCTTGCGAGACCGCCCACATATCGGTCCCATTGGTGGGGGTCACCGCGATATTCTCGGCTCCTCGCCAAAAGTTGTTGGTCACATTCATGTTAGGGTCATACGATCCATCGGCTTGGATGGAGCCCATAATCTGCGTCGCGTCGGGCGATTGTCCTAAGCCCAGAATTTGTGTGTAGTACCCGACGTTGACATTCACATTGTAGGTTCCAGGTTTGAACATGATCGCATACCGCTGTGACCCAAACTGGTTGGTCTTTTGTGACGCGTAAACCGCATCAACCTGAGACTGGATGGTCGACGCTGACATGCTCGGGTCCATGATCAGAACGTTAGGACCGAAATTGACAGGTCCGGCCGGTGCCCAATCGGCATACGCCGTTAGGTTGCCCGTCAATACTGTCGAACTGGTAATCGCTGTTCCGCCCCCGTTCGCGGCCGAAAACCAGCCAACCAGGTTGTAACCAGTTTTGGTAGCCGTAGGAAAAGTAACACCAGCGGCACCCAAAGTTGTCCCCGAAGGAACCGATACAGAGGAAGCAGAAGGAGTTCCACCCTGTGTGTCAAAAGACAAGGTGTAGGACGTGTTCGTTCCTGGTGCGGCGTAAACCCGAACCCAATCAACATCGAGAGACTGGGGTGAGACCGTCGAGGCTGTTGGGTTACCAGGCCAATTGCCACCGACCGCCAGGTTCAACAACAGGTAGTAGGGGTTTTGGAACGTGGTTCCTGTTGTGCTGTCGGGAGTGACAGACCCTGTTTGAACGCCATCGACATAATAGGTAATGCTAGTTGGGGTCCAAACTACACCAAAAGTATGGAAGGCATCCGAGAACTTACCTGAGGGCAAAGTATACACTTCAGGCTGAGTACTCGCGGCGGCGTTGGTCGCACTGCTAAGCCAATGCAAAGTTCCATAAACCGTCGAGTCGCTGAGAGTCGCGCCCGAGGGCGAAACCCCGGTACCACCGATCATCTCCATGATATCGGTTTCACCACAGGCCGGCCAGCCTACAGAGTTTTGATTGGTGCCCATCATCCAAAAGGCGGGCCACATTCCGTTGCCTGAAGGAAGTTTCATGCGCGCTTCGATCTTTCCATAGGTAAAGCTCTGAAGCCCTAAGGTTTTTAAACGGGCTGAGGTCCAATTCCCCTGAGCATCCTTTTGTGCCGTAATGACCAAACAGGAATCGGTGGAAGAACCATCGGCAACATTTTGGATCGAGGCGTTCGAGGTCGTGTAGGTTTCAAGCTCATTATTACCCCAACCGCCAGCCCCTGTATCAAAAGTCCACTTGGTGGGGTCGATTGTTGGTCCGTTAAACTCATCATCCCAGAGTAGTTGCCCGCCGTACCAGGGGTCACCAGTTGAAGTGATCGGTGCAGGCGTCGGAGACGGTGTGGGTGTCGGGGTGGGACTAGGCGTAGGCGTCGGAGCAGGCGCCGCATAGGTAAACGACCCCCACGACGTGACGTTCGACAAGCTACCCTGCGGAACGTTAGTCTGGACGCCGTTGGCCGTAACCAAGACATCAACATAAATTTGCGCACCAGCAACAAAGGTAGCGTTATTACAAGTGGCTGACCATGTGCCGTTGGTGTTGGTCATTGCCGAGTTGGCAACCACGAGTCCAGTACCATTCCCTTGGGAAACATACAGGAAAGCGGAAGAAATCGCCGACGACGAGGCATACGAAACCGTCAGATTACTTCCAGTCATATTCGTTAGAGTTAACGTGCCATTGACTCCGCTCACCGTTAGATTTCCAGGCGTAGGGCTTGGTGTTGGGCTAGGTGAAGGAGATGGCGCGGCGGAACCATATGTAAACGATGCCCAGGAGGTTACATTTGACAAACTTCCCTGAGGAACGCTGGTTTGGACACCATTTGCCGTCGTGAGAACGTCTACATAAATTACAGCCCCAGACGTAAAGGAGGCATTCGAGCAGGTTGCCGTCCAGGTACCGGAAGTATTGGTCATCGATTGGTTGGCAACAACCAACCCAGTTCCGTTTCCTTGTGAGACGTACAACGCTGCTGACGAGATACTTGCCGACGGTGCGTACGTTACTGTCAAATTGCCCCCCGTCATGTTGCTCATTTCAAGGCTACCATTGGCACCTGAAACGGTGAGTCCGGAGCTGGCAGGCGTTGGGGTTGGCGATGCTGTCGGTGTGGGAGTAGCAGCCGCATAGGTAAAGGACATCCAAGTCGCCACATTCGAAAGGCTACCGCTGGGGAGTGTGGTTTCGACACCGTTATTATTCTGCTCCAAAGCAACATAGATCAGTGCTCCACTGGTATAGCTGGCGTTGCTAAATGTATACGAATACGTTCCTGCGCTAAAATTCATGTTTTGGGCAGCAAGAACTAAACCTGTGCCATTGCCTTGCGACAGATAAAGTTGAACCGAGGTGTATTGCGTCCCTGGGGAATACGTCACCGTCAGGGATGTGTTGGTCATATTTGTGACCGAAATCGTACCTGCACTACCACTCAAAGTGACATCTCGCGCCGCAGCGTGGTTTTGAGTGATGTTCAGGGGCGACTGACAAGCAGTCAAAAGTAGCATCAGCGCTGTCAGACCAGCGCCCAGTAGCCGTTTTAACGTCAGCATAAGGGCCTCCTAAAAAAATCTTAAGGTAGTCTAGGGGCAGATTCGTATCTTGAATGTACGACTTAAGGTCTAAAAATATTACGATCATTAGTCGTAAAGTTTGTTTACATGAGTATTCAGGCACGTAAAAGGCAATAAAAAAAACCTAAGAATTTGATAAGCTTTCATGCTTTCAAAATCGTCTATAACTAACCAACGGAGGAATTTGTGAAAAAACTTTTGCTTTTGGCATTTTCTGTCGTTCTCCTGGGACTCGGGGGAACAACTTTTGCGCAAGAGGCGCCTGTGGGCCCTCACAAACAGCCCTACTGGTCCGCTTTGGGACTGACTCAGGATCAAATGAGCCGTGTCAAGTCGATCTTTGAGGGCTCGAAAGCGTTTATCCGCGTCGAACGAGCTAAGCTCGGGGTGGTTAAAGCAAAGATTCGGCTAGCCATGACTTCGTCCGCACCCGACCTTAAAGCCGTCGATGCCCTTGTCGATCAACAAATGGAACTCACCGCGGCTATCGAGAAAAATATGCTGGAAGCCGCTGCCAAGATTCATACTTTAGTCGGCGACCAAGCCTACTATGAACTCAAGGCAAAATTCTTTCAGCATCACCATCATTGGCACCAAGAGCATCACGAATTTGACTAAACGCTTGTACTAGTTCCATGCCGGCCGTCTCTTACCTCGTTCTGGGTACATTATTGGCGTACTACACGGAAGCCAGTGATGCTGCCCTGATAGTAGGGGTCGAGGATGAGGCGGCCGGCTATGGTACAGTAGGACGCAACGAAGTCCCAACTGCCGCCTTGGGCCACACGGTACAAGCCCGAGGCCCCTCCCTGATAATCAGTTGTCGCTATCGTCGGGTAGATTCCAATCCAGTCCCATTCCCATTCCATGACGTTCCCACTGAGGTCAAAAATTCCTAACTCGTTGGCGCTTTTCATGCCAACGGGTTGGGTTGAAATGTTATCATTGGAGTAGTACCAAGCATAATTCCCGATGTTCGCTTGCCCACCACGAGGCTCGTCGCTTCCCGCATAGCCCTTTTCAAAACCAAGAACGTTGATTCCTTGGACAATATCACCCGAAAGCCCGTCGCTCATACCACCCATTGCCGCCCACAGATACTGCATTTCGGTGGGTAAGCGGTAGCCGTTGGCACCGTCGTTGATGGTCGCGGCGTCCCATTTAAGATTGTTATATCTAGGAATGTGCGAAAAGCGCAGGCTAGACCAGTTCGATACCGTCGAAACGGAGTAAACAGGAGTCAACCCCTCAAGCAAACTGAGCTTATTGCAAAACGTGATGGCCATATACCAGTTGACATTTTGTACAGGGTCAGACGTTCCCCTCGAGACTGAGGTGACACTTGGGTCAGCACCCATCACTGACCAAAACTGCTCTCGGGTTATCAGGTTGGCACTCATATAAAAGGTACTTTCGGTCATATTCGGCCCGTCGGCTCGCAGGGTGAACGTTCCCCCTGCGACAGGAGCCATCGTTCCAATTGTGGGAGAGCTCAAAAACGGCAATGGACTCATACGGATCGTAACAGGATTTGTTACCCCGCCTTGAACGGTTACGCCCTGTGTTAAGCCCGTCCATTCCACCGCATTACTGGCATTGTACGCATACGCCCAAAAGTCGGTTGGCCCCGTGGCAGTAACCAGAAACCTCCCCCTCCAGGAGGAGTACCCTTTGACCAAGGTCCCTGTTCCTTCGCTGGCGCCGTTTTGAATAGCGACAATCAAAACTCTGGAAACAGAGCCATCACTCATGATTCCTGGTGAAGAATTGGGTGACACGACCCTAACTGTGACCGAAGAGTCTTCAGACGAGTCTTCACTTGCCTGAGCCTGAGCAGGGGCACTAGCCAAAAGAGTCATCAAGGCCAGAAAAATAACCCCGAGTTTTCTTGGCGCTACGAGCTGTCTTCCTATCACTACCAATCAAACCAACGGAAGTGCCGTCAGTTTCAAATCCTCACGAAATTATTTTTCGCCTTTGGGGTTCAAACGTGCGGAATAGCCGCCTGTCCGGCGGCCAACCGGGCAATCGGTACACGGTAGGGCGAACATGAAACATAATTCATCGCCAAGCTGTGACAGAACTTAACAGATTCAAGCTCACCGCCATGCTCTCCACAGATTCCGACTTTAAGGTGTGGGCGTACGCGGCGGCCTTGATCGATAGCCATCGCCATCAGTTTTCCGACACCTTCTTGATCGAGGGTGTAGAAAGGATCTTGGCGAAAGATCGCCGCCCGGTGTTCGTCCACATAATCGGGAAGAAATCTGCCGGCATCGTCTCGCGAAATTCCTAGCGTCATCTGGGTTAGATCGTTGGTTCCGAACGAAAAGAACTCGGCCTTTTCGGCAAGACCGTCAGCAAGCAAAGCGGCACGAGGAGTCTCTATCATACAACCGACCTCGTAGCGAAGATCGAGCCCCGAGTCTTTGATCAGTTCATCGGCGACTTTGCGTGTACGCGCCTCCAAAAAAGCAAATTCGCGCCGATCGATTACCAGAGGATGCATAATTTCGGGAAAGACCTCGATGTCGTGCCGAACGCAAACCAACGCCGCTTCAATGATGGCTTTTACCTGCATGTCAAGAATTTCGGGAAAGGTAATGCAAAGCCGACAACCACGATGCCCTAGCATCGGGTTCTGCTCGTGCAGACGCTCGACGTGCAGGCGGATCGCTTCAAAACTTTTGCCAGTTGCCTGTGCTAGAGCCCTCTGCCCCGCTTCGTCATGAGGTACGAACTCGTGCAACGGAGGGTCAAGGAGCCTAATGGTGACCGGAAGTCCCGCCATAGCACGAAAAATCCCGATAAAGTCCTCTTTTTGAAGGGGCATCAGGGCATCGAGAGCCGTTTGCCGCTCCTGCGGCGTCGTCGCAACGATCATCTTCCGCAAGGCAAGGATTCTCTCTTCAGAATCAAAAAACATGTGCTCCGTTCGGCAAAGTCCCACACCTTGGGCCCCCAGTTCCCTGGCTTTGACAGCGTCGTACGGGGTATCGACGTTGGCCCAAACCTCCAGGCTACGGAAGGCATCAGCCCAGCCCATCAGCGTCTTAAACGCTTCGGAAGGTTCAGATCGCACCAGAGCCAGACTGCCTCGGTAAACGTCGCCAGTTGAACCGTTAAGCGTTATCGCTTCACCGTCGTGGACGACAAGACTGCCCACGTGAAAGAGCTTTTCCTCGTAGTCGACCTCCAGCGTCTCACAACCGACAATACAGCACTTGCCCCAGCCCCGGGCAACAACCGCAGCGTGACTGGTCTTGCCTCCCGTCGCGGTTAAAATGCCCTTGGCGGAGTGCATACCACCGACGTCTTCTGGGCTGGTTTCTTTTCGAACAAGAATGACCGCTTCGCCGCTTGCCGCCCGCTGTTCGGCATCCTTGGCGGTGAAGGCGACTTTACCCGACGCAGCACCAGGAACAGCATCGATGCCCCGTGCCAGCCAGGCGTCCTTAAGTTTCTCTTGTTCCGACGGGGCAATCACGGGGTAGAATAGTCCTTCGACATCTTTGTCACGAATGCGGAGCACGGCCTCGGCCTTGCTGATCAGACCTTCTTTAACCATGTCGACAGCAATTTGAAAGGCGGCCGAGGGCGAGCGCTTCCCCGTCCGACACTGAAGCATATAAAGCTTGCCTTCTTCGACCGTAAATTCGAGGTCCTGCATGTCACGGTAGTGAGCTTCTAGTCGTCGACGAACTTCGAGCAACTGACGGTAAGACTCTGGTTCACTCTTTTCAAACTCACAAAGCGTCATGGGAGTCCGAATCCCAGCCACGACATCTTCACCTTGTGCATTCGGCAGGTAATCGCCGTAAAAGACATTTTCGCCACGGCTTGGGTCGCGGGTGAAACAGACGCCAGTTCCCGAGCGCTCGGCCAGGTTTCCGAAAACCATCTGGACAACACTCACGGCGGTTCCTGCCACACCGGTGATCTTTTCGACCTCGCGGTAGGTAACGGCCTTGGGTGCCGACCAGCTTTCGAAAACCGCCGTGATGGCTCCCCATAACTGGACTTGCGGGTCCTGCGGAAAGTCTTCGCCGGTGTGCTGACGGTACAGGTTCTTAAAACGAGGCAAAAGCTCGTCGAGTTCCTTTTCGTTGACTTGGATGTCTTGGATCCTCTTGCCCGCCTCGACCCCTAAGCGGGGACGCGTCAGCCTGTTTTTAATCTCTTGAAAAATCTTGTCAAATTGTTCTGCAGGAACACCCTTTGCCGTCGAGCCGTACATGCTGATAAAACGTCGATAGGCATCCAGCGCGAAACGCCGTTTTCCTGTCAAAAGAGCAAGACCTTCGACCGTTTCGTCATTGAGACCCAGGTTCAGAATCGTTTCCATCATTCCCGGCATTGATACTGGGGCTCCTGACCTCACCGAAACTAACAGTGGATTCTTGGGGTCGCCTAACGTCTTGCCTGTCGTGGCCTCAAGTTTTTTCAGGTGGCCGGCGACCTCTGTGCGAAGAGAGGCAGGGTATTGTCGGCCATTCTTATAGAAAAGGTCGCAGACCTCTGTCGTGATGGTGAACCCCGCAGGAACGGGCAAACCAATACTCGTCATTTCGGCTAGACCGGCACCTTTACCGCCTAGCAGCGCTTTCATCTGGCCCGAGCCCTCGGCCCGTCCCGCGCCAAACGAAAATACATACTTCGTTACTTCGCCCATGGTTTCCTCCTCGTCCATGTGGCTCGGCATTGTCCAAACATGGACTTTCTTTCAGCCTCAACCCCGTACTCCAGATTGTCAAGCGGGCCCTCGTAAGCTAACAATCACATGGCAAGAATTGTTATCAAACCGGACTAAACCGTCCTCAATTTCGATCGAAAAGCGCCCTCCCCCTTCTTCAAGAACGGAAACAACGCAGGGAACGAGAACCGACACGAAAGGTTCGTGGTGAGCCTCAAAAGTCCGCCAACCGCTCGGATCGCACACATGGCATGCGACAGCCATTCCTTCATAGCAGAGGCGATCAACCGACACAATCGAAAGCAAAAAACTATTCATTGCGAGGCCATCTGGGTTGCCTTTCGGCGGACGTCTTCGACAGTTCCCACCATCACGAACGCTTGTTCAGAGATGTCGTCGAGCCTCCCTTCGAGAATTTCTTCGAACGACCGAATTGTGTCCTCGAGAGGAACGAACACGCCAGGGGAACCTGTAAAATGTTCGGCCACAAAGAAAGGCTGAGAGAGGAACTTTTGAATCTTGCGGGCACGAAACACGGTGGTCCGATCGTCTTCCGAAAGCTCATCCATGCCCATGATGGCAATGATGTCTTGCAAGTTCTTGTAAACTTGAAGAACTTCTTGAACACGACGAGCCGTACGGTAGTGCCGGTCGCCAACGATTTCAGGCGAGAGCATCCTCGAAAACGAAGAAAGCGGATCGACGGCCGGGTAAATGCCGGCCTCGACGAGAGCGCGCGACAGGTTGGTCGTTGCATCTAAGTGCGAAAAAGTAACGGCTGGCGCGGGGTCGGTGTAGTCATCGGCGGGAACGTAAACGGCTTGCACCGAAGTGACCGAACCTCGACGGGTCGACGTGATGCGTTCTTGCAGACGACCAAGCTCGGAGGCCAGTGTGGGTTGGTAACCTACCGCCGAGGGGATACGTTCGAGCAGTGCCGAAACCTCGGCTCCCGCTTGGACGAACCTGAAAATATTGTCAAGAAACAACAGAACATCCTGATTCATTTCGTCGCGGAAGTACTCGGCAACACTCATCGCCGCCAGAGCAACTCGGGCGCGGGCCCCCGGGGGTTCGTTCATCTGGCCGAACAGCAGTGCGGTTCTATCGATCACGCCGGATTCTTTCATCTCGCCCAGCAGAGCCGTTCCCTCACGAGTTCTTTCGCCGACGCCGCAGAAGACGGAATACCCACCGTGGCTTTTTGCAATGTTGTTGATCAGTTCCATCACAAGTACGGTCTTGCCAACACCGGCCCCGCCGAAAAGACCGATTTTACCACCCTTCATGTAAGGGGCCAAGAGGTCGATGACCTTGATGCCTGTTACCAGGATGTCATTTGAAGTGCTCATCTCGGCGAAAGTCGGGCAAGCGCGGTGAATGGGGTATCTAAATGAACTCTCGATTGGCCCACGCTCGTCAAGGGGTTGGCCAACCACGTTCATGACCCGGCCCAGAGTGGCCTTTCCGACGGGGACGGTGATCGGAGACGAGGTCGAGGTTACCTCTAAACCTCGCCGAAGTCCTTCAGTCGAATCCATGGCAATTGTCCTAACCACCCCATCGCCGAGGTGCTGGCTAACTTCGAGAACTAAATTGTCTTGTTTTTCGCCAAGTGAAGCGTTGTGAACCGTCAAGGCAGTGAGGATGGGCGGCAGGGCCTGGCGTTCAAAGCGCACGTCAACAACAGGGCCTAGAATTTGAACTACCGTTCCCAGAAGTGTCTTCATGGCCTCGACCTTTTCATCGCTTCTTTACCCGAAACGATTTCGATGATTTCGCCGGTGATTCCGGCCTGGCGTGCCCGGTTTTGTTCTTTTACCGCCTGAGTCGTGAGGTCTCGGGCATTCTTTGACGCATTGTCCATTGCGGTTCTCCGCGCGGCCTGCTCACTGATCGCCGAATGGGCGAAGGCCACAGCGAGCAGGTAGCGGACAGCAAGACGTAAACCCTTTTCATCAAAGGTTGGGTCGGACCCTGAATTTTGTTCCACCAGAGAACTTTGTTCAGCCAGCTTCGCCAACGGTAAGATAGTCCGTTCTTGTGTTATCTGCCTTAACATCGAAACAAACCGATTGTAGATGAGCTCGACTGTGCCAACCTCCCCTGTCAAAAACTGGTCCACAATATGGTCGGCCAGTTCCCGTAACTCTGAGACCGTAGGCTCTTTTGCAAGCTTCTGCTGGACTACCCTGTAGCCGCGTCGGCGTGCATAGGCAGAGCCCTTGTTACCGATACAGACGAGCTCCACCGTTTTACCGACGTTCTCGGTATCCCGGACGAAGCGGTCGAGCACCCTGTGCACCGAATGGTTATGAGCCCCGCACAAACCCCGATCCGAGGTAAAAACCACGGCCAGATTTTTGCTGGCTCTTCCCTGAACTGCTGCCGAAAAGGCCTCCTCTTGCAAAACGAGCGGCGGCGTTGCCAACAACCAGCCCGAGAGTTCACTTTCGAACTTTTCAAGAGCGGCCTGTTTTTCAACCAGCTTGCGAAATCGCAAACTGGCGATCGTATTCATCGCCCCTGTAACCTTCTGGATGTTGGTCAGCGAGGCAATTCGTTGTTGAAGATCTGACCTGCTGGGCATCTGGTCACCTCACTGTCTTCCTCGGTCGAGGATCATCTGTCGAAGGTCCTCGCTGGACACCTCAAGAGCATTCTTTTGAAACGTTAGGTCTGTAAAAAGCGCCGCCAACGCGGCAAGAACCACCAGGGTGAAATGCCTTTGGTCAGAAGATCCCGCCAAGAAAAACATCAGACGAACGCTGGGTACGGTTGGGAAATCAACGCCCTGCCGCGAGCGGACAAGGACAAGTTCTAAGGCTCCCTTTTGCCCGGTGGTCGTTGAAAGAAGCGCGAAGCCCGGTGGAACTGCGGACGATATAACGGCCTCGCGCCTCATGAGGTCATCAAAGAGCGCCTGGGCCGAGACGCCTAGCCTTTCGGCAAGACGACGCGATGCCTCACGACAGACTTCGATATGATCAATAGCCTCGACTTCGACAATCGGACAAGCCTGAAAGAGCTTTTGTAAGCGATCTTGCTCCAGAAGGTCGCGTCCATTCACAATATCTTCGAGTTCTTTTTCTAGGGAGGGTCTGGCCAACTCACGGCTGGTCAATTTTTGTACCAACTGCAAGGCTTCGGGACGAGCGGTACTTTGACCTAAAACCATCGCCAAGTTCACGGCGTAACCGGCCTCTACCCCGTTCGAGATAGCCTCGGGTCCTAACGTCGCTTCGAACGCGTTGAACAGCTCTTCCACTTCTTCGCTAAGCTGGACATCAAACTGCCCCGCCGCACGAAGTCGAGCCATAAAGGGCGCCCCCGGCCCATCGAGGTAGGCAAAAAGTTGCTCCTGGAAAAGGCGCAGTTTGTCGACGGGGTAGCGGTCCAGCCGACCCGAGACACCGGCGCGAAGAATCATCACCTGCTGGTAAACCTCCAGCGGAGCGTATTGCTCTTGTTTTAAAAGCTCGGTCAGCCGTTCGCCTCGGTCAAGGTGACGCCGTGTCGCGACATCCAATTCGGACGAAAACTGCAAGAAGGCCGCAAGCTCTCGAAATTGGGCCAAGTCGATCCGCAAAGAACCGGCGACTTGTTTCATTGCTTTGACCTGCGCCTCGCCTCCGACACGGGACACCGAAATCCCGACATTCAGAGCGGGCCGCAACCCGGCATTGAAAAGATTGGCGACAAGGAAGATCTGACCATCAGTAATCGAGATCACATTGGTCGGGATGTAAGCCGCGACGTCGCCCTCCTGTGTTTCGACGATGGGGAGCGCTGTGAGCGAACCGCCGCCGTGTGACGCCTTCATTTTGGCCGCCCGCTCCAAAAGCCGCGAATGAACGTAAAAGATGTCTCCGGGAAAAGCTTCGCGTCCGGGCGAGCGCCGCATCAGCAAAGACAATTCTCGATACGCCTGAGCGTGTTTGGTTAAATCGTCAAAGACTACAAGCGCGTGGCGACCACTGTCGCGGTAGAATTCCGCCATGGCTGTCGCTGAGTACGGGGCCAAATACTGCAGAGATGCCGGGTCCGAAGCTGTGGCGGCAACAACCGTCGTATACGCCATTGCTCCTCGGGCTTCAAGGAGTTCGACCAAACGGACTACCGACGATAACTTCTGACCGATGGCTACATAGAAACACTGCACTTGGTCAGGGCCGCCAAAGACCCGCCTCTGGTTCAAAATCGTATCGACGGCCAGCGTGGTCTTTCCCGTCCTCCGGTCGCCAATGATCAGTTCGCGCTGCCCACATCCGATCGGGATCATGGCATCAATCGCTTTGATTCCCGTTTGAAGCGGTTGACCAACATTTTCGCGGTCGACGATCCCAGGCCCCTTCGCTTCGACGGCATGGAAGCTGGTCGGGAAGAGTGGCCCTTTACCATCAAGGGGATTCCCCAGCGGGTCGACAACCCTTCCCAGAAGGGTCTCACCAACGGGGACTTCAAGCATGCGCTTTGGGCGCCGCACGAGGGCGCCTTCTTTGACCCTCTCAGCTCCCCCGAACAAGACAACACCGACAGAGTCTTGTTCGAGGTTCATCACCAGACCGTGCACCAGAGTTTCCTTGTCAGCCTCAACCTCGACGAGTTCACCGGTTCTTACCTCGCGCAAACCCCAAACCTGGGCGATTCCGTCGCCTGACTGCACGACCTGGCCGACCTCGACCTCGGCTACCTCGGGGATGAAACCCGCTATTCTGCTTTTTAGGTTTTCTAGAATCTCTGAAGGTCGAAGCTCGTCTTTCAACGTTCGCCTCCTGCTTTTAGGCGTGACCTCAGAGCTTGCCAACGGCCCCGGGCTGAAAGATCGACCATCCTGTCGTTCCAAAACACGCGAAATCCTGCCAGCAGTTCGGGAGCGATGGTGACCTCGACAACGACAAGCCTTCCCGTTCTTATTTCTAGGGCGTCTTTCACCTGTTGCAAAAGATCGGCCTCGGGCTCCCGTGCCGCTTCAAGCTTTATGCGCACCTTTTTGCCTTCAGCTATGACAGTTTCGAAAGCGAATGGGAGCTCGGCAATCACCTCAAGGCGACGATTTTCGGCGACTAACAGCAGAGCCCGTGCCGTCAACGAGCCGACGTAAGGGAGGAACGCGATACGAATAAAAGGAAGATCCGCTTCATGACTATGAGGTTCTCGACACCAGGCCGCTATTGCGGGAACTTCAGCAAATACCCGAGCCAGCACCTTCATATCGTGTTCAACTTCAGGGACTTTCCCGGCGTCTTGGGCTACTTGATACAGTGCCAGGGCGTAGTGAACTGCGATTGGCCGGGGGCTCATAAAAGCCGTGCCTGTTCCCGCACCCACGAACGCTCCTTGTCGCCTACCAACGCCGTTCCGACGATGGCGCCAGCGCAGGCCAGTGCAAAGTCCGC
Organism: Spirochaetales bacterium; assembly: GCA_027451945.1. Taxonomy (GTDB): domain Bacteria; phylum Spirochaetota; class Spirochaetia; order JABEVK01; family JABEVK01; genus JABEVK01. The sequence goes on from DAIDHT010000017.1 coordinate 15,887, forward strand.
CAGCTCGTCACGCAATGCTGCGAGGGCAACTTGGCGCTCCTCGTCGACCCGGACACGCCCTTGGGCTGACAGAGTCTCGACATCACGTAAGGCCTGTTCAAGCAAGCTTTGCCGCAACGAGGCTGCCTCTTGGCGGACTTGGCGAAGAAGGGCTTCGCCCTCCGCGCGGGCCCTAGCGAGCACGTCTTCTTTTTCACGATCAATCGCTTTTAAACGCTCTTCTAAGGCAATCGCGTCGTCAACAGCTTTGGCAATGAGGTGTTCGCGTTCATCCAACCGCCGCAATAGTGGGGGCAACACCCATTTCGCCACGATAAAAAACAAGAGAGCAAAAGTAATCCACGTCCATAGTGCGAGGCCGGGGTCGAGACGAAATAGATCCATGATTTTTCTCCTCGTACCGTTCCCTATTTTCCGAAGACGACCAACAAGGCGATGATAGCCGAAAAAAAGGCCAGCCCCTCAATCAGAGCCGCCATCAGTACCATGTTGGTTCGAATATCCTTCTTTTCTGCAGGCTGTCGAGCGATCGCCTCCATCGCTTTTGCGCCGATCAAACCTATGCCGATACAGCCACCTACTGCCGCGAACGCGGCCCCAATGACGGCGATAGCGTGAGCCAATTGCGTGTCCATGGTTTACCTCCTCGATCATGCAGAGACTTCGTGGGACGAACTCGCCATCTGCAGGAAAAGACATCCCAACAGGGTGAATACCAACGCCTGAATTAACGAGATCAGCACCTCAAGTAGCGAAGTGAACAAGGCAAACGGCAGGGAAAAAACCACCATCGCTGGGTTGACGACAATCGCCAACGCCAAAAAACAAAGAATGGCAAGATGACCGGCGAAAAGGTTGGCAAACAATCGCAGACTCAGCACGGCTCCCCTCAGAAAGAGCCCACCCAACTCAAGCACGGCGACAAAAAGACCTACCCCGAAAGGGATTCCCAACGGAACGAGATTGCGAAAAAATCCCCCCACGCCCAGACGTCCAAAACTGCTCACCAAGATCAATGCGAGTGTAAGCGTAGCTAGTGCCGAAGTGACAGTGGGGTTCCCCGTGGCCGATCGGAACAAGGGCACCAGCCCTAGCACGTTAAGAACAAAGATGAACAAAAACAGGGTCAAAAAGTAGGGAAGCCAACGACGGCCTCGCTCTTTGCCTAAGAGGGGAACCACCAGCTCGTCCCTGACAAAGACGACAACAAGCTCGACGGCAAGTGTCCATCCTCGGCTCTTCAACGAATGGGGGCGCGCCGCTATCCACAGCATACTAGCTATCAAGGTGAACGCCAGGAACAGCATCAGAACATGGACGCTCAGGCCAAAAGGCAGTTGCACCGGGGTGAGCCCAGGGAGGAGATTCCATTTTGTGTTGTCTAGGATGTGTTCTAGAAGAGTCGAGGACACATCGGAAGAAGGTCCACCAACAAGTAACACGGTCCACCTCGATGAAAGGCTTTCGAACCGAGCCTTTTTATAGTATCGACCACTTCTCTCTCGCTGTCAAATTGATGATCCGCTTCCCTTCGTCTTGACCGGAATTTTTCTCGGGTTATACTGTAAAAAAGGACTCCAAACAGGAGATTGCCGGTGAAGACGGTTGGCATGATTCTGGCGGGCGGTGCGGGAACCAGACTCGACCTTTTGACCGAACATCGGGCTAAGCCTGCTGTTCCCTTCGGCGGCCAGTACCGCATTATCGATTTTACACTCAGCAACTGTGCCAATTCTGGGGTAGCGAACGTAGCCGTGCTGGCTCAGCATTTTCACCGAACCATTAGTCACCATATCGGCGTGGGTCACCCCTGGGACTTCGACAAAGACTTTAACAGTGTCGACATTCTTACCCCCCACCACGCCGGCCAAGAAAAATGGGTCAGCGGAACGGCGCAAGCGGTTTTCCAGAATTTTCAATTTTTGACGGAACATAACGCGCAGAATGTGCTTGTTCTTTGTGGCGACCACGTTTATGGCATGGATTACCGGCCGCTACTTGAGGCTCATGAATCCAGCGACGCTGACCTGACCATTGCCGCGATCCCGGTGGATGGCGAAAAGGCCAAGAACTACGGGATTCTCTCGATCGACGAGAGGCAAAAGATCCGCGCTTTCGAAGAAAAACCGGAACGTCCGAAGTCGAATCTTGCCTCGATGGGAGTGTACGTCTTCCGAGTCGCCTTTTTGAAGCAGGTTTTGCAGGAGGTGTGCTGTCAGCATCAAGCGATCGATTTTGGTCTGGACGTTATTCCCCGCGTCATTGGAACCTACCGGGCCTTTGCCTACCCCTACGGCGGATACTGGCGCGATGTTGGTACTCTCGAGGAATACTGGCACGCCAACATGGAGCTACTTCAGCCTTCACCTCCGCTAGACCTTTACGACCGTAAAAATCGGTTTGGTGTGCACACAACGAGCCATCAGCTCCCCCCGGCAAAAATCAGCACTACCGGAAAGGTAGTTCGCAGTATCGTCTCAGGTGGTTGCCTCATCCAGGGGACCGTCGAAAACTCGGTGCTTTCGCCCAACGTCGTGGTGGAAGAAGGTGCCATTGTCCGAAACTCCATCATTTTTGATCGAACCCTGGTTGGCCGGGGAAGCCTTTTAGACAGGACAATTCTGGACAAAGAAGTCGTCGTCGGCGCCTCGTGCCGAATCGGGTGCGGAAACTTTTCAACAGGGAACCGGGAGGTGCCCCGCATCCTTAACACCGGACTTAATGTCGTTGGAAAATCGGCACATATTCCCGCAGGAACGACGATCGAAAGAAATTGCCGTATTCTCTCGGGCGTGCTTGAGTCCGATTTTTTGTCGAAGACTGTCGAAAGTGGAACAACGGTTTTTCCGGCTTCTTCAACCTGTTAATTTTTTAACAGGCTTAAGCCGTAATTTGCAAAAAGACCGCTATTAAAACGTAATGACCCTGTAATTGGTTGTTTCTTCTTTTAAGGCAAAAACGTTTTAAGGTTTGTGGTTAAATCTTTTTAGCTTATCGACTATTTCACCTCAGGAAACAGTTTCCATTGCCACAACTTGTAGACTTCAACAGAACTATTTCTTGTCACAAGCGCGGTCAAAACCCGTCTTCGACGCAAAATCGTGTACCCAAGGCTAAAAAAGTTGCGATTTTTGCACGGGCAAGTGCTTCCGCCAAGGATCCAACCTGTTATATTTTTAACAGCTGGACTTCCTCACTGTTCTTCGGATGCTGAGACCATCGGTTTGTGCAGGGCTTGAGTGCTCGCCACAGCAGAACTCTGAAGATTGGATACGTTCATCTAGTCCGCCTTAGCTTTAGGGTAAAGCATCAAAATGAAGTTATGACGAAAGAGCTCGGGATTTTATCCTAAAAAATCAGGTGACGGGGCGAATTCAATTTCACCGAGATGAAACACCTGTTTGACCTGAACGTCTCCTCGAATCTGACATGGCATCGAAATTTTGCTTTTCAAGACCGAAGTTGCATGAAACCAAAAAAATGGTACTTTTTCCTCGTCTTCAGCACAAAGTTCAAGTCATTCCCGTTTCTAGACCCCAACTATTTGCCAGGTCTCTTAGCCTTTTATCTAATGTCAATATCCGCGCACCAAATCGTCGAGCCACAGTTAAGTAAAAGAGGTCGTAGCTTGAATGCTCTGTTCTAATAGATTCCATCAAAGTTTCTTCTTTCGTACTAGCAATGTCTATGAACTCATCAATCAATAAATCACAGTAATTTAACTTCTCAATTGCTTGATCCTTATTGAGAAGTCCAGACCGAACGTATTTAAGTATGACATTGGTTGTTTCAGCTTTGTAAAGATCCGAGGTTATCACTCGGTCGGCTTGTTCCAGAAATTCTCGGATAGAATCCGCCTTAGCTCGATCAAGCGAAACTTCAATCCCTGCATTGGCATCCAAGACAATAATCACCGGTCTCGGTCCTCACGAATCAAATCTACCGGGTCTGGAAATAAATCTACCTTAGGCAACCGCCTATTTCGAATCTCATCAAGAATTTTCTTTCTTCTGGCAACCCGCCCCTCGTTAAAATCTAGTGCCTTCTTCAATAGTACCAAAGTTTCCTGGGCAATACTTCGATTTTCGGCGGCAGCTACCAGGGAAAGTTTTTCATAGAGTTCTTTTGGAACATCCCGGACTTGAAGGAGCGGCATGGGTAACCTCACACGGGAATTATAATAATGCAAATTGCATACAATGTCAACCAGTCTTTTTACGTCAAGTATACCTAATCTTTCGAGGTCATCTGGACCGTTTGAAAAGGCGAAGGCTGATTTTGACTGCCCAACGAAAATGTTTCTTGCGAATCTTGAGCAATATAGTAGTATTAGACCTATGCAAGAATATCATCCCCTGACCTGGGCTACTCGAAAAGAGATCGACGTCGACTTGCAGGTTCTTGAAGGTACCTTACCCCAAGACCTTTCGGGTCATGTTTTTATGAACAGCCCTGTAGGGACCGTCAATTCCGAGGGCACGCCTTTGCCCAAGACCTTGCCCGACGGCAGCCACAACCCCGAGTGGGGCAACATGATCTTTAATGGTGATGGGATGCTGTTCCGTTTTGACCTCGACAAGGCAGGAACGGTTCACGTCAAATCTAGAATTTTGAAGACCCCCGATTTTTGGGCGGACTGGGCAACCCGTCAGGGTACCGACTACTGGAACCGGGGCTTTCGTTTTGACAACTGGGGGATGGCTCGGATGGGTTTGTCCATCGGGACGCGAAATCAGATCAACACCTCGGTCAACCTCTTTCGCGTTTCAGGAAGCCAGGCCATCCGCCTCACGGCGAACTTTGATGCTGGCAGGCCTTTCGAGGTGGACCCTGTGACCCTTGAGGTTCTGCGGCCCCTGGGTTTGAATGCAGATTGGCGGGGCGAGTTTCCAGGGATGATGAACCAGGTTTTCCCCCTCCACCAGTCGAGCGCCCACCCCTCGTACGATCCTTTTACCCGTGAATTCTGGACAGTGAACTTTCGCAAAGACGCCGCGACCCTGGCTTTTTCGCAGGTATTTAAACCCCACCTGATCGCGCGTCAGGATTGGCTGACTCAGGAAATCGAGGCCCTGACCAAGGCCTTGGGGCGTCGAAAAATCAAGGGGCGGCAGTTTCTGACACTGATGGAACACTTTGTCGAGCACCTGGAAACCAAGCACCGCGAGGGGCATAACCGACCTTTTGTTCCCCCCAAGGTCCTTGAAAACAAGGACTGGTTGGGCATGGAAAACGAGGTCAGGCTTTTACGTTGGAACGAAAACGGCCCGATGGAAAGCTGGAACCTCCTCGACCCGGATACGGGCAAGAACCTTGTCATCGAGCAGACCATGCACCAGACGGCCTTGAGCCGGAACTGGATAATCCTGGTCGATTCGTCCCTCAAGTTTGCTCTCGACGTGCTCGAGAATAACCCTTTTCCAGAACACCCCTGGCTGAACAGGCTTTTACGACGCTTGGTAGCGCGCACGATTCAGCCAATCACTCCCCTTTACTTAGTCCAGCGCAAGGATTTAGTTCCAGGGGCAGTCAATGTGACGACGCGAAAGGTTTGGGTTCCCCTGGAAACGGCGCACTTTTCTGTGGATTACGATGACCCGGAGGACCTGCTCACGGTCTATACGAGTCACAACGCGGCGATGTGCGTCGCCGAGTGGGTACGCCCCTACGATACCCTGGCGGTGGATGGGAGTCCCGCTCCTGAAAATGTTATAGGACTTCTAACCGCGGGCGAGATGGACGTGGGGAGGACGGGACTCTTTAAAATCCACGCTCCCACCGGGAAAATCCGACAGCAAAAGATCGTCTGGAAGACTGGTGGCGAAAAGCCGGCCGCTGGGGCCCCTGCGGGGTTGCACACCTGGGCGACAGGGCTGACAACGTACAGGGGTTCAAATGACGCCCAGGCCCTGCCTGCCAAGATTCCCTCGCTGTTCTGGCAGTTTTACGGCCTAGACAGGCGGCTTTTGACGCACTTCATCGAGGAACTTTATTCCCACTATAAAAATCGCAAGATCTCGGTGTCAAAAATCAAGAAGCTGACAGCCCAGGGTGTCCCTTTCTGCCTGGCGCGCCAGGAAACGGCGACGCAGGAGCTGGTGGACGGCTGGTTGTTTCAGATGAATGAAAATTTCAGATCTCTGCAATTTGTTCCCCGTAAAAGAGCAAAAGACGAACTTGTCGCCAACCCTGAGCTGGACGGATACATTCTTTGCACCATGATCAACGGAAACCGCGACCTCACGGTTGATGCGTACACCCGAGAAATCTGGGTTTTTGACGCCGCTCAACTTCGTCAGGGGCCCGTGGCCAAGCTGGGTCACCCAGATCTGTCGTTCGCTTTTACGATTCACTCGGTTTGGGCCCCGCGCCTGGATCCTGCACCCCGCACCCCTTTGTACGACGTACGGGCCGATTATCATTCTGTTTTGGAGACCGTTACAGACCCAGAAAAAAAGAGGGAGTTGAGCGACTTTATGGATCGCGAGGTTTACCCCCACTATGAACAATCTTGAAGCCCTGGGTCGGGAACTCCTTGACGAACTCAGGCCTTACCACGAGCGACGCGAGGTGTTTTCGGGCCTTTTTCCTCAGCCTTTCAGGAACTCCGTCAGCCATGTGACGCCCTTCGGCACGCGTGACCCCTTGGTTTTTCGGCACCCTCGGACTCGAATTCCGTTTCTGGCCCCAGAACAAACGGGTCAACTCGATCAGCCTCTGGGGCCGGAGGCCGACTTGTACAACTGGGGGGCCTCGGTCTGTTACGCGGCTTCGGGCAAGCCGCCGATCGAGGTGAATTCCTCGGCGAATCCGTTCAGGCAGATCCTAGACGGGGTGCCGGATCTTAGTTGGGCCGGTGAGCCGGGCTGGCCGAGGAGCCTCAAGACTTTTCTTGAGACCGTCCTCAAAAAGAACCCCTCAGACCGCTACCGCTCGCTCGAAGGCCTTGAACACGACTGGAATCAGGTATGGAACAGCGCGACCTGGGGTCTTGTCGAAACACCGCTGTTACGCTCGCGGGACGTGCCGCAGCTTTTTGTGCCGCCGAGCCAACTTTTAGACCGTGAAGCAATCTTGAAGCAGGTAGCCGAGGCCGCCGAACGAGCGCGTTCCCGATCGGGGCCGAACCTTGTCCAGCTGAGCGGCGAGGAGGGTTTGGGGAAAACTCGTCTTTTGAGGAGCTGCACCGAGCAGCTGGGCCTAGAAAACGAAGGGTGGTTTTTTCTTGACGGCTCTGCGGACCGCAGTACCCCTTATGGCGCTTTGAGGGGGCTCTTGCTTCAGATTCTTGCGCACTCCGTTTGGGAACAGGAGTCCTTTCGTGAGCAGCTTTTTGCTTCTCTGGTCGAAGAATCAGGCGACAAAGCGTCGGTGCTTTCGCGACTGGTGCCTGCCTGGGAAGCTTGGGCGGGTTCCGAAAACGGTGACATCATGGGGGACAGCCGGGCCCTGAAAACCCGGCTCGATTTTGCCTGGGTCTCCCTCCTGAGGGCGTGGCTCAAGCACCTCCCTCTGGTTCTGCTCTTGGATGATGCCGACTTTTTGGGCAGGGAAACTCTCGACATCCTGGAACTGGTTGTCACGGGTTCTTCAGGAAGCCGGCTGGCTTGCATTGCGGCAACGCGTTCCGCTACGGCGACCGGTTTGGGGCACATCCCGGCTTTCAGCAAAGAACGCCAGATCCGGATAGAGCTGAAGCCTCTTTCGGTTTCGGCCCTACATGAACTGGTGGAGAGTCTTCCTGCCCACCCCGAACAAAGGGAAGAACTGGTTGACTTGATAGCGTCAAAGACACAGGGGATTCCTCGGTCTTTGGACTATTTTTGGGAGAACCTTAAAACTTTTGACGCGGTCAGACCCGATGTTTCGACCAAAAGCTGGTACTTCAACCTCGAGATCATTCGTGCCTTACAGATTCCCGAAAGCTCCTTGGGGTGGTTCCGTGTCCGTTTAACTTCTCTCGCGCCCGAGGCCCTAAGGGCGCTGAGCTTGTTGACCCTGTTTCCTGCGGGTCTGGCGCACGTTCAGCTCAAAGCCGCGATCTCCTTTATTTTTGGTCCCCAGCACAACGTGAGCGTCGAAATCTTGAGCCAGTTGGTTCGTGACGGCTGGGTGCTGAGCGAACCGCAATGGAAGCTGGCCTCGCGGTCGTTGGAACAAGCTGTGGAAGAGTTCGTCAACCCGCTTGGCTGGGCTGAACTTCTCGAGGCTCTAGCGAATTTCCGTTTAGCCACGGGGGCCCCAGAAGACGCCGAAGACATTCAGGTTCTTTACCGCGCTCTTGAAAGTTTTGTTCCAACAAGACGGCTTGCGTTCATCCCTCTGATCTTAGCCTGCGCTCAAAACCTGATGCGAATGGGTGCGTATTCAAAGGCCTGGAACCTTGTCCGGTTGCTTTCCTCAGAAGCCTACGTCCAGCACGCACCTGACACTGCTGTTTTGAACGTCATGAAAATTGCGGCTCTAGCCGGCCGAAACGAAGCTTTTCAAGAGCTGGTTTCTCTGTTGAATAGTGCCCCCCCTGCAGGGCTCGAACGAATCGAAATCGATTACACCATCACGCGAGGGTGGCTCAATTTGGGAGCCTTGGGCTCGTCACTGGAAGCCGGGCTTTCGCTTTTAAAGCGCCAGGGGATCAAACTTCCCTACCAACCCAAACTTTTAGACGTAGTTTTGGGAACCATCCCCTTGCAGATAGCGCTCCGTCCCCTGAGTTTGGAAAACCTTCTTGTAAGACCAGCGGCCAAGGGCAGAACTTCCCTTTTGATCCTTGAGGTCATTCAGATCTTGTCCACGGCGGCTTTTTTTCACCGTCCTCTGCTGATCCCCATTCTGACAGCCAAAAATATTTTGTATGGATTAAAAGCGGGGCTTTCGGCCGGCTTGGGGGTCAGTTTTGCGACGCTCGCTTTTCAACAGGCCGTGATTTTTAAGAATCCGGGGCAAGCTTCCCGAACGTTGATCTGGGCTGAGGAAATTCTGAAAATCTACCCATCAACAGAGGCTCAGGTCCGCGTCGATTTTTTGGCCTGGTCTTTTGTGCGCTGGTGGCACCTGCCGCTGATCGAGGTCGGGCGGGCACTGTTTGAGAACTCCAGGACAGCCTTGGCTCAAGGTCTGAACGACACGGGCTTTAGCAGTTTTGTCATCGGAGTGTTTTACGAACTTTGGGGCGGACAGGAACTTTCTACGGTTCTGCGCCACGTGGAAGAAAAGACGCGAACGATCGAAATGCAAGGCAACAGCCAGAACGTCGTGCTGCTGAACGGGGTACAAGCTTTTCTGGACTACCAGTCGGGTGGGGATCGTGAGCAGTTTGAAGATTTCCGTTCCAGCCTAGCAAGTCATCGTGAAAAAAAGGTTTGGACCACTTACTTTAGTTTGGGTGGCCTCGTTCTTTTGACTGATCTGCTCGACGGCAGCGTTTTAAACTCAATCGAGATCGCTGAAACGTTGCTGTCAAAATTGTCCTTGGTAGGTTTGGCAACCTACACTTACCCAATCATCCTGGTGCTGGCAACAGTGTTTAGTTTGCTGGAAGATACGCTTAAACCTCGATCGAAGCTGGTGCGCAGTGTCCAAAGTCTACTTAAACGTTTTGAAAAAAAAGGCGCCGTCAGTTTTCTTGCTCACAGGTACTTGTTGGAGTCGGCGCTTGCTTGTAGCCGCAACAAATACGCCGAAGCGCATTGGTTGGCGACGATCGCCATCGACAAGTTTTCGCAAGAAAACCAGACTCTGATGGTCGCAATGGGCCTCGAGGTGCGGGCGCGGATCCTTGATAGTCAAAATCTTGCTGAACTCGCACGCCGAGACTGGAAGGCCGCCTACTGGACCTGGAGCGAGCTGGGCTACCTGCGTCACTCGACTTTGCTTTCTGCGACGAGGAGCTATCTTTCGCCGGCTTCTGGCAATTCAGCCGAGGTGGGTTCGCGTTTGGCGGCCTTGGAAAGCTTTGCCAACGCATCACTTGAGCTGATGCAGCAGCCATCACGTGATGCCCTTGCGGTTAAGGTCGAGGAGCTTTTTGGCGAAGGAGGCCAGGAGCAGATACGGGTACTCGTCCTCAACGGTCAGGTGTGGCAACAGCTTGGGAGCGTTAAACAAAATCTCGAGAAAAAGCAGGTGCCTCTCCTGCTTCTGCACAGGGCCTGGGATCAGCAGGAGCTGATTGTTGTGGACGGTAGGGGGCTTGAAAAAACTCCTGATCCCTACCTCAAGGGGCATCGGGGAAGCTTGGCCATTCTGCCTCTGGTTCGTGAAAAGCGTACTCAGGCCCTGGTCTTTCTGGAACACCCGTTGTTGACTGGAGCTTTTCCCGACCGCCGGATCGAGGCTCTGAGGCCCCTGGCGGCGCAGGCGGCGGCCGCTTTCGAAAGCCGAAGTCTGCTTGAAGAAATGGAAGCCCGCGTTTCGAGCCGCAACGTTGACCTCGTCAAGGAACGCGACCGCGCGGAGGCCTTACTTTTAAACATTCTGCCGCGAGCTGCCGCCGAGGAACTAAAAAAAACAGGCAGGACTCGCGCCAAGACGTACCACAATGTGACTGTTATGTTTCTAGATTTTGTCAATTTTACCTCGGGTGCCGCCAACATGGAGGCCCAAGACCTGGTCGACCTCATCGACGAGTATTTTTCAGGCTTTGATAAGATCATGGACCAGTGGGGACTCGAAAAAATCAAAACTATGGGCGATGCGTACATGGCCGTGGCGGGGCTTCCCGAGGGAGGTGCCGCAGCGGCCCCTGCCGCCGTTGAAGCAGCCAAAGCGATGCTACAATTTATCGCTCTGGTCGGCCAAAAACGCCAGGACCGCGGCCTGATGAGTTTTCAGGCGCGAGTTGGGTTGCACACGGGCCCCGTCGTCGCCGGGGTCGTCGGAACCCGAAAGTTTCAGTTCGATATTTGGGGTGATACCGTAAACGTCGCCGCACGGCTCGAACAAAACTCGGAGCCCGGCCGGATCAATCTGAGCGAAGCCACCTGGAATCTTGTGAAAGACAGATTTAGTACCCGCCCCCGGGGAAAAATCCTGGCCAAAAACAAGGGCGAAATCGAAATGTATTTCGTGGAAGACTAGGCCCTTGTCTGCAGGGTCATCGGTAAGGGCTTGAAGGGGATCAAATTTCATCCGGTGATAGAAAGGTGGATGCTGGACCCCATCGTCAAGACCACGTTGGCAGAGTGGGAGCACGGGGAATTGTACTTGTTGAAGTACCTAGAGATTCCCCGGAATCCGTCATGGGGTTTGACCCCTACTGTCAATGGTGGACAGCAAGTTCTTAAGCTAATTTCCTTTTTGCGTAGAATTCTTCCGCCCAACGGGCGGGTGGCATTTTCACCGTCGCCCGGGGCTCATTCTGCCCCGATGGTCGAAAACCACGGCTTGCGCAGGGATTACAGTTCCTATCAGGTTTATAGTTGACCCCACAGCCGTGACCGGCCGGTTTGCCACAACAACTTTCGTAATTGAAACAGCCCGGAAGGTTTAAGACAAACTGAACGTGAAGGCAACATACAACAAACGGTAAGGTACTTCAGCGGTGGAGATCCGCTTAAGGTGTTACCCCCAGAGCTTTGTCGCGGGCCTCAAGGGCGTTTTGTACAGCCTTCTGGTGTTCAATTGATGTTAATCCCGAGCCGTACTGCGGAAAGGTTTCTAATAGCCAGGTCTGAATCAGGCGGTCGGCACCGGTAAAGAGCGCTATTGAAGTTAACAGCATCAAGACACCAAAAACCCGCTGTATATTGCCTGTGTTTTTCGTTAAGGAGGGGAAACGGTTAAGCAAACCTCGCCCGCCCAAAACAATCAGCATGAGCGGAAGGGCGGTACCGGTCGTGTAGGACAAGGTAATCAGAACAGCGCCGACATCGACGGTTTGACTTAACGCCAGGGTAATAACGCTGGCCATGATGGGGCCGACGCAGGGAGTCCAAACCAGACCCAGACTAAACCCTAGCACGATGCCGCTCCAAAAACCACCCGCTTTCTTTTTGGGTGTTTTGGTGGTTTGTGCTGTCAGTCTGGAGGCGGCTTGCAGAAACATGTCTTTTAGCTTGGGGACTACCATGACAGCGCCAAAGACAAAGATCAAACCAGCGGCCACCCAGCGTAAAACGTCAGCGCTGACATGAAAAGCCTGCACAATTGCCGAAAGAGTCAGCGTGAAGATGGTGAAGCTAGCGATAAACCCCACAACAATTCCCCAGGGGCGAAGTTTTCCTGCTCCGATCGATCCGGAAAGAATTACAGGAAGGATGGGCAGGACACAGGGCGAAAGAATCGTGACAACCCCAGCCAAAAAAGCAAAAACAATCAGAACCAGCATAGACAGCTCCTTAAAAAAGGAGCCCGCTCAACGGGCTCCTGTCTCGTCAGAAAAGCTAGGAAGTAATTCCTGCGGCTTTGAGAATGGAAGCGACAGTTTCTGTTCCGACCCAAATCTTTTTCTTGGCACCGGTTGGGTCGATCAAAACAAAGGTATGTTGCATCGTAATACCGTATTTGTTTTTCAGGTCCGAAGCTTTGTCATAGTCAACGAAAATTAGGTGCACATTGCTAGGAATGGCTTTATAGTTGGCAAGGATGTCTTTGTAGGTAGCTTGGCAGTGGGGGCACCAGGTCGCCGCAAAGAAATAGATGGTTGGCCCGGTTGCCGCATAGGCTTGGGCGGCTGCTTCTGTGGTAAACGGTACAACATTGGGGCCCAGGTCAGCCACATTGTACTTCGAGGGGTCCGCTGGATCGACGTAGCTCATGTTGGCCTTCATACCCATGGGCCCCTGGTACGCGGCTGGTGCCGAACTGTTGGACTCAGCCTGGCCGTTGGCAAAAGCGGCCGCACCCAATAACAGAAAAACCGAAACCATGACAGAGAACTTTTTCATCTCTATCCTCCTAAAGTAGACTTACGGAGTCATAAACTCCCTTGGTTTCTAGAGTCTTTGGGCGGGCACAATCTTACTTGCAAACCTTGAAATGATTTTGGTTTTGAACCATTTTTAAGGGCAAAGCTTCTTCTCATTAGGATTTATGATTGACCGTGATAACGCGACTTGGCTTCATGATCTATCAAACCCGGTAAAAAACGCAATGCGGCGTTGAGCGCCTTGCGGAAGGTTCTGTTTACCTCCTGGGCGCATAAAATTGTATTCGCTACGCTCTTTCGAAATTGAGGCGCGCTCGGTGCTGCGCGAACACCGACTAAAAATCAAGAAGCGGATGTTAAAAGAAGGCCTGATGAAAAGCTCGGCCTCTGATTCTGTCGAAAGCGTAAGAAAGCCCTGTTTCAACAGCTCTTAAAATAGGTAACAAAATGGAATCGCAGAAAACCGGCAAGATCATACGAATCGTGAAGTCTGTTTTTTCGTAACCGTCAATTTATGCCTCATTGACTCAGGGTTTAGTGTTTTTGCACGAGGAGAAAAAATGCGTGCAAAAAACAAAAGCCGTGAAGAATGGGAGTCAATCGTTTCGGGGCAACAACAAAGCGGACTTACCAACAAAG
>DAIDHT010000018.1:0-76691 GCA_027451945.1 Spirochaetales bacterium
GAAAGAACTAAGACCAGAACTGTTAAAAAAACGGTCCCGATTTTCCTGAAAAGCATATAGGCCTCCTTCATCTTCTGAAGTCAGCCTACGCCCACTCTCTTACTCTGTAAGCTAGTCCTTAGGTCTAAATATTATAAGACTCTTGGTCTGTATAATATAATTCACATCGGAACTAAAAGACTCGTTGAAATCATCCTTCGACTGCGTTAAGCTTTTTTGGAAAACAAATTAAATGCACAGGGTAATTCTCTCATGTCAACCTTTCAAAACGACGCAATTAACATTCAAGATTTTTCAAACATGGCGAAAGATATCGCCCGCGCAAAAACTCTCGAGGAGACTATTGCTAAAGTCATGCACCATGTCGGGAACGTCTTTGGTCCGGTCAGCTGGTCGCTGTTACTTCGTAGCCGACTTGACGGTAGCCTTCAGTTTGTCTACGCCGAAGGGCCAAGTGCCGACCAAATTCGTGGTAGACGTTTAGCAAAAGGCCAAGGGGTCGCCGGATGGGTGGCTGAACACACCACACCTGTTCTCATTCCGGATGTAACGAGTGATCAGCGTTTTCATGCCGGGATCGATGAAGTCTCAGGGTTTGTCACGCAATCGATCATTGCCGTTCCGCTAGTCAATGAAGGTGAATCTTACGGCGTCATTGAATTAATTAACAAACTTAATGAATCGTCTTTTGATAATAACGATCTATTGGTTTTACAAACGATTGCTGACTTTGCTGCTATCGCCATCGAACGTGCTTACTATTTGCGCTCGGTCCAACGACTTGCCCTCACCGACGTCTTAACCGGCTTACCAAACCGTCGTGCCTTCGAACGCGCTCTTGACCGAGAAATTGAAAAAACCCGTCGAACGTCGTCGGTATTTTCACTGTTGCTGATTGACGTAGACAAATTTAAAAGAATCAACGATCAATTTGGCCACAGCGCTGGCGATGAAAGCCTAAAAGCTGTTGCCCAGATTTTGTTCAAGAACAGCCGAAAAGTTGATGTCTGTGCGAGGATGGGTGGCGATGAATTTGCGATCCTATTGCCAGACACCCCTGAAGAAAACGCCCAAGCGTTAGTTGCACGGATCAACGAGGCGTTAAGTCTCCACAACAAGAACGCTTCGATACCGCTGTCCCTGAGTATTGGCGCAAGAATGGTTGATAAACTTAACCCCGAGCATATTCTCGCCGATGCTGACTCTGCTATGTATCGTGCCAAGGCCAAAGATAATTTGTCGCTTGATGATTCTGTAAAGATAGAGTCAGCCCTTGAAGGGTGGATGGAAGGGAAGTCAGACCTTCGGGACTAAAGGCAAAAACTTTTTGATCGACAGAATAAGCAAAAAGTGCTAATTTTTTTACATGTTTTCGTTTTCATCTATCAACAAGATTGCCAAGTCTGGGCCTAAAGCCTTGTTTCTTTTGGGTTTAGTCCTACTTAGCTTGAATGTTACGTCATGCCCAACCCCCACAGCTTTATCGGATTCAAAATATAAAGTAACGTACGTATCAAATGGTGCTACCAGCGGTACTGTTCCTATCGATATAAACTCCTACAACCCCGGAGCCTCCGTGACTGTCTTGGGTAACACCGGCGGTTTAGCCCTGGCAGGTTCAACTTTTGTCGGGTGGAACACCCAAGCCAATGGTTCAGGGACGTCGTACACGGCAGGCGCAACCTTGACCATGGGCAGTGCCAATATTGTCCTTTATGCCATTTGGACTACTCTCCCTACCTACACAATCTCTTACAATTCCAACGGTGCCACCAGCGGCACTGCCCCAACGGATTCGAACAACTATCTTTCGGGAGACATTGCCACAGTTCAGACCAACTCGGGTTCACTGGCCCGCTCCGGTTTTACCTTCGCCGGGTGGAATACTCTCGCTAATGGGACAGGAACTCCATACACAGGTGGCTCGACCCTTACCATGGGCAGTGCCAATGTAATCCTTTATGCGGTCTGGACCACGCAACCAACCTATACTGTCACTTACAATTCCAACGGTGCCACCAGTGGCACTGCTCCCACCGATTCTAACAGCTACCTTTCAGGAGCCAACGCCACAGTTCTCACCAACTCAGGCTCACTTGCCCGCACTGGGTACGCATTTGCTGGCTGGAACACCCAGGCCAATGGTTCAGGCACTTCGTACCAACCGGGATCCACCCTGTCCATTGCCAGCGCCAACGTTACGCTGTATGCCTCGTGGACAAACTCCAACACAGGCACCATAACCATCAGTAACCCAATTACCTACACGGTCAGTATTGCAGGACCGTCCACAGTCTATGTGGGAGTGGCCGCCACCTTTACCTCTACGTATACCGGTAGTCCGCAAAGTTACCAATGGTACTTGGACGGTACGCCACTTTCAGGCGCGACCACGGCGAGCCTTAGCCTCACACCAACGGCCACGACTGGTAACTTCGGTCTGAACCAACTGATGCTCGTTATCACCGATGCCAACGGGTTAACTTACTCTGGCTCACTGTCAATGACGCTTAGCAATTAGGGAGTTATGTATGTTGCGCTTACCTGTTACCCTTACTTTAATTTTGCTCTCGCTTGTGTTAGGAGCCTGTCAGAACCCAATCAGCAAAGCAGCGTCACCTGGTGTTACGATTGTTTGGTCCACAAACCCTCGAACCATCCTCCCAGCCAATTTTCCCACGCCGACGACTTATTCTGTTACCCTAACGCCCGCCAAGGGTTCGGCGGTTACTCAAACAGGACTAACGACTTCTAGTTGGACGTTTAAAAACCTCACCCCGGCGGTCTACTCGATTCTGGTTCAAGGGTTGGATAGTTCAGGTTCTGTAATTGCTCAAGGGACCTCGTCTGTCGATACAACGACAGGGTCTACCACTACCGCCTTGGTTACTTTGAGCTATTTGTCGAGCGGCAGTGGAACAGGGCAGATCCATTTAACGTTGAATTTTCAGACCACAGGTTTTACGCCGACAGCTGCCTCCTTGACTCTAACAACGCCAACGGGTCAAGTTCTCAACCCAACACTAACGTTAAGTGGTTCAACCTATACGTATAGTAATACCACAGCCTCGGTAGGGTCCTATCAAATGACCGCAGTTTTAGTGAATGGCAATGCCAAGGCCCTCCAGACAAGCTCGTTGTTGGTTTTTCAAGGTTTAGATTCTGCGGCGACCCTGAACTTTCAAGCCTCGGACTTCAACATTCCCTTTAAAAATCTTACGTTTCAAAATACCCGGTCTACTTCAGATATTTATCCGTACCTAACTTCCCTCGCTTTTGACCCGGCCTCACAAATTCTTTGCGCTGGAACTAATGGTGTAGGCTTACTCTTGTCTACCAACGGAGGTACGAGTTGGACCAACATTACCACCAACAACGGGTTAAGAAATAATTATGTCCAAGCCGTTGCCGTTTCAGGAACGACAATTTACGTAGGAACCAATGGTGGGGGCTTATCAGTCTCTTTAAACGGAGGCTCCACCTGGACCACCTACACCACGGCTAATGGCCTGGCAGGCAACTCTGTCTCTTGCCTCGCGGTTTCAGGTTCGACGTTGTATGTCGGCACCTATGGGGGTGGGGTATCCATCACCACCAACGGCGGGGCCAACTGGTTCAATGCCGTAAACTCGACCGCCACGACCAGCCTAGCGAGTAACGAAATCAACGCCCTGGCGGTTTCAGGCTCAACCCTGTATGCCGCAACTCAAGGCTCGGGAATTTCAGTCTCCACCAATGGCGGCTCGACTTGGACAACCTACAATAACGCCACCAACGGCTTGGCAAGCGATTATGTTTCTGGATTAGCAGTTTCGGGTTCGACCCTCTACGCCGCCACGCAAGGGGGTGGCCTTTCGGTTTCAACCAACGGAGGCACCAGTTGGACCAACTATACCACCACCAACGGTTTGGCCAGCAACCAGCTTAATAGTATCACCGTGGTGGGGAGCACACTTTACGCCGCAACCTTGGACGGTGGTCTGTCGGTTTCAACCAACGCCGGCACCAGTTGGACAACGTACAATACCAGCAGTGGGTTAGCTAATAACGATATAACTGGTTTCGCAGTATCGGGGAGCAACCTGTATGCCGCAACGTTCGGGGGTGGCTTTGCTTACTCATCCAATAGCGGAAGCACGTGGACGGTCGAGCAAGATATCTCGGCCCTGAGCAGCAATACAGGAAATGCGGTCACTTTCTCGGGTAGTAACCTGTATGCCGCTACCGCCAACGGGTTGCTGGTCTCGACCAACAGCGGTTCTAGCTGGTCCCAGTTTGGCACAGGGGGTCCAGAAAACACCTGGGTATATGCGCTTCAAGTTGCCAACTCGGCGATTTATGCCGGCACCGCCAAGGGGCTTTTTATCTCGCTCGATGGGGGAACAACCTGGACTGCGTATACCACAACAAATGGCTTAGCCAGCAACCAAATTACCGCACTTTTGGTGAACGGGACTACACTTTATGCTGGAACGCAGACGGGGGGTCTTTCTATCTCAACTAATAGTGGATCCACCTGGACAACCGTCACGACAGCAAATGGGCTGGGGAGTAACGACGTAACGGGCTTGGCGCTTTCGGGAACGACTGTCTATGCGGCCACCTACGGCGGGGGACTTTCGTATTCCTCAAACGGCACCAGTTGGGCCACCTACACCACCGCCAATGGTTTGCCGAGTAACAATCTTACCGGTGTCGTGGTAGCGGGGAGTAACCTCTATGTTCCCACCCAAGCCGGGTTGTCAGTTTCAACGAACTCAGGTACGTCGTGGACAACCCTGACGGGCTTACCCAGCCTCAATATCGCTTCGGTGACTGTTTCGGGATCGACAATTTATGCCTCTACCAATGCAGGTCTAGCACTTTCAAGTAATGCAGGGCTGAATTGGCAAACCTATACAACGATCAACGGCTTGGGAAGTAATACTGTTAACAGTGTCTTCGTCAACGGCAGTACCATTTACGCCGCGACCGCAGGCGGCATAGCCATTTCGCAATAGAGGTCCAAGTGTCGAAAGGGAAGCTTCAGTGCGCCTGACCTTCCTCGGCTTGAAGGGCCTGATCGTACGTCGCTTCGTCTAATGGGTAGCGAAATAGCAAAAGGCCTGCTCCTAAAAATAAAAACGCAGGGACGGGGCCGGCGAGGGTTTGAATCGCCGCCAAGGCGGACCCTATTTGACTGTGATCGGCGACATAACCCGACCAAGCCAACACCAAACCCGACAGTCCGACGGCGCTCATCTGTGCTAATTTCAACGAAAAATTCCACAAGCCGTAATGAGCGCCTTCTTCTCGCCGCCCGGTTTGCCTCGCCATGACTTCAATCGCATCCGGCAACAAGGCATAGGGCGGTGCGTAACTAAAACCTAACCCGATACCGGCAAGGGCCATCACGCCCTCGACAAACCCGGCACCGCAGGATTTTCCGAACAACCAAACCAAGGTTGCCGCGACCATGAGGAACAACATTGCCAACTGGTAGGCCCTCACCTTGCCCCAGCGTTTAGCAAAAAGCACACTGAAAGGAATCGAGACTGCCGCCACCAACATCAGGCTCAACATCCCGATCGTGGTCCCCGCTTCATCGTGCAGGACGTATTTGAACAAATACACCATACTGCCCGAAAGAAAGGTGATCCCGAGAATATGTACAGTGTAAGCCCCTAGCAAGAGGCGGTACGGTCGGTTTTTCCAAACACCCAACCAACTGCGCCACAAGGGTTCGCCCTCGACCACAGCGGGAACGGCGCGCTCCCGAACACTCAGACCGGTGATCAGAGTAGACACCGCAACAATTCCCCCAAAGATCAGCCCTACCAAACGAAAGCCCGCTTCGTGATTATGCGGAAAGAAGTGAAGGATGGGTTGAACTAAAGCGGCACCACAAATGGTACCCAGAATAGCAAAACCAAACCGGTACCCGTTAAGCGAGGTTCGCTCATGGTAGTCGGTCGTCATTTCGGGCGTGAGGGCGCCATAAGGGATATTCACTAAACTAAACGCCGTGCTCAACAGAGCAAAGAGAAGAATCGCCCACCAAAACAACACCAGCGGAACGGTTGTCTTGGGTGCCGAGAAGAAAAGCGCTAGAATAACGCCCACGGGGATAGCCCCCAACAGCATATACGGCCGCCTTCGCCCCCAACGTGTCTTGGTTCGGTCACTGAGAAGCCCGATCATGGGGTCGGCAAACGCATCCCACAGTCGGCCTACCGCAAGAGCAAGCCCAGCTAACCCTGCCGCCAGCCCCACGGTATCCGTTAAGTAGTTTAATGCCCAAAAGGAGATCGCCGTAAAAAACAAATTGCCACCGAGATCGGCTACCCCAAAGCCCAGCTTGGTACGTACTGAAAGCTTCTCAGACATTAACAACTCCCTCCGCCACAGGTTGCCCCGGCCGCTTCACGGCAAGAATCGCAGATCACAACGCCCCACACAGGCTCTGCCGTACAGCCGCAAAGCAGGCATTTGTCAGAGTTCACCTTGTCAGATTTGGCATTGTCGGCGTTCAAAAGCCTACTCCAGGAACTTTTCGGGGGCGCCGAAAACGGGCCAAGCCCATATTGCGAACTTGCGCGGTATGATAGGTATCGTGAGGCGGAATCCATAGTAAGGCTTCGCTGAGCGTGCAGTCCCAGGCAGGAAAAGGATCATTAAGATGACTCGCATCAAGCCCGCGAACCGTTACTGTGAACGCCTCATGCACCTTCTCGGCATAGCCCAGGGCCGAACTCCAAGCTTGCGGTGAAACATCGGGAATGGGAGGAAAGCTCCCCTCCTGCCAGGGGTAAGGGTCACAACCAGCCGATTGGCCGAGGTGTCGAACAATCGCGTATTTAAAGAAGATGCAATGAACAAGATTGTCCCAGGCAGAGTATCCTTCAATGGTTTTACGGTCAGCCGCCTCTTCGGGGGTTAACTGCCGCAAAGTTTCCATCAGGGATTGGCCGTTGAATGTGTGCCCGCGGAACTCACGGTCGGCCATCTCGGCTAAAAGTTGTAGATCTGGGGTCACAAAGCCTCCCTGTCAGGCGTTCGCCAGAACTCTATTATGCGCTGACTTACGCCACGAGGCAAGTTGTGGCTTTTAATTTCTGCTAGAACCGGTACCCAACAAGTATTCCCCCGTCGTAAGCCAGGTTGTACGGATAGGTGTTGAGGTCGGTATAATTGTTCGCTGGCTGGGCCACAAAAACGGGTTTTCCTACGGCAAAGTTCAAATCAATGTCAAACTGACCCAAGATCCACTTATAGCCTAAACCACCCTCAAGAGGAACAGTGAGGATGGTCGAGTTTGTGCCTAAAACATTCACCGTAAAACTCGTTACCCCCGTCTCGACTAAGAGATAAACTCCATTGCGGTACAATTGGGGATACATCCGAACTTCCGCCAAAAGGCCATAACCAGAAAAGGCGAACGCTGTTAACGAACCAAGAGTTTGCGAAAAGTCAAAAAAGTTAGCCTTGATACCCAACGAGGTAAAGCCGTCGGCGGCAAGGTTAGTTTCAAACCGTAGGCTATAATCGCCAACAAGGAGGCCAAGCAAATTGGTGTCGATTTCGCTGGCTTTTTTAAGGCCAGCGGGAACTTTGGCGACGTCTTGTCCGTACGAAAAGCTCACTACCGAACAAAGGATCAAGAGAACGACCAAGGAATTTTTCATCGATTATTGCGCTAGCACCTTAGAACCGGTACCCAACCAGCAATCCACCGTCGAAGGCTAAATTAAAGGGATAGGAATTGAGGTCCACGATATTGTTCGCCGGCTGATTGACATACACTTGTTTCCCAGCGGCAACGTTTAAATCGATATCAAACTGGCCAATGTTCCATTTATACCCCAAGCCCCCTTCGAACGGAATACTGCCTAAGGTGACTGAACCTGTGCTGTCTGAAATTGTCGACCCCACATAGCCGGTTTCAACCAACAAATAAAAGCCATCGCGGTACCGAGCCGGGTAAAGCCTAAGGTCTCCCATCACGCTGTAGCCGGTGTCTGTCAAAGAGGTCCCCGACACGGTGTTAGAATTGAAGCTCGCCTTGATACCCACCGAGGTAAAGCCGTCGGCGGCAAGATTCGTCTCAAAGCGCAAGGTGTAATACCCAACAAAGAGCCCAATAAAATTGGTGTCGATTTCGCTGGCCTTTTTTAAGCCTTCAGGAATTTTTTTCGCCTCTTGCGCATACGCAATGGTTGCAGAAACAAGGAGAAGTAAAACTATTCCCAGAGATTTTTTCACGTTTTTGCCTCGCTTTGAATTAACGTTGTAAATTACGGTCGTGTTCAACACAGTAAGGCCGCAGTCTTTGGTTGTCAATTAAAAACTTTTTTGAAGCGAAACCTTTTTGGTTGCCGTCTTTAGGGTTAAGCACGGACCGACAAAAACCTACCGGCGTGACAAAACCTTTGTGGAGGTACCGCGATGGTACACGTTGCCTTTTTTAAACGCGCGATCGGAACTCAAAAAATTACTTTTGCCCGCCAAATCAACAAGAACAAGATGTCCTTCGAAGACGTCTTGGCTCTCATGGGCAAACGAACCAGCCTTTCCGAGGCCGATATGCGTTCGGTGTTTGCCCATTTTTGCGAACACTTGGTGTCGTTCTTACCAAAGGGGCACACAATCCAAACTCCCCTCGGGGTCTTTTCGCTGGGTGTCAACCCCGAAAAGCTACGACTGCGCCTGCGCTGCAAAAGAGCCTTAGTGAACCGCCTCAAGGAGGCGACAACATTACGCTTGGTCGAAACCCCAGCGGTTCCCCTTCCTACCATTTTTCGCGCTCTACCCACCGAAAGTGAGGGTCTTAATCAGGGAATCCCCGGCGAAGTCCTGCACCTGATCGGGTTGCGCTTAAAATTTTCTCCCCATGATCTGACCTCCGGGGTCTTTTTCATCGACAGCGCAGGAGCCGAAACCCGAGCCACCGTGTACTGCCGCATTGCCAAAAAGGTGGTGGATATTAAAGTTCCTTTGGTCGGGCCCGGGGCCTACCGGTTAGAAGTCCGTACAACCTCTTTGAGCAAGGCCTTGCGTTCTGGACAGCTCGAGGCAAGTTTTACGGTTTTATCCTGACCCTTTATCTCGGTCTGCTGTCGTCTTAAATTTCCTTTTTCGGGATCGTACTCTCATTTCCGTCTCTATAGGCTTGATAGTGGGGCGAAAGGATCTCGATACCAGCGTCACGACAAGAGTCTTGGATATTCTGGTGCAAGTCGGAGTAAAGCTGGGGGATTTGCTGAGGATGCCGCGTGGCGGCATTAAGCTGGTAGGCGACATAAAAGTCGTCGAGCGCGGTTTGCCAAACAAAAGGTTTAGGGTCTTGAAGTAGGCCTTCTGTTTTCAACGCGGCGTTCAGGAGGGCTTCATGAATCTTCCTCCAGGGAATGTCGTAACCCAAGGTCACCGTCGTATGCAGAAGTACAGGATTTTCTTTGGCTTTGGTGGAATAGTTAATAACTTTTCCCCCTAAGATGCTCCCATTGGGTATGCTTACCTCTTCATTTTTTATAGTCCGCAGGCGCGTGACTAATATACCTTTTTGCAAGACATCTCCCAGGGTGTCGCCCACTTGAATACGGTCCCCTAGCTGAAAAACTCGTGAGTAGGTTAGCACAAGACCGGCTAAAGCATGGGATACCACCGACGACGAGCCCAACGAGATCAAAACGCCAACAAAAACAGAGACCCCTTGAAAAGCAGGGCTTGAGGCTCCCGGCAAAGACGGAAAAGCGATAATAAGAGCTAGCGCTAAGGTTAATAAGCGAAGCAATTGCCAGGTGGGGTACGCCCACTCCGGATAAAAGTGAGGCAACCGGATGTTTCCCTTTCCAATTTCTGAAAAGACAACCTTCATAATTTTCATAACAAAAAAGGCTACACCAGCAATGACAGCAATGGTCAGTAAGTTGGGGCTGTAGGCAATAAAGTTTTGCAACACAACCTTTCCGGCATGAAGCATGGCATGCCAAACACCCAAAACAGTAGGCCTCGTGAACGGCAAAAGTGTAAGGACTCCCGAAAGGTACAACACAAGAACTAACACATTTAGACTAACTTGAAGGGCCTTGCGAAGATTCTGTACAACCTTGACGACCTGCTCTTCAGATAAGAATTGAGCCCGCTGAAACTTCAGTGCTCGAAGCCGAAGGCCTTTTTCTTGTTGAATTTTCGCGGCGAGTTTCAACGAGTACCAATGAATTCCTTTAAAAAGCGCCACTAGCACGGCTGTGGCCCCGACTGCGCCTAGAAAGGATAGGAACATGAGACCTAGAGGAGTCTGCCAAAATCCGAAAAAAACATTTAGCCAAACAGACAGAAGTTCCCGGCTGGCCTTGGGGACGCAAGCCGTACCAACGCCCAGCAAAACAAAGAGGCCCCGTGACAGGAACAGCCAAAGCTTTTTTGATCCAAGGAGTTTGGCTATTCGTCGCGAGAGAAACCAGCCCCCTCCGCAGACTAAGACGGCCAAGGGTAGCATCAGTAGCGGGTTGTTCAGAAGATTCTCAACCAAGGTTGTTTCCTTTTCTCCCATGAGGTTCAATACTGATTTTGCTTCAAAAACTCTGCAAAGGCAAATTTCAATCTTGCCGTAAACCTCGAATCAGCCTAAGAATGACAATGATGAAGTTTTTTGATTTTGTTTTTCTAACCATCTCGGTGGGAGTTACTGTGGTTTCGGGACTTGCCGCCTGGAAAAACACGTCAACCGGTAATCCCCTTGTTGAGATTCAGTCAACCCAAGGAATGTTTGCCTATCCCCTGGGTATAGACCGCGACCTTCACATCAAAGGTCCTGCCGGTGTTACCTGGCTTAAGATTCGCAACAACCAGGTCTATGCTGTCCAAAGTCCGGGTCCGCGCAAGATTATGATGCAGATGGGAAAAATTAGCCAAAATGGGCAATGGATAGCTTCGGTCCCCAATCATGTCTTTGTCAGGATCGTCGGCGGCAGACCAGCGACGGTCGACGCTATTGTTTTTTAGACCCTGTTTCTGCGAGGTAAATACCAGAATTCGTGTCTCAATCGTGAAAAGATTGAACCTATAAACGCTGTTGAAATAGCCGTAAATCAAACTCAACCTGAAAGCCCTTCTTTAATCAGATCCAGCAGTTGATCGGCTCCCAGGCGTGCCGTTCCTTCGGAACCCTCAAGCAAAGCGTCAGCCAAGTCTCGCTTACTTTGATGCAAGCGAACGATCTTTTCTTCGATCGTGTTTTTCGCAATGAGGCGGTAAATCGTCACGGGCCGTGTCTGCCCAATGCGGTGAGCGCGGTCGCTAGCTTGATCTTCGATCGCCGGATTCCACCACGGGTCCATGTGTACCACATAATCGGCCGCTGTTAAGTTCAGCCCCACTCCACCCGCTTGAAGACTAATTAAAAACGCATCCGCCGATCCGTTTTGAAAGTTCTGAATCGCCACAGAACGTTCCCGCGCTGAAAGTGACCCGTCCAGGTATTCGAAGGTAAAGCCCGCTTTGGTCAGAGCGTCTTGGATAAGGGTGAGGTGATCCACAAATTGGCTAAAGATCAAAACACGATGCTTATTTTCTCGCAACTGTTCCATGAGCTCTAACAGGTAGGCAATTTTGCTGGCTGGGGACTCACCCAAGAGGTGCGTGCGATCACCCGCCAAGTTGGGGTGACAGCAGGCCCGCCGCAATTTTGTGAGTTGACTCAAAAGGTAGATTTGAAATTCACCTTTCGGTGCGGACTTTTTTGCCTCAAGATCGGCCATCGTCTTTTGCCGTAGGGCTTCGTAAAATGTCTGTTCTGCCACAGAAAGTTCAATCTCAACCGTTTGCTCTGAACGCGTGGGCAAATCTTGAAGAACCTGCGACTTAGTCCGCCTCAACAAGAAGGGCTTGATCAAATCTTTAAGCACCCGACGTACCCGCTCGTCTTTATCTCGTTCGATGGGCAACAAGAAACGGCGTTGAAAATCTGTCTGACTACCGAGAAACCCTGGATTTAAGAATTCAAACAGGCTCCACAACTCTCCTAAGTGATTCTGTAGGGGCGTACCTGTCACCGCGACACGAAAATCGGCTTTCAAACGTTGTACAATCCGAGTTCGTTGCGTATTGAGATTTTTGATGACATGCGCCTCATCAAGAATCACGGTGGCCCATTCGCGACCCAGGATCACCTCTGACGACGATACTAGCAGACCATAGGTCACTAAAACAACGTCGCCCGGCCCCACACGATTCACTAACTCGACCCGGTCACCCACTCCGAAGATTTGGGGACGAAGGTCGGGGGCAAAGCGCACCATCTCTTGTTCCCAATTGCGGCACACCGAAGTCGGTGCTACAACTAGAGCTGGGCCACGCGAATGTCGATGAAGCAGAAGGGCAAGGCACTGAAGAGTTTTGCCTAACCCCATGTCATCGGCTAAACAGGCCCCCGCGCCTATTGCCTCTAGGCGGCAAAGCCACTGAAACCCTTCTTCTTGATAAGGCCTCAGCTCGGCTAAAAGGCTTTGGGGAACGCTGGGCGTTGTATAAGAGGAAACAATCTTTTGCTTGAAGTCTGCCAACTTTTGGTCAACTTCAACCCCTTCCTTGGCAAGAAGCAGGTCGCTTGAAAGCAAGGCTAAGCGGTGAATTCGATTGTGCGTATCGGCAAGTTGGGCAACATGCTGAAGTTCTTGCAAAAACCGCGTTTCAAGTTCTAGGAACTCACCGTCACCCAAGGGTACAAACCGGCCTCTTAGATTCGTCATGCAGTTCAAAAGTTCTCGCAATTCCAAAACACGACCTGTATCGATCGTGATGGTTCCCTCTAATTGAAGCCATTCACCGGTAGAGTGCGCCCGTAACCGTGTCGAATTGCCGGGTCCGCTCGAAAGAACTTTTAGCGTTTGTCCCTTGGGCCATTCCACCCTAAGTTGAGGAATTTGCCGCAGCTCCGAAAGCACTTCTAAGCACGATTGAGGATCTAAAACCAACGCCGTCGATAAATCGCCCAAGTAAGCCGCCAATTGTGGGCATGCTTGCAAAAGACTTTCGCGGGCGGACTTTTCAGTAGAAAAATCGCGCTGAGTCCAAACAAGCTTTTCGCCCTCTCGGCCATGAAGCATTTTGGGGCCTTCACCCGGTAGTACCAAAGGCGAGGATTCTCCCAGCGGTTTGACATAAAGCGAAAGTTCTAAGCCTGAACCCCGGGGAACAACCAGAACCACCAACCGACTGTCGGTTGGCACTTCGTGGGCGGCCTGCGAGGATTGCAGTAACGGCGAATGAATGGTAATTGCACCCGAGAGCTTTTCAAGCAAGCTCACTATGCGCTTTTGTTCAGACGCCGGGACTTCAAGACGATTACCAAGCACTTCGGCAATTTTTAACGTCGCCGAACTCACCGTCGGAATGCGCCAAGTATGAGGCCCCGTCCTTTGCAGTTTGGGGTTTGGTTCCAAGGGGTCAGACGAAAAGCTGAACACGGTTTTTCCGTTGCGCTCTTCGACTTGAAGAATAATCTCGTCCCCCTCAAGGTCTATAGGTTGATTAAGATCATCCCGCAGATAAACGTTAGGGTGCCCAACTAACGCCCTCAGGGCTTGAGGCGCATCGATCACGTAATCTCCCCAAGACGTCAGTTTGATGCTTTTCAGGGCCAACTCATCGGCGGGTGTTGCGCACGAAATGGCATGGTCTTCGATCCGCCGCCAAGAAAAGTCTTTGGGTGTCGACCATTGCCCGTTTTTTAGCCGCTTTTGCAACTGAGGAAAGACTTTATGCGACGTTGCATCAAGCAACCAGATCATTCGCTCTTCTTTGGGTGACGAGTCTTTTAATCCCCCCTGCGTTAACAGCTCAAGGCGCTCCAAGCGCACTTCCCAATCTTGTGCTGGGCTGTAGAATCCTGCTAGGGTGTGGTGGATGTTGGTTTCGGCGATAATTTTATCGCGCTTTGCCTGGAACACCCTTTTCATAGCTTCGTCAGAAGTTCCCTTGGCCAGCAAGTGCCAAGCTTCCAGCTCGTACCACCGAAGGCGGCTCCCTTCAAGGGTCTCGGCAAGATTGATCAACGCAGGGTCCTCTTCTACGCCAACTTTATGGCCTAACCATGCTTGTGCCAACATCAGCAAAAGGGAGTTCCCTAAATTACGGGGTCTGTCTTTAGAGATTTCTTTCCAAAATCCCTCAAGCCCATTGGGTTCGCTTCGATTCCTAAAAAAAGCCCGCCAAACACGGCTAGCAAAATAGCACTGGGGGTGCTGGGTTCCCCAAGTGTTGAGCTTGGCGACCAACGACGGTTTAGCCATGAGCTGTAAGGGGGCTTGCAAAAAAAACAGAGGATGATCTAAAAACGGTTCCGCCGCGCCTTTGGTATCCCCAGACTCCAAAAAGGTTTGAAATAGTTGCTGCGCTTTGCTAGCCTCGTCATCCAAAAAGGCCCAAGCCGCTTGGTAAATCAACGGCAAGTCCGTTACCACCGGTGGGCGTTCCAAGCATACAAGCGCGGTGATACTTTGCAATTCGACGGCGGTATCTACCATGTAGGGAATCGACGAGTTAAGCAGATGCTGAGCGATTTGTCGATTATAATCCAGGCTAAAAAAGGCAAATTCACCCAAAGCCTTGCTGATTTCAGGCCAAGCCGATGCTTTGACCCAGCCCAGCCGTTGACTGGCTATCAGCTCTTCTAGCAAGAATGCCCAATAATCGCCCCAAGACTCGCCGTTTGCGGGAATTGCGCTAACGATCGCTTCCATTTGTTCTTGAAAGGACCCTTGGTAATCTAATTCTGCCAAAAGAATAAGCTTCCGAAACGCATTTCGTTCATCGAACAATTCGGAATATCCATAGCTATACGAGGTCTTATAACAGGGGAAAACGAGGTCTAAAGCATTATGAACCTTCTGGGCGGTCAACGGTGTTTGCTTAACAAAAAGCGATCGTTGCCACCTTGCCTCGTCTCGCATGATGCCATAAATAGAGTTTTCCGTTCGTACTACCAGACCAGCTTTGACAGCGCGATCGAGAGCCCCTTCCACTTGATTGACCGTGAAGGCTTTTTTTTCTTCAGTTTTGAGATTTGCCTCCTTCATCCACCGATAAAGGTCGTACGCTTCTAGAGGAAAAACGCCATAGGCCAGAGTACAGACAACTGTCCGATCGTTAGCAGATAACTTGGCGTATTCGGCTGCGTGTTGATCGTTCATAACGTGATTTTACTCAAAAACGCCAAACGAACTCAACCTTTGGGAAACAACAACTGGGCCACAGAGGAACTGTCAATTTCTTCACCAAAAAGCGTTTTAGCCAATAGGCCACTTCCCAACACTTGCGGCGCAAATAATAAATCCGGTTGGACACGCCGCATCTTATCCAGGTGTTGGGCATCGTTCACGCCGGCGACGGTTTTGACGTTCGGAGCGACTTCCTTCACGGCTAAGATGGCGAAGGCATTTTCGGCATCATCATTGCGCAAGGTCAGAATAGCTCGCGCCTTACGCACCCCGGCTTGCTCTAAAATTTCTTTACGCGTCGGGTCACCCACGATAACATCTGCGCCCTCAGGGTAAGGAGACGCTTGTCCCGGCGAAACAATCACAGTAACCTGAACCCCTCGGCGTTTGAGCTCCTCCCACATCGTCTGTGCCAAACTTGAGGCTCCCAGGATTACAAAATGGTCTTGTCGTTGCTTTTGCATACGATCCCCCATCATTTTCTTTAGCTTTTCACCAAGAAGCGGCACTGCTACCGTTGATAAAGTGGCGGCAAAAACCGTGATTCCCAACAAAATCAATGATACAGTAAACAACTGTCCCTGTGCCGTTTTAGGGGTGATATCACCATAGCCTACCGTCGACATCGTGACGACAACAAAGTATAGCGCTTGCGAAAGCGTTTTAATGGGGGTCGTAAAATCCTCCCCCAACCATAAACTACCCATGATGCCGTAAATGAGGAGCGTCCCCATGCCCAAGAGCGCAAACAACGACCCAGCCGCCAAACTACTACGATGAAATTGCCGCGCAAAGAACACCAGCAAACCTATCAAAACGACCGAGAAACCGAACGATAGTTCAAAAGGTCGATGAAAGACCAAGCTAAAGATCACATAAAAGCCGCTGACTAAGAGCGAGATAACCCACGAGAGCCGAGCTCCACGAAGCAATCCAAACGCCATAAAAATCAAGCTTATCCCGACAAGGAACGGCAAAACCGAGCCAAGAGACATCGTGTTAAGCACGGAACGTTGGTGTTGAACGAGAGCCAACCATAGCTGGTACACAGCTTGAGTGTGGGCTAACAAAAGAAACACACCAGCCCCCAGCGAACACAAAAAGGCAAGCCAGCGGCTGACCTTATCCCGGGAGCTAAACCACTGAAAAATCCTCATTCGACCTCAATCTTTGAACAATTCGTGTTATCATGGCTTAAATTAAGCTCCTAGGAAAGTACCAATGACCCTGCTTCTTCTCGTCATCTTTTGCCTCGGTTATCTTGCCATCTCGTTAGAAGAACCTCTCAAACTCAACAAAGCAGCCCTGGGCCTATTTATCGCCGTCCTCTTATGGACCCTTCTTGCTATGTTCTCACACGACGTCCACGATATTCACCAAATCTTGTCAGAGCATTTGGCACCCATAGCCGAGATCATCTTCTTTTTAATGGGAGCGATGACCATTGTCGAGGTGATTGACCGGCATCAGGGTTTTCGGCTGATTACTGACCGAATAAAAACTCGCCACAAACGAAGCCTTCTCATCATTCTCGGTGTCGTCACTTTCGTCCTGTCCTCTGTTTTAGACAACCTTGCCACGACCATCGTGATGATCGCCATCATGTCAAAGTTCATCACCGAGCTCAACGATAAAACCCTCTTTACAGGGGTAATTGTCATCGCGGCGAATGCCGGCGGCGCGTTTTCACCCATCGGGGACATTACCACCACAATGCTTTGGATCGGTGGCCAGATTTCGCCTTTAGGAATCCTTACCCATACGTTTTTTCCTTCGCTGGCCGCCTTTGCAATTCCCCTCCTTGTGGCTTTTTTCCTCGTAAAAAATGACGAGCTTCAACCGACGTCTTCCCCGACAGATTCCTCGGTAAAGACCAGCCATCGGGTTCTTGTCTTTTCTGTAGGAGTTGGAGCACTCATTTTGGTACCTTTCTTTAAAATCGTCACCGGATTACCGCCGTTCATGGGCATCTTAGGCGCGCTCGGCGTCGTTTGGATTATGACCGAGTTTCTTCACCGCAAAAATCACCACACGTTTTCAACAAGACTCAGTGTTACACAGGCCTTACGAGAAATTGACTTGTCCAGCATTTTGTTCTTTGTGGGGATACTTTTAGCAGTGTCCGCCCTAGAAACGGGCGGGGTCCTCAAGCACTTGGCTCAGCTTCTCGAAGCAAGCGTCAGCAACAAAAACTTTATCCCTATTTTTCTAGGGGGCATTTCGGCCGTGTTCGATAACGTCCCTTTGGTCGCCGCTAGTATGCAGATGTACCCGCTAAGCCAGGTTCCCATGGATAATAACTTCTGGCTTTTACTAGCCTACACGGCGGGAACTGGGGGCAGTATGCTTATTATTGGTTCGGCGGCTGGGGTGACAGCCATGGGCATGACAAAAGTTAGCTTTGGCAATTACGCTTTACGCATCGCACCGCTGGCTCTTTTTGGGTACCTAGCGGGAATCATCACGTTCGCCCTTCAATCGGGACTGGGCCTATAAATTCAAAACGCAAGAAATCGCTGGCACCTTCTACGGTTGCCAGGATTTCTTGTTGAGAATACCCCTTGTCGCGAAGAGGCTTAGATAATTGCCTTCATGGCGGTCATGTAAGCACGGAGCTTCTTACCAACCACTTCGACAGGGTGATTGCGAATACTGTCGTTAACTTGGTTCAGCACCGCATTAGGAACGTGCGCATCCTTGATTGGCAGGCCCTTACCGATGACGTCGGTATCGACGCTCTTCATAAAGTCGCCCAACAGGGGACGGCAAGCGTTGTCAAACAGGTAGCAACCGTATTCCGCTGTGTCCGAAATGACTTTGTTCATTTCGTAGAGTTTTTTGCGGGCGATCAGGTTGGCGATGAGCGGCACCTCATGAAGCGATTCGTAGTAGGCGCTTTCGGGTTTCATACCGGCGGCAGTCATGGTTTCGAAGGCGAGTTCAACACCAGCTTTAACCATTGCCACCATCAGAATGCCCTTATCAAAGTACTCTTGTTCAGCAATGGCGGCAGTCGACGCGGCGGTCTGTTCAAACGCGGTTTTGCCGGTAGCTTCGCGCCAAGCCAACAGGTCCTTGTCGCCAGCCTTCCAGTCATCCATCATCGTTGAGCTGAACTTGCCACTGATGATGTCGTCCTGATGCTTTTGGTACAGCGGGGTCATGATCTTTTTCAGTTGATCAGCAAGCTCGGCTGCCTTAATCTTGGCGGGGTTAGAAAGTCGGTCCATCATGAGGCTGATACCGCCGAACTTGAGGGCTTCGGTGATGGTTTCCCAGCCAAACTGAATAAACTTCGACGCCCAGTTCTTATCGACGCCCTTTTCGACCATTTTGTCGAAGCACAACAACGAGCCGGTCTGCAACATTCCGCACAGAATCGTCTGTTCGCCCATCAGGTCAGATTTCACTTCGGCCACAAAGCTCGACTGAAGCACGCCAGCGCGATCGCCGCCCGTGCCACTCGCCAAAGCCTTAGCAAACGCCAAGCCCTTGCCTTCGGCATCATTTTCGGGGTGAACCGCAATTAAAGTAGGAATCCCAAAGCCGCGTTTGTATTCTTCACGAACTTCAGAACCAGGTCCCTTGGGCGCCATCATGACGACGGTGATGTCTTTGCGAACCTGCATACCTTCTTCAACAATGTTGAAACCGTGGCTGTACCACAGCACCGAGCCCTTTTTCATGAGGGGCTGGACGGCAGCAATCACGTTGCTGTGTTGTTTATCGGGGGTCAGGTTACCCACGATATCGGCACCGGGAATCAATTCTTCATAAGTTCCCACTTTAAAACCGTTGTCGGTGGCGTTCTTCCAGCTGGCGCGCTTTTCGGCAATGGCTTCTTTACGCAGCGCATAGCTAACATCCAGCCCCGAGTCGCGAAGGTTGAGACCCTGGTGGAGCCCCTGAGCACCCGCGCCCACGATGACAATCTTTTTTCCTTTCAGAACATTCACCCCATCGGTGAACTCGGCTTTATCCATAAAACGGCAAACGCCCAGCTGTAACAGCTGTTGGCGCAGGCTGAGTGTATTGAAATAGTTCATAACATCTCCTTGGCACAGTTATAGCGCACCCGTTACTATTGCGTAAAGTGAAGTATTTGCAGTGATCTCTTGCAAAAATTGGTATAATGGGGAACGCCATGGATTTTTTCGAATTGTCAGCCTTTCTCGCCCTTGCGAGAACCCTCCATTTCGCCAAAGCCGCCGGTCAGGTGAATACCAGTCCGTCGGCCCTGAGCCGGATCGTCGCCCGTCTCGAAGAAGAGGCGGGGGTGCCACTCTTTGAGCGCGATACCCGAAGGGTGGCTCTCACCGAAGAAGGCCGGCTGTTTTGTGACTTTGCGCGCGAGGTCTTGCGGCAAAAAGAAACGCTTCACGAAACTCTTGCCTCGTGGAAGGGGCGCCTTCGTGGGGCCCTACGGGTCTGGGCTTCAGTAACCGCGTGTTATTCCATTTTACCACCGTTTGCCGCTCAGCTGAGGTTATCGCACCCCGACCTCCACTTGGCGATTCAAACTGGTGACCCGGCCGAGGCCGAAACCGCTTTGCGTAACGACGAAGTTGACTTGGCTTTGGCCGCCCTCCCCGAAGAAGGACTAAGCGGCTTACCCAGCTTTTCGGTTAAGAGGTCCCCGCTGGTCTTTGTCATGGCCAAGGACGCTCCCCTGCCCGCCTGGGAACAAGCAAGCTACATCCTTCCGTCACGTGGTCTAGCTCGAGAACGCTTTGACCGTTGGGCACGAAACCAAAAACTCAAGCCCTCGGTGGCCGCCGAAACAGCGGGCAATGAGGCGATTTTGGCCTTGGCCCGGCTGGGCTTGGGGCTGGGGTTAGTGCCTCGCATCGTTTTAGATAACAGCCCCTTTGCCGATGGCCTCGACATTCTGCCCACGTTACCCGAGCTGGGTGAGTACGATATTGGCTTTGCGTTTTACAACCGCTCGCCGCGCTTTAGCCAAGCGGTCGCTGGCGTCTTAGAAGCCGCCTACCCCGAGGGTTCTTGGAAAGCAACCTCACATACGCTACACTTCGGGCATGGCTCGAGCTATCGTTCTTCTGACAGCCCTGACTCTGCTTTGTCTAACCCCTCTGCCTAGGCTAGAGGCCCAAACCGTACACGCCGGTTCACTCGCCGAGGTCCAAGCTCGCGCCCAGCGCGAACACAAGCCGGTGGCCCTCTATTTTTCTGGGGGAGCCTGGTGCCAACCCGCCCTTCGCCTCAAAGCCGAGGTTTTTGACAGCTCAGAGTTTTCTACGGCCACCCAGGATGTTCTTTGGTTTACCCTTGAGTTCCCCCAGCAAGAAGACCAGGCTTCTGCGCAAGACTTGGCCCTCGCCGCCCGTTATGGGGTTACCACTTTGCCCCAGGTTGTACTCACAACCCCCACAGGGTTGCCCTTCGCCCGTTTGTCCGGTTACAAAACGGGGGGTGCACAGACTTACTTGGCCGATATCAAGGCCCTTTTGCCTCAACAGGAACGTCTTGAGGCCCTGCAAAAAGCGGGAACAACGGTAAAAGCCCTCGACGCCCTGTACCGGGAAGCCGAGCGGGATGACGTCGCCCAAACCAGCGCTTTTGCCGGCATCCCCCAAGAAATCTCGCACCTTGACCCCGGATCTGGCGGCCTCGGCGACCGTTACCGGCTGTTGGACAAATACAACGCTCTTATAGAATCGTGGTCAGGACCGGTAAACTGGCAAGACGCGGCCAACAAACTCACGAAGTTAGCGGCGCGAGCCCAAGCCTACCCGCATTTACAGCAAACGATCTTGGTCACGTTGGGTAGCCTTTACTTTGACGCTCTTCATGAAGAAGACCTGGCCAAAAGCACGTTAGTGCAAGCTTTAGCCCTAGGGGATACCCCCGAGGCTCACCAGGCGCGGCGTCTGCTTGACCGTCTTCCCTAAAAACCCAACAGATAAGGACTACCCATGACAGAACCAGAAAGACCTAGCGAAGCCGTTCTCGACAAAGTTCGCAAGTTGCTCGCCCTGGGAGCCTCGCCCAGCGAAGCCGAAGCGACCGCCGCCGTCGAAAAGGCCCGTGTTCTGTTAGCCCGCTGGGGCATGACGCTCTCGGATATTGAAAAAGAAAAACTTTCCACGCTCGAAGAAACGCTTCTTGAA
The DNA here is from genome assembly GCA_027451945.1 of Spirochaetales bacterium. Lineage (GTDB taxonomy): Bacteria > Spirochaetota > Spirochaetia > JABEVK01 > JABEVK01 > JABEVK01. The sequence goes on from DAIDHT010000018.1 coordinate 21,332, forward strand.
AAGAAAAGGCTAAGACCCTGGGAATTGGATCTCATTAGTGTGGTCTGTCAGGCAAGCTTTACGAAGGCCCTCAGGAGCAACGGTCGAATTCTCATCATTGGACGCCAGGTCAACGTCGCTAGCGCCCAGGCCTTGTTTTCGTACCTTCACCCGCTCTTGGTGTTTTTGGGGCGGGTCTATAACAGGCCCACGCTTCACGTTGAAAGCTTTAGGCGCGGAGTGGTCAATCGACTCTGGCAAAGGCTGAAAGAAACCCTAGCGGAAACCTCGGACGGTTCCAACTCAGGTACGCCACAAGCGCAGGAGGAACGGGCTTTGGTTGTCCAGATGGAACAGGTGACCGAGCGCGAAAATGCCGCCCACCTGGCAGCAAAGCACGGCCCTACCAAAACGGTCAGAACCAAACAAAGGGTACACGGTGAATCTTTTCAACGGGGAAAGGTTGTGGGCGACACGATCTCACTCAATCGCCAGTTGGACTAACCTTTACCTCAGGGGCTAGCTACAGGGTCGACGAGCAGCCGTCTACCAGCCGTTCACCACTTCAAGGGCGGTGCGGACGTTACCAAAGGGGGGGCTGACTTGAAGTCCCTGGACACGGTGACGCAGGCGTTGGATGATCTCACGGCTGATGGCGATACCATCACTGCGGGCAGCGTCCTTGTCGGTGTGCCGCTCCATGCGTGTCAGAATCGAGGGCGGAATCACCACGCCTGGCACCTCGCTGGCCAAGAACACGGCGTTACGGTAGCTGGCTAGAGGCCAAACGCCGAGAATAACGGGTTTGCCCAGCTTTTGAAGCTCGTCGAGAAACCGTTCAAGCTGATCGACGTCCCAAACCGGTTGGGTAACAAAGTATTCCGTGCCTGCCTCGGCCTTGAGCTTGGCTCGTTCCAGTTCTTTTTCAGGAACAGGAAAGGCTGGGTTCACGCCAGTACCGTGAACAAAAGAGGTCACCGAGGGGAGCTCATCGCCCCCCATGTCCACACCGGCATTGAACCGACGAACAATGCGAGTTAAACCGACGGCATCGGTATCAAAGACTCCCGTCACGTTGGGGTACTTGCCAACCTTGGGCGGGTCGCCCGTGACCAAAAGGACGTTGCGAAGCCCGGCGGCGTGGTAACCAAACAAATCGCCCTGAAGACCAATCAGGTTCTTGTCGCGGCAGGCCATATGAAGAACACTCTCCATCCCTGTGGCGCGAGCCACTTCAACGGCCGCGACTAACGCCGACAGTCGGGCGCTGGCCCGAGGCCCATCGGGAAAGTTCACAAACTCAACCCCGCCATCCTTTAACGCACGAGCCTTTTCAAGAAGGCCCGATAGGTCAACGCCCAAGGGGGAAACTAGCTCAACCAAGTTCACCCAGCGGCCCGTTGCCAACGCCTGCCCCAATTGCGAACGCTCTGCCAAAGGAACACCGGGCTTTTCGACGGCCGTAGCCACTGACGCCCACCGCACGGCCCGGCGGCCAGCATCAAAGGTTAAGACTGCCTGGGCCATCTTTTCGGTATGTTCGGGGGTTGTACCGCAGTCTCCGCCAACGACGAGGGCGCCGCCATCGACATATAACTTGGCAAACTCGGCAAAATACTCGGGTGAGGTCAGGTAAAACTGCCGTCCGTCAATTTCTTTGGGGAACCCCGAGTCCGGCATAATCGCAATCGGCTTGGTAACCGTTTTCTTTAAAACAGCCAGGACTTCGAGCGCTTCGGTGGGCCCCATGAGGTTCATCCCCACCGCGTCTACGTCGAGAGTCTCAAAAAAGGCAGCCCATGCCTCCGCTTCGGCTTTATAGGCTTCTGGGTCGGGCAAAAAGGTCCGCGCAAACGTAAATTGTGCCTGAATAGGAACTTCAGGCGCCAAGCGTCTTGCCACTTCAACGGCTAGGGCCAGTTCCCGGCGGTTCGAGAAAGTTTCTAACAGCAAGAGGTCTACTCCCGAGCGCACCAGGGCCCCCAGGTGGGCTTCAAACGACGCTCGCGCCTCTTCTTCCGACAGGGCGCCTTCGGGGGCAATCAGACGACCGGTGGGTCCCGCGCTCCCGGCGACGTACACGGTATCCCCTGCCGCCTCACGAGCTAACCTTACGGCTGCACGGTTGATCTGTTCCGTTTTGTCGGCTAACCCAAACCCTTTAAGCTTGAGCGGATTGGCGCCGTAGGTATTGGTTTCAATCGCTTGCGCACCACAGCTGATGTACTCGCGATGAACGTCGAGCACCATCTGCGGATTGGTCAGGCATACCTCCTCGAAACACTTCTTGAGGTAAACGCCTTTGCTGAAAAGATAGGTGGCCATCGCGCCGTCAAAAACCAGGACGCCGTCCCGGAGCCGCTCGGGGTAAGGTTTAAGCATAGCTGGTTTTATGACGAATTGGCCCCCGGGAGCAAGTCCGCGGCTTGGACTTAGGCTTCCGGTAGCGTTAGGCTTCCTCCAACTTTAAGCTCTGGCAGGCCTGGATGTACGCCGCCGCCGACCAGGCCTGGAAGCGTTTTCCCATAGGCATTCCCGTCCGTCCGTGCACCCACTCGTTGAACTCCCAAGGACTGACTTTGCCTTGACGGTTGAGCTGTGCCAATTTGACAAGTTCCTTGCAAGCAACGTCGTACAACCCCAACTTTTGAATGAACAACACCCAGTAGCCGCCAATGAACGGCCAAATGCCGCCGTTGTGATAATGATGAGGTAAGTTCAGCAAATTGACCGTGTAATAGGGTTTCCAGTCGGGGTCGCCGTATTGCACAGGAGGGTAGAGGTTGGTTACCGGCCAGGGCGAGTTGACCCCCACTCCCCACAAAAACTTAAAGACAACCTTAGCTTGCTCAATATCAATGACATTAAAATGAAAGGCTAAGAGGTTGCCCAAAACGTCGCAGCGCCAGTTAAAGCCAAATGGCGAAAGCTCGGCTAAAAGGTAAGAGGTATCCCCCAACGAAAATTGCCGGTCGGCAAAGGTTTGGTCAAAAGGAACGTCCGAAGGAGCTGTGCGCGGCCAAAACGACGCTAAAATCTTGTAGCGAATTTTCTGGGCGCTCTGCAGGTACTTCGAGGATAACTCTGTTTCGCCCGCTAGTTCCAACAACCGGCTGTAGGCAACATGGACGCGGTACCAGAGCACTTCATCGTAAAGGACGTGGTAACTTCGTCCAAACAGATCTGTCCAATCCCCGGCCTCGGGAACTTCTAACAGCCCATCGAGATTGGCGTCCTGGGCCTCAAGAAAGCGCATGACATGTTTCAGGGTATCGCGGTAGCGTTTCCAAAGATCCCAGTCTTGTGTCTTGGTCACGTAGGCCGAAAAAGCGATGACGGCCCAGAGCCCTGCATCAATGGCGCAGATGCCTCCTACCCCGCCATAATCCGCCTCGCGCGTGTCGACCCTGACGTTGGCCGGGGTGTGTCCGCTGGGGGTAACGTGATCAAACAAGGTGACCAAGGTGGCTCGTTGGGCCGCGCGAATTTCAGGGTCCTCTAAGTCCAAAGTCAGAACAAGGGTGATCGCGCCGTCACGGGCCCATACCGAGCGGTAGTTGACATCTGTTCCGACCACGTCATTGTCCGCCAGCGAACACGCCGTGAACCCCAGAGGGGTGATGTTGCGTTTCAGGGCGATCAACGCTTGTTCATAGCCCTCCAGAATTAGGCTTCGTTCCTCCGAGGTAAGATCCCCGAAAGCATCCTGACTGAACAGCATGCGCAGCGTGGCATCGCCCCCCGGCGTCGCCTGTGGTTGAGGCGCTTCAGGCAGAACACCAAAATGGTGCAGACCTTCGAGCACCCCTTCGGCGTGGGCTTTGCTCGCCATAAACGCGGGGATAGGGACGACCGCTTCAAGCAATTCCGGAAGGGCGTTTTCAACAACGATACGGTTCACGTCCGGCAACAAAAACATATTCGTGTCGTTGCCAGAATCGCCAGCCACAGCCACATCGCTCAAGGGGAGATCTAACCACGAGGCCAACCACCTCAGTGACGCTCCCTTACCCGCTTCACGCGGCACAATATCAAGGTCACGTTGGCTGGAATAGATAAGCTTTACCTCCAGGCCCTCACGCTCCAAACGGTCTCGGATGCCCTGAATTACTTCGACGGAAGCATTAGGTAAAAACCAGCTGGACTTATACGCCTGCAAGAATTTGGCCGGTTGACGCGAAGCCCCCGGAACCAGTCGCATAATTTGGTCAATCTTGTTCCAATCCCAGGTCGAGTTAAACTGGGCGGTAAATTCACGGACGGGACGCTTTTTTCGGCCATCGTAAATCTGGGTTCCCACCCCTCCTATAATAAAATCCGGCCAGGGAAGAGTTCCTCGCGACAAGAGGTCGACGACATCCTGGACAAGCCGGCCCGAGTTGTAGCACAACAGCGGGCGGTGAAGACTATCTAAGTGACGCCAGGTATCCCGAAAGCGGATCAAGGCTTCGTCGTTCCCCAACAGGGTACCATCAAGGTCAGAGCAAAATAAACGAACCACGATTCAGCCTTCCTCCACCCAAGGGTCTGCCCAGTGATCATCTTCAAACTCTGGGGCCGTGGACGGCTTTTCAATTTGTAAAATTAACTGCTGGGCTATGCCGGTCCAGGTAAATAAACCCCGCATTCGATGCGCCCCCATCATGGACAACCGATTCCGCATCCGTTCATGCTGAAAGATCTTGGTCATGGTAATTCCAAAGTCCAACGGGTCAAAAGGGTCGGCGAATAAGGCGTGACGTCCAAACGAGAGGGCCCGGAACAGCCCGCCCTTGGTGGTAACCACCGTTGGAGTCCCACACGCCATGGCCTCGACGGCGGTCATCCCAAACGGCTCATACCGGCTGGACAGAGCAAAGAGGTCGGCAGCGCGGTAATAGTCGGGCAGGTCGTTGTCCGGGATAAAGTTCCCAAAGTCGACACGGTCACTAAGGCCTAGCCGCGCTGTTTGCGCCTTGAGTTCTTGTAAAAGCTCTTGTTCCGAGGGGCTAATACTTTCGCCGCCAACCGCCAGTAAAAGCCTCGCATCGGGAATGCGCTCTGCGACAATGGCAAAGGCGTCAATCAACAAGTCATAACCTTTATTGCGGGCTAAGCGACCCAGAGCTAACACTGTTCGCCCCTTAAAGCCTAGACTTTCACGCAGAGCCCTGCGGCTGGCTTCGCTAATGGGGTAAAAACGCCGGTCATCGTAGCCTGGGGGAATCATCCTGAGCTTCTCGGCTTTGACCTCGTAGTCATGCGAAATCAAATAGTACTGCTGGGGAGTGGTCGCCACCACCAGCTGAGCCTGCTTCATCAGGCGTTTTTCTTCAGAAATACGGCGAGTAAAATTGTACTGTTCCTCGAAGTTGTCTTGGTCGCCAGGAAAATCCTGCTCCATTTGCGCTTTCTTCCAAGTCCCCAAAGAGTGCGGTGTAAAGACCAGAGGGGCTCCCAGCTCCCGAGACAAAAGCTCTCCCGCTACGCCAGCGTCCCAGTAATGGCAATTCAGGAACTGGTATTTAAGACCGTGCTTGTGAATGAAGGACGAGGTGTTCCTAACCCATTCGTCTAACGAGTCGGCAAGGTACTCTTTGGGGATAAAATCAGGGCCGCCGCAGGGTGAACGCAGAACCCGCACCCGGTCGTTGACAGGTTCCCAAGCGGGCTGACCTTCAAACTGGCGGGTCCAAATATCCACCTCGTAGCCAAGATCAGCCAGCTTTTTGGACAGCTCCAGGACGTAAACAACCTGCCCTCCGGTGTCACGGGCCCCCAAAGGGGGGACTGCCGCCACGTAGCCATGAGTCGATATCATGGCGATCCGGGGACGGGTGCGATGGGGGATAAAATGTGTTTCCATAGGTTAAACCTAGTAATATCCCGGCGCTTTGTCAGGCTTTTTTGAAAAAAAGACCAAAATTTCCGTCAAAATTTCCGCTACCCGGGCCGGGCCGTCTCTTGTATATTGAAGCCACCCATGAGTAATTCCCTTCCGTATGATGGACTTTTGTATGTGTCCTTTGGTGGCCCCGAGGGCCCCGAGGACGTTCTTCCGTTTCTGCGCAACGTGACCCGGGGCCGGGGGGTTCCCGAAGAGCGGCTGGCAGAAGTCGCTCACCACTACGATTTATTTCACGGAAAAAGCCCCCTCAATGACCAGAACCGCGCCGTGATCGCCGCCTTACAACAAGAGTTTGCCCGACGGGGGCTTGATCTCCCCATTTGGTTCGGAAACCGCAATTGGCATCCTTTTCTGACCGAAACCCTTGCGGGTATCAAGGCCCAGAAGCTTTTAGCTTTTGTCACCTCGGCTTTCAGCAGTTACAGTGGTTGTCGACAGTACCGTGAAGATTTAGAACAAGCGCGCCAAGCCGTACCTGGCTCTCCCTCCGTCGATAAGCTTCGTGTTTTTTACAATCACCCGGGGTTTTTGACAGCGGCAACCGAACGTATTCAAGAAGCCCTAGAGGCCTGGCCGCCGGAGGAACGCTCAGACGTCGAGCTGATTTTTACCGCCCATAGCATTCCTGTCTCGATGGCCCGTCATTCCGACTACGAAGCACAGCTAAACGACGCTGGCGACCTCATCGCGAACCGACTGGGCCACCCCCGGTGGAGGCTGGCGTTTCAAAGCCGAAGTGGCCCCCCGCAGGTTCCCTGGCTCGGGCCCGATATCCTTGAGGTTTTACGTGACCTGGCACCTGAGACCCGTGTTGTCATCATGCCTTTGGGCTTTCTTAACGACCACCTTGAAGTCTTGTACGATTTGGATGTCGAGGCACGTCAGCTGGCAACCGAATTAAAACTCGACCTGAGACGCGCTGGCACCGTAGGCTGTCACCCGGCTTTTATCGGTGCCATTGCCGACTTGGTGCAAGAACGCCTCGACCCCACTAGGCCAAAACTTGCCGAAGGAAAAAGGGGCCCCAAAGAAGATACCTGCCCCGAAACCTGTTGTTTAAACCCCGTAACGGCCCGTCCAGGCCGCACTGCCCCCCAGGAGACTCCATGAGCAACTTTCTTGCCGCATGTCGGCGACAACCGGTAACCCAAATTCCCGTTTGGTTTTTACGCCAGGCCGGGCGCTATATGGCCGCTTACCGCGAGGTTCGTTCGCGCTATTCTTTCCTCGAAATGGTTAAAAACCCCGAGGCGGCTTGCGAAGTTACCCTTCAGCCCGTTGAAGCCTTTGGCGTTGACGCCGCAATTATCTTTGCCGACATCCTACCTCCGCTAGAAACTCTGGGCTTTCAGCTGGAGTTTGTTCACGGGGAAGGCCCACTGATCCGTAACCCTCTTCGAGAAGCCGGCCAGGTGGCAAGGCTCAAAGACCCCGATCCGAAACACGATCTGGCGTTTACCTTTGAAGCTCTTCGTCTAGCCCGCCGTCGTTTAGAGTCTCGGGGAACGCCCCTGATTGGCTTTGCTGGCGCTCCCTTCACCCTGGCCTCTTACGCCATCGAAGGGGGAGGAAGCCGCGACAAAGCTCTCACGAAAACCTGGATGCGTAGCAATCCCGACGCTTGGGCCCACTTTATGACCATCTTGGCCGATTTGACGGCGGCCTATCTGACCGAACAGGTGGCGGCAGGGGCCCAGGCACTCCAGCTCTTTGACAGCTGGATCGGCGAGCTGTCACCTGGAGATTACCGCACCTATGTGCAACCGTATTCCCAACGGGTCTTAAACGCCCTCGCACCGTTGAACGTTCCCCTCATCCATTTCGGAACGGGAACGGCCGGGTTTCTCGAGAATCTGCGCGAGGCAGGTGGTCACGTCATTGGTTTAGACTGGCGCGTGGATGCCCTCGAGGCTAGTCGTCGCTTAGGGGCGAATATTGCTGTGCAAGGGAACCTTGACCCCACGCTTTTGCTGGCTCCTTGGGAGGTACTTCGCGGCGAAGCCGATCGTCTGCTTGATCAGTTAGGCTCTCGTCCAGGATTTATCTTTAACGTTGGCCATGGCTTGTTGCCCACAACCCCCGAAGACCAAGTCGCCCGGCTCGTCGAGCATGTTCATGCCCATGTCGTCTGAAACCGTACCCGAAGCTTTCCCTTCCGACACGTTGCCTTCCACTGCCTTGCCAGTTGCCGTTTTGGGTGGGGGCCTTGCCGGTCTAACCGCCGCCTACCGGCTAAAAGCTCGTGGTGTACCCGTCGTCGGCTATGAAGCGACGTCTCGTTTAGGCGGTCTGATTCAAACGGAACACTGGGAGGACAGTGTCTACGAACACGGCCCCGATGGCTTTCTTTTGCGTAAAGGGACAGTGTCGTTGTTGTGTCAGGAATTGGGGGTCGAGCTTCAGGAACTTAACCCGCTTCCTGAGCGCATCTACATAGCAGGCAGTCGGGGAATCTTTCCCCTCCCTCGGGGAATGGGACTTTTACTGCCTACCCGCTGGGGGCCGTTTTGGACCTCACCGCTGTTAAGCCTCAAGGGAAAGTTGCGCCTCTGGGCCGAAAGGTTCATTAGTGTTCGCCAAGCCGCTTCAGATGAAACTTTGGCTAACTTTGTGAGCCGACGGTTCGGCAAAGAAGCGCTGACAACCTTAGCAGAACCCCTGTTGGGTGGGGTTTGGAATACAGACCCCCACCAGCTCAGTATGGAAGCGGCCTTTCCGCATTACGTCCAGCTAGAAAAAAGCTCGGGGAGTGTGCTACGGGGAGCGCGCCAGGGCGGTCGTTCTGGTGAAGGCGGGGGCTTAGCCTCACCCGTTCTTGGCATTGAAGAACTGGTGCGTCAACTAGTCCAAAACACTCCCGGTGTTTGGCAGACAGGCCAAAGAGCTGTATCGATAACTACTGCTTCTGGCGGCTGGCAAGTAAACTTTGGCCCCTCACGGCCGCCTGTTCTGGCAAGCGCAGTGATTTTAGCGGTACCGCCGCAGGTAGCAAGCCGCCTCTTAGCTGAGGCGCTCCCCGAGGTTGCGAGTCTTTTAAAGAGCGAGTCACGCGGGATTGGTACGGTATCAATGACGTTGAACAAAAAAGACTTCGTACGCCCCTTAGACGCCTGGGGAACGTTATTTTCTCGCACATCCGATATCGCTATCGACGGCCAGCAGTGGAGTTCCGTCAAGTGGAACCACCGCGCTGGTGCCGAACGAACCGTTGTTCGTGCGTTCTTTGGGGGCTTTCGACATCCAGATTTTCTCCAAGCCGACGATGAATCTGTCTTGGCCGAGACCTTGCGTTCCCTTAGTCCCTGGCTAAGATCGGGGGCGCAACCTCTTCATGTCTCGTTTCGCCGCTGGCAACAAGCCTTTCCTCAGGTTACACTTGGTCATACGCAACGAATCGCCAGTGCAGAAAAGCTCTTGGGGCCCCATATAGCTTTAGCAGGTCAAGGTTACCGAGGTGTGGGAATGCCGGCCGTCATTGAAAGCGCCGAACGAGCAGTGCGCTTGGTTATAGAGGGGTTCTCGCGTCCTCAAGAAATCTAGCTTGCTTTAGGGAGCCAGGAGTTCATTAAGCTGGCTCATACCCGGATCCTTTTTCCAGGCAGGAACTACCCCTGGGGCCACGGAAGCCTCCTCGTCCTTACAGCGTTGAAAAAGCTCCAAAATCATCGAGGCCATTAACCCCAGATTGGAACCAAAGTTCGCCGCCGCCATTTCGGCTTTAATCTTTTTATCGGGGGCTGTTTCTCGTAAGTTCCCCAGGGCCACACTCCGAGCGTCCGGCAAAATCTGACGACGGGCTTTCTGAATAAAGCGGGAAAGAGACAGTATGCAGGAGTACAGTTCGTCCAAGTGCCATCCTTGCTGGCGGTACAACGCGCTTTTTTCAGCTACCGCCTCAATATGATCCCAGTCTTGCCGAGATACCTCTAACCGAAAAAAGGCCGGTCGCAGATATTGAGAGGCGACATTCTGCCTGTAATGTTCGCTCAGGCGATCCACCAGCGTTAAAATATCAGAATTTCTTGTCACCATATTCAGCCTCTCTTGTTAATCAACCGAGCCGATCTGACGATACACTTTGCCAGCAAAAAAAGGACCCAAGCTGTCAAGATGATGCATAGTTTGTAGGCTTTTGCGCATAGCTTGCACGACGGCAGAGGCTCCAATCAGCTCTTTAGCAACAATCCCAATGACAAAATCGTTGTCATGAATGTCCAAACCATGGCAAGCCAAGCGAATATCCTGCGCTATACCGGCCTTACCAAAAGCCTTTCCAATGCCGCCGTGATCCATCAGGACCTCATGTTTTTGATCTTCGGGGAGGGCTTCAAAGGCTTTTTCACGGCGAACCGGGTACCAAATTGCCCAAGGATGGGCGGGATCTAAAATTCGGGACTTAGGCCGCTTCAGCAGAACTTCGTCGAGATCATTTTCATAGCCGACGGCATACGACCGCCCCAGCATCGCCAACTCGGGCTTGAAGCTCAGTTGGCCAAAGGGTGATCGCGCCAAGAAATCTCTTGCTTCAGTCACAAAAAAGTCGGGATTCTCAGACATCAAAACCAACCCCAACCCACGGGGGTCATTAAGGTCAGCATATAAGGCCGCAGGCTTACCCCAAGAGGCAAGTGCCGTTGCCAGAGACTCAAGAGACGACGCCCCAGTCCAAGCCAAGAACTGCACATACAACCGACGGTTTGAGGTCAGGGGTGTGCCATCTTTAGCCCTGCCGTGTTCAGAAAGATCCGGAAGAAAAGGTTTATCCATATTGTCAGCTAAACCCCCTCGGCGATCCCTGTCAAGAGAGACCGTTTCTCGGTATAATTACCCTTGGTTACTCTGCCAGCTTTTGAATCACCTTTCTTTTGAATCACCTTTCTAAGGAGCCGTTATGCCGGACAGCCCCCTTTCTCAAGCCGCTTTTCAAGAGGCTCTCACTTTATTCCCCGGTGGGGTCAACTCGCCGGTTCGTAGCTTTGCCTCGGTCGGGGGAACACCCGTGGTCTTCTCACGGGGACAAGGGGCCTTGCTCGAAGATCCCGACCACCACAAATATCTAGATTTTGTCCAAAGCTGGGGAGCCCATATCCTCGGGCACTCGCCGCCAACGGTAGTTCGTGCGGTAAGCCGGCAGGTTCGGCGTCTGACTAGTGTCGGTGCGCCGACACTAGAAGAAAATCACCTCGGGAAGCTTTTGCAAAAAGCTATCCCGTCGCTAGAACGCCTTCGCTTTGTCAGTTCAGGGACTGAAGCCGTCATGAGCGCTCTACGGGTGGCCAGGGCGTGGACAAACAGGCCTATGATTCTGAAGTTCGACGGGGGGTACCACGGACACGCCGATGCCCTTTTGGTTAGCGCAGGGTCAGGTTTGGCCACCCTCAATCAGCCAGCTTCGGCGGGGGTCCCCGAGCCTTTAACTTCAAACACCGTCAGTGTTCCTTACAATGATCTTGAGGCCGTCCGTGCTGCTTTTGCTGCCCATCCGGGCAAAATCGCCGCCGTGATTGTCGAGCCCTATGCCGCTAACATGGGTTTAGTGCTCCCTCTGCCAGGCTTTCTTGAAGGCCTGCGCGCGGTCACTCAAGAGAATGCCTCTTTGCTCATTTTTGACGAAGTTATTACAGGTTTTCGCTTTCACTGGGGTGGGGTTCAAACCCAGGTCGGAGTAACTCCAGACCTCACCACCCTGGGAAAAATAATCGGCGGGGGGTTGCCGGTGGGCGCCTACGGTGGCAGAAAAGACCTGATGGACCTAGTAGCGCCCGTTGGTCCGGTGTACCAAGCAGGGACGCTATCGGGTAACCCTTTGGCGATGGCGGCAGGAAGTGCGGTAATGAAACAGCTTACCCGTCCCGGCTTTTACGAAGCCATCACCGACAAAGCTGAACGCTTTTTCGAGACGTTGCTTCACAGACTAGACCCCACCCGCTACCACTTAGCGCATAAGGGCGGTTTAGCCACACTCTTTTTTGCCCCTGGCCCCATCACCAACCTGACGCAAGCCAAAGCGAGCGATACGGCGGCCTATGCCCGATGGTTCCATGCCCTCTTAGAGCAAAAAATCTTTGTTGCTCCGGCGCAATTTGAAGCCATGTTCGTGGGTGCCGCCCATACGCCACGAGCGCTTCGGTTGGCTGCCGAGGCGTTTTTAAAGGCCTTGGAAGCCAAATGAGTAGAACTCTTGCCCTGGTTTTTGACTTCGACGATACTCTCGCCCATGATTCGACTACCGATCTTTTAGCTTCAAAAGGTGTCGATGTCGCGCGCTTTTGGGCCAAAGAAAACAAAACTTTAATCGAAGCAGGTTGGGATCCGGTGCTGTCTTACATGTATCAGATGATCCAACTGTCGCAATCCCTGACCCCCGGCCAACGCCTCACAAAGTCCACGTTAACAGCGTTTGGTCCCCAGGTTCGTTTTTACCCGGGCGTTCCCGAGCTATTCACCTACTTACGCGATTTTGTCCGCGCCGAGGACCACACCTTTCAGCTCGAGTTTTACGTTATTTCGAGTGGTTTGGGGGACCTCATTCGTGCCACACCCATAGCGGGCGAGTTTACCGACATCTTTGCCTCAGATTTCGCCTACGACGCAGACGGCCAGCTGGTGTTTCCCCAGCGGGTTGTTAGCTTTACTGATAAAACGCGGTATCTGTTTCAAATTTCAAAAGGGCAAGTGGGGCCAGAGTTTGCCAACAAACCCTTCGAAGTTAACCGTAAGGTACGCGAACTGCGCATTCCTTTGGCCAATATGATCTTTATTGGTGATGGCATGACCGACGTGCCGTGCTTTTCTCTGATGGCCAAAAACAACGGCACAGCCCTTGCCGTCTACGACCGGGACAATCACGAAAAAAAGCTCAAAGCTTGGGGGTTTGTCGAGGATGGCCGGGTTAAAAACCTTCACTCAGCCAATTACCGGCGCGACTCCGATCTGGTAGGTTCGATTGAAATGTCACTTCGCTTTCTCATAAGTAAAAATCGTTCCGTCTACCAGGGGTAGACGGAACTTCACGCAGACAAACGGAACGCCACGGCTTCAATCAGTCAGTGATTATCGGGTTTCTAGCACGACAATCGACTGATTGTTGACTGTATAGCTCCCCGAAATTGGAGTCCCCGACGCCAGACTCCAATAGTTATCGTTGGCTTCTGCCCAACTTCCTGTATCAATCACCCGAACCCAGCTTTTTCCTGAAGCAGCGGCGGGAATGGTGTTTGCGATACTACTCCCCGTCATATTCACAAGAATCAGAAAATCGCTATCGCCAACCATGCTTCCCTTCACCAAGATTTCCCCTGCTGCGCTCGAGCTTTCAGAAAAGCCACTGCCTCCCGCTGTCGTCAAATACGAAATGGTCACGCTAGAATAGTTCGCTTGCTGAAAGGCCGCGTGGGCCGCCCTCAGCTTCAGGAGATCTTGCAGAAAAGCAAAGTTCGTGTTCGGGCCACCGCTGGTGGCGGTAGCAAAAGTCCCCAGGTTGTTGCTGTAGGTTGCCGTACCGCCTGTGGTGTCACCCGTGGCTACAGAATCCGGTGAGGCACTACCAAGCATATTGTAGTTATTCCAGGTAGCCACCGAATCAACATCGTAGGCGTTGTTGTTGCCATCCACCGTACGACCGAGCTCATCGCCCCACTCAATCATAGGAATACCACGACTGAGTACTTGAAACGTCCAGAAATCCCGAATAATTTGCCGGCGCAGGGTTTGGTTCCCTCCCCAGCTATTACTGAGATTGCTGTTGGTTCCTCCATCAGAGGGACCAAAGGGCCAACTGAGGGTACTATTCGTCTGTGTTCCGTAGCTGACGAGGTCTGTTATTGTAAAGCCATCGTGGGCGTCAATCATATTAACGCTCTTTTGAGGGCCTCCCTCGGCATTAAAGTCATTGTAATCACCGTAAAACGCATCGGCCCAGCCGACACCATTTGCTCCAGCAAGGTTATTTTGCATAAATTGCCGAATGGAATCACGATAGTTACCATTCCAATTTGCCCACCCTGCTGGGAATTGACCGATCTCGCTATTGTTGGTGTCCCAGGGCTCCGCAATGATTTTGAAACCATCATTGGCCGCTAAAGACGCAATGCTAGTAAGTAAGGGTGCGGTGCTCGAAAACGCGCCACTGCCGTTGCGGCCCAATTCGACCGCCAAATCAAAACGAAAGCCATCCACACCCATAGTTTGGGACCAGTACTTTAGGGAGTCTAGCACCAAGTTCTGTTCGGGCGTCGAGCCAGCATTGAAATTGTTACCACAACCCGTCGAATCCCAGTAAAAGCCATTACTCGTTCCTGAAAGCGTGTAATACGCCCGGTTATCCAACCCTCGAAAGCTTACCAATTGTGCTTCTCGTCCGGTGGTGGCATCCCAAACTCCGCCTTCGCCCGTATGGTTGTAAACGACATCCATATAAACTTGTAAACCCGCGTTATGGAATGCCGCCACCATTTGTTTGAACTCTTTGGTGGGCCCCCCGAGGCTTTGATCGTGGGCATAGTGCCTATCGGGAGCAAAAAAGCCATACGTCATGTAGCCCCAATAATTTCCGCCCGACTTTGTTGTTGGGTTGGTATCGTTGTCGCTGTCCATCACTGGCAAAAATTCGACCGTATTGATCCCTAAATCTTTCAGGTAGCCTGCCATATAAGCGGCGCCAGCATAGGTGCCTCGCAAATTATCAGGAACATTGGCGGCATCGGGAAAGGTCGAATAAGGCGACAAAAGAGTCGTCAGGTTCACACTAGAAGGATGTGCGGTCAGGCCCCTCAGGTGAGTTTCATAGACAATCGAGTTCGCTTCGGGAATATTCGGCTTTGTTCCGAAGGACGTCGAATCAACCAACGCCACAGACTTCGGAGCATAGGGCCCCGTATCAATATTGCGGAGGTTCATGGCAACATTACCCGTGATTGGTCCACTATAGGTTTGCCCAGCGGCCACATCGGCACCACCAGAATTAAAAATCACGTCAGAGTTTCCTGAGGCCGCTAAAGCCGCACTATCCACATCATGGCTGATTTCAAGGGCATAAGGGTCATAAAGAACCTTGTTAGGATTAAAACGATTGCCCAGGCTGTCGCAATCAGAAATATAGCCAGCGGAGCTATTACCTCGTGTCCAGGCACTACTAAAGGGCCAGTTTGGTCCCCAGGCACGAAACGCATAAAGGGTACCGTTGGGAACCTGAGCCAACGCCGCACGCCATATATTGTCAGAACCTTTGACCATCCAGTAGTCATAGGCGGCAGAGGCTCCTGTATCCTGAGTGTAGATTTCTAAAAGAACCTTGGTGGCATCAGCTGAATAGACGCCAATTTCTAGCGTTCCCCCTGCGCCAGTCGGAAAGGTCGCCCCCAAGCCCCAAGTCGAGGTTCCCCACGTCGAGGACGAGACAGGCGAAAAGGCCCCTGAATAAGGGTGACTGTTCCCTAGAGCTGCCCCCATTGTTATTGTAACAGTGGTTCCACTATTAGAAATGTTTACCGTTGACGTTCCCTGCCACAAAAGATTTCCTGAGCTATCCAAGGCGGTGGCCGTAAAATTAGCTAATCCTGTAGCGGACACCGAAATGGACCCGCTCCAAGCGGAGCTCTGTTTCACGAGATTGCCACTTCCAATAGAGTTACCCGCTAGTGTCACTGAGACCGCTACCGAAGCAACAGCGGTATCATTGATTAGTCCCCGAGCGGTACCAGGATTCCAGGTCACCTGAACGGTATGCCAAGAATTTCCTTGCTGACCTACGGTCCCCGCAGACGAAGCCGGTGCTATTAAACTCGGCGAAGAACAAGAAACTGCCAAGGTGGCTAAAACAAAGAAAAATAGTCGGGTCACTTTGCCACCGTCTAGTTCGCCGTCACACTGACGGTGTATTGGGTCAGCTCAGTAACGTGGCCCAGCTCTACCAATTCGGGGGTTTGGTAAGTACGCATACCTTGGTTTGTTTCAACTTGAGATGCCTCAAACTTTTTCATAATTCCCTCCTAGGACATTTTAGGATTTTATACTTATCTAAAAGCCAAACTCTTTGGGTGTCAACCAAAATTTTTTTCCCCATCTTTTCAAAGCGTTTAAATCCATTATTTCTATTTCTCACCTTGTTAACGTTCACAATCTTCTTGACAAGACCAAATTCTGGACTGATTATTTCCTAAATATCATAGGTATTTTCATCTATTTAATTATTTCAAAAACCACCTAACCACGAACAATTTCCATCAACAACAAAAGAGTTCTGGTCTAGGACAAGGAGAAACTATGACACTTCGGTCGAAAATGTCATTCTTAAGCCTTATCGCGCTTCTGTTCACTTTACCGGCCTGCCAAAGTCCTGTGGCCATCAGTGCCGCAAAGTCGGCTCAAGCGGCTCTGACGGTGAACGTCGCCGTGTCCGGCGGGGTGACCAATGTTCAGCAGGCGGCCAGTCGATCGCTGATGAGTGATACCACGATCACAGCGGTTAACGTTCAAGTGACCGATGCTAATGGCAATTCGGTAGGTTCGGGCGCGCTGACTCGAGGGAGCTCTTCCTGGGCGGGTTCACTGTCGGTGACCAGCACAGGAAGCCTGAATTTTACCGTTCAGGCCAAAAATGGCAACGGCGCTTGTTTGTACCAAGGCTTTCAGACCTCGCTCATCTCCGCCTCGGGGGCCAGCGTTTCGATTCCTCTTTCGGCCGTGGTCGGGGTTACCTCGCTAAGTTTGAATAAAACTACCGACAGCTTGTCGACGGGACAAACGGCTGTTTACCTGCCCAGCTTTAACACGGGGGCCACGAACACCTTGCTAACCTGGAGCTCGTCGAACAACGCCGTCGCCACGGTAAGCTCGGCGGGCCTTGTGACCGCCGTTGCCACAGGTTCTGCGACTATCACGGCGACCTCACAGGACAACGCCTCGGTTCAAGCCAGTGTGGCCCTCACCGTTGCCGAGGCTCCGGTGGTCATTCACTTTTATTCACCCTGGAGCTCATCTGCCCCCACCATTTGGGCTTGGACTTCGTCGGTGGCGGTGACACAAAACATGGGGTACGCTTGGCCGGGTCCGACGATGACCAAAGACAGCGTCACCGACTGGTGGGTTTTGACACTGCCCTCCCCGAACAGCACGTACGCTGGCGGCCTTTCGTTTAAGTTCAACGGCTCCAGCACACAAATTAACATATCCAGTGCCGTTACCGGACCGGAATGGATCAACGGTACCACGGTGACAGCCACTAACCCCAATGCTTCCTCTGTGTCAGCCTCACCGGGAACTTCAAGCTTTAGCGCGGCTCCGCTGAGTGTCACTTTAACGGCGGAGAACCCGGCTAGCGGAACCTACAGCCTCAACGGACAGCCGGCTCAGGCGTTTACCAGCGGTCAAACGCTTTCGTTGGGGAACTCGACTGCGGTCGGAGGTACCGTAAACCTGATGCTAACCAATGGCAGTGCGGTCAACGCCTACACCTATACGAGGGTGGCGGCTTCGGCTGGGGTACGGATTTACTTTAAGGCTTCTAGCGCCCCAACAATCTGGGTGTGGGAACTCAATAACGGCCCCGCCATCAGCCAGCTTACCGGGGGTACTTGGCCCGGGCCTAGCATGACCGCTGACCAGGCAAACCCGGGTTGGTACTTCTACGACATTCCCTCGGCGTACTTGCCGGTGGCCAATACTCTGGCGTTTAAGTTCAACAGTGGGGCCGAGCAAGACCTGCCGGGTCCCTACGCTACGACCGAATGGTTTAATGGCACTGCCTGGTCGACGTCGAACCCTGACCCGGCAACTGCGCCTGTCATTTCTATGACACCAAATGGCGGGTGGTTCGGCAGCGCGACGACCGAAAGCGCCACGATCAGCGTTGCCACCAGCTCGAAGGCACCCCTCACCAGCGCGAGCTACACGATAGGCTCAGGAACACCTATCAGCTTTACGGGCACCTCGCAGACCATTAGTGTCCCCTTGAGCTCTACACCGGTTACCGTGAGCGTCAGCGCCACCAACAGCGTTGGCACAACTACCTATACAAGTCAAAACTTCCAAACAGGCACCGAGCCCATTCCCACCTTCAGCTGGAATAATGCTACCGTGTATTTCATTCTGACGGACCGCTTCAAAGCGAGCGATCCCACCAAACCCAACGCCTATGGTCGCCCCAAGGTTGACGCTAACGGGAGCAATATTGGAACGTTCCATGGCGGTGATCTTCAAGGTATTACTTCTGAAATCAACGCCAATTACTTTACGAATCTTGGAGTCAACGTTCTTTGGATCAGCGCTCCCTATGAGCAAATCCATGGCTTTGTGGGTGGCGGTAGCGCCGGCGACTTTGCCCACTACGCCTATCACGGCTACTACGCTCTCGACTATACGAACCTCGATGCCAATTTTGGAACGCCGGCCGACCTAAAAGCTCTGATCACGGCGGCCCACCAAAAAGGCATTCGTGTTGTGCTCGACGTGGTAATGAACCACCCCGGCTATAATACGATGCAGGATATGGTTGAAGAAAACTTTGGCGCTTGGCAGGGAAGCGCCCCCACCCTCTCGGCGGCCGAAAGTTGGAAACCCGCTTCGGGCGGCACCTGGTTTGATTATAATAACCTGATCGACTACAGCTCGACGCAAGCTGCGGCTGGCTGGGCCAACTGGTGGGGTCCGAATTGGGTTCGTGCGGGAATTTCTGGGTATACGCCCGGCGGAAGCTCTGACTACACGATGAACGTTGGCGGCCTTCCCGACTTCATGACAGAAAATACTACCCCTGTTCCCTTACCGACCTTTCTTCAACATAAAGCTACCTTTGGCCAGGGCTATTTAACGCCTTATACTGTTACTCCCGGTGAAACAAAACGTGTCCGAGACTGGATTACCGAATGGTTGGTCAAGTACGTTCATGACTACGGCTTAGATGGCTTTAGGTGTGACACGGCAAAAAATGTTGAACCCGATTCTTGGGGTTATATGAAGACCCAAGCTGTCACCGCCCTCCAGCAATGGCGCGCCAACAACCCGACGGCTCCTGGCGCAAATTGGACTGACAACTTCTGGACGGTAGGGGAATACTGGGGTCACGGTCTTGGCTACGATGCCAACATGAACGGCACCGGGCAATTCAATGCCCTGATCAACTTTACCTTCTTTGGTAACCTACCCACGCTAACCGCTTCGTCAAGCTCATTGGCCGGGTTGCAGTCGATTTACTCAAGCTATGCCAGCCAAATCAACGGTCAGGTAACCACACCTCAAGCCTCGCCCTACCCCTGGAATGTTCTGACCTTTGGTGACGATCATGATGAAGGAGCGCTGTTCTACAATGGTGACCAAGAACGTCAAAAGCGTATGGGAACAGCGCTCTTGCTTCTTCCTGGCGATGTTCAGATTTTTTACGGGGACGAATACGGGCGTGTAGAAGGGCCGACAGGTTCTGACCCCAGCCAAGGGTCTCGCTCGGATTTCGACTGGTCGGCCGAAGCCGCTGAAAATGGAGTGGCCAATTCCTGCCTCTCACATTGGCAGATTCTGGGCCAATTCCGCAACAAACACATCGCCATTGGGGCAGGTGCGAATCAGCAGATTACCGATGTTACCAACGGCTATGCCTTTACCCGAGTTTGGAATAGCGACAAGGTTGCCGTCGTTGTGGGGGCCAGTGGTGCCGTTACGGTTAATGTTTCTACGATCTTTCCCGATGGAACTTTGGTTCGCAACTTCTATGACAGCACCACGGCAACGGTCACAGCAGGTCATGTTACCTTTAATGCTGGGGTAAACGGGGTCATTCTGATCGAGAGTGCGACTTAACAAGCTCTAATGAATTGAAACTTTAATGAATTGAAAAAAACGGGGGCCGCAAAGCCCCCGTTCACTTCCCCGCTGACGCGAACTTCACGCCAGAGTATTGATGTTCTGCCCCATCAACGGATCCTGCACCACCTGGGGAAGGGCGGAGGTGCTCATCAGGCGAGCCAAATCCTGACCGTTTTGTCTAAGGTCACCCAAAGACTTAGCCAGGACGGCCGTACCCACCTGGTTAGCCAGGTTTGACTGGGACAGCTGGGTAGAAAGGGATGCTTCCATAGCTTAAGTATCGGCTTGACCGTGAGAAATGTCCACAAAAATAGGCTTGCTCCCCGGCCTTTTCCCCATTAAACTGGCCCCATGAGTGAACACATCTACCATGCGACGGTAACTTGGTTGCGCCAACCTCAAGAAACGTTTACCGACAATAAGTTTTCTCGGGCCCACGAGTGGCAGTTTGACGAGGGGGTCACCGTCCCGGCTTCCGCTTCGCCCTACGTCCTAGCGCCTCCGCTGTCGCGTTTGGACGCCGTTGACCCCGAAGAAGCACTTTTGGCAAGTTTGGCTAGCTGCCACATGCTTTTCTTTTTGTACCGCATCGCTCGTGCGGGGTTTACTGTCGATCGTTATGAGGACCTCCCCGAGGCGATTATGGGCAAAACGCCCGAAGGTTCAACATTTATGGCTAAGATCACCCTTCAGCCCAAGGTCACGTGGGCTGGCAACGCCCCCACCGAGGCGCAACTGACAGAGTTGCACGACAAAGCACACCATGACTGTTATATCGCCAACTCACTCAAGAGCGAGATGGTGCTCAAACCCCGTTTATGAGGTTTTTATGAAAACTATTGGCCGCATCCAGCAATACTTTCGCTGGTCAATCGGGTTTGGCTTGGCCATGGGAGTGGTCTTTCCGTGGTTTTCGTTACTCTTTGTCGAAATTGCCAACCCATGGGCATTCGCAGGTTACCTTGTAGCCTGCTTGGCGGCCGGCTTCGTTGTAGGCTTGGTGTCCTATCTCATGGGCAAACGTATGCTTTTGATACCAGTTACAACGGTAGTGAACTACGTCAATACCAGCATTGTCGAACAGCAGGACTACCGTCAGAATGTTGTTGTCAGTTCTCCTGACGAATTAGGCGCTCTGGCCACGACGATCAACCGCCTCATTGAACGAACCCGCTTTATTTTGACGGACCTTCAGCAGATGGCAGAGCACAATACGACTGTCGCGACCGAATTTCATCGCCGCTTTCGCGATACCTACTCAACCAGCCTCGATTTTTCCACCAGTGCCAGCAAACTCGCTCAAGACTCCCGGGCGCTCGAAGCGCAATTAGACCAAGCCCTAGGGTTTCTGCGCGACCTTAAAACTTTCTCTGATGCGGTCTATCACGACCTTGAAGAAGAGCTTCTCACGGCCCAGGGTGCTAAGGCAGGCTTAGAACAACTCTTCCGTACCATCAGTGGGTATTTTCGCACCAGTCAAGAACGTCTGGCCGATTTAGAAAAATACTTCGGCGAGGTGGAAAGCTTTCAACATCAAATCAAAAACTCTGCGACAGAAATTGCCCGGGCCAACGAGTCGAACTTAGCGATCGCCAAAAACGTTCTGACGATTCAACGGATTGCGGCACGAACCAATATTCTGGCTATCAACTCGTCGATCGAGGCGGCGCATGCCGGTGAGTATGGCAAAGGTTTTGCCGTTGTCGCCGACGAGATCCGTCAGTTAGCCGAGGCGACGAACGATGCCGCGGCGGCTATCACCCGCATGCTGGGCGAAATTTCAAAAGACGTCGAGGTAGCCCAAAAAGCTGTAACACAAGCTGACACCGTTGCCACGGGAATGCTTTCAGGCCTCGAAGGTTTCAAAGAGTACTTTCAAGACGTGGCTTCGCAATCGGCAGGCTTTAGCAAAGAAGAAGCCCAGCAGAACCAGTTGTGGCAGTCGTTGCAGACCTCACTCAGCGACGCTCAGAAGGGTTCCAAAGACTTCTTGCAGAAATTTCTTCTTCTTGACGAGATTTTGGCGCAAATCCAACACCTTTCGGCCACCTCGCGGTTCTCGCTCGAAGAATGGGAACAGAGCTTTCAACGGCTTTCTGCACAATTTCAAGAAGCAAAAAACCTGACGGAACAGCAGGAGCTAGGGTTTGACGCCGTCCGCAACTTGCTCGAACAGTTCAAAACCAAATGACGTCGGTTTCACAAAAGTTTGCTCAGCGCTTTCCCGCGTTGACGTTCAAACCGTTTCGCCTGTTCTGGTTGGCACAAATCGTTTCGTTGACCGGAACTTGGATGCAGAACCTCGCCCTTCCTTGGCTGGTTTTTCAATTGACCGGCAGTCCCTTTCTTTTGGGTTTGACGGGAACTCTTCAGTTTTTACCGCAAATGCTTCTCTCCCCCTTTGCCGGGACTGTAGCCGACCATTTTCCCAAACGAACAATGGTGTTGATCACTCAAACCGTCATGACCCTAACTTCGGCCCTTTTAGGGGTTTTGTCTTTTCTTCACTTGGTAAACTATCCCCTGATCCTTGTTTTGGCCCTGATTACCGGCCTGGCCAACACGCTCGATCAACCGGTTCGGCAAGGCCTCGTCGCCGAAATCGTCGGCCGTGACAACCTTTTAAACGCCGTCGCACTCAACTCTGCCGCGTTTAACGGTGCGCGTATTTTTGGCCCGGCGGTAGCGGGTGTCGTCATGGCGCTCTGGGGAGTAGCCTGGTGCTTTACCCTAAACGCCCTCAGCTTTTTGCCGGCTATTGCGGCCCTTAGCCTCGTTCCCCGCTCCCAGAGGCCTAGGCTGCCCCTTTCGATTCGCCAGCTGTTGCGCTCAACTCGTGAAGGCTTGGCGTATGTCGTGCACCGCCGTGACCTTAGGGATGTCCTGATCGCGGTCACCTTGATGGGCGTTTTGGCCTTCAACTTCAGCATTCTTCTCCCGGTGTTGGTTAAGCAAACCTTTGCCCTCGGCGAGACCGCCTTTGGGACACTCTTATCGGCGATGGGTCTGGGTTCCCTGGCCGCCGCAGTTCTGCTGGCTTTTACTAGTCGACGAGGCCCTGACCGTCGGCTTTTAGCCTGGGCTCCGCTGTTGGCAGGCGCGGCGCTCGTTGGGCTTGGACTAAGCCGCTCTTTTCCTTTAACGTTAGCCCTGATGGTGGTGGCAGGTTTTGCCAACATTGCCTTTTTCACCACCGCAAACTCGCACCTTCAAGGTTCTGCGGACGACGCCTTTCGAGGCAGGGTCATCAGTCTTTACACTCTAGCCTTTGGGGGAATGACACCCTTTGGGAACTTTTTTGTTGGAACGCTGGCCCAATTTCACGGTGCGGCGTTCACGTTTACGGTCACCGGGCTTTTGTTGCTAGTCAGCTTTGGGGCCCTGCGAGTCTGGGAGGGCCGCCGATGAAAGCTATTTTGTCCGACATGGACGGGGTTCTCTATCGGGGCAAGACTCTACTCCCCGGCGCCGCTTCTTTTGTCAATCGACTCCACGAACACAAGATTCCTTTTTTGTTCCTCACAAATAACTCGGAACAAACAGCCGCCGATTTAGTAAAACGCCTTGCCGGTCTTGGTCTGCCTGGGCTTCAAGAAGAAAACTTTTTAACCTCCGCGATGGCTACCGCCCGCTTTTTAGCCTCGCAAAAGCCAAAGGCGGGTTGCTATGTGATCGGCGGTTCCGGACTTGTCAACGAGCTAAAAAAAAAGGCACTTACGATAACCGACAACCAACCGGACTATGTGGTTGTAGGCAAAACTGCCGAGTTTGACTATGCGATGTTGAGAACCGCCGCCCGCCTGATTGCCCGAGGAGCCAAGTTCATCGGTACCAACCCCGATTTGATTGACCCTATCGAAGAGGGCTTTGAACCTGCGGCAGGTAGCTTGCTGGCCGCGCTCACGGCAGCCACCGGCAAAAAACCCTACATCATCGGTAAACCCAATGCGCTCATGATGCTCATTGCCCGAAAAATTCTTGCCAGTCACGCCAGCACAACGGTCATGATTGGCGACCGTATGGACACCGACATTGTAGCCGGTTTAGAAGCAGGAATGACCACGTGTCTGGTCCTCTCAGGGGTATCGACCCGCCATTCCCTCGACGAATTTCCTTACAAACCAGACTACGTTTTTGAATCGCTGGCGGACCTTGACCCGCTGTTGTTATAGGCGGCTCGATGGACACGCCATCCCGCAGCCCAACGATTCCGCTCATCTATGAAGACAACGAAGTGTGGGTGGTAAACAAACCCCCGGGCCTTGCCACGATCTCGGAACGTCTCGACACTTCAGCACCGTCATTGTGGAAGCTCGGGGAACAGGACGCCGGAAGGCTCTGGGTGGTTCACCGCCTCGACAAAGAAACCAGCGGCGTGGTTGTGTTTGCCAAAACCGCCCAGGCCCACCGTTTACTCTGTGCCGCATTTGAACGTCGCAACACCCGAAAAATCTACTGGGCTTGGGTTCACGGTGAGCTCGCTGGCGAAGGGGTTTGCGACGGTCCCCTGCGCGAGTTTGGTTCGGGCCGTGTCGCTGTTGACCCCAGGGGTAAACCCTCCGAGACCGCTTGGCGAGTTTTGCGCACGGTTCCGGGGTTTACTCTGGTCGAAGTTCAACCACACACCGGCCGTCGTCACCAAATCCGGGCCCATTTGACAGCGCTGAGGTACCCCCTGGTGGGCGACCCGCTGTACGGGCCCGCCGATCTGCGGCGGGGCTGGCCAAGAATGTACCTTCATGCTCTTGAGCTTGAAATCATGAACGCGGCTTGGGGCCCCTGGCGCGCCGAACCAGAACCGTCCTTTGAGCCCCCTCTTTCAACACCATAGCTAGGGCCATCTTGTCATAAGGGCCCTACTCCTAGTATTCTTTTTATTATGAGTATCATCAACAATTCGAAAACTGACCCTAATAAAATCCTTCCGATGACCTACCTCTGGGCTCGACAACATTATAAGGACGGCGTGGCCAACAACTGGGTTCCCGAAGAGATCCCCATGCAAGATGATATTGAACAATGGAAAAACGCTACCGCCCTGACCGACGAAGAACGCCGCCTGATTTTCTGGAACCTGGGGTTCTTTAGTACTGCCGAAAGTCTGACTGCCAACAACATCGTTCTTGCGGTTTACAACCACGTTACCAACCCCGAATGTCGACAGTACCTTCTTAGGCAGGCTTTTGAAGAGGCCATCCACACAGACACGTTTATTTACTGTTGTGACAGCTTGGGCTTGGACCCCGAAGAAATCTACACCATGTACCAATCGATTCCCTCGATTCGCGGTAAAGACGATTTTGTCGTCGAGTTAACCAAAAGCGTCTTTGACCCCAACTTTAATACGGTGGGTGATGGCAATATTCAGTCCTTTGTCCATGATCTGGTGGGCTACTACGTCATCATGGAGGGAATCTTCTTTTATGCAGGGTTTGCCATGATGCTGGCCTTGAAGCGCCAACGTAAGATGGTCGGTATTGGCGAGCAGTTCGAGTACATCATGCGCGACGAGTCGATTCACCTCAACTTTGGCTGTGATCTGATTAACACCATTGTTGCCGAGAACCCCCAAGTTTGGACCCCGGCTTTTCAAGAGGAAGTGACCGTGTTGATAAAAAAAGCCGTGGAACTTGAAAAGGCCTACGCCAAGGATGCCTGTCCTGACGGCATCTTAGGCATTAACTCCCAGCAGTTCTGCGACTACGTGGAGCATATCGCCGATCGCCGTCTGGAACGTATTGGTCTTAAGAAGGTGTATGATACCGAGAATCCCTTTCCGTGGATGAGTCAGGCTACCGACCTCTCCAAAGAAAAGAACTTCTTTGAAACCCGGGTGACCGAGTACCAGACTGGTGGTCTGGACTGGGATTAACCTCGCTTGATCTCGCTTATTCTGCGAACTCGATTATAATAAAGAGGTATGGACACCTACCTTTTAGCGGCGGCCTTAGTGGTTTTGCTGGGAATCTTTTGGGAACTCTCGGTACTGATTAGACGGTTTGACAGGTTATCGATGCGTCTGCTGGGGCGTCCCGACAAAAAGGAAGGCCCAACCATTAACGTGACCGTGGGAACCGTCTCGGGCGGCGTAGCCGCGCCGGCACCTCTTGCTCCTGAAAAGGAACCCGAAGCTGAACCTGCTCAAGAGGAGCAAAGCGAACCGGAGGGGCCCCCCGCTCCCGAGCCACAGCTTCCGCCCCCGCCGCCCAAGACCCCGTTTTTCTCGTCGCCCGTCAACCGGGCCCCGAACGGGGTAGGTGTCGTCAAGTGTCCCAAATGCGATGCCGAAAACTCATCGTTTCGCACCGAGTGCTTTAACTGCGGCAACAAACTTTGAGTCTAGACTTCTTGTGACGCTAGTCTTCTAGCGACGCCTGAACCCGAATCAAATCGTGCAAGGTCAGAACCCCGACCACAGGACCGTCGGGGTTATCGCGAACCAAAACCGTTCCGACAGGGTTATCGAGGAATTTTGCCTCCACAGCCCGTACCGTTTCGTCTTTGCGGCAGAAAACCGGCGGGGCCAAGGGCGGGGCTTCCCCGGTTTGCACACTACGTTGTGCGGCTTCGCGGGTAAGCATACCAATCACTTGATTTTTTTCGATCACAGGAAAGCGCAAATACGGGTAGGTATCAAGGGCCGCTTGTAGACCGTTACGGCTCAGGTCATCAAGCATAACGGGACGGTTACGCACAATGTCGCCGACCTGCGTATTTCGCCACGAGGTAAGGTCGCGTGGCGGGTGGATTTTAATCAGCTCGTGTCCGTCTTGCAAAAGAAGCTCGTCGTAAAAATTGTGACGCCCCGCCAAGCGCGACACTAGGGTGCTGACGGCTAAGCCAATCATCAGACCCGGTACCATCGAAAACTCGTGTGTCATTTCGAAGACGATCAGGAGGGCAGAAAGGGGCGTCTTTAGCACTGCTCCCAACGCCGCGCTCATCCCTACTGCCGAAAGAACAATCATGTCTGAGGGGTTAAGGGGTAACCACTGCCGGAACATGCCGGCGACAAAAAAGCCAGACATGCCGCCCAGGAACAACAAGGGCGAGAAAATGCCGCCAGAGCCCCCCAGTCCATACGAGATGATGGTCGCTGCCAGCTTGCCCAAAACCAAGACGCCGGCGGCCTCCCACAAAAAATTCCCTTTAAGCAATTGGCTCAAGTCATCATAGCCCAGACCGAAAACCCCAATTTTGCCCGTAATCAAGTACGCGCTCACCCCCAAAACCCATACCGCAAAGGCGCCAACGGCAGGACTCCATAAACGGGGAACCCGCGTCTGCTTGCGCCACCGTAAACGCAGGGTTAAGGCACCCCGCTGAAACGCAACACCGACCAGAGCCGCCAGCAGAGCCGCCAACGGCACAATTAAATAGTGAAACCACGTAACATGGTCGACATTGGGGAGCACAAAGGCCGGTTGACGCCCGATAAACGCGTAAACGACAAAGGCGCCGATAACCGCCGCCAAAACAATACGGCCGATGGTTCGGTTATTGATATCGCCAACAATCTCTTCGAGCACAAAGGTAATCGAGGCCAAAGGGGTATTGAACGCGGCGGCAAGACCTGCGGCCGCACCGACAATGGCCGGTCCCCGTCGTGAAAACCGAGGAATTCGAAAAATACCCGCAATGGTACCGGCAATACTACCGCCCATAAAGAGTGTAGGTCCCTCTCGTCCTAAGCTGGCTCCGCCGCCGATGCTCAGAATCCCCGCCACAAATTTTACCACCGCCTGCTTGAAGGGGATGTAACCCAGCTCCTTCCAGTAGGCGGCTTTCAGTTGGGGAATACCACTACCTACAGCCTCGGGGCTGACTTTATCGATCAAAAACCCCACGATCACGGACGTTCCCATAATCGTGACAAAACTTAAAATCAGGAACCAGACCAAACCCATGTGAACAAACACCCCAAAGGTGGAGTGAAACAACAGGTTGGTCAGCGTTAAAAAAAGAACTGCCGCAAGGGCCGAGGCTAGCGCGTAGATGCTCGACTGAATCAACAAAGCTGTATTTTCAGGGAGCAGTTTGAAACGGGCCTGCAGATCGCGGGTCATTTGAGAAACATCCCATGCCATACTCCACTATTGACATAGATTTTCATTATGTTCAATTCTAAATCTGTTATGAATGCCACAACAAAACCTTCGGGATTGTCCGTCCAAGTCCGTTTAACGCTGTCGTTTGCCTTGGTTTTTTTGGTACTATTTACCGGTTTGGGCATTTTTGGCTTTACCTGGTACCGGCAAAGTCTCAAAGACCGCTTAGATGACTATCTGATTTCTGAAGCCAATTCCGTTCGCAGTGCCCTGACCTCTTACTATGACGGCAAGGCCGGAAAAGCGGGTGACTACTCCGATTTTGCGACTTTTGTGCGTTCGTACGTCGAAAAGCGTAACAACCTCCCCCTCCCCTACGAAACCACCCTGTACATCTTTGGCGAGCTGAACACGCTCATTGCCGCCTCAAACCATGCCATCAACCTCGATGAAAGCTCCCCCCAATTTCAAGCCCCGGAACCGATCAACGTCCGCCGCCTTGATGCCGACACAAAAATACAGACCATTCCTCTAGCCCCGCACCCCTACCGAATGATTACCGCGCACCTACGGCTCAACGGGGTTGGCTTGGGCTGGTTCCGGCTGGCCTGCCTCACCGAAACCGTCTATAGCAACCTTGGTGTGTTCACCAGTGTTTACGCCTTGGTCCTGGGGCTTTTGGCCCTGTTGTCGATCCTCATAACACGTCTTTTGGTCGCCATGGCCCTTCGGCCCGTCCGCCAGATGGCCGCTTTTGCCAAGACGATTTCGCCCGAACAAACCCTTCAGCTCCCCTTACCTCCCGGCAAGGATGCTCTGCATCAAATGGCGGTTAGTCTTAACTCGCTTTTGGCTCAGATCCAAGAATATGGGGCATTCCAGGAACGTTTTATTCAGGAGCTTTCCCATGAACTGCGCACCCCTTTGACCATTCTTAAAGCCCGCAACGAAGCGGCCGGAAACCAGCCTCGCGCATCAAAAGCTCTGACGGAACTGTCCCAGGCGAACATTGAGGACCTTGATCGTCTGACAGGGTTTTTAAATGCCTTTTTAGCCCTCAGGCGAGCCGAGAATACAGCTCAAGAGCAAAAATCTACCGACTTAGGGCGGATGCTCATCGACGTGGTAGGCGAACTTGAGCCCCTGAGAGCCAATCGGGGCGTGACGATTCAATTCGGCAAGCCCCCCGTGCGCTTCCAGCGTGAAAAAATTCCCCAGGGAGCTTGGGTCAAGGGGAATCCTTTCCGGTTGAAACAAGTTTTGACGAACCTTTTTATGAATTCCCTGCAATTTACTCCCGAAAATGGCTCCATTCAGCTAGAGCTGACCCCACAAGAATCCGCTTGGACCTTAAAAATCGCGAATTCCGGGCCTCCAATCCCCGCTGAGTCTCTTGAAAGGATCTTCGAGAGGTTTTACCGTATAGGAGAGTCTGCGGGCTTCGGGTTAGGTTTAGGCATTGTGAAGTCCATTGTGGAAGGGTACGGAGGGTCCGTTCAAGCCTTTAACCCCCCTGAGGGCGGAGCTGCCTTTATCGTTCGAATGCCTTCTGTCTAGCGAATCTCGTTTGTTTAGTTCGCTCGGTTTCGTTGTTTCGAAAATAAGGAGTTCCCCATGTTTCGTACCTTGCTGGTAGTAGTAGCACTAGCTCTTGCAGGATGCGCCAGTGCGCCTCCCCCCGGGCCCGCCCCCGTTCAGCCGACCCCAACGCCGACCCCGACGCCAAAGCCAACCCCGGCTCCGGCTCCCGCTGACGTGAATTCGATTCAGCCGGAAAAAAGCGGCTTTTCGCCCGGGGCTGATGCGCCAGCCAATGTTTTGACTTTTGATGTCAAATACGCCAACGCCAGTAAACTTACAGCCTGGACTATCGCCTTTGATGATGCGAACGGCCCCGTAAAAACTCTGACAGGAACAGCTAACCTTTTGCCGCCCACGGTCACCTGGGACGGAAAGAACGAGGCCGGACAGTTGGCACCTGAAGGACGTTACACAGCAAAACTCACCGTCAGCTATGGCAAAACCCAAGAAAGTGCGGTTTCTGTTCCTTTCGTCCTCGACATCACGCCGCCAGGCGGATCCTTATCGATTACGCCTGACCCTTTTGTGCCCACCGGTTCCTCGGACCATATCTACATCAAGGTCTATACCCGGAACGGCGGTGCCCAGGTCATGACCTGGCGCCTTCAAGTCGTGGCCGAGGATGGGACAGTCTTTAAGAACTTCATCAGCGAAGAACACAGGGACGGCAACATCGACTGGAATGGCCAAGCCGATTCTCATGGTCAATTGAAAGCTCCCGCTACCTATAAGCTTGTGTTGTCGTTAGTGGATGAATTTGGCAACCGGGGTACAGTCACGTCATTTCTCAAAGTGGATCAGCTGGGTTTCATGGATGGGAACCGCCGAAAGTTAGCCGAGCCGCTGTACTTTCAGCCCTACACCGACAGCTATACTGAGCTTCCGAACGCGCAAGCCAAGCACAACCGTGCAACTTTGGCCCAAGTCGTTACCGACCTAAAAAAATACCCTGAAGTGAAGCTTTTGCTCGAAGGTCATGCCAACGAAGTGTGGTGGCGATACCCCGAGAAAGCCGCAAAAGAACAGCGCTTGGTGCTCCTTCCTCTTTCACAGGAACGAGCCAAGGCCGTCAAAAAAGCTCTGGTGGCCCAGGGCATTGACCCCGCGCGCCTAGAAACTGTTGGTTTAGGCGGGAGCAACCCCGTGGTGCCCTTTAGTGACACTTCGCAAACTTGGAAAAATCGCCGCGTTGAGTTTTATATTCGCTGACGCCAACGGCGTTGACTCTACCGGTGCCGAAGCTTTCGGGGCACAATAACCGGCAGGGCCGCCGGCACGACATCGACGTCGACCGGCAGCCCTGACCGTGTGTCGCCGTCCCATTGGGCCAAAACCCCAGCGGGGCCGCTAAGCTTAACCGAAGTTGTTTTTAAGTAAACCGCATCCCGAAAGGTTTCACGACCTATTCGGGGGCCCCGCCCCGTCCACGCCCCCCATAGCGCTTTTAACAAAAACCCTAGCGTTCGCCAGCGGGTGCGATCCCGCAGAATCGTTACATCCAGCTGGCCATCGGTAGGTATTGCCGACGGAGCGAACGAAAAAATTCGGCCATACAACCGGGTATTCGAGATCAGAACAAAGGCACCCTTTTCCCTGGTTCCGTCAGGGAACTCGGCAGTAATTTCAGGGAAATGATAGCGCCAAACTGAGCGAAAGGCGGCGACAGCGTAGGCAATAGGGCCTAAAAACGGTTTGAGATTGTCTTTGTCAGCACGTCGCAGAGCGTAGGCGTCAAAACCTGCCGAAAACATCAGCAAAAAATACCGGGTTTGCCCCCCCGTCTTGAGACGCCCCACATCCATCAGCATACGACGGTTGCGCCTTAACACGCGGCACTGGCCCCTCAAATGGCTAGGAATACCGAGCTCGGCGGCAAAGACATTGCCTGTACCCCAAGGGAGGATGCCCAGCGCTGCCCGGCTTCCTGCCAGACCTTCCATCACTTCATTGATGGTTCCATCCCCACCAGCACCGATAACCACATCCGCTTCTTGAGCCGCTTGCCGGGCCAGCTCGGTCGCCTCACCGGGGCGTGTGGTCATCTGAACGCTCAACGACAAACCATGCTTTTGAAAGTACGTCTCGACATACTTCAGGGCATCCTGATGGGAGCGCGACCCCGAAGCGGGGTTGACGATAAGAACATAGCGCATTTTTACCTCGCAGGCTCAAACCTAGTTCCCAGTATCGAAGCGGCTGGCTATGATGGTCAATATGAAACTCTCTCAACCCTCCTTTGGCGTTGGCGTCGCCGGGATGGTGCTTTCAAATATTTTTTTTAGTATCATGGCCGTGTTCATTCGCTTAGACCCGGCGACCAACCCCCTCGAAGCCGCTTTTTACCGCTTTGCCGTCGGTGCAGCTGTCGTCGCCAGCTTGGCTTTTATCGGTAAAACTCACCTCCGTTTTCATAACTTTCGGGGACTATTGTGGCGCGGGGTCGTCGGTGGGCTCAGCGTTGTTTTATATTATTTGCCGATCAACACCCTCGGTTTGGGTAAAACCTCATTGATCCAATACACTTACCCGTTTTTCGCGCTTGCTTTTAGCGCACTTTGGCTTAAAGAACGGTCAAAACCTTCTGCCTGGATCCTGACCGGCGTGGCGATCGCGGGTCTGGTTTTGTTAAACCTCCCCATGCTCGGGCAAGGCAAACTGGACTGGATGCTGTTGGCGGCCTGGGGAAGTGCTCTGACGTCTGGCCTCGCTGTCACGTTTGTGAAAAAGCTCACCGAAACGGAATCGAGCTCGGCAATCTTTTTGGCACAGTGCATTGGCGGCTTTTGGATAATTTTAATTCCCGCCAACCTCACACCAGGAACTTGGGGCTGGGGACCGGCCTTTCTTTTGCTTGGCGTCGGAGTTACCGCCGCCGTAGGGCAATTGCTCATGACCTGGTCGTACCGCTGGGTGGACGTATCGACAGGCAGTCTAATGGGGACCATGGTCCCGGTTCTTAATGTCGCCGCTGGAATTTTACTCTTTCATGAATCGTTTAACTTGCTTGAGGCAATCGGGGGTTTCATGACGCTGGCGGCGTGCTTTCTTTTGGTCCTGGTTAAAGCTAAACCGCGTGTTCAACCAGCTACGACTTGAGAGTTCTCTCGTTCCGGTCTAAACTCCCGTATCCCCAAAAAGTTCTGGGAGGGGGACGCTCGCACGATAGACCGCCGAAAGGCGGTCTTTTTTTTGTGAAATAATCAAGAAACGCGCGCGATATAATCGTAAACCTCTTTGCAAATAATCGCAAAACCGATTTGAAATAAACGTAAAACCAACAGGCATTCAGGCTAAATCGGGTCCTGCGTGCAGTCTTCGAGGTGAATGGAAAACACGAGCGGCTGACTGCGCCGCAGATCTTTCACAACACCGTCAAAACTGGCGAACAGATTGCCCGGGCCCAGGGCCGAGATGAGTTGGGCATGCTCCAGAACCCGCAAAATGCTGGGTTGGGCTTCGGTAACAATGACACGAATCCGCTGTTCGTGAGCCTCGGTCAGTAGTCGTTGCAGAACTCTCGTTCCCGAAGCGTCCAACAGATTAAGCTCCCCCATCCTAAGAACAAGTGTTTGAGTCATGGGCAGGATATCACGAAAAGTTTGCTCAAACTTGGTGGCCGCACCAAAAAAGAAAGCCCCTGTTAAATCTAAAACCGAGGTTCCCTGCGGCAAGTCCTCACGGGAGACCCTCAGCCGATGGTCAGCAGTAACCTGCGCAGAAGACGTCTGCGCCATCGATCGCATAAAAAAGAACGAAGCCACGAGCAATCCGCTTAAAAGAGCAAATTGAGGGTTGGCGACGACAGTGACAATAAGTGTCACGGCAAGGGCTAAGGCATCTGAGCGTGTGGTTTTAAAGGTAAGCGCCAGGTCCTTCCACGAAACCATCCTTACCCCTAAAAGGATCACCAAAGCCCCTAAAGCAGCTACCGGCACCAACCGAAGCCAGGGAGCTAGCACTAGGCCCAGCATCAACAAGGTCACCCCATGAAACAGACCTGCCAGAGGACTTTTTGCGCCTAGCTGAACATTGCGCACCGAACGCTCGACGGTACCCGAAACTGGTGGTCCACCCAAAAACGCCAAGATTAAGTTTGCCACCCCGTGGCCCAGAAAATCGGTATCGGGATGGTAGGGCTCGCCTGTCAAAGCCTCGGTGACGGTGGCACTTTGGTAGCTCTCGAGGGCTATGAACAACGCCAAAGCAAAGGCTGAAGGAAAGAAATCGACAAACGTCGAATACGAAAAGGTAAAACTCAGCGTTGGCCAGCTCCACTGAGCCTTCCCAAACACCGAACCCACGGTCGCCACGGGGAGACCAACCAACGCCACAAACGCGGTAACAGCGACGAGGACAGCCAAAGTCAGTGGCCACCGGTTAAACCAACGTCCCCCTAAAGCCGCCACCACCAAAGAAACCCCGCCCACAGCTAAGTCCCAGGGGCGCAATGTCTGCGCGGCCGCCAACAAGGTGGTCCACGGGGTAACGACATCGGCCGCCAAGGGCGCCGGACGAGCCCCCATCAGAACGTTAAACTGCCCCAGCACCAAGGTTAGAGCAATTCCCGCCGTCATTCCCAGCACAATCGGTTGAGGAATAAAACGTACAAGATGCCCCAATTTGAGCGTCCCCATCGCTACGAGCATGAGGCCCGCCAACAACATGACGAGCAACAATCCGGTCAGGCCATTGCGGTAAACAACGGCAGATGACAAGAGGGCGAGAACCCCAGTTGGGCTGGTAATTTGCCAGCGTCCGCCCCCCAGAAAGGCCAAAACGACTCCGCCGACACCAGCGGCAAGGAGGCCCTGAAGAGGCTGAAGTCCCGCCGCCAAGCCCAAAGCTAAAACCAGGGGGAACGACAAAAGAGCCACCGAAATACCGGCGAAGGCGTCATGGCGCAACCCTTGTGCGCTCCAGGCACCCCGCCAGCTTTGAAGGTTTGGTCGAAAAGTATTTTCTTGCATCATTATTGTTTCTGCCTGTTTTCTTTTTGACTGTTCCATTCTCGGTGAAAACACCGCCACGCGTCCAGAACCCGCGTGCGGGAAAGTTCCCCCCTTCGCTCGAGTGCCTGACAATACTCTGCTTCCAGGCGGATTTCGGCTTCACGGCGCGCTGTCACATGGCGCCGCCAGCGCTTGTCAGGAAAGCTGCCGAGGCAGAGTGCCGCATCAGTGGGGTCTAAGCGCCGCAAAGTCTCTTCAATAACCGTTGCCTCTTCCTTTTGAAAGTCTTGTACCACCTCGGGAGCCGAAAGCGCCGTCAGCTCGCGAAGCTCCTGTGCCTCAGCGGGGCGCCAAATAAGCTGATCAAATAACTCATGGGCCTTCGGTGACCACTCGATTCGCCCCTCGGTGAGCGCTTGGGCCAAGGTCTGAGCGAGGTTTCTTGCCCCCTCGTCAGTCATCTCGGAGTCTGTTCTTAGAGCGGCTCTTAGGGCGGCGCGGTCTAGCTCGTGGCGCACCCTGGGTTTTAACAACGACCGTAAGGCTAAGGGGAGTCTTCCCGTCAACCCAGCAAGCCCCACGGCCTCACCCTGAGCCACGAAAACATTTTCCCAGGCTAGGCGAAGGTCGCTCGCCGGCAGAGCCTCCCATAAGGCCTTCCATCGTTCGACCCAAGGGGCCGTCGGTCCGGGCAAGACAAGAGGGGGAGGTCGATGCCAGAGCCTTAGCTCAACCCCGGTTAGCGAAGGCTGGTGCCACAGAGCTAACTGTTGCTCCGAGACGGCAATTTCAAGCGTGCGTGTCGCCTCAACGTCTCCCACTTTGACATCAGCGAGGTACGACCAGAACCACCCAGAAGTCAACACCGGCCAAGAGCTGTTGGGGTAGGAGGCCTCTTCGACCCTGAGACCTGTTTGTGCCGCCCACACCGTCGAAAAGACGTTGATCCAACCCAAGCTTGGAGGTTTTCCTCGCGACCAGGGCAAAAGAGCCACCATCAGCGGCTGACTTTCGTGCGAGGCAAAGGCCCCCAAACACACCACGCGACCGTCAAACTTTTTTCGGTGAACAAGCCCAGCGGCCTCGGCCCTCCAGGTAAAGCGCGAGTCGTCCACCGAGCGCGGTAAAGCAAGCCACGCCGCTGAATCGCGGTAGGCGCCACCGCAGTTAAGCCGGTCACTGAACAAGGCTGGCTCGGTTTGCCAGGCTACCCCTCGGTCCCAACGAGTTGCCGCACAACGCCCTAAAATCAGGTAGACCCCTGGCAGACCCCAGGGTGGCTCGGCTAACACGACTCGGCGGGCTTCAAAAAGCTCGGGAATCGTGAGGTCTAGCGCCGCTTGTTGAGGGGGTAAAAAAACACCGGGCAGGTTCAGGGTACGGGCCAGCTGGCCCAAGAACAACGCGCCGGGGCCAGGGTCCAAACTTTCGGAAGGTGCCGTCGCACCAGCCAATAGCGCAGTCAGCTCACCGCCAGGCGTCCATAGCGAGCCCCAAGAGTAGATCGTTTTGGGCAATTCCGGTCGGGAGCGGGGCAACGACATGTTTGACTCAACACCTGAGGGGAGCGTAAACTGTGTGCATGTTTTTTTCAACTGAGGAGACGGCCGCCCTTGAGGCCGACCTAGAAGCGCGCTTTTTACGGTATGTTCGTGTCGGTACCACCTCGGACCCCTCGTCAACCAGTAAACCTTCGACCCCCCAGCAACTTGAGCTTTTGCAAATTTTACACCAAGAACTGGCGCAACTTAGTCCCGAATACCTAGAAGCCCTGCCCGGCTATGTCGTGGCTCGTTTTGCCGCACGACAAAGCTCTGAGCCCTGCCTGGCGCTGATCGCCCATGTCGATACCAGCCCCGATGCCCCTGGCGACAACGTTAACCCCCAGGTGCATCGCCACTATCAGGGTCAGCCGCTGACTTTGCCCGGAGGCCCCGTGCTTGACCCAGCCGAAAACCCACTTTTGACGGCTTACCTCGGCAAAACCATCATAACCTCGGACGGCACGACGCTTTTAGGTGCCGATGATAAAGCGGGGGTGGCCGAAATCTTGACGGCCGTAACCTGGGTGCTTCAGGCACCCCAGGCCCACGGCCCGTTTGAAGTTGTTTTTACTACCGATGAAGAAATTGGCCGAGGCGCCGAAAACTTTCCGTTTGACCGCTTAAAAAGCCGCTTTGCCTATACCGTTGACGGTGGCGAAGAGGGCGGTATTGAAGCGGAGTGCTACCATGCTTCGCAC
This sequence comes from Spirochaetales bacterium, assembly GCA_027451945.1. Classification (GTDB taxonomy): domain Bacteria; phylum Spirochaetota; class Spirochaetia; order JABEVK01; family JABEVK01; genus JABEVK01. The sequence continues at coordinate 57,815 of DAIDHT010000018.1, forward strand.
ACCCAGGTCACCTTCGAAGGCCATTCCCACCACCCTGGCACGGCACGTGGTCGTTTGATTAACGCCGTTACCATGGCGGCCTGGTTTGTCTCGCAGTTACCGCGCAGTGAAAGCCCCGAAGCAACCGACGGCCGTTACGGTTGTTTATGGGCTAACCGCATCACGGGAACAGTCGAACAGGCACAGGTGGAGGTTTTTTGCCGCGATTTTGACCGGCAACAGCTTTTACGACGGCAAGAGAGTTTGTCCCACTATGCCCGTGCCGTCGAAGCTTCCTTCCCTGGCGGCAAAGTCACCCTCAAAACTCAACAGCAGTACACCAATATGAAAGAGGGGCTCGATCAACACCCTGAAGTTCTCGAACGCTTGATCGCAGCGGCACAAAAGGCTGGCGTTCCGACCTTTTCGCAGTCGATTCGCGGAGGAACTGATGGGGCTCGGCTAACAGAGCTGGGACTTCCTACCCCCAACCTCTTTACGGGGGGCATGAACTACCACAGCCGCACCGAGTGGGTAGCCCTGCCCGCCATGGCAAGCGCCGCCAAAACCCTCATCGCTCTCTTGCAGAGTGAAGGATAACTAAAACATGAAATTCAACCTTTTGTTAGCTGGCCTAGCCTGCCTGGTAACCATTCTAGCGCCGTCTTGCTCGCCAGCGCCTTCGTCAAGTACACAAGACCAAAGCGCCCCCGAAGAAAATTTGCGGCCCAGCGACCTTACCGGTACGGCCCTTAAACCCACCGAGTACAAAATTAAAGCCGCTTATGTTCATGGCGGGCCGCAGTTGACCACAGGCACACAAACCTCGGTGGCGCTTTCGCTCCACCAAACCCTGTCGCCGGGCGATGCGGTTTCGACCCCGGCCGGAGCCGAAGCAGAGTTGTACGTTCAAACCGATGCTTTTAGCGACGGCGTTGTCCGTGTCGGCGAAAAAAGCTGGGTGGTGCTTGAAAAAGACAACCGCCCCGAACATCCTCAACTCGAAGTCAGTGTCTTTGGCGGTGAAACCGGCTACTTTATTCCCCCAGGACACCAAGACTTAATTAGTATTTGGACCCCGGCTGGCCGCTTGGTGAGCCGAGGCGGCATGTTTACCGTCACCGTCAGCCCTGACGGTGAAGTACTAGTCAGCACTCGTGAAGGCGAAGTCGTTCTCGAAGGGCAAATGACAGCCACCGCCACACCCGGACGTGCGCTGGCTTTGACCCGACCCGGCTCGTGGACGTATTTAGTGCCCGGGGCCGATGTTGCACAGCTTCAAGACCGTTGGGACCGTGTTATGACCGAACAAGCGCCACCCTTTCTGAAAGCCCAGCTCAGTGCGAAGCTACCCCGCCTGCAGTTCTTTTTAAAGGCAACGACCCTGTCACCCTTCTTTGAGCGCGAAGCCCTCTCGCTGATGGTCTGGGCCTATGAGTCACGAACTCTGGCGCCCGACCCAAGCTTACCCTCACCCGAGGCTTTGTCTCAGCTGTGGCAAAAGGCCGCCCAAAGCCGGGCGGAGCAGAAAGGCATCGTCTGGCCTTTACCATCTTCCCTTTCTGCTCCGCCTTTGTTAGGATTGAACCCATGAAAACGCTGGTTGTGTACGACACTCGGCATGGCTTTACTCAACGATGCGTTGAAATGCTCCAGCAGGAGGTGCCCGAGCTAGAGGCTTGGGCGATCAACACTCCCCACAGCCAGAGTCCCGAACTCGACAAGTACGAGCAACTCATTTTGGGAGGGCCGGTGTACTTTGGCCGTTATTCCCGGCGGCTTGTTCAGTTCGTTCAAAAACATCAAGCACTTTTAAAGTCCAAGGTATGTCGCTTTTTTGTTGTGGGGCTTTCGCCCCGCGCCGCCGCCCAAGAATACGTCAAAACGGCTTTGGGTCCTGACTGGGAAGCCCAGCTTGGGCAACTGATTTTCTTTGGGGGTGCTATTCAGTGGGAAAAGCTCACCTGGTGGGAAAAGTGGCTCTTGAAGACGGCTCGCCACATCGAGACTGACGCGTCGAACTTTGACCTGCAAGAAGTCCAAAAACTGGTCAGCGATTTGCGCCGTTAGCCCCAGAAACCCTGGCGGATTAACGGTTTTCGCGGTAAATTCTATCTATGAGCATTCTTAAGGGGTTCGTGGTCGTTGTGGCCCTGACGTTGGCCTCGTGCAGTCTCAATACCGACTACTTCAGCGACTACAATAACGTCAACCTCTTGAGCAACTGGGATTTTACCTCGCAGACGGCGACCACACCCAACTGGGCTTTATCGACGACACCCGATTATATGAACTGGACCGACCTGGGCGTGGGCACGGGGCCCACCGCAAGCTCCCATGCCTATCGCTTAGAAATCAAGAACCTGATCCCCAATGGCGATTTTACGGCTTCATCGCCGGGTTCGCTAATAAACAACCCGGCCAGTGCGTGGAGCATTTCGGGAAGCGGCACGGCGACGGTTGTCCCTGCGGGAAGCGCCGTGACGACGCAAGGTGGCACCTCCGTAACGTTGAGTGTGCCTTCAATAAACTGGAAAAGCTCCTTACCCACCGATACGTTAACCCTCAATCTCAACTCGGCTTTAGGCATTTCTAGCATATCGGGTAAACCAATTTGGCAATCAGGGCAATACAATCTTCAGATGAGTTTTATTGATTTGTTTACTGCGACGTTGTGCCAGCTCAACTTTGTCCCGACGACAGGAACCATCACGAGTTGGACGTACCCCAATTCAGGCCAGTCGAATACTCAATATCCCACTCAATATTTGAACACCTTAAATAGCCCGGGCGCTTTGGTAAGTAATCTCATTGCGTATTCTGGTTCCAATGACGCCTTGGTTTTTACGACGGCTACCAATACTCAGAATATTTTGTTTTCAAGCCTCCGCCTTGTGCGCAGCGATTTGCCACTCTATGTGTCTACCTCACTGCCCAGCTTAACCTCGGGCACGCTTCAGCTGATCCCTGGCACCTATCAGTTTTCGATCTGGGTCAAGCAGGACCCTACAGCAGGAACGGCCAACCGTTTTGCGGCCACCGGGCTAACGATCAACATTACGGCGGCGACCCAACCTGGCAACACCGGCACTTTTCAAGAATTTGTCCCCAATACCGGGTGGACTAGCTCTAACTGGACGCTGGTTACCTTTCCCCTCGGGACTGTCGACTTTGTGGACTACGATTCTCAGCATACGGGTACGCCTGCCCTAACCATCGCCTTAAGCCCCACGAACATCTATAACGATTCACCTTCGTTAGATGCCGGCAGTCTTTTAGTCGCCTCGCCTACCCTGCAGTTCTTGCACTAACGGCGCCCCCGGGGCATCAGACACCACCATGAGCGGCAACTTGCCTTATCGGGGGGTTAAGATTAAAATGACCCCATTATAAACCTTAAATACGCCAGAAATGAGGTTATTTTGATACCACGGGCCGCACTTGCCAACATTACAAATTGGATAAACCGCACACACCGTAAACCCCTCATTCTCCGTGGGGCCCGGCAAGTAGGAAAATCGACCTTGGTACGCATGGCGGCGTTGGCCTGCGAGGCTGTGCTGTGGGAAGTCAACCTAGAGCGTTATCCGAATCTTTACTCTCTGTTTCAAACCAGGGATCCCCAACAAATTCTTCGGGAGCTAGCTTTAATTCTCAACCTCCCTAACCCTGGGACTCGTCCTCTTTTACTGTTTCTCGACGAGATTCAAGAAGCCCCAGAAGCCCTCGTGTGCCTGCGCTACTTTTACGAAGAAATGCCACAATTGCTCGTCGTCGCAGCCGGGTCACTTTTAGAATTCACCCTTGCAAAAGCCAATTTTTCAATGCCGGTGGGTCGAGTCGAGTATTTGTGGTTGGGGCCTTTAGACTTTTCAGAATTCTTGCAGGGCACAGGAGCCTCATCTTTGGCGGATTTCTTGGTTCAATGGCGGGTTGGCCAGACCATTCCTGATGCGCTTCACCAAAAGCTTCTGGAAAAATTGAGGGAGTATTTTTTAGTAGGAGGTATGCCTGAAGCCGTTCAGGTCTTTGCACAAACCGGCCAATTTACTGAAGCGCAAGCTGTTCACCGCTCAATCCTCGATACCTACAAGGACGACTTTGGAAAGTACGCACAAGGAGCGGCTTTAGAAAAGCTACGACACGTTTTTGAACGCGCTCCGTTGCTTCTTGGACAAAAGGTAAAGTACAAAAACTTTCATCCCGATTGGAAAGCAAATGAGATCCGCCAGGCTTTAGAACTTTTAGAACGAGCAGGAATTGTCGTTAAAGTTAAACATTCTGAGTCCTCCGGGGTTCCCCTAAGTACCCAAGAAGACCCCACAGTTTACAAGCTTTTCTTTGTTGATATTGGACTCGCTTTAAACGCCTGGGGTACGGGCGGTCTGGAACTGTCAGCCTTTCTTGAGGGACGAATTTTTGAAGAAGGCAAACTTGCCGAGCAGTTTGCCGCACAGGCTCTTGCCTACTCTGCAGGAAGACACGAAGCTCCCCGCTTATTTTACTGGCTACGTGAGGGGAAAAGTACCAATGCCGAAGTAGACTTTTTGCTTACGGTAAGGCAAACGGTAATACCACTCGAAATCAAAGCAGGAACTTCAGGGAGCCTCAGATCGTTACACCAATTTATGGCTTTAAAGAAACTGGGCAAGGCGGTACGCTGTGATTTACTCCCCCCTTCGGCCCAACAAGTTAACACCACCGTGATGACGCCTGCAGGCAAGCAAGCAGTCAACTATCAACTTCAAAATCTGCCGTTGTACTTACTTCCCTTTGTATTCTTAGGAGAGTTTTAACAAACGACAGTTGTTTTAAAACGATCTAAACCGTTATATTGAGGAATAAACGAGGTCGAACGTTATGAAACGCCTTACCTATATCAGTCGCTTTACTCAGCCTCTGTCCAAGGAGGATTTAGACGAAATAGCCAAGGTCTCAGAAGCTAACAACGCCCGCGAAGGTCTAACAGGGGCTCTTTTATCGACGGGGTCTATCTTTTACCAGATTCTTGAAGGTTTAGACGCCGATGTGGATAACTGTTTCGAGCGCATCGCGCAGGACGCACGGCATACAGGAATCTTTGTCCTTGAGATGGAGCCCGATATTCTGCGGCGCCAGTTCCCCGATTGGAAGATGAAAACCATCCAACTAGACCTCCTCAAAGACCCCTTGGTCGAACCCATGAAAAAGCTTCTTTCGACGTTTGAATCGAATCACCACATTTTAGAGCGCTACACCTCGCGGTTTGTTCAAGACAGCGTGGCCCATGGAATTGACCCAACGCACTTACGGCCCGTTCGACGCGAAGCCATTGTGCTGTTCTCGGATATCGTGGGGTCAACTATTTTGGGGGAACAACTCGACCCCGAAAAACTTATGGCACTTTTGCGTTCTTACTACGACATAGTCATTGAAGCCATCGAAAGCGAGGGTGGCGAAGTTCTTAAGCTCCTCGGCGACGGCATCATGGCACGGTTTGAAGCCACCAAAGCCGTTGAAGCCAAACAAGCCTGCGAAAAAGCGCTCAAAGGACTGGCCCAGCTCCGCCAGAGAGCTCGGGGTGCTGACAAACTTCTTGCCGCTGGCTTTGGCCTTTCAAAAGGCCCCGTGGTCGAGGGGAACGTCGGCTCTGGCGGTAAGTTAGACTACACGCTGATCGGTGATGCGGTAAACTTGGCCGCCCGTTTACAAGCGGTGACCCGAACTTCAGGCCAAGGGCTCGTGTTTAGCCGCGAGGTTCAAGACGCCCTTCCCTCCGAAGCCAAAGGAAAAGCCTTGGGTTCTTTTAAACCACGCGGAAAAGATTCTGTCGTCGAAGTCTTTGGTAGCACCCTGCCCGAATCAGTATTGGGCATTACCGAAGAGGAAATTCGTACAGAATTGGTTAAATAATATAAGTTATTTGATTAACAACCTAGTGTTATGCTTCACACTATGAAAACTCTTGTGATGCTATTTATCGTCCTCGGTTGTGCCTTGGTAGCTTCTTGCTCAACACCTGTAGCGCTTTCGCCTGCAGGGCAAAGCCCGACCAACCCTTCCTCGGGGTACCAGGTGGGAGTCACCCTTGCCTCGAACCCCGCCGGAGCGTCCAGAAATCTCATTGCCGATACTAATGTTACTTCCGTTGTCGTTAACGCCCTTCTCAATGGCACGTCTGTCGGTAGCGGAACCCTTACAAAACAGGCTTCAAGCTGGACGGGCTCGTTTTCGGTATCACAGTTGGGGCAAATCACTTTCAACGCGTATGCCGAAAACTCTTCCTCCCAAGTGCTTTGGTTTGGCTCCTCATCGACAAATATCACGGGGAGTGGCACGGCAATCACCATCGCCATGAGCAGTTTTGTGCCGACCAACGTTAGTGCCACCGCAGGGGCCAAACAAATCACCCTTTCGTGGACTGCTGTGACAGGTGCGACAAGCTACAAAATCTATTGGTCAAACAGCTCTAGCCTGACAACAGCCAATGGAACCGCGATCAGTGTCAGCGGTACCAGCTATACCCACACGGGCCTTACTTGGACGCAACCCTATTATTACCTTGTGACCGCCGTCAACTCGGCACATGAGAGCGTTGCCTCGTCCGTTCTGAAAGCCTCGGCCAACATTCAATGGACCAACTATACCTCAACCCAAGGACTTCCGAGCAGCCAGGTTTCTAGCATCGCCGTCTCTGGGACTAATATTTACCTAGGAACTATTGGTGGGGGTGTTGCAGTCTCGACCAACAGTGGCTCAACTTGGACCGTGTATTCTACCGCCAGCGGCTTGACCGATAGTAATGTCTATGGGGTTTACCTTTCGGGCTCGAATCTTTATGCCTCAACTTCCAGCACGGGGCTGTTCCTATCAACCAATGGGGGAAGCTCTTGGACCAAGCCTGGCACGTCGTCCTCGGACTCGGTCATTACCGGAGGCCTCTTCGCGACGACGGCTTCAAGTTCTTTGATCGTTGCCGATGGCGTCAGCGGTCTAGCCCTTTCCACCGACTCAGGTTCAACTTGGACAGACTTCACCACCGGTAACTTTGCGGCTGGCGCCGAGTGTTCAACCCTGAGTGGCTCAAACCTCTATGTGGGTACGGGCGGGTACGGGGTAGAAGTTTCGTCAAACAACGGTTCGTCATGGACCAACATCAGCGGGATGGGCAACGCGCAAATCTTAGGGATCTATGTTGCCTCAGGAACAATTTATGTAGGAACCAGCGGAGGGTTGTCCGTAACTAGCAACAGCGGCTCAACCTGGCAGAACTACACCACGACGCAAGGCCTGGGAAGCAATACCGTCTATGGCGTTTGGGCGTTAGGCTCCGATATTTTAGCCTCGACCACAGGTGGGCTATCCGCCTCGAATGATGGCGGTGCCACCTGGGTCAATTATACAACGAGCAACGGTCTAGCCGGGAACTCCTCGCGGGTGGTCGTTGTGTCTGGTTCAACGATTTATGTGGGTACAACAGGTGGCTTGTCCGTCGGCAACTAGGCGCTCTGCGGTAAGCAGGCTCACACTTACATCGGTGTATACAGAAAATAGTCGTACCTGGCAAAGAGGGGGCCCGTATAGTTAAAGGAGCCCAGCCAACTATCGACACCAACACCAGGCCATAAGTTCGCCATGATCTGCATGGGGTGCGACGGCATCGGCGCGCCATAGGGAGCATTCAGGCCGGTGTTGTTAACGCCCCATTTCCAAACGCCATCGACATACCAATTAATGTAGCCGTTACCATATTCGATGGTGTATTTGTGATAGGCTTGCGAGGCATCGAAACCAAGGTTGATGATTTTCTCATGCCCACCCACACCATTCACAAAATAGTTAAATTGAACTTGTGTGGTATCTTTGCCCAAAAATTCAACGTCAATTTCATCCCAGACGGGATTATTCGTGTAAAGGAAAAATGAACTATCAGTACCTGAGGCCTTCGCAGGCATCATATTTGTTTCAAATTTTCCATACGTAAATGTGTTATTCGAACGGTATTCTCCACTAGAATACGGCTTACCAAAACTAGGGCTATTTGTTAAAGCAATTGTCATCTTACTATTGGCAAAGCTGATATTAGACGGGACAAAGCCGCAATTAAACATACCGCCATTGGTCCAGTTAGATTCCTGCCAAACTGAACTATTAAAATAATCTAGAGGTTCCCATAGTGACCAATTTTGAACACTGCGATTCGTACTAAAATTGGTGCTCAAGCTATTTCCAACGGGGTTTTGACACGAAGATAAGATACCAATCAAAACAACTAAAGCTAGTGGAAGATATCGCATAAATAACTCCTTATTTCTAATTTGAAACGTTTCATCAAATTCAGCTTAGCGCCACATATTTAGATTTGTCAAATTTATTTTTCCCTAAAGGCCCTTAATTTCAACCCTGGTTGACTTGCCCGTGCCCCAAAGATAGTATTCTGGCTAATGAAAAGTCCTAGTCGGGAAGAACGCGGCGCGACCATTCGCGATGTTGCCAAAGCCGCCAACGTTTCCATAGCCACAGCCTCGTACGCGCTCAATGGAAGTGGTCGCATTTCTGAGGAGACACGAAAGCATGTCCAGAAGATCGCTGACGACCTGGGATATTCGCCCAGTATAGCCGCACGAGCTTTAAAGGTGGGAAAAGGTAACCTCATTGCCATCCTTACGGATGGCTTTGCGGGCCCATGGTATGGCGAAATTCTGGAAGGCCTTCAACCAACCTTAAAAGATGCAGGCTTTACTGTCTTTGCTATTACCCTTCAAAAAGAATCCTTACAGCTATGCATGAATTTGACCACTTCTGGAATGGTTCGCGGTTTAATCGTACTTAATCCAAGGGAGGCTATAAAAGCCACCCTGAAACGTCTCGAAGAGCTGGCGCCCGTTGTGATCTTCGATTCGGCGTCCGATTCGGGGGGGGCCTTGCAGTTTGTTATCGATAACCGTGGGGGCGTTACGGCTGTCATGGAACATCTCTGGAGTCAAGGTTACCGTGACTACCTCTGGGTCGAGGGAACTTCCGAGACTTGGGATGCCCAGGAGCGGAAAGAAGCCTTTCTTACTTTTCTTGAAAAGCAAGGCGCACCTAGGGCACAGGGTGCTCTCGTCTATGGAGGTTTTCAATACAAAACGGCTTTCCAAAACGTCAATGACTTCCTTAACCAAGGTAAAATACCCAGGGCAATAGTGGCAGCCAACGACGAATCGGCTCTAGGAGCCCTTGAGGCCGTCAAGGCCCATAAGCTCAGGGTACCCGAAGATGTCGCGATCGCTGGTTTTGACGGCCTGGATGTCACGGCCTGGACATCGCCTCCGCTAACAACCCTGTTCTATGACCGAAAGTATATAGGAAAAGAAATGGCTCATGCGTTGCTCAAAGCAATTGAAGAGCAAACCTTTACACCAAGTACACGGTTTATACCCGTAGAGCTCGTCGTTAGGAAATCTACTTAAAATGCCACCTGAAGTCGGGTATGACTTCCTGAGAAGTCATACCCAGACCCGGAGTCCTACTTCTTCAACACCAAGGTACCCCACTGACTGGGGTCTACATAAAAGTTGGTGCCACCTGACCATATCCATTGCGCATTTCGAGTTCCCGAAGCACCAGCGTTATCTATCGCAAGATCAAAGCCCAGCTTTTCATTTCCCGCTGGTGTAAAATTGCCTAAGGACGTCCAAGGGAATGAGACATCGATTTGGTACCCTGAGTCCGTTTTCACCGCCTTCCCTTCTGCACCAGGAACGGCCGATTTTAGCTTTGACCATTCCCAAGTCTTGATTTCAGAGGTTTGTGTGGGTGCGAAACCAAGCTGCCAATCCGTTGGCGTATAATATTGCCGATTGGGATCTGCTTTAGGATCTGTTGAAATCAAAAACTCAAGACAATCCCCATTCCAGATATTCCCATCTTTTTGGCTATTCGTCAGAGGGTACGCATCTTTTATATCGGCGTGGATGTACACCTTATTTACGCTCCACATTACCTGAATCGTGCCTTCAATACCGTGGTTACTGTCTTGGACAGTAATAGAGGGAACGTTAGTCCAAGTTATTTGAGCATTGCCGGAGTTTGCCGCCATTGGGGCGGTATATTCCTTATTAGAGTGGGTTTCACTCACTTTCGCAATTTGGCTTTTCAAAGAACTATAATCCGACAGGAAAACCTGATTCAGCTTAAGGACCGATTCGGGATTCGAGTGATAGAAGGGCGTCGAGAAAGCCTCGCGTGCTGCCTGAGTGGAAGCGACAGATTGATCAAAGCGCCAATCTCGTTCTTTGTTGATATTAAACCACACAAACCCTTTAATGCCGGCCAAATTACCCCTTAAACTCTTGTCCATGTCCTGAATCCACTTGGCTTTTTCGGCACCTTTACGTCCGGTGGCCATTTCAGCAATAAACATTGGCTTTTTAATGGAGGTCAAGATTTTCGAGTAGATTGAAGAAAACAAATCCGAGAAGCTAGAAGTCCCGTCGAAGTCGTACCCGTCAAGCCCCACCATATCCACGTACTGATCGCCAGGATAGGCAAGAATAGGATTGTTCCATGCTTCAGCAGGCACACTGTTATTATTAGGGCACCATACCCAAATAACATTTTTCGCTCCGGCTTTTTCAACAAGGTCATGGACTCGCTGATACGCTTTGATATAGGCCGAGGGGCTGTTACCATTTTCCGCTATGGCCCAAGGGTACCAGTTCCCATTAAATTCGTGGCCCCAACGCACCATAACGGGTTTTCCGAACTCCGCTGCTTCCTTGCCCCAATTAAAAATATACTGGTCATAGCTACCATCGTTTATGTCTGCCAAATGTATCTTATTTTTATCATTCCACAACCATGGTTCCCACGTGATATCAGGCAGAGCCCCAGACTTCCATACATTTTCAGCTTCAGCTGTGGGGAAGCCTTTGCTAAAATCATTAAACCACATGACGACGGCAAACTTTTTACCGCCAAGTTCATCCTCGAGTTTCGACACCGAACTCATATCATTGGGTGCGGCCTCATTAAAAATACCTAGCCAAGCCCCTTTGTCCCCCTCGTTTGATCGGGACGAAGTTTTGGACCAAGCCCATTGGCTAAACGGTGTTACATTAGCAACAGGCTTGCCAACTACCAGTGGCGAAGAACCATTCGACATACACGATGCCAGTAAAAATAGTGAATTTGATACAGCAAACAATAAAACTACAGCCTTGCGCAGTTTTATTTTGATATTTTCGCGGTTCATTGAATTGCCTCCTTAATGCAACCAAAAATCATCGTCGTAAACAGCCTCAATCCTTTCTTTGCAGCAATTTGAGAAGGCCCTCGACTCGTTCCTGTCCTGCTGTGGTAAAAATCCCGAAATCATTCGATTTCCAATTCCACCAAGTCCAAGGGATATTTTCTTGATCCAGAATTTCCAATACGTCTTTGGTCCGTTGCAAGGTGCTGAGATTATCGCATTGGTAGAAAACGCCAAATTCACCACATAAAGCGGTCTTTCCGGAATTTTCTTCAAAGCGTTTCGCTTTAACAATTTTTCGTTCAAGAAACTGTCGATCAAGTTTTTGTGGCTGATCCCCATTCCAATACTCAGAGGAATTTACGTTACCAAATTTCGGATTGGTTTTAAGAAAATCATCGATTCCTGAGGCGACCCCCGGGTAAGGTACGACCCGGTTATAGGCCGCCGTCAATTCATTCCAATGAGCTTTAGGATGAGTTACCAATAACGGTTCATAAAAGTGAAACGTATACCAAACGAGGGGGTCGTCACTAACCCAAACATTCTCGAGTTCGTCTACTGAGGCATATTGGTTACACCCTACGATAATGGGGCGCGTCACACCATATTGCCTTATCGAATCAACCGCCCTTTTCGCCAGACTGTTCCACCGAAGAGAATTCGGTTCAACAACTTCGTTAAGAAGTTCAAATATTAGGTACTCACCCTCTTCCCGATATCTCTCTGCCAGTTCCTCCCACAAATTAAGAAACTGAGCTTGCAGGTCTGGTCGGTCAAAGAGCTTATTTTCATTTAACTGGTCAAACGAAAAACCTGGACCTTTATGGAGGTCAAGTATGATTTTCAGTCCTGCACGCTTGGCGTTATCAATGGCAAAGTCTAAATAATGCAGACCTTTTTTCTTCGCGCGCAAAGGGTTCTGTCGACCGTCTTCAAGAAGAACATAGTCAAAGGGAACTCTCACATGGTCAAACCCTAACTGGGCAATGGCTTCAAAATCTTTCTTTTGAATGAAGCTTTTAAAATACCCTTCATCAGCTTGCAGGTATTGAGCGAGCCACATTCCCAAATTCACTCCTCGACGAAGGTTCAAGACGTTACCCCTTTGGTTTTTAAGATTTCACACCTCAATGGTGAAACGTTTAATCATGATTTGTCAAGCATTTTTTTCTATGAAATTTCTACTTGACAATTTCACAATGTGAGGTCTAGCGTTGTGTTGAAACGTTTCACTAAATTGTTTTTGGAGGCTATCTCATGAAATATTTTGGTATATCTCTATTATCTACATTATCAGTAGCCGTAATTCTCATGGCGACCTCGTGCCAAAGCCCGACTTCGTCAACTTCAACTTCAACCACCTCTACCACGACAGTTACTGATTCATCCAAAATTGGTTTCGAATCCGGCTATACTGTTTCAAGCGTCACCGCCAATGAAAGCGATGTCAAAGGTGGTACAATGGGGATGACGTTTACTCTTTCTGCGGCCCAGAAAAACACCGGCGCTCAAAGTCTTGAGTGCCAAGGAACCTCTCAACAAAATGCCTATTCAACAGATTTCTTTGGTGAGGCCAGTATACCTGTACCGTCTGCACCCGTGGACTTCACAGGCAAGTCGATCACCATTGCAATTCTTGTTCCCACCGGCTCGGAGGTGTCCGCCGTCAACTTAACGCTCATCGATGCCAACGGAAAACAAACCCTGCTTCAACAGCAAAATACGACACCAGGAAAATGGGCCACTATGACCTTTGCGCCCATCGCCGCAAATATTATTTACCAAGATACTGGTGCCTCGATCGCAACCACAAACACCCTTCGGCTAAGATTTGAGACAACAAATTCAGCAGGAACCGCAGTGTCAGCTCCTGTTGATGCCTTTGTCGATTCTATCAACTGGTGACACCCCATTCCGATAACGGCCATCAATAAGACTTTTGCTATCAGCCAGAGGCGAAGAATCTTTAAGGATTTTTCCTACCTCTGGCTTAGCAACAATCTAAAGGTTAACTGAGGTCTTCGAGACGATTCAGCTCATTACCAGAGAACCTTTTCTTCAGAGTACGCTTTCTCGAACAACGCCCCCGTAAAGTCTTGGGTCACAAATCATCGCTGGTCCTGCAACCAACAATCGGCTTGGGACAGCCCCTTGTTGGACGTAATCGCCGAGGGTAATAGCAGAGCCTCTTTGAGTTGAGCCGCTTGACGTGTTGCCGTGATATCCTGGGCTGTCAAAAAAATAAACCCGCGGAACTCAAAAGAACCAGGGGGAAGGAACTGGGATAATAGTTCACGATTATTAGGATCGGCTCGTAGCTGCTCCCATTGGCTTTCTGGAATTGCCCTAAGCGGTTTCAAAGTATTGACCTTCAAAAAGTCAGTCTTCATGCTGATTTGATAGTGACGGGTAAAACCGTTCTCGGGGTCGGTGAGTGATAAGATGGGGTGAGCCGGGTTCAATCGTTCACTACGTTGTTATAATCGGCTTAAGGCAAAGGACCAAGCAAAACAGAAAAACATCTCGAGGGAATCTGCTTTATTCTGAGGTGTTTTGTGTTGCATGAGGGTACGAAAAAGGGGGGGGACCAGGGCGGAAATTTCGCTTTCCCAAAAAGCGGCGGGAATCACAGCCGAAAAAAATTGCTTTACAGACGGATCTTCGGCATCAGGTAAGTCCAAAAGATCGAGCCACAACTCAGACCCTTTTTGACTTCGGATTTCATGGGTCACCTCACCTTCAAAATAAAGATAATGACAGCTTCAAGTCCAGATAATCACAGCAACTAAGTGTTGATTATCTTTAAGCGGAATCTGACGTAACTGAGAGTGTCGAAGGGCATACACACCTCGGTTGGGCGAGATGTGTATGGAAGATTCTGTTATTGGGCCAGCTGTTACTGGGGCAAAAGGTGAATATCGTAAATTTTGAACTTGTAGGAGTCGAGGGGCTGTCCGACGGTTTGGATAGACAGTTGAGTGATGTGATCGGGATTAAAAGGAACTTTTACCCCCCAACTTTCTTGAGTGAGACTGCTAAAGGGAATATTAACAGTTATCGGCTGGCCAGCTTGTGTGTTGATGACATAACCATAAAAATCATAGTCTTTGATGTCTGATGTTTCGGCGCGAAAGCGGTAAGATTGACCATCGCCGATGATCATCAATCGCAGCCCGCCTGAATTTTGAATTTCTTTTAGCTCTTTACGTGTGGGAGTCAAAATGATACCCGTAAAACCGTAGGTGTACTTCGTTGTCACTTGCCCCTCAGCGGAAACAACAAAAACGGGTTTACCTTGAAGGTCTTCGTTTTGAGCCTTCAGGGTAATGGTTGAGGAGCCGCCATTTTTCTGATCGGTATAGGTACTCCACAGTTTAGAGTCCGTAAACATTTGTGCTGAAAGGCTTGAGGCGGCCAGAAAACACAAAAGACCAAGAAGATATCGCATTTTTTCCTCCTGTACGATGGAAACTATGGTAAGCCCAATGGGCCCAGTCGTAAAGAGAAATCGATTGCCCTCAATAACTGACAGGAACTTTGATCCCGGCGCAGGCCGTGGTTTTCGACCAACCGGGGCACAAAGTGCCGCCGGAGACGGTGAACTTGCCACACGCCGGTCCTGAATCGGTGCCCACAACCTAACAAACTCCGTGCTGGGGACATTTTGGATGCGAGCAACGGCTGTTGTCAATCCAGAACGGGGATCAGGTCTGAAAAACTTAAGGATTGGGGGTATACCTCGAGTGAGGGCTGACTGTTGCCCAGCGACCCATTCGATGATTCCGGCCACCACCATGGTTCCGCCGCAGTTTGGGCAGAGGAGCGGGTCGACCTCGTAAACCTTTTTCAGCAGGCGGGCCCAATTCTTCCTGCGAAGCCGGGCCCAGGAGTCGGGCATTTCGGGGAGTTGGGTCGCTTTCGGAATCACCCTCGGTGAGCTCCAGTTCGGCTTTAGATTCCATACCGGCGTACCAGTTGCGCCCGGCGTGGCGGAAGGTGGCCGACCAGGTGACCAGGTCCGCGTCCGAATCGTAGCTGATCCGTTGCTCGCTGACGGCATCTCGAACGGCGTACTGGCCAAGGGCTTCTTTGGTTGACTTATCCAGCATCCGGGTTTCACTCTCAACGCTGAAACCCGAATGGACCCACGAGCGGATCAAAGTCGCCCGGTCCTGCTCAATGAGCTTTTGCTTAAAGAAGAGTGCCAGGATGGATTCTTGCCAAAGCCTGAGCATTCCGGCGTCACAACCCAAGGGCAGGTAGACGAATCGGCCCCATTGGTCGAAGCCGCCCTCCAAACTTGCACAGAGGGGTGGAATACCTTAGTTCAAAGAAAATCTGCACACGTATTTGACCCCAGGGGCGGTTCAGTCTCATCGTATTCAAAGGGAAATAGACCTCAAAGCCTACCTGGAGGAATAAGGTTTTGCGGAGGGTCCGAATACACATAAAGTTGGGATTGACAATTGCTGCTTTTGCCCTTCAAAATCAACATTGATCTATCTCGTTGATACTGGCCTGGAACCATTCGTTTCTCATTCAGTGGTATTTTTAAACCCTTTGCTTTCAGTTTTACGGAGAATATATGCCGAAATACGGTTACTTCGATGACTCAAAAAGAGAATATGTGGTTACGACCCCCGCGACGCCAATCAAATGGTGTAACTATGTCGGCACACTGAATTTTGGTGGAATTGTCGATATCACAGGGGGAACACTGCTCTGTAAAGGTGATCCCGCGCTAAATCGAATAACAAAGTATCTGTCTTGGATGCCCAATTCTGACTTTAAAGGGTCTACCATTTACTTTCGCGTTAAAGATGCCTCCGGAAAGATTGAGATTTTTTCGCCATTTGTGACTCCTACGCTTATTCCCGTCGAAAACTGGGAGTGCCATGTTGGCCTTTCGTATACCCGTTGGCTGGTAGAGCATAATGGACTGAAAATTCAGATTACGACGTTTGTTCCACCCGATACTCAGGTTCTCCTCCAAGACATTCAGGTCACAAACACCGGTTCCCCAGTTCAGGTAGATATTATTCCTGTCTACGAATTCTCACATTTTGACGCATTGAAGCAGCTGACAAATGCTGACTGGGTTCCTCAAACCATGACAACCAAAGCTCACCGGGAAGCATCAGGTCATCTTGTCATTGAACAATATGCCTTTATGAAGCGCGACGTTGCCGTGAATTATGTCACTGCCAGTAAACCAGTGACTAGCTTTGATACGGACCGCCGCAAATTTCTTGGTCTCAATGAAATGGGCTCTTGGGCGAAACCTCTTGCTCTCTTGCAGGACAAACTCAATGACTCGACCTGCGAACGGGGAGACAATATTGCTGCCCAAATGTTTGCGGTTGGAGAGCTGTTGACAGGCGGAAGTTACCGCGTCGTGACCCAGCTGGGGCAAGAAGCGACGCTCGAAAGGGCTCGTCAATCTGTAGAGAAATTTCGCCATCACGACGCTGTCGATAAGGCATTCGAAGAGTTGAGAAATTTCTGGACGGTTTATTTGGAAGCTGTGCAGGTGAAGACTCCGGACGAATTGTTCAATTCGATGGTGAATATTCATAATCCTCGTCAGTGCCATACAACAAAGAATTGGTCGCGTTACCTTTCACTTTACCAGCTTGGCTACGGTTCTGATCGTGGTATTGGCTTTCGAGATTCGTCTCAAGATTTGTTGGGGGTTATGAGCCATATGCCTGAAGAAGCCCGTCTTCTTGCTGAGAATTTGCTCTCGGTTCAAAAACGCGACGGATCGGCAATGCACCAGTACTTTCCTTCGACGATGGAGGCAAACGAGGGCGATGCTCGTGAAAAAGAGGATCGGCCCAAATACTATGGCGATGACCATTTATGGATTGTTCTTACAGTAGCCTCCTATCTTAAAGAGACAGGAAACTTGACGTTTCTTGACAAGTCGATTCCTTTTTATGATAAGGACAAGCACACAGGACAGCCCCTCGAGGCCGGCACCGTTTGGGAACATCTTTGCCGGAGCTTACGCTTCAGTTGGAATCACCGTGGGCAACATGGACTGCCCCTCTTGGGTTTTGCCGATTGGAACGACACCGTGAACCTTCCTTCGGGAGCGGAGTCCATGTTCAACGCGAACCTTTTTGGCAAAGCTCTTCGGGAGGCTATTGAAATTGCTGAAGCCGCCTCTCGCCATGATGAAATCATCGAGTTCAACCAATACTATGACGAAATGAAGAAAAACTTCAATTCGGTTGCTTGGGATGGACGTTGGTGGAAGCGTTGGTTTGATGAGAAAGGCAAGGCCATTGGTTCTCACGAAAATCAGTACGGAAAACTCTACACCAATGGTCAAAGCTGGCCGGTGATTTCGGGTTTTGCCGAGGGCGAACGGGCCAAAGAGGCCCTCCAGAGTACCTTTGAGATTATGAATACCCGTAACGGCATAAAATTGTCGTGGCCGGGCTATAATGGCTATGATCCTCATTTAGGCGGAGTCTCTACCTACCCACCAGGGGCAAAAGAAAATGGTGGGATTTTTCTTCACGCTAATCCCTGGGTCATGATTGCCGAAACGATTGTGGGTAATGGTGACCGGGCTTTTCTGTATTATAGCCAAATTAATCCCGCCGCAAAAAATAGTATTTTGGATGAATTTGAATCAGAACCCTATTGCTACCCTCAAAATATTCTGGGAGATGAGCATCCTCAGTTTGGCATGGGACGAAATGCTTGGCTTTCTGGAACAAGTTCTTGGGCCTACCAAGCAGCAACACAGTTCATACTAGGTATTCGAACCTCCTTCAAAGGGTTGCTGGTTGATCCGTGCATTCCCAAGGCTTGGGAGGGTTTTGAGGTAGTACGGAAATGGCGTGGCGCCGTCTATCGCATTACCGTAAAAAATCCAGAACACGTGAGTAAAGGTGTCAAAAACTTAACGGTTGATGGAAAGGTTGTTGAGGGAAATATCGCTCCGATATTCACTGTGGGCGAACACAAGGTCGAGGTGGTTCTGGGTTAGTGTCATAGGGAATCCGGGGAATGAGGAAGAAACACTTCAAAGCGGGCTCCGCCAGTGCGTCCCTCGGTGACGTGAATCGACCCCGAATGTCTTAGAACAATTTCGCGAGTGATTGCCAATCCTAGTCCCCGAGCTCCCGTCTTTTCTGACCTTGATCGGTCGAGTCTTACAAAGCGTTCAAAGACACGCGTTATCACCGGTGATAACAAACCAATTACGATCAATATGCCATTTTCTGTGAAATCTCATGCTCAACGGCCTGCATAATAAACTGATTCAGAGTTTTTCCTTCAACCTTTGCTAACCGTGCAGCTTTTCGATGAAGATCGGGATTCAATCGCACATTGAACGATCCCTTGTAGGATTTTTCAAGAGTTTTGTTATTTTGTGCACAAAGCTCTATGTAGTCGCTAACTGCTTCTTCAAAGGCACTTTTGAGTTCTACAACAGTTGAACCTTCAAATGTTACAAGATCATCAATGCCTTCAATCTTTCCGAAGAACACTTCATCATCAGCATTGAAGTGAACAGAACCAAGATGTTATCACCGGTGATAAAGTTCCGGAAATCATCGGTTTCCGAGTTCCGCTTTTGACATGAAAAGGGCGGCCCTTTATGGTGTTGTTATTCAGGCAATACCAAAAGGAAAAACCGCCCTATGAGTCAAAAGGAGTATA
>DAIDHT010000019.1:0-119558 GCA_027451945.1 Spirochaetales bacterium
AGCCTTCGATCGGCTGGTCAAAACCCTGGGGCAGGCTTTTGTAAAAAGTCCTGACTTTAAGTCCCTCCAGCTGTATCTTGTGGCTAGCTCGACGCTCACAGTGAGCGAGTTGCTTGATTATGTTAACACCTGGATTACTGACTCTTTTTTAAAGGAGAAAATTATGACAACAGCGCAAGCATTAATTCAGGAAGGTGAAGCCCGTGGCCGTGAAGCTGGCATACGTGAAGGTGCGGCTCGCGGTCGAGAGCAAGGTTTACTCGAAGGCAAACGCCAAATGGCCAAAAAGCTTTTAGCCTTGGGGCTCAGCGTTGAGCAAATCGCTCAAACGACGGGGCTAAGTTCCGCTGAAATAGAACGCTTCAAAGTCTAAGATTCTCATAGTTCAAGTTCGCCCTGTTTGACTTCTACGGTGGCTGACCTACTATTCCAGAGCGCGGCCAAGCATGAGACTACGCCCCCTACAGTCATGAGTGAGCTGGCCTTAGGTTCATGACTGTACGTCAAGGCAAGATCTCATGCTTTAACTCTTGTCAGTCAAGAACAGCAAGCACCTCACTCCGGCCAACACGGTTCGACAAATCGCGGTACCAGCACATTTCAAAGAAACCCCGAGAAAATTTTACTGGTGGCAAAATCAAAAGAATCTCGGTATCGGTCACGCTGTAAGGTTTTAGGCTGGCCGTACGTTCCTCCGGTTGATCAACACTCACAAACCACAAGTTCGCCTTGCCCTCTTCGCGCAGACCCCGCAGTCGTTCCCCGCGAAGTCGAATCACCTGCTTTCGACTCACGGTCGAGTTTTTGTGACCGGTGGCCAAGTCCTCCACCACATGAAATATCGGTAAAAAGGTCACCATGGGGAGTTTCTGGGGCAAAATCTCACAAAAGTTCTCTTGAAATCCTTTAGTGGGCATCGCACGAACCACAAGCCGGTTTCGGGGTCGCGTAAATTGGTCCTCTCCGCTTTCAAACCCGCCTTGGATCACCGGTTCAAAACGTAAGAACCGCTCAAGGTGAACCGCATACCCGCCGGCACAGGCCTTGATGATCGCCTTCTCGAAAAGACTCAGCATAGCTTCCAGGTCTTCGACGCGTCGTGAGGGTCCTAACTCTAGCATTAACCCCACCAGAGCTTTGCGGTTGTAACAGCCCAAAAGATTGACTTTGGCTACGTGCTGTCTTTTTGACCTCAACTTCGTCTGAAAAATTCGGTAGTGAATCATCAAGTCCTCCTCTTCTAACCAGGACTAACGTCAGTACCAGGCACTCTGCTTCAAAAAAATTTTCTTTGCAGGCACGTTAGATTTTTCTTATGCTAAAGAAAGGAGAAATCATGACTGACAACAAAACCTTTTTTCGTTCCCAGACTTTATTGTCCCTGGCTCTCGGGATCTTCTTTATGATCGCCGGAGCCCAAGACCTAGCCCACCCTGCCAACCAGCTGGGGAATACCGTGGCCAACCTCCTGGGGGTACCCCACGAACCGCCGTTTTTAAAGACGACGTTTGCCATTGTCGAATTTGTCAGCGGCGTGGTGATGTTTCTATCGCCTTTTGGCTTTATTCAGCTCAACGTGGCTGGAGTAGCCATGTTTACCATCGCCCTGCTGTGGTTGGCCAAAACCATCCTTGAGTTTTTTGTCTTTTCCAAACCGTTCACCCCCAATGGGTTTGAATGGTGGAAGGGCTTATCGCTCAACGTCGTGCTTTTGGTGTCTATTTGGCACCTGCGCCCGCGCGAAGTCCGCTAAGCACCTATTGAACACTCAAGGTACTCAGGAACGCCGTCAAAACCTGCCTGGCCTCGCGTTCCTGGCCTTGGGCCCGACTCAAACGTTGGGCAAGGTCAGCCAGTTGGCTTTCTGAGGCCGCCAGCTGACGCAAAGTTTCTTGACCAAAGGGCGAGTCTCGCCCGGCGGCGGTTAAGTTCTGGCGTTGGCGTTCCTCATCGACGGTCAACTGAGCTTTATCCTGGTTCAATTGAGTGACAATTTCTGTCCAATGCGTGACCTGATTTTGGTAGCCCGCCGCTTGGTCGAGTGCTTTACGAAGCTCGGGACTCAAGGGGCCGTTCGATTCGATCAACAACCGCAACGAGGCAGGTGTTAAAGCGGTTAAGGCCTCGGTCACTTCTAGGGGACGCTTTTCGAGAACCGTCACCACCGTCGTCCGCTGGGGTTCGGCCACAACGGTAATTTGGTAAAGGCCGTGGGCAACTTCACTCGCAGTCGGCGACACCAACTCGCGGCCTGGCACCACAGGCTGTTCCACGACAACGGTCTTTTTTTCGTTCGACAGGTTTGTTAAACGATATTCTGTTTTATACAGCTCCTCTTTTTGAGTACGCAGAACCCCACCCGACGCCGTGATGCTCGTCACCGTAACTTCCGAAGCCTCACTCTGATCCCTCCGCAGCAGACTGTCGTAGGCGTAGGTCCACAGGCTGGTTTCGCCAGGAGCCAGAAACCCCGTGTGGGCATCGCCGGCATAAACAGAGTCATCCAGCACGGTTACCGGTCCTTCTGGCAAAGGCAGTTTGCCATTGACAAGCCTAACGCCCGAAAGCACGCCCCCCTGGGGCGGACACACGCTCACACGGGTCAAGGTGAGGGGGGTCTGAAACAGTTCAAACAGCACACTGTCGTGCTGGGCTAAGCTCACTGGCTGGCTTAGGTCAAATCGGAATAGTGGCCCCATGGCAACCGGTTGGGACTCAAGAGGTTGAGGACCCAGAGCTTTCATCATTGCCAGGGGTGCCAAACCCCTAGGCTCGGGAACCGGCCTAACCCAGCGGGGAGTGGCTAGGTCGTCGGCAAACGACAAGGGCGAACCCGCCACCAGCGAAAGCTGAATATGATGCCAGTCGGCTTCACTGGTGTTCTCGATCACTGCCCAACCTTGCAAGGTGGGACGAGGCCCCAGCAAAAGCCGGTAGGACGTTCGCCAGACCGGGGCCTCATCCTCGTACCCGAGTTTGACGTTAAGAGCCCCCTTACCGGGGAACAGAATCTTGACCTGTTGGCGGCGAGCGTCCTTACCAGCGGCCAGGCGTTCTAAGGCCAAAGCTAACTGATGGCGTACCGCCACATCCTCGATTTGAAACGACGCTATCGCCGTCAGAGGGAAGCGTTTTAACCCGTCCGGGGTGTCTAAGGTCACTAGCTCCTCTTGCCGACGACCCAGGGCCGACTCAATGGTTTCGGTATCGACCCCGACAAGCCGTCCGATGACCGGGTTAGGCGCGTTCACACGCACTTCTAAGCCCCGCAACTGCGGCAACAGTGACGAAAGACCCCCCTCCCCGCTCAGATCGGGGGTATACTCGGCCAAGGCATGGGCCAAGGGTTCTTGAACCGGAAACGATACTTGCGTTCCTGGGGCACCTTTAATGGTCAACGATTTGAGCAGGTCATTGAGTTGCCCCTTATCGAGGGCCAGAACCAACGTGGTCGGGGCATGGATTGTTCCCGCTCGCTCGACGTATTCGACACCACTGGTATATAACACCACCCGGGTTACCGGCAGGTTCGGGGCAGTTTGGGCCTGCAGGCCCACTGTAAGCCCCACCAGGACCACCAAGACAGCGAACGCTTTCATAAATTTCCCCCCCCTCCTCTTACGGAAGCGTCTTAATTTCGGCTTCCATCGAAGCCTGCAGGTTTTGTTGAATGTAGACGCGAATTTTTTGTTTGGTATCCCCCGATGGGGCCAGATCAAACAGCAGAACGTACATTAGCCCGCCCTCGACAGGCCGAGTTCCAAAGACCACGGCCGAAACCTTGGCAAGAACGCCTTTGAGTTTAAGCTGAATGTCTACCAACTTGGTTCGTACCGGAATCGCCACCGAGTTTTCAAACAAGCAGGCCATCCCCACTGAGCTTATGTCCACGATCCGCCCAGACCGGGTTTTGTCACCCACGACCACATTGAACGTGGCATTGTCTTGGCAGGTCACCCGCAGGTAGCGGCGGCGTCCCCGAGCTTCGTTGGCTTCCAAAGCTTTGAGCAAAATTTCGGTACTCTTTTTTAGCCCCAACGACAACTTGATAAATCCGCAGGGTACCGACAGGTCCATCAGGTACTTCTGGGCCAGCTCGGGGTTGTTGTTGTAGGTCAGGATGCCGATCCGTACGGTCGCTGTCTCGGGGTCCTTTTGCAAGTTCCGGATAAAGACCTCCCACTCGGGCTCTTTCATCCCTTCATCCAAATTGATGAACAGAATCGAGTCCGGGTAGCGGGCCATGAGCCGGGGGACCTTGGCATGCTCACTCAAGAGGTACACGGCGTACTCGGCGTGAACAATCTCGAGGACCATCTCATTTTGGATGACACTGGCCGGGTACAAAAAAAAGACCTTTTTGCCTTCGTCATTTTGAACAGGCGAGGATGACTCATTCATAAAAATAAGCATACAGCGACACTGCCCGGGGCTCAAGCACCGAAAAACCCTCTTGGACAACTTTTGTCATCTCACTTAAACTAAGACTAAGCTAGAGGGAGGTCTGTTATCGCTACCATCCACGATGTCGCCCGGCTTGCCGGCGTTTCTAGTACCACCGTTTCGCACGTCATCAACCGCACCCGAAAGGTCGGCGCCTCTACCGAAGCCCGGGTTCATCAGGCCATCGAGACCCTCCATTTTGTCCCCAGCACCCTTGCCCGGGGCCTGCGAACCCGCTCCACCCGAACCCTCGGTGTTCTGGGCGATACCGTGACCAACCCTTTTTTTGCCGAAGTGATGGCAGGGGTCGAAGAAGTCGCCTTCGAAAAAGATTTCGGGGTACTCTTTTCGTTCACCGAGCGAAAAAAAGAAAAAGAATTGCGGATCCTTGAAGACTTTACGCGGCGCGGCGTTGAAGGGCTCATTTTGCTCTCGGTGCAAGAAGACGCGTCGCTCGAAAGCTTTGTTTCTTCGTGCCACATTCCCCTTATGCTATTTCAACGCCATCGCCCCGAATGGCCCTGTGACAGCCTTTGCACCGATGACCGGCGGGGCGGCAGTTTAGCGCTCGATCACCTTTTGGCCCTTGGTCACCGCCGTATTGCCTTTTTAAGCGGCAACACCCAACCTAGCAACTCCGCCAGCCTCCGCGAAGCCGTCTACCGCGAAAAGGTCAGTCAGTTGGACCCAGAATGGTCCGAAGCCTGGGTGGCCGACGCCAACTATACGTTTGAAGGCGGCTATGCCGCGACACTCCGCGTTCTGGGACTTCAGGGGCCCCGTCCCACGGCCTTCATTGCCATTTCGGACCGGGTAGCTTTGGGTTGCTTGGCCGCATTACGTCAGGCCGGCATCAGTGTTCCCGAGGAAATTTCCGTGGTGGGGTATGATAACCTCTCGTGGCTGGATTACGGCAACCCGCCGCTTACTTCGGTTGACCACCAGGCACGCGAGCAGGGTCGCCGCATGGCAGAACGAATTCTTCTTCGGGGCAAAAAAAACGATCTGCCTTTTGAGCAGATCGTCTTGGAACCGTTTTTAAAGGTACGTGGGACTACGGGTCCCGCTCTGGCTTAGGGCTTAGTAAAGATCACCGAGCTATTGTGTCCGCCAAACCCCAGGGTGTTGGACATGACAGCGCGAATCGTGCCTTTAACGCCGTGGTGCGGCACATAATCCAAGTCGCAACCAGCTTCAAGGTCAGGGTTATCCAAGTTGATCGTTGGCGGAAAGTACTGATCCCTCAGGGCCAGAATCGAGATGATCGCTTCGATCGCCCCAGTGGCTCCGATGCAGTGGCCTGTCATCGACTTGGTTGAACTCATCTTGAGCTTGTAAGCATGGTCGCCGAACACGACTTTCACAGCTTTTGTTTCGGTGGGGTCATTGATCTCGGTTGAGGTACCGTGAGCGTTGATGTAGTCGATCTCTTGGGGCTTGAGGCCCGCTTGGTTGAGTGCCATCTGCATCGCACGGATAGCGCCGGTGCCCTCCGGATGGGGACTGGTCAGGTGATAGGCATCACAGGTGATCCCATAACCGGCCAGCTCGGCGTAGATTTTGGCTCCCCGGGCCTTGGCATGTTCATATTCTTCGAGAATAAGCACGCCAGCGCCTTCGCCCATGACAAACCCTGAACGGTCCTTGTCAAACGGCCGCGAGCTCTTGGTGGGGTCGTCGTTGAACTTAAACGTGACCGCTTTCAGCACACAAAAGCCACCAATACCCATAAGGGTAATGGCCGCTTCAGTGCCACCCGAGATCATCACATCGGCCACACCATCGCGAATCCAGCGGGCGGCGTCGCCAATTGCATCGGTTCCTGCCGAACACGCCGTTAAAATCGAGTAACAGGGACCTTGGGCGCCGGTCAAAATGGCAATATTGCCAGGCCCTTCGTTTGAAATCAGCTTAGGAATCGACATGGGAGGAATCCGATTGGGCCCACCGCCGGCAAAGATCTTCTCGTAGGCGATTTCGAGGGATTGTACCCCGCCAATGCCGTTCCCCAGCACCGTACCAATACGTTCGGGCGCAATGTTGTCACCGACCTTCAAACCTGAATCTTCTAAGGCTTGAAGTGCGGCATAGGCGGCAAACTGACTAAAGGGGTCCATCTTGCGTGCCTCTTTATTGTCGAGGTAGCGGGACGGATCAAAATTTTTGACCTCGCCGGCAATCTGGCAAGGCATGGTCGACGCATCAATATGGGTGATACGGCCAATACCGCTTTGGGACGCCTGGATGGCGGCCCAGGTTTCTTCGACACTGTGGCCGAGGGGATTGACGGTACCAAGACCGGTAACAACAACTCGTCGGGACATGGCTGACTCCTCTCTACATACCCATGCCGCCGTCCACCGACAGCGCCTGACCCGTGACATAAGTCGACAGGTCGGACGCCAAGAACAGGGCGACGCGGGCGATTTCTTCGGCCGAGCCCATACGGGCCATCGGGATACGGGCAAATAACGCTTTTTTCTGGTCTTCGGTCAGTTGCTCAGTCATTTCGGTGCCAATAAAGCCGGGGCAAATAGCATTGACGCGCACCCCACGCGGCGCTAACTCTTGCGCCAGGCTTTTAGTAAGACCAATCAAACCAGCCTTCGAGGCGGCATAGTTGGTTTGACCGGCATTACCGTGCAGACCCACGACTGAACTCATGTTGATGATCGAACCACCACGGCGGGAGAGCATCGACATCGACACTGCTTTACAAATGTAAAAGGCGCTGGCCAAGTTGACACGCAGAACTTCGTTCCAAGCGTCGGAGGGCATTCGGGCAATCAACCCATCACGGGTAATCCCCGCATTGTTGACGACAGCATCCAGGCCGCCGGATTCTTTAAGAATCTCTTTGATCAGCGCGGTGATGGCCGCTTCGTCGGCAACATCCACCGCATGGTAATGCACCTTGGTTCCCGCTTCGACGGCAACCGCTTCGAGGCCAGCGAGGTCGCCCGGAGTCCGTGACAACGTGTAGACTTCGGCGCCGTTCTTAAGAAACGTCTCGACAATGGCTCGGCCGATCCCTTTGGAACCGCCGGTGACCAGGGCTTTTTTTCCGGTTAACAACATCACTGCTCCCTTTTACCCGATTTGCGCGATTTGTTCCAGTTTACCCGCCGGCAGACAGGCGGCTTCGGGGAACTGCGCCTTCCACAGGCCCGCTAAAACCGTGCCGGGCCCCGCTTCGATTACTCGGGTATACCCTGCGGCGGCTAAGGCGGCTTCTTCGGTCGTCCAGCGTACCGGAGACGTCACCTGACGAACGGCCAGAGTTTTGGCTTCGGCGCCGGTCCGTACAACAGCTCCCGTCACGTTAGAATACAACTCAAGCTGGGGGTCGGCGAAACTCAGTTGGTTAACAGCTTGTTCTAAAGACTCGGCCGCGGACTTGAGGAGCGGCGAATGGAACGGTCCCGATACTTTTAACGTGATAACCCGTTTTGCCCCGGCGGCCTTCAGAACGGCTTCACCCGCCTTGAGGGCTTCGGCTGTTCCCGAGATCACCACCTGTACCGGCGAGTTGTAGTTAGCACCAAAAAGGTTAGGAATATTTTCTTTGGTTAGCACCGCATCCACTTGTTCGGGGCTCAGTCCCAAAACGGCGGCCATACCCGGCTCACCGGCACTACGGTTGAGGGCCGCAGCGGCTTGAGCCATGAACTCGCCCCGTTGCCGAACCAAGGGGAAGATTTTTTCAAACGACAAGACCCCAGCCCAAGCCAAAGCGGCGTATTCGCCAAGACTGAAGCCGGCAACGCCTTGTGCGTTCACGCGCCGTTCGCGTAAAACCACGGCGACCGACAGGTTGGCTAAGGTCACAGAAATCTGGGTATTGACGGTCTCTTTCAGCTGTTCTTCGGTTCCATGGGCTAACAAGGCATGAACATCGACACCCGTCGTTTGCTGGGCTAAAGCGAATAAATCGCGCACCTCGGACGAAGCGTCGTACAGATCTAAAACCATGCCGGGATACTGGGCTCCCTGGCCGGGAAACAAAAAGGCTGTCTTCATAGCACCTCGCAGGTGAAGGGAATGGCCGCAACTTTAGCGTTTTAGCCGAAAAATGGGAAGAGGTGACGAAAAACCCCTCTTTAGGGGCTTGTTTTGGGAGCCTTTCTGCATGAAGCTTGTAAAGGTGGAGGACTGAATGGATACGGAGGCTCCTCAGGTGCTGGTGGTCGATGACGACCCCACGGCACGCGATGTAGCTATGAGGATGCTCAAACGCTTAGGCGTTCAAAGTGCGGGAGCTCATGATGGTGAGGCCGCCCTTCAGCTGGTCAAAGCCATTCCCTTTGCCGCAGTCTTTATGGACTGGGAGCTACCTGACAGCCCCGGCAGTGTGGTGGCCCAGCGCCTACGGGAGCTGAAACCCGAACTCCCGATTATTGGCCTGTCCGGCTATTCTCCCGAAGACACCAACCCCTCGATTTTTGACTTGTACTTAACCAAGCCGGTCACCACCAACGATTTTGCCCGCGCCCTGAAACGCCTTCATGTCCCGTTGAAAACCGATTAGGTCCCACTGAAAGCCGATTAGATTGTCTCTTTTAGTTCCAAGGTCACCTCGAGGTTAAGCCGCACCAACTCGCCCATCGACCGGCAGCCACGAAAGTCATCGTTCTTATGAAAGTGGGCCAACCCTGCCGCCAACTGGGCCGTTTTTTCGGGGTTCGAGAACTCGCCGTGTTCCATGACGTCAAGCAGGTCGTTAATACGCCCCCAGTCCCCTTTGGCGCGGCGAGCCATCAGCGTACGTTCCTCGATCTGGTACTGCCTGATCGTATCCAGCGTAAGAATCTCCCAAACAACATCGACGATGGGTTTATTTTCTTTGTGGAACTGCGGCAAATACACCCGAATGTCGCCTTCGTAGCTCTGTTGGTCAAAGTCGATGGCCCGAACCCGGTACTGCTCCTCGTCAAAATCCATAGTCACGTCCATGACGTAGTTGTAGGACCGCATATCGCCCAACAAGCGCACAAAACAGCGCTCATTGAACTTGACGAATTCTTTGGCGATACGGGCCCGGTTAATGCCCGGCCGCTGAAAGTAGTCTTGCAAGAACACATCGCCAGGCAAACCTACGATGTGTTCCTCGACGAGGGTCGAGCCCTGCACCAAAAAGTTGATGTTGTTAGGGCTTAAAAGGTGCTCGAGCTCGAGCCCCGCAACCCGGCTGGCGTCGGCCTTCTTGATATAAAAGTAATCGTGGTTGTCGTTGTATTGGTTGACGACCTTGATGCGGAACGGTTGAGAGTTGGCAAAATGGCAAAAATCGATACGTTCGACAAACAAGTGGCGCACAGCACTCATGTCGCCCGCCATCTTGAGCAGGCAGTACAGGCGCTTGAGGTTGTCTTCAAGCTCTTCGCGCACCGGCGGCGGGTAGATTAACAGCTCCCACAGTGAGTCGCCGCCTTGATGATCCTCAAGGGCCACGGCCTCACTCCACGACAGCAGGTCTTCGTAGCGCAGACGAAAGTCCTGCTCGCGCTCGTAGTCCTTGAGGTACAAGTGAAAACGTGGCGACACAGAAAAGGCCGGCTTTTTTCGAGAAATACGGACTTCGCCAGGGTTTTCGGAGCGAGGAGGCATAGTTTCATTCTAGATTGCCGCCGAGTCCCCGATCAAGCCTTTTCTTAGCCTTGGGCTTTTGATTGACGCCCCGCCAAAGAAAAGACTATTTTGAGGCTCTGAGGAACCCATGACTGAAAAAACTCTCCCCTTCAGCCGCGACGAGCTGGAAACCCTTGCCCAACAGGTACCGACGCCGTTCCATATCTACGACGAGGCCGCTCTTCGCCGAAATGCAAAGTCCTTTGCCCAGGCTTTTTCTTGGGTACCGGGCGGCTTTCGCAATCATTTTGCGGTCAAAGCCCTGCCCAACCCGCATATTCTTAAGCTACTTCATGAAGAGGGAATGGGCGCTGACTGTAGCTCGATGGCCGAGCTTTTGCTCTGCCAAGCCGCAGGAATTCCCGGGGATCACATCGTGTTTACCTCGAACGATACCCCTGCCGAAGAGTTCCGCAAAGCCGACGAGCTGGGAGCTCTGATCAACCTTGACGACCTTAGCCATGTTCGCTATCTGTACGAGGCCTTGGGAGGGCGCCTGCCTGAACGCCTAAGCTTTCGCTACAATCCAGGCCCCCTCAAAGAGGGCAATGCCATTATCGGTAAACCCGAAGAGGCAAAGTACGGTCTGACGCGGCCCCAACTGTTCGAAGCCTACCAAGAAGCCCAGAAGCTGGGAGCCAAGACCTTCTGCCTGCACACCATGGTTGCCTCGAACGAGCTCAACCCTGATTACTTTGTCGAAACCGCTCGCTTATTGTTTGAGCTGGCCGGTGAAATCCGCCAGCGCACCGGCATCAAGCTTGCTGAGGTCAACCTCGGTGGTGGTATCGGTATTCCGTACCGCCCCAGTCAGACGGCTGTCGACCTTGCCTATGTGGGCAGCAAGATTCACACTGCCTACCAGGAACTGATTGAAAAGAACGACCTCGCCCCTTTGCGGGTGGTCATGGAATGTGGGCGGGTCGTCACCGGGCCCTACGGTTGGCTGGTAACCCGAGTGCTCCATAAAAAAGCGATTTACAAGGATTATGTCGGGCTTGACGCCTGCATGGCTAACCTGATGCGGCCGGGTATGTATGGTGCCTACCACCACATTTCGGTACCTGGCAAAGAAAACGCCCCCCGCAAAGTCTACGATGTTACGGGCTCGCTGTGCGAAAACAACGACAAGTTTGCTATTGACCGCGAAATTCCCGACCCAGCCATTGGTGACCTTGTCGTCATCCACGATACAGGGGCCCACGGGCATGCCATGGGTTTCAACTACAACGGCAAACTTCGCAGTGCTGAGGTGCTTTGGTCAGGCCCTGGCCGCTGGAAGGTAATCCGCCGAGCCGAAACCTACTCCGACTTGTTCGCCACCCTCGATTTTCCTGGGTTGAAGCCTTAAGCGCATGCCGCTCTACATTATTGCCACACCTATCGGTAACCTTGGCGACATAACACTCCGTGCCCTGCAAACCCTGCGGGACGCCGATGTTATTGCCGCCGAAGACACCCGGCAAACCCTCAAGCTTTTGAATGCCCACGGCATTGTTAAGCATTTGATTTCGTGCCGAGCCGCCAACGAGGCCGAAAGTGCCCGAGGTATTGTTAAGCTGTTGAGTGAAGACAAGACCGTCGCTTACTGTACCGATGCCGGTACCCCGGGGTTGAGCGACCCTGGGTCGGTGCTCGTCCATACCGTCCGTGAAGCCGGTTACCCGGTGATCCCCCTCCCCGGCCCTAGTGCCTTTGCGACCTTGTTGAGTGTGGCCGGGTTTGGGGGCCGTACGGTTACCTTTGATGGCTTTCCTTCGCCCAAAGCGGGCCGCCGTAAAAAGCGGCTTGAAGAGCTCCTGGCGCGAGGCGAAGCCTTTGTGGTCTATGAGTCACCGTTCCGCGTGGTCAAGCTTTTGGCAGACTTGGCGACCCTTGAACCCTCGCGTCCCGTCGTTGTCGGCCGCGAAATGACCAAAGCTCATGAAGAATTCCTCTCGGGCACCTGTGAAAGTGTCTTGCAAGAGCTGAAAGACCGGCCTATACTAAAAGGGGAGTTTGCTGTCTTGGTCGCTTCGGCACATTTTACCGAAGAAGACCGCGAGGAAAGTTAAGGTTCCCCGGTAAAAGTGCCGATAAGGTGAACGAGGTGATTGGCCATGATGATTGACCGCATGGGTCCTGTGGAACCCGTCAAAAATCTCAATAAGACAGACTCGCCTAAAAAGGCGTCGGAAGCGGTGCGGTCAGATTCTATTGAAGTCTCCACCGAAGCCAAGGCCCAAGCAGAATTATTGGCCGCTCGTGAAGCGGTTCGTTCGTCCCCTGAAGTGCGCGAAGACCGCATTGCCGAGGTTCGCCGCAAGCTAGAAAACCCCAACTATTTCGAGCAAACGGTTCTCGAAGGCACGGCTGACGGTCTGCTTAAGTCCTTCGGTTTGTAAGCCGCGTAGTCGGGACTTCTCCCCATGGATTTTTTCTTTCCCCAAAAGGTAAAGCTTGGTCAGGGCGTTAGTTTAAATGTCGGGTTTGCCGCCAAAGAAGAAGGAGCCCGAGCGCTCTTAACTACCGAAGGTGCGTGGGAGGATTCCAAAGAACTCTCTATTGTTTCGCAGGCCTTAGACCGCGCCTCTGTTCCCTACATCCTGTTGACAAAAAATGCCACCCAAGCCGCTGACCGCTTTATCGAAGAGGCCGCCAGTGTCATTCGGGCCAGCCGCGCCGACGTTGTCGTCACGCTGGGAGGCAATTCTTTGCTTTCGCTGGGCCGCACAGCTGTCTGGCGGTCACAGGCCCAAAAGCCTCCGGCCCTGATCGAGGTACCTGTCAGTGTGTGCTTTCCTCTGTTACTTCGTCGTGAGGCCTTTGTCGGCTCGGGTCACCCCTCGGACTTACGTTTCGAGCCCCTTCCCGAAGGGTGGCGCCACCGCATCTTTCTTGACCCCCACATGGCGACTGGCCAAACCCCGGCCTCCTCGATCAGTAGTCTCTTGGAAACCCTCTTTTTTGCCGTCGAAGCCTTTTATCAGGATTCGTGTGGCTTGACCGAAGAAAGCCTCCTTTTGGGAGCGATCGAAGAGCTGTGGCAGCGGATGGCCAAGATCTATGAAAGCCCCGCCAATGTCGAAAACCGTCATGCCGCCGTTCAGGCGGGCTTTAACATCGCATTAGCCCTGGGCCTGATGCCCAGGGGAGCCGGGCTTACACTGGCTTTTGTTCTCGGTAGTTTACTCGAAACCGCACCGACGGCCTTTGGGAGCCTCTTTTTGGCACCCTTTTTAGAACAGTTGGCCGGTCGGTCCCCTGAAAAGACCCAACGCCTTGCCCGTGCGTTTCAGGCAGAGCAGTGGGACGGTCCGGCGTCGGCCCTAGGCCCCAAGTTGGCCCAGGATGTGCGTAAATTTCTCAACACCTACAAGCTCCCCCTTAGGCTTGCCGACTACGGGATTGTCGATACCCAAATCATCCTGGCCGCCGACGTCGTTCGCAGTATGAAGCTGGGCCGTTCCAGCCTTTTGGACAGCGATAGCCTCGAGGCCTTTTTGCGGCAAATCCTGTGACAAAACGCTTGCTGAGGAAGTCCCCGTGTGATAAGCCTAAGGCTGTGATTTTGCTTAGGCGCATGCTGGTTACCACTTGTTTGGCCGTGCTTATCCTTATGGTCCCCGCCTGCGGGGTCTTTACCGCCGGTCAGAAGCCCTTAGTGTTTGCCGTGAACCTTTCACCCCAACCAGTCGACATTCAAATTACTGAAGACGGCCACACAGTTGCCCAGTTTCAAGCCTTGGGCACCAATGAGGTGCACCCCATGATACCCATTAACGTTACCCGCGAGGTTAGCCTTAGGGTGCTCTCGCCTGGCCAACCCCCCGTTTTGTGGACCGATCAATCGGGCTTGTCTTATACCCTGCGACTGTCGAACCGTGATACCTACGCCGCCGTCGTTGACCCCCAAGGGCACCCCGCCCTTATGACGGTACATCGTGACAACAGCCCCCTGCCCAAACTTTCATTTATCAATGTAACTACCAGCTCCTTGGCCCAGGTTGAGGTCGCCCCCGATTTCAACAAAAATATCAAAGCGTATTTGCAGAATGTCCCCCCCAACCAGCCGGCGGAGTTTGCCCCCCTGCCGTCTCGGCCTTTGGCAGTCTTTTGGCAAACAGCGGGGCAGAACTTTACTGGCGACTATTTTAGTATTCAAAATGCGAACGGGCACCCTCTGTTGACCCCCTTCGAGAACAACCATTTTTACTTGGCCCTCCTGGGGAACAATCTTAATTCCCAAGAAAAGCACGGTATCATTCAAGACATCACCCCAGCCTCGTACTAAGGAGCCCTTATGCCCCCCGCAGAGTCCCTTCTCCCCGGCGTCGAGCGCCTCCTCATCTCAGAATCGACCCTACGCGCTAAGGTGAGCGAGCTGGCTCGGCAGATTAGCGCCGATTACCAGGGGAAGCGCCCCCTTCTAGTGGGGCTACTCAAGGGGTCGTTCATGTTCTTGGCCGACCTGGCCCGCGAATTGACGCTTGATAGCGAAGTGGATTTTATGCTGGTTACTTCCTACGGAAATGGCCAAGAAGCCACCGAAGTCAAAATTCTTCAGGATCTGACGGCCTCGATCCAGGGTCAGGATGTGCTGATTGTCGAGGACATCATCGATACCGGTTTTACCTTGCAAAAGATCTGTGGGCTGTTGGCCGAACGCCAACCCGCCAGCCTCAAAATCTGTACGCTCCTCAACAAACCGAGCCGACGACAGGTGGCTTTGACGGTTGATTTCTGCGGGTTTGACATCGAAGATGTGTTTGTTGCAGGCTACGGTATCGACTTTGCCCAGCGTTTTCGCTGTTTGCCCTACCTTGTGGTCGCAAAAAAGCCGGGCTGATACCTTACATTTCCTATGAAGTTTGCTATATTACTGGTATTATGACAGTCACCGAGAACAAGTACGTGACCATCGCGTACGATTTTTCCACCCCCGAAGGTTACCTTTTGGGGACTTCAGACCGCCAAGGCCCTTTGACCTTCTGTGCGGGCTCAGGCGATATTCTCCCCGGTTTGGACGCTCGTTTACAAGGCAAACCGCTGGGCGAACCTCAATCCTTTATCGTTCCTGCCGCCGAGGCGTACGGTTTGCGGGATGAAACCCTGGTTTCTGTTGTTCCAACAGCCGAGCTGGGGCTTTCGATGCCTCCCAAAGTCGGGTACCGCATCGAAGCACAGATCGGGGGACACTGGCGTACCGCGGTTATTGCCGAGGTTGACGGCGACAAAGTCACCTTGGACGCCAACCACCCCTTAGCGGGCGTCGACCTTCAATTCAACTGCACCATTTTGTCTATTGATGACGAAGCCCCGGCTCCCTCGTGCGGTTGTGGTTCTGGTGGTTGCGGCTGTGGCTCTGGTGGCTGTGACTGCGGGGCCGAAGAAACCGGTGAAAGCTGTTCCACCGGTGGTTGCGGCTGTGGGTCAGGGGGTTGCGGCTGCGGCTCTTAAAGCTAGCCGGCCGCTTTTAAAGAGAACCTCTACGAGTCATCCCCTTCCCGAAGACGGTACAAGCCGGTTCGGGAAAGGATGTAAATTTCGTGATGCGCACCCTGGCGCACATCTGTTAAAGGCCCTAACTCGCCATTGATCAATTCTTGATAAAAGTCGATTTTACGGGGGTAGCGCCGATCAAAGACCAGGCGATACAAAATTCCCTCACCTGCACCGGCAAATAGCAGTGAATCGTTCCACGCCCCTCCCGAAACAAAGGTCGCGCCACCAGGTAGCCAGGCGTGACCTGAGTTGCAGTGAATGACCGACGTTACCATACCCCACTGTGCTTCGGCCCCTCGGATCACCGGCCAGCCATAATTTTTATCCGGTTCAAGAAGATTCAATTCATCCATGGTTCCGTCGACAACCTTGGGTCCCCGGTCCAAACCGTACATGTGCCCATTGTCGCTATTCCACGCCATTCCCCGGGGGTCTCGGAACCCCCAAGACCACACCGGCGAACCGGGAATCGGGTTATCCGAGGGAATTGTTCCATCGAGATTAAGCCGAAACAAATCGCCTTTAAGGGATTTGGGGTCCTGAGCGGCGTCGGCGTCCCCGCCGGTACCCACACCCCAGTACAAACAACCGTCAGGGCCGACGCGGACAATTCCACCAGGCTCTTGTTCGGCGGCGGGTAGACCGCCCCATAAAACCTTATCGAGGACTCCGTGTCCTTGGCGGCTCACCATCCGGATTAGCCGAAAGGATTTCTTTCCGTCAAGCTGAGCAGTCTGGCTGACGTAAACGTAGCCATTCTTTGCATAGTGGGGGTCTAAAGCCATCCCCAACAGGCCAGCGTCACCAGCGCTATCGGTAGAAGCGGTCAAATCCGCCCACACGTGAGTGGTGCCATTGGCTGAAGCTAAAAGAATTTTTCCGCTTTTTTCGGCAATCAAGAACTGATCGTGGGGAAGAACTTCGAAGGCGGTGGCATAAGTTAGGCCCTTAACGAGGGCTTGGGGAGCGGCCATCAAGGGGGCCGCGCTCAGGGCTATGAGCCCTAAAGCTAGGACTGCGCGCAATTTGATGAACATGCGGGGCATTATAGTGAAAAAACACCGGTACGAAAAGCTCTTGAAAAAAGATCTTGTAAGGCGCGCGGACCCTTTTCAAAGCCCCGCAGTTTCCCTATAATAGCCCCGACCTCGGAGAGATGTCTGAGTGGTTTAAGGTACCGGTCTCGAAAACCGGCGTACGTAACAGTACCGGGGGTTCGAATCCCCCTCTCTCCGTTTTTAAAGCCGACGGGTTTGCCCGCCGGCTTTTTTTATTTAATTGCTAAGAGTTCCACGTCAAAGACTAGCCAGGAATTGGGGGGAATTGGTCCCACACCACGACTACCATAACCCAGTTGAGGGGGAATAATCAGCGTGCGCTTTTCACCTACTCTCATATCCATCAAGGCTTCGTCCCAACCGGGAATCACCCGGCCCTGACCCACAGGGAACTCAATGGGCTCGCCGCGTTGGTATGAGCTATCAAAAACCTTACCATTGAGAAACCGGCCTTCGTAGTTGGCAACGACAATTTGGCCTTTTTTGGGCTTAGGCCCTGAACCTTCGCGGTCAACAAAATATCGGAGGCCGCTGGGAGTCACCTGGGCGCCCTTGGACAACTTATCGAGAAGTTCAACTTCAGCATTCGCTTGGGCTTTTTCAGAGGCTTCGTTCTTGGCTAGCTGAGCCTTTTCGAGCGCATCAAAGCTTGCCTGAGTGGGATGAAACTGATTGGCCTCGGCCCCTACCCTCACAATTTTAATCGAAATAATTTCGTCGCCCTGCGAAATCGCGTCCACGACATCCTGACCTTCGACCACATGGCCAAAGATGGTATGCTTGCCATTCAACCACGGAGTCGCCTCATGCGTGATAAAAAACTGACTGCCATTAGTATTGGGGCCGGCATTCGCCATCGCCAACACGCCGGGACCGTCAAACTTAAGGCTGGGGACAATCTCGTCCGCGAACTGATACCCAGGTCCGCCGGTACCGTTACCCAACGGGTCCCCCCCTTGAATCATGAAGTGAGCAATGACCCGGTGAAAGTACAGGCCATCATAAAAAGGCTGACCAGGGTTTTGCCGGTTTAAGGTACCTTCGGCCAGACCGACAAAGTTGGTCACGGTCAACGGTGTCTGTTTATAATAGAGCGACAACACGATGTCGCCTTTGATTGTCGAAATGACAGCGTAAACGCCATCACCGTACTTTTCAAACGATGCCACGGATTCTCCTTGAACGAAAGAACCGGGGACCAAGGCCAAAAGTCCAGCCAAGAGCCACACCGCTTTCCTGCGTAAATTCATGCTTTCTCCCCGGGTATCCAGCGAATACCCGGGGGTAACCGTACCACGCTCCCGAACGCTGACGCAAGAATGGCGCCTTGCAAACCAAAGGTGTTGACACTTGCAAGGAGGTTTGTTAGGGTATACCTATTGTTTCTTTTAATAGAAACAGTAAGGAGTCTTCCGTTGGAAACCTTGGTTCGCATCCTCAGCGGTGAACGCTTTACCCCCTACAGCCTGGCCGTCAAACTGGGTGCCAAAGTCGTGCTGGAGTCTTCCAGCTATAAAAAAGGACGAGAACGCTACAGCGTTCTTATGCTCAAAGAGGCCTTTCGGGTGAGCCAAGAGGGAACGACAGTCCGTCTGCACAAAGACGGACGAAAGTTTCGCATCAAAGCCCCCTACCGCGACATTCTCGATGTTCTGATGTACTTTGCCCGCCAGCATGCCGACCCCGCCCAAGATTTTCCTTTTCCCGCCGGGGGAGTGGGTTACCTGTCGTATGAATTCTGCCGTTTTTGCGACACCATCAAGGTAACGACCAAAAAAGACGATCTGCATCTTCCCGATGCGCTGTTCCTTTTTGGGCATGTTTTTTTAATCTATGATCATTACACCGATTTGATTTACCTGGTGGGGCTGAATTACAAAGAAAGCCAGATTGACCTAGAAAAGGCCCTGACCGACCTCGAGGCGCAAATTCAAAACGGCGATTGGTCAGCTCTCGACGACTCAGGTCAAAGCTACCCGGCAGAAATTTTGCCCCAGGCCTACGACGCCGATGCGACGTTTCGCCACAATGTCGAAGAAGTCCGCCGTCATATCATCGCCGGTGACCTGCTTCAGGCCGTACCCAGTCGCCGCATTCGCGTTAAAACCGCCATGCCTGCGTTAGAAGCCTACCGCCGCTTGCGCTCAACCAACCCCTCTCCGTACCTGTTTTATCTCGATTTCGGTGATTATCAGCTGTTTGGAGCCTCACCAGAAGTGCACGTCAAAGTCAAAGATGGGCTTGCCGAAATCCGCCCCATTGCCGGTACAAGGCGACGCGGAAAAACCCCGCTCGAAGACCGTGAGCTCGAAGCGGAACTGCTGGCCGACACCAAAGAGCGTGCCGAGCACCTCATGTTGGTTGACCTGGCCCGTAATGACCTGGGTCGCCTCTGTCAGCCGGGCAGCGTCGAGGTAACCGAATCATACACCGTGGAACGCTACAGCCATGTGATGCACATGGTAAGCAATGTGCAGGGTCGTTTAGCCGAGGGTCAGTTGGGGATCGATGCCCTGCGTGCCTCGTTCCCTGCTGGTACCGTTTCGGGCGCCCCCAAAATTCGGGCCATCGAGATCCTTGACGGGCTAGAACCCGAACCCCGCCGGTTTTATGCCGGAGTGGTCGGGCACCTTTCACCCAACGGCAACCTCGACACCTGTATCGCCATCCGTAGTGCCCTCAAAAAGGGCGACACCATGATTTTGCAGGCAGGGGCCGGCGTGGTGTTTGACTCCCAGCCGGAACGAGAGCTCGAAGAAACCAACGAGAAAATGCGAGCCCTGGCGCGAAGCCTGGGGCTGGAGGTGTAAAATGATTCTTTTGCTGGATAACTACGATTCGTTCACCTACAACATCTACCAATACCTTTGCGAAATTACCGACGAGGACGTGAAGGTGGTGCGTAATGACCAAACCACCGTCGAGGCCCTTCGCCGGATGAACCCCAAGGCAATTATTCTGTCCCCGGGGCCAGGACGTCCCGAAGAAGCCGGTTGCATGATCGACGTCATCCGGACGTTCGCTGGGTCGGTTCCCCTGCTGGGGATCTGCCTGGGTCACCAAGCCATTGGCTACGCGTTTGGTGCCAGCATCATCGGGGCCAAAGAGATTGTTCACGGTAAGACCCAACCTATCACGGTCGACGGTAAGGGTCTGTTCCGCTCGATCCCCACCCCTTCGGTTTTTACGCGCTATCACAGCCTCGTCATTGACCGCCAGACCTTGCCAGAGGTGCTCGAAGTGACCGCCACAAGTCCCGACGGCGAAATCATGGGCGTTCGACACAAGACCTTCCCCATTGAGGGGGTTCAGTTTCACCCCGAATCGATCGCTAGCGAACACGGAAAGCGTCTTTTGAAGAACTTTCTGAATTACCGGCGTGAAAGTTTTGAGTTCCAACCCCTGGTCCGCAAGGTTATGGCCAAAAAAGACCTGAGCCAGGTCGAAGCGGAATCGTTTATGGAAGAGCTCACCGAAGGCAACCTCAGCCCCGCTCAAATTGCGGCGATTTTTGTGGGCCTCAGTTTAAAAGGGATTCACCCCGAAGAAGTCGCCGGTTGCGCCGCTGTTTTACAACGCAAACGGACACCCTTTCCCACCTCGGTAGAGGGAACCTACCTCGACATCGTCGGGACTGGTGGCGACGAGCAGGGAACTTTCAACATTTCGTCGATGGCGGCTTTGACCGCCGCCGCCTGTGGAGCGCGAGTGGCCAAGCACGGCAACAGGGCGGTCAGCTCCCGTTCCGGAGCGGCCGACTTTTATGGCGCCTTAGGGCTCAAGATCGACCTTAAACCCGAGCAAGCCGCGCAAGTTCTTGAAAAAACCGGGTTCACGTTTTTGTTTGCCCCCGTCTACCACGGCGCTATGAAATTTGCCGGTCCCGTGCGCAAAGAGCTTGGCGTAAAAACCATCATGAACCTCTTAGGCCCCCTGGTGAACCCCGCCGGTGCTAACCGTCAACTGATTGGTGTGTACGAAGAAAGCCTGGGACCCCTGATCGCCCGAGCCGCCCGGCTCTTGGGAGTCGAAGACGCCCTGATCGTCTTTGGCACCGACGGGTTAGACGAAATCTCGGTTGGTGCTGTTACAAAAACCTGGCGCTTTCGTGGCGACGAGCTCGTCGAGACCGTTTTGGACCCGACATCGGTAGGTATCCAAGGGCGAACGCTTGCCGATTTGCGGGGCGGCACCGCCACCGAGAACGCCGAAATGGCCCTCGAAATAGCCCAGGGCGGTGGGCGCCCTGCGTTGCGCGAAGCTGTCTGTTTTAATGCGGGGGCGGCTCTTCACCTCGCTGGCCTGGC
The DNA here is from genome assembly GCA_027451945.1 of Spirochaetales bacterium. Lineage (GTDB taxonomy): Bacteria > Spirochaetota > Spirochaetia > JABEVK01 > JABEVK01 > JABEVK01. The sequence goes on from DAIDHT010000019.1 coordinate 20,921, forward strand.
CCAAACTGTTGAAGAAGGCTACCATCAAGCGGCTTCTGCTTTTGCCGACGGCCGAGTTGCCACAAAAATCGCCCAGGTCCGTGCCGCGACGCTGGCCTTTTCAGAATAGAACGACGTATTTTTACCGTATAGTCTGAAGGAGGACTTATGACCGCTTTAGCGATTCTCAAAAAATGGGTTGACTACAATGAACAAGTTAACCGCGATATCGAAAAACTCTTTGCGCCTTTGGCGACTGGGGCCTCACCGCGCTGGGAAACCCCTGTGGGCTCCTTTTTTAAATCGGCCAAGGGAATTTTGAACCACATTGCGTCGTCCGATTTAGCTTGGCTTCGCCGCTTTGGTGACAACGGCTTAGCTCCCGGCTTGAAACCTTTGACCACAGACCTACCCGAAACTGGGATCGGCAAGATCATGTTCAACACCTGGGATGAGTATGTCGCCCTGCGCCACAAGCTAGATCAAGCGTGGAAACTCTTTGCCACCGAAGTCCCCGAAAGTCACCTGGATGAAAACTTTACCTACACCAACTTTCAAGGCAAAAGCGTTACGGCGCCCTGGATCGGTCTCATTTTGCACCTTTTGAACCACCAGACTCACCACCGTGGGGCGCTTAGCCAGATTCTGGACGAATGGGGTATCGACAACGATTACTCGGGAATGACCCGAGTGTGGATGCTGTAAGCTCGCAAGGGACTGCAGACCGCGAAAATAAGCTTTATTCAAGGAGGAACGGCGTGACGGACATTAAACGCGATATTGTCGCTAAGCGGCTGGACCGCATTTCTCGCGAGGGTTATACCTTTGGCCACGCGGTACCGGCGGCTCGTACCGTTCCGCTCGTTCCTTTTGGACGCTCCCCCTTTGTGATCTGCGAAGTCAAACGCCGCAGTCCCAGCCGGGGGGACATCCACTCGGGGTTGAATGCCGTTGCCCAAGCCCGGCACTATGTCGAGGCAGGGATTCAAACCATCTCGGTTCTTACCGAAGAAGATTACTTCGCGGGCTCCTTGCAAGACCTGATGGATGTCAAAGCGGCGTTTCCCCAGACTGCCATTCTTCGCAAGGATTTTTTGACCGATCGCCAAGACCTTGAGGTATCGTACCGGGCGGGCGCCGATGCTGTCTTGCTGATCGCCTCGTTACTGGCCGCCGACGACCTGGCTGACTTAAAACGCTATGCCGAGCAGTTAGGCCTGGCCGTATTTGTTGAAGTCCATGATGAAGAGGACATAGCCCGGGCCCGGCCGTTAAAGCCAAGTTTTACCGGAATCAACTGCCGCAACTTAGGAAACTTTACCCTTGATCGAGCCATCCCCCTCAAGGTTCGACCTCTGGTCGATTGGACAACAAAACTGGTGTTTGAATCGGGGATTTTTCGCCCCGAAGAGGCCGCCTGGTGTGCTGGGGCAGGTTTTCAAGGAGTCTTAGTAGGAGAGGGTGCCGTTCGCGAACCTCGGCTGGCTAGTCAGCTGGTTAAGACATTTTCTCCCCCTTGGGCCCACCACCCTGCCGATAGGCCTTCGTTTTGGTCACGGCTGTATGAGCGTGCCCGACCAGGACGTCCGTTGGTAAAAATTTGCGGCTTGGCACACCGGCAGGATGTAGAGCTGGCCGATGAGCTAGGGGCTGATGTCCTCGGTTTTATTTTTGCACCCTCGCCCCGGCGCGTGGACCCAGGCTTTGTACGGACTCTCTCGACGCGAGCCCTTAAAGTCGGGGTTGTTGCTCTGGGACCGAACGACCCCCTGCCCGACGAGATTTCGGATCTTCTCGAGGCGGGTGTTCTGGATGCTGTTCAGTTTCACGGCCAAGAACCACCCGAGTTAGTCGATGCCTGGGCCCAACAGGGGTACAAAGCGGTGGGAGCTGACACCCCGGCGGCCTTTGCCCCCTACCTTAACGGAGTTGCCCCCCGTCTTCTTGCCGATGCGTTTGCCAAGGATTCCGAAGGCCGCATCCTGACTGGTGGTACCGGTCAGAGAATCCCCGACGATGTTCTGGCCGCCCTAGGGCCCCGTCCGGTGTGGCTAGCAGGCGGCTTAGGACCTGACAATATCGCCCAGGTGATAGCCACGTGGAGACCAGAACTCGTCGACGCCTCCAGCCGCTTAGAGGCAACCCCCGGTCATAAGGACCCCGTCAAACTTCGTCAGTATTTTCAGGAGATCGACAATGCCTGTGTTTAACGATTTTTTTGGACAATTCGGAGGGCGTTATGTCGCCGAAGTTCTGCGCGCGCCGCTCAAAGAGCTCGAACAAGCCTTCATTACGGCAATGGGCGACCCCAGCTTTTTGAAGGAATTGGCCCAAATTCAAAAAGAATATATTGGCCGCCCAACCCCGCTTCTGCCGGCGAGGAATGCCTCAAAGCTTTTGGGGGGAGCCCAGATCTACATCAAGCTCGAAGGACTTGCCAACACCGGCGCCCATAAGATCAACAATGCCGTAGGTCAGGTGCTTTTGGCCCTCCGGATGGGCAAAACCCGAATCATTGCCGAAACCGGCGCCGGACAACACGGTGTTGCCACTGCAGCCGTTTGCGCTAAGTTTGGGTTGCCCTGCCGGATTTACATGGGCGAGGTGGATATTCGCCGCCAACGTCCCAATGTCTTTTTAATGGAACTGTATGGAGCCGAAGTTGTCAGCGTCAAAAGTGGCTCTCAAACCCTCAAGGATGCTGTCAACGAGGCCCTGCGCGATTGGTCAGGGAGCTTTCCTGACACCCACTACCTGCTGGGCAGTGCGCTAGGCCCGTCGCCGTTTCCGGACATGGTGCGAGAATTTCAGGCTGTGATCGGCCGCGAAGTTGCCCAGCAAACCCAGGACCTTAACGTTGCCGCCATGATCGCCTGTGTGGGCGGGGGGTCCAACTCGATTGGCTTCTTTGAACCTTTTCTTGATAAACTTCGGCCCCGCTTGATTGGTGTCGAAGCCGGCGGACGCGGACAAGGACACGGCCAAAACGCCGTTCGGATGAGCGGCGAAGGGCGTCCGGGAATCGTCCAAGGCTACAAGAGCTTTTTCCTCTTGGACGACGACGGACAAGTCATGGACACCCACTCGGTCTCGGCCGGTCTCGACTACGCCGGAATTGGCCCCCAGTTGGCGGCGTTAGGGCAAGCCGGACGTATCGAGTTCACCTCGGCCAGCGACACCGAAGTCTTAGACGCCGTGAAGTTTTTTGCGCGGCACGAAGGGGTGGTTTTCGCTCTGGAATCCGCTCACGCCGGCGCTGTTGCCCTTAAGCTAGCCCCAACGCTCCCCCGCGACCAGGCGCTCATCGTCAACATGTCCGGCCGGGGCGATAAGGACATCTTTATCAGCGCCAAACACATCAACCCAGAACCCTGGTTCCAGTTTCTCAAAGACGAGGTACAACGCCATGAAAGTTAACCTGATGGCCCATTTGGTAGCCGGTTACCCCACTCAGAAAGCCAGCCTAGAGGCGGCACGAGCCCTAGCGCGCGGCGGTGCGACCTATCTTGAGGTGCAGTTTCCGTTTTCGGACCCCAGCGCCGACGGCCCGGCCATCCAGGCCGCTTGTACGCAAGCCCTGGCTGCGGGTTTTAAGGTTGCCAAGGGTTGGGAGCTTGTCTCGGTGCTTCGCCAAGAGTTCCCCAGCATACCAATCTTTGTCATGAGCTATGCCAGCATCGTCGTTGCCCGGGGTGTCGAGGCTTTTGTGGCCGAGGCAGCGCGCCTGGGTGTTGGTTTGATTATCCCTGACTTGATCCCCGGTGCCGACGAGGGGTTGTTCGAAGCCGGCCGTGCGGCAGGGGTACCCATTGTGCCCGTCATTGTCCCCACAGTAGCCGCTAGCCGACTCAACGAGTTATTGGCGTTAAAGCCCGAGTGGGTCTATACCGCCATTCGTACTGGCATCACGGGGATTCACACCACGCTCACTCCCGACCTTGAATTCTTTTTGTCGGGGTTACATGCACAGACAAAAGTGCTTGCCGGGTTTGGCATCGATAGCCCTGATCAAGTTCGGGCCTTAGCCCCCCGCGCTCATGCCGTTGTCGTTGGGAGCGCCTTTGTTCGCACGCTTTCACAAGCCTGGGGCGAGGCTCTTCCCGAAGCCCAGCGTCTGGATCTGGTGTCTCAACGCTTAACCACGCAAGCCCGAAGCTTATCAGAAGTTTGACCAGTTCCGGCTTATCTCGGCCGTTGACTTCCTGAGCAACTTTGTCGATTATCTTGGTCATGGATATCCTCCGTGTCGAAAATCTGAGCAAAGTGTACGGTTCGTTAACGGCCGTGGATCACCTTTCGTTCGGTATCCCCCAAGGGATCTGCTTTGGTTTGTTAGGGCCCAACGGTGCTGGTAAGACAACCACTATTGAAATGATGGAGGGGATTTTGTCTCCCTCGTCGGGTCAGGTTTTGTTTCGGGACCAGCCCATTGGCGCCAAGTTCCGTGAAAAGGTTGGTATTCAGTTTCAATCCACCGCCTTACCCGAGTTCATCACGGTAAAAGAAACCATCGAATTATTTTCGGCCTTTTACCCGAATCCCCGTCCCCTGGCCGAGGTGATTGAGCTGTGCAGTCTTTCAGATATTCTCAACCGTGATAACCAGAAGCTCTCGGGCGGTCAACGGCAACGGATGCTTTTAGCTTTGGCGGTGATTCCTCGACCAGAGTTAGTCTTTTTGGACGAGCCAACCACCGGCCTTGACCCTCAGGCCCGCCGCCACTTTTGGGACCTTGTTAACCGTATCAAAGCCGAGGGAACCACAATCCTGTTGACCACGCACTATATGGATGAGGCTGAACTGCTGTGTGACGAAATCGCCATCATGGATCACGGGGTTATTCTGGAACGGGACACCCCCGCCCAGCTATTACGCCGGCACTTTGCCGGGGCCTTGGTCACCATTCCCGAAGAAGCAGTAGCCAACCCGTCCGATTTGCAAAAGCTGACCTGCTGTCATGACCTAGAAATTCGTGCCGGTCACGTCGAAATCGAAACCTCGGACTTAGATGGGACCATCCGCAGTTTACTAGAAGCCAAAATCGATTTGACCCGACTCTCGGTGCACAAACCCGATCTCGAGGACCTGTTCCTCAAACTGACAGGCAAATTTTTACGATCCTGAAGGGAGAATGCCCATGATCCGCCAATTTCTCGCTATTTTTCGCGCTCGTTCCATGGAATTTCTTCGTGACCGAGGGACCTTCTTTTGGAACCTTTTATTCCCCATCGTCTTGGTGGCCGGGTTTGCCCTTGCCTTTGGGCAACCCGATGAAAAAGTTTTTAAGGTCGGGGTCATTGGGCCAACGGCCGGCCTGCCCGCACTTTTATCAAGCCCGCAGTTCCAGCAAGTAGCCTACCCTGCCGACCAAGAAGCCGATGCGCTCAAAAAGTTACGTCAGCACCAGCTGGATTTAGCGGTTGCCCCAGCCCAGCACCGGTACTGGATGAACGCCGAGTCGGGAAAAAGCATTCTGGCCGAGCGTTTGCTGGCCGATGAGTTGAAGCTGGCCGCGGGTGATGAGTCGAAGCTTGCCTCCGGTACGGCGACTTCTTCGACCCCACCGCCCGCACTCTGGGCCAAGGGAGCTGTCACGGGGAAACCCATTCGGTATGTAGACTGGGCTGTGCCCGGCGTCATTTCGATGAACATGCTCTTCAGCTGTCTGTTTGGGGTGGGGTATGTGCTGGTTCGTTACCGTAAAAATGGGGTCCTTAAACGGCTGAAAGCCACTCCCGTTTCGGCCCTAACCTTTTTAGTAGCGCAAGCCGTCAGCCGTTTGGTCATTGTGCTGGGTACCGTTGTCGTGGTCTATGCCGGTACCGATTTCTTTTTGCATTTTACCATGAACGGAAGTTATCTCGACCTTTTGCTAGTAACCGTTTTGGGCATAGTCTGCTTGATTTCGCTGGGCTTGGTTTTTGCCGCTCGCTTTCGCAGTGAAGAGTTAGCCAACGGTCTGATGAACCTGCTGACCTTTCCCATGATTGTGTTTTCGGGAGTCTTTTTCTCGTTAGAGGGTGCTCCCGCCCCGGTTCGCACGGCGGCCGAAATCTTTCCGTTGACCCACCTGATTCATGCAGAACGCCAAATCATGCTCAACGGTGCGGGCTTGCTTCAAGTAGCCCCAGACCTTGCGGCCCTCGCCGTGATGACCGTTGTCTTTTTAGCCGTCGCCGCCTGGCTTTTTAAATGGGAGTAACCTAGACTTATTCATCATGGCCGTGGATATGGTTTTAGCCGCCTCGCTCAGCCTGGCGGTTTTTTTTATCTTATTTATCCTCGAGGCTTTTTCGAAACGTGAGTTTCACCTGATTCTATTCGCCCTAGGCTTCGGTGCGGGTACCCTAGGCTTTGTCCTGTTAACGGACCAGGCTGGTCTTCCCGTGTGGTTGGGGGTGCTGAGTGCCAACCTGTTGATCTTCTTTTTTCATATTGCGATCTCGTGGGGCTTGCGATCTTGGGCTGGCCAGGGACGTTCATGGATTGTCCGTTACACCGTTCTTTTTCTTTTGGCCGCAGTGGTCTTGATCGCAGGAATGGTGTTGCAAAACCTGGCTTGGCGAGTTACCGCCATGTCAGGCGGGATCATTTTGGTCATGCTAGGCGTGTTAAGAGATTTGCGCCTTCGTAAACGGCCTGCTTCGCCTAGCATTGTTGTTGCCTTGCGAATTCTTGTGGGGGCCTTGATTGTCTTTCATGCCATAAGGATCAGCCAAGCAGTTGGGTTTTTAGGGTCGCCTTCGACATTCCATCCTTTTAGCGAATTTTCAGCCACCCTCATCCTCCTCCTCACGATGTTGTGGGGTGGTATTTTATTAATTGCCGACGCAGACGCCCTGTACTTGGAATTACGACGTTCGCACGTCCAAATGACCAAGACTGCAACGACAGACGCGCTTACGGGGATTGGCAATCGACGGGCTCTCGAAGACCGAGCCCACTACGAGATCAAACGTGCCGGACGCTTTGGCTCTCCCCTTTGCGGAATTCTGATTGATATCGATCATTTCAAGGTGATCAACGACGAGTTGGGTCACCTGACTGGCGATGAAGTCCTCAAAGAGGTTTGTTCTGCCATAGCGTCGTCGCTCAGGTCGACCGATCAACTCTTTCGGTGGGGAGGTGAAGAATTCTTTGTCATCGCGCCCGAGACGCCTCAAACCGGAGCCCGAAATCTTGCCGAAAAGATCCGCCGTCGAGTAGAAAGCATCGCGAGTTGTTGCCAACGCCCCCTCACCGTTAGCCTTGGGGTAGCCCTGTGGGAACGCCAAGAAGACCTGCTGTTGTGGTTAGAACGAGCCGACAAAGCGTTGTATTTGGCTAAGAATCGCGGGCGAAACCGCGTTGCGCTCGATAGTCCGCCCCGATCGTCTTGGCTGGAAAATAAAATTCAGTGGCACAGTGAATGGAACTCGGGGAATGCGGTTATCGACGAGGAACATCGCCAGTTAATTACCAAAGCTGACGTCATTCGAAGTCTTGCCGCTCAAGAAGGGACCCAAGAGCAGATCGTACACCTCTTAGAAGAAATTGTTGCCGAAACCAAGGCGCACTTTCAACATGAAGAAGGGATTATGCGCGTCAAAGCCTATCCCGAGATGCCTCAGCATGCTGAGATCCACCGCCGCCTTTTGCTCAAGGCGGACGAGGTGGTTCAAAGCCTAAAATCCGGTCACGCAGGACCAATTGAGGCCTATACCTTTTTAATGTCCGAACTTTTGGTGGGACATTTTTTAACGGTAGACACTCGCTTTTTTCCTTATCTTCAAGCGTAAGTCCCGAATCTTTGATCGTAAGTCCCGAGATATCCTCTATTCCATCATAGCGACAGGTTCCGGCTTGCCACCACCCGGAGCGTGCTGACTTCTTTTCTTAATTTTCAGCATAGCAACGGGAATAGCCATCAAGGCAATCAGAACAGTTACCAGCCAAAAGGCATCATTAATCGAATCGATAAAGGACTGCCCGGCAGCTTGTGAAATAATTGACGACTGGGCCAGAGTCATGGCTTGCGCCATGTTACTGCCTGTGTTCTGTTGAATGGCCGACGCCAAGGGTCCAACCGTGGAGCGGAAAGCAGGAGACCAGGCATTCATGCCTTCCCCGATAATGGCTTGGTGAAAGATCTGCCGCGTATTCGTAATCGTGCCAACAACAGCAACCCCGAAAGCTGCACCAATCTGCCGGGAGAGGGCGATCATACTGGAACCTTGGGCAATTTTGTCATGAGGTAAGGTACTGACCGAAACTGCCTGAATAGTAATGAACAACATACCAAACCCCAGACCACGCAACACTATCGGAAGCATTATGACCCACTCGGGGGGGTTATAGGATAACAAGGTGTTGAAGAGAAAGCTTACGGCTACGGATGATATGCCTATGAGCGCTGGGATTTTCGGATTGATTTTGGACGACATGATACCCGTGATCGGCGAAATTACTCCCTGAATCAGTCCTAAAGGCAAAAAGATTAGACCTGCCTGAAACGCTGTGTAGCCCAAGCTTCCTTGCAGATAAACGGGGAACAAGAACGACGACCCCATCAGCACCATACCAATCAAAAAGATCAGCAGGTTAGACAAGCCAAAGTTCCATTCGCCTAACAAACGCAGGTTGAGCATGGGGTGTTCTACGCGATACTCAATCAGAAGAAACAGGGCCAAGCTGATCGCCGAAACGCCAAAACAGGTAATAATGAACGGCGAGGTCCACCCACCCGTGTTCCAACCAGCATTTCCGTCAGCTAAGCCCAGGAGAAAGCTGATGAGAAAAATCGCGCTGGTCACGAACCCCCACAGATCAAAATCACCTACTTTTGGGTTACGGTATTCCCTCTGGATCAACACCGTAGCCATCATGGCCAGAATCCCAAAGGGGACGTTGATCAAGAAAATACTCTGCCAGCCAAAGTTATCGGTAAGAAGTCCTCCTAGGCTGGGGCCAATCGACAAGGATGCCGCCGCCGCAATGCCGTAAAAGCCCAGGGCGGTTCCTCGTTCCTTGGGCGGGAACTCCCGCAGAACAATCGCCATACCAACAGGCTGGAGCATTCCGCCCCCCGCCGACTGAATAACCCGAAACACAATCAGAATGCTTTCGTTCCACGCCAACGAGCACAAAAATGAACCCGTTGTAAATAGAGCCAGTGCCAAAAAGAAAATCCGCTTGTAACCGACCTTGTCAGCCAGCCAACCGGAAAGCGGCAAAACAACGGCAAAAGTCAAGTTAAAAGCTGTCAGTACCCACTCGATAATGTCGAGGCTTGTCCCAAAGGAGGCCTGCATTTTAGGAAGGGCCGTGTTGACAACCGTTGATTCAATAACAGCCATGAAGGTTGAAATCAACACGTTGCCCAAAACCCACCAACGGTAAGAGGGGTGTTCGTGGTGAAAAGCGGGAACCTTACCGATGGCTTTATGACGAAGAGAATGAGCCATAAGGGCGTCCTTTAGGGTTTGACTTCCACGACAGCTGACATACCCGGGTAAAGCGGGGTCATCTTGGTGTTATGGAGGTCGGTAGTTTCATCAATTGAAATTTTGACGGGAATACGTTGTGTTACCTTGGTAAAGTTACCGGCGGCATTATTGACAGGAATCAACGAGAATTGATTGCCAGTACTGTCACCAATTTCGTACACCTTGCCGTGCCAGGTGATCCCAGGGTAGGCGTCAATATGAATATCAACAGGGTCACCAATCTTTATCTTGGCAATTTTTGTTTCTTCAAGGTTGGCCGTCACCCAAGCATACCGACTATTGTAGACCGTCAAAACCGGCTGGCCGGGTTGTAGCAAATCGCCAGAGTGCAGCCACTTTTTCGCAATGACGGCATCAAATGGTGCCGTCATAGTCGCTGACGCCAGCATCGAGTTGATGTAATCCAGTTGACCTTGGGCAACCTCAATACGTTTTTGCGCCAACGTGGCATTGATCTGTGCGTTGTCATAGGCTGTTTGAGCATGCTCAAAGGCCTGCGTCGAGATAATTTGATGTTGATACTGCCGGGTGGCGCGGTCAAAATCAGACTTAGCCCGGTCAAAGTCAATCTTTGCCATCAAGGCGCTTTCTTTCGCAATCACGACGTTGGCTTCGGCCTGAGTCTTTTGGGCCTGAAGGTCGGTGGAGTCAAGCTTAACAAGCACCGTCCCGGCAGGAACAAGGTCCCCTTCTTTGACGAAGATCTTGACGATGTGAGCCATAATCTTTGAGCTCACCGTGACTTTATCCCGGTCCACGGCGGCGTTGTCGGTCGAAACGGTGGGGTTCAAGGCCAACCAGGCAGTGATTCCTCCGCCAACGACAATGATGCCTATAACAATCGCGAGAAACCTCGCGTTGCTCTTTTTGTGCACGGGAGCTGGTGCTCCCTGGGTCTCTTTATTTTCCATAGATTTCCTCTCTTGTACTGTTCAATGCGGTTTCTAGGTCAAGTAAAGCAGTGATGTAGCGGTCTTTCTCGTTCAACAAATTCAGCTGTGCGGTTTCGTACTGCAATTCTGCATCTTGAACTTCCAAAAAGCTTTTGGCACCCGATTGATACGCTTCATCCGTAAGTTGGTAGGCCTTTTTTGCCACGGCAACGTTAGCCTCCTGACTACTCAGGGCGACCACGGCGGTGTTAAGGCGCGCTACATCAGTAACAACCTGCGAGCGTGCCGTCTGCTCAAGTTGCGCTAGCTGTAATTTGGCGGCTTTCACGGCATCGGCAGCGTCTTGGCGCTGATTGTCCGCTTGTGAAGTCGGAATCAAGGAATCTAGTTCCCAATTTAAAAGGACAGTAAAGGCTCCTGTTTGCTGAAGCCAGCTCGAACCTTGATTCCATTGGGAATAAAAATAGCCATTCAACGTTGGGTCGGCGCTATACGAGAGGATGAGCGACGGCCATAACGAACCGTTCGCGATATTACGGTAACCATCAGCCGCTTTTACTTGACCCTCGGCCGCCTGCAGGTCCCAACGGCGGTCAATAAACTTATCCGCTAAGTCTTGGGCATTCAGAGGTGGCAAGTTCGTCGGAACGCTAAGCGTCCCTGATAATTTAAGCTGAGGATCACTGTCACGGCCCAAAAGGTTCTCGAAAGCGAACAAGACCTGTTGATAGCTAACGTTGAGATCGTCCAAAGCTGGTTTGCGATTTTCGTAGGCAACTTGAGACTGGAGCATAGTCAGCTCAGGAGCTAACCCCGCTTTGTAATTCACCTGCGCTTGTCTATAGCGCTCCTTGGCGTTGGCCAAGTCAGCTTCGGTTACTTTGATAGTCTCTTGCAAAACCAAAAGCTGGTAAAAGAGCTTTTTTACCTCGGTGGTGAGGTTCTGCCGAGCTTCTGCCAACGAGATTTTGGCGTTGTTGTAATCGATGAGCGTTTGGTCCACCGCAGAAAACATCGCTGGAGACAGGGCCATTTGGGCTTTAAAGCTCGTGATGATGTTGTCGTTTGTCGGAACGAGCCAGATTAATTGCGGAGGTGACGTCGGCATTATTCCAACAGGGCGTTCGCTGGTAGTAATGTCATTCAGCCGCATATACCCGCCGCTCACGGACACGGTAGGGTAAAACTTGTTCCAGGCTAGATCGTGATCACGTTTTTTGATTTGCGTGGCCACATCGGCAGCTTTTAAGCCGAGGTTGTTATTGAGCGCTTCCTGCACGGCTTGTTTTACGGTAAGCGCCGGTTCTGCCCAGGCGGTAAAACCCGCGACAAGAAACAGCGCGGTAAAAAGCAGTTTGGTCATACATGTTCCTTTAAGGTTTCTGAAGGTTGAAAAAAGGCCTTGAGGGTTGCTTCGAGGTAACGACGGTTCTCTTCTAGTTCCCCCGGGTAGGTACGAACCAGAAATTTCACTAGCGAAACGAGACTGCTGGCAAAGCGGTACTCGGGAAACGTCAACAGTTCTTGTATCCGCGGAACCTGTTCGGCTAACCGTCGCAGGATCCTGTCCACGTGGTCTACAACCATCCGACGAGAATCGTTTTGCAGCTCCCGATGAAGGGCCATAGCATCCTCGCGGGATAAGCTCGTAGAGACTTCAGCCATGAAGTCTTCCCACAACCCCGCCAGCTTGTCAAAAGTCTCTAGCAGATTGGTCAAAAGGCGTCGCAGAACCTCGAGCGGATCAGAATTGGGGCGAACGCTTTCAAGCAGTTCCTTTTGAAAGGACTGTAGGCCTAGCTTGCGTCCGGCCAAAAAGAGGTCTTTTTTGGTTCTGAAGTAGTTGTAGAGGTTTCCCACGCTTGTCCCTGCCTCAACGGCAACCTGCTTCATACTGACAGCTAGGTAACCGTTCTTGAGAAAGAGCTGGTGGGCGGCTTCAAGGATCTTGGCTTCAAGATCAGGAATTTTCTTTGGCATTTTACTGAACCTACGTTCATTGAACGTGAGTTCAATATAATAATCCAACTATTGACCGTCAAGGGCCTGTATTGTCCAGAATTTGACAATTCTTCGGCGTAGGCATTTCCTGAGAAGACATCTATACTTAAGTTATTGACGAGGAGAGCAGTATGCAAAAAAACGCCGATATCGGCCTGATTGGTTTGGCCGTCATGGGACAAAACCTTGTCCTGAATATGTGTGATCACGGTTATACCGTCGCGGTTTTTAACCGCACTGTCAGCAAGGTAGACGAGTTCTTGAATGACGCAGGAAAAGGTCGATCGGAACTGATTGGGGCACACTCGATGGAAGAGTTCATGGCCTCGCTCAAGCGCCCCCGCAAAGTAATGCTCATGGTTAAGGCTGGTGAAGTTGTTGACCAATTTATAGAGCTTGTTCTTCCGTACCTCGAAAAGGGCGATATTCTCATTGACGGCGGTAACAGCCACTTCCCCGATACAAACCGAAGGGCTAAGGCGCTAGCCGAAAAAGGTATTTTGTTTGTCGGAACCGGCGTCTCGGGCGGAGAGGAAGGGGCTCGTAACGGTCCCAGCTTAATGCCGGGCGGTAACCCCGAGGCTTGGCCTCATGTAAAGCCCATTTTTCAAGCGATCGCTGCAAAAACCGACCAAGGGGAACCTTGCTGTGATTGGGTTGGCGAAACCGGGGCCGGGCATTACGTCAAAATGGTCCATAACGGCATTGAATACGGAGATATGCAATTAATTGCCGAAGCCTACCATTTGATGAAATCCTATTTAGGGCTTTCTCACCAAGAGATGCGGCAAACCTTTTTGGAATGGAACAAAGGCGAGCTGGATAGCTACCTCATTGAAATAGCCGCCAATATTTTCGGGTACCAGGACACGGACGGCACTCCTCTTCTTGAAAAAATTCTGGATGCCGCCGGCCAAAAGGGAACGGGAAAATGGACCTCGGTTGATGCTCTGGACATGGGTGTTCCCGTCACACTGATTGCCGAGGCGGTTTTTGCTCGTGCCCTTTCGGCTCTTAAAGAAGAACGCGTACGCGCCGAAAAAGTTCTGGCACTGCCTCCCCTTCCCCCTTTCGCAGGCGATAAAAAGGCCTTTTTGAATGACTTGAAAGAAGCTCTCTTGGCTTCAAAGCTGGTTTCGTACGCTCAAGGCTTTATGCTGATGCGCGAAGCCGCCAAAGAATACGGCTGGAAGCTCAATTACGGTTCCGTTGCACTGATGTGGCGAGGTGGTTGTATCATTCGCAGTGTGTTTTTAGGAAAAATCAAAGAAGCCTTCGACAAAAACCCCCAATTAGACAGCTTGGTGCTGGATGATTACTTCAAAGCGATTCTGCTCCGGGCACAAGGAGCTTGGCGTCGTGTGATTGCCGCGTCGGTTACTGCCGGTATACCACTCCCTGCCATGAGTACGGCCTTGGCCTTTTTTGACGGCTACCGAACGGGCCGTCTACCCGCCAACATGCTTCAAGCCCTGCGGGACTATTTTGGGGCCCATACGTACGAACGAACCGACAAACCACGTGGACAGTTCTTTCATACCAATTGGACGGGAACCGGTGGTAACGTCAGCTCCTCGACCTATAACGCTTAAACCGTTATTGTAATAACAAAAGGAGGCGTCATGTCCCAAAACGATGTGCCCAAGAAAGAGTACGAAAAACAGCTTGAGGTTTACAACACCGAACTCGTGAAGTTTCAAGAGTGGGTTAAGGCCAAAAAGCTTAAAGTCTTGGTGATCTTCGAAGGGCGAGACGCCGCCGGCAAGGGGGGCACGATTAAAGCCTTAACCGCGCCACTCAACCCGCGTTCCGTTCGTGTAACAGCCCTACCAGCTCCCACCGAACGCGAACAAACCCAGTGGTATTTTCAAAGATACGTCGCTCACCTTCCCGCAGGGGGAGAAATCGTTGTCTTTGACCGCAGTTGGTACAACCGGGCCGGTGTGGAACGGGTCATGGGCTTTTGTACCGACGAAGAGTACCAGGAATTCGCCCGCTCGGTACCCGAGTTCGAACGAATGCTGGTGCGATCAGGTATTTTGCTTTTAAAGTATTGGCTTTCGGTCAGCGATGAAGAGCAAGAACGGCGGTTTCAAGAGCGCCTCGATGACCCCGCAAAACGCTGGAAGCTTAGCCCGATGGACTTGAGCGCCCGTTCGCGTTGGGTGGATTATTCCAAGGCGAAAGATGCGATGTTGAGCTTTAGCCATATCCCTGAGGCCCCGTGGCACGAAGTCCCTAGCGACCTCAAACGTGCGGCCCACCTTAATGTTATCCACCATTTTCTAAGCCAGATTCCTTACAAAGACCTGACCCCCGAAAAGCTGAAGCTCCCCAAGCGGCAAGAAGCCAAAGACTATGTACGTCCGCCTCTGTCCAGCCTGAACTTTATTCCCCAGCCCTGGCCCCGAGAAACTACGGGCCAGACCGAGGAACCGGCTCCTAAGGCCGGTTCCAAAAGTCATAAGAAACACCATTGACTGTGACCCAGTGGTATAAACCCTTTACAAGGTCACTGTAATTTGCCCGTTGCCGACCTCAACGGGCCAAACCTTAAGGTTTCGAACTTCAGCGTTCCCGCAGGACCCTGTTTTTGAGTCAAAGACAAAAGAATGGAGAGGACAGGTCAACTGACCACTAATAAAGTGACAATCGACCATGGGGCCGCCTCGGTGGGGACAACGACTTTCACCGGCCGCCCACCGGCCATCACGGCCATGAAAGACAACAATGTCGCCCCAGGGCGTGGTAAACAACCGATTTTCGCCTTCGGGAACTTCTTCAACCTTTCCTAAGTTAATCTTACGGTCCGGGGGAAGAACGGTGTCTCCCTCCCAATCTTTTTGCGACGAAGGGTCACTGTTGTCGCGGCGGATGGTGTCATGAAGATCAATTCCGCCCTTCCAGGGGTCCTTCACATTGGCCAAAGCTTCGGCTAAATCACTTTCGAGCTTTTTCAGGTTCGCTTCGGTATCATAGAGTATGCCGTCCATTACCTTTTCTAAGCCCAACCTTTCAACAAAGGGAGCCGAACGTTCGCCATACCTTCCATTCTTTCGATAAAACTCATAGAACCGGTCGGCGATTTGAACAACGTCGTCAGCGGTTTTTACTCGCGCAATTTTCTGCGCGGCAACAACCTTGGCCCCGCCGTTTCCACCAATATAAATGTCCCAACCGCCGTCCACAGCTACAACCCCTAAGTCTTTAATGGTCGCTTCAGAACAGTTCCGAGGGCAGCCCGAGACCCCCATTTTGACCTTGGCAGGACCAGTGAGGCCCCGGTAGCGATCGGACAACCTTGCACCCAGCGAAAGCGCATCAGCAAGGCCAAAGCGACAGTACGTGGACCCAACGCAGGCCTTGGCTGCCCTAAAGGACTTGCTGTAAGCATGCCCAGCCTTCATGGCAAGTTTATCCCAGACCTTTTGCAGATCCTCTTTGCGAATCGAGTAGATACCGATGCGGTCGGCACCGGTCACCTTGAGCTTGGCCTTATATTCGTCAGCCACGTCGGCCAGGGCCCGCAAGTCAGAGGGTTCAATCATGCCTGCCGAGACGTGGGGAATTACCGAGAAGCGGCCATCTTTTTGAATATTGCCACCATAACGGTCGTTGGCACTTTGTCCATCGCGCTCTACCTCGTAGTTTCCCTTCCAGAGGTAGCTTAAAAGGTAATCGAGACCTAAGCGAGTTTTAGGGTCATCGACCGCACCCGGGGTCTTTCGTAGAACCGCCGAAACTGACTTTAGCGAGTTCTCGAGAATAAAGGCCGATAAAGCCTCGCGATCGAGGGGAATCCCTGGGACATACCAACGATCCGAGGGGTCTTCTTTTAGTTCGCCCAGGGCACCAATCAACACGGCTTTAATCTTATTTTTGCACTGACCACACCCGGTTCCGGCCTTTGTGGCGTTCATGAGTTTGGTAAGCGTATCATTGCCTTGGGCAATCGAAGCTCGTAACGTTCCCGCCGATACCCCAACACAGTCGCAGACCCGTAAGTCATCAGGCCACCCCGAGGCATCCATGACCTGTTCTCCCGCTTTTGCACCGGGGAACAGAAGGTCTGCTCGGCGTTCGGGAAGAGGAATCTTAGCCGTATAATGCAAGCTCACCGCATCGGCGTTTAAGTCTTCGCCAATCAAGGTCGCCCCTACCAGCTTGTCTTGTCGGGCAATCAGTCGTTTATAGACCAAGGACTTAGGATCCTGGAAGAGCACAACCTCGTCGTCCTCGGCGGGGTTGAGTACCCCCATGGCAATAACAGGAATATCACTTTTGAGCCGGGTTGGTGGCAAATCCGAAGGAGCATAGGCGGCTTGTTCCCCAGCCAAAACCGAGGCAAGGACCCTCGCCTGTTCATAAACCGGAGCGACAAGACCCCAGGTTTTGCCTTCAAACTCTAAACACTCGCCCACGGCAAAAATATCCGGGTCGCTTGTCTGGAGCTGGGAGTTAACAACTATGCCTTTATTCGTTGTCAGAGCGGACGCCTTGGCCAAAACGGTATCGGGACGAACTCCGGTCGAAAACAGCACAGCCTCGGTTTCGACCCTCTGGCCATCTTTAAAGACGGCTTCGTGCACACCTTCTGTTGAACCCAAAAGCTCGGTGATGTAGGTTCCCACAACAAAGCGCATACCTTTTTGTTCAAGAGTTTTCTGAAGGTAGCCAGCCGCTTCTGGGGCCAGCTGAGTCTCCATCAGCGATTTCATCAGGTGTGAAACGGTAATGCGTTTGCCTAACGATTTTAAAATGAGGGCAAGCTCGAGGCCCAAGAGTCCCCCGCCGACTACCATGACCTCGGTTTTACCTTTTAACCAAGCCGTGACCCGAGCAACATCGTCAAGGTTACGTAAGACCCCCACTCCGCCCAAATCAAGACCAGGGATCTGGGGCACAAAGGGCCGACTACCTGTCGCAATCACACAAGCGTCGTACGGAATGCGTTTTCCATCAGCCAGGACGACCTGATGGGTATCGCGGTCGATTCGCTCGGCACTGACCCCCAAAAGAGGCGTCACTCCATGGGCTTTGTACCAACTCTCATCGTTGAGAAAAAATTCCTCAACATCCTCGCGCAATAATTTGTAAAGAAGTTTGATACGGTTATAGTTGCCAACGTTTTCGTCCCCAATGACAGTGAGGTCCCACGCGTCTGAACGCGCCAGGACCTCTTCTGCCAACTTTCCGCCGGCCATGCCGGAACCGATGATTACAAGCCTTTTCTTCATGGTATCCTCGCAACCTCTAGGCTAAACCACTCGAAAAGGCTTGGCAACTACTCTTAGCTAGTTAGTCAGGTTAAAGTGTAACCCAGGTGACACGAATCTCCTGCCATTCACCAGCTTCAAACTTTTTCAAGGCCGGCCCAGCGATGGCTAGCTTTCCCCCCAAAGTCCCAGCAACCTTCTCTCGTGAACCGTCTTTGGCGACAAATTCTAGGCTGGGATTACTCCCTGGGGTCAACACAAACGATGTTCGACGGTATTGAAACCGTATCTCTCCTCGCAATTCCAACCCTTCCAAGAGAGCCGGTTCGATCACAAGACGCCCTTCTTTCCACCGCAAGCCTAATTCTCCCCAGCGGGTAAGAACTTCTTCTTTCACTTGCCCGGTCATTCCAGGCTGTTGAGCGCCTGCGGTTGAAGGCGTATGCGAGTACGGGTCGAAGGGGAAAGCCCCATAGTCTTGAACGGTCTTTCGGTAGCCCAGACCATTACGGATATTTTGGTAAGCCTGCTTCCAAAAGGCCACGTTCTTTTGCTGATCCCAGGCATTCCAGAAATTCTCTTGAACGGCGAGAAGCAGTTTCGAAACCATGTGCCAATACACGCACCCCAAGCCTTCGTATCCAAACATCGTTCCTGACCGTCCGGTAAACTCCTTATGCTTGAAGACCAAATCGTAACGGTCGGCGAGCTGCTTTCCTTCGGCTTGAACAAGAGGAGCCCAGGAACTATCAGCGGCCAGTTTTGCCAGCACAGCCTCAAGATCTTCGCGATTCGCTAAATCGGGCCCAAAGCGGAGGGTTCCGTCCGGATCTTTTTGAATCAGCTCCTCTCGGCGTTCCTGCACCGCCTTTTGTACTAAAGCCAAGCTCGCTGTTTGATTATCTAAGCGATTTTTCTCCCAGAAGGAGGGTAGGGAGCGATCGGGATACAACAGATAGGTGTTCTTCGTCGGTTCATACAAGGGACTCTTCGCCAGGGCTTCGACCAATTCCTGAGCTTGTTCCAAACCAAGAAACCCACTCGACAGGATGGCGACTTGACCTTCAAGCATGGGGTACAGTTCCGAAAGCTCGACACGGCCCGGCTCCAGATCGACCAAGTTGTACGATTGCCACAAGCCGTCTTTGCGTTTAAGCACACCAAGGCTCGCATCGACCGCCGTTAGGGCTGTACTGATATATTCTTTTACCTCGGCGGCCGTAAGAACTTCGGTTACTGACTGATCACTGTAGACGGATTTTCTCCAGGTTTCAGCCGCCAGGCCCAGCTCACGGACAACGGTGTAACGATGCGCACTGTCTTGTACGTTTTGGGCCGCCTTGACCAGCAGAGGAAGCTGAGCTTTAAGAAAGGCCTTTGTTGAGGCGCTAGCCGAAAAGTCACCCGCTTTGGCCGCAAAAGCTCCCAAAAAGACCAAGAAGCGGCGCAAATAGGCCAGACTGACAACAGACACCCCGTACCCGACCAAGGCATTGTTAGCATCGTTCCATTCCGGTCGTTGGGTGTTGAGCCATATACCGCACCCGGGAATCAGGTTTGCGGATTTTACCAAAACGTCAATCAAGATTTTATCGGCCATCGTTGTCAACAGGGGCTGACCCTTAGCGTCGGGAACCAGGCGGCCATCTGCTCCCACCGCTTTAACACGAGCCATAGCCTTTTCATGCGCAGCTTCATCAAACGAAACCGTCTTTTTAGGGTGGGCATAGGTCTCTTCAAAACCTGCTAAACGGTAAGGAACATCTGCTGTGGCAAAAATCGCCTTATTCCAAAGGCCTTCTAACAGGCCAGGTCGCGCCGTTTGGGCCAGCTCAAGAAATTTAAGGAGGTAAATGAGCTGGTGATCACCCCAGTAGCCGATGTTGCTCCAGGGATTATCGTGTTCGACGACTTCCCAATCGACACCCGAGCGACCAATGCGGTAGGGGTTATAGCCATCGCGAGACATCGCCGAGAGGAACTTGGTGATAAAGCCGTCCAAAAACTCCGGCCAGCTCCAAGCCAAGGCTTCCCAGTTTTGAAAGATATCCCTCCAGTTTCCTTCGTAGGCCAGCAAGCGATGACCATCTTCGTCACGGATGCGGATAGAAAATCTGTTCCACGGCCGACTCGGGTCACCATGACGGCGGCTAAACGAGAGGGGGAGGTACTCTCGGAACAAACGTTCCAGCTGAGTATCTTTTTGCTCAAGGACAACCTGTTCCAGCTGGCTCCGGCTTAGCTGTTCAGGAAGTCCGGCTAAGGCTTTTTGGTGCTTTTGCGCCACAGGAGCATTCCACTGGGTGACAAACTTCACAAAGTCGCGGCTGGCGATTTTCAAGCCATCAGGGAACACTCCGCCTCGCTGAACGTTGAATAAAACATTTGAGGCGTGGTGGGCTACCGTCATGGGGTCAGGACCACTTTGTTCATAATCGGCCATTGCTAACAAAGACGCTAAGCCCGTGCGGTTTTCTTCAACCGCGGCTTCTACAGCCGCCAACGAACGGGCGCCTGTGCGAATTTCGGTCGCCAAGGCTACCGTCTGACTTTGCGTCAGTGGGCCTTCAAGCACTTGAACCCACGTTGCGGTCTGTCCGGCACCCAGGACACGGTATTCCAAGAAGCAACCTGGCTGACCCCTTGTTAGCGATTCTGTTTCTAACACGCCAGCGTTTAAAAAGGCCGAAAGCTGACGACGAGAAAGGAGAACTTTGTCCGCTTTGTCGCCGGCAGTCCAAACCGACAGCGCCCTTAAGGACTCTTTCGGTTCAGCGCGGTCCCAAATCTGTGCGTAGAGAGTAAAAAGGCCTAACCGTCCGCCCTCATGTAACTCATTCCACTTGTAGGCGTGCGTTAGGCTCGATAAATCATTTTGGAGCCGGTTACTAACACCGGGGGGAACGAGTCCCACAAGGCCATCCAGAACTTCGGCTCTAAGAACCTGCCGTCCCAGTTCCAGATGAACCCGTCGTACCAACCCCAGCTTCGAGAAGCTCCATTCGTACGAGAAGACAGAATCGGTAGCCGGGTCTCGTTCCTCGAACACCACTAAACTTCCCAACTCATCCTTCATCAGCGACCGAGGTGCTTTTTCTTGATAAGAAACATAAAAGGGTTGCCATAAGCGAGTGGTACCGTCTTTCAACGTTAACCGGAACCAAGAGCGAGGCCCCACAGATTCCCAACGGGTATGAATTTTGTCGACAGTTTCATAAGGAAAGAAGGATCCCTCGGAATCCTTGCGGCCAGCCGCCAACGAGCCATTGGTTGAGATAAACGCCCACAGGTCGCCGTCTCCTGCCATCGAGATGAAAAACGGTTCCAGCTTTTCAACACCGTCAATACGGTAAAGCCGCTTTCCGTTTCGTTCAAAGAAGTACCCATTGATAGAAGCCATGCCCCTCTCCTTTTCACCATTCGTCAGTAAGAAACTGATTTTATTTCAAATGTTTGCGTTTTCTTATAGTAAATCACGTCAATCCGCTTGTCAATAAAATCAAGAATACGTATACAATGAATTTCAACGGCAAAGAATGAAATCCTTTGCCAGGGAGGGAAACTGTGTCCAACCAGCGTGATGTTGCTAAACTTGCCGGCGTTTCTTCTGCTTCGGTATCTCGCTTTCTCACGAATCCGAATTTAGTTACTCCCAAAGTCGCCGTTGCTGTAGAACGCGCCATTGCGACGCTTAACTATCGTCTCGACCACTCGGCTCAAACGCTCAAAACGGGCAAGAGTTTTCATGTTGGCCTGCTTTCGCCGGCCTTAGGCTCGTACCACTCCAATATTTTTCAAGCTGTCGAAAATCAACTGGCCAAAGAGGGGTACTACTGCACCATCTTCGACACCCTTGGACCAGATTCACGCCGCGCCGCGCAGTCTCGATCGCTATTACCGATCATGCGGGGCAAGCAAATCGATGGGGCACTGTTTTTGCCCTTAAATACTGCTGACGATGATTTAACGATCGAACAGTTGCGCGATTGGGGACACCCCTACGTTATCTTAGATCGAAACTTGGCTATCCCCGGCATACCCCAGGTGGTCATCGATAACTACAAAGCCGGGAGGCTGGCGGCAAAAAAATTCCTCTCGTTGGGCCATAAAGACTTTCTGTTCATCTGGGGGCTTCAAGACTTTCCGTCTTCAAGGGATCGCTTTGCCGGTTTTCGCGACGAACTGCGTGAGGCAGGACTCCCCCTTTCCTTTGATCGGCAGTTAGAAGGAGACTTTTTGGCATCCCATACTTACCGGTTTACCCGTTCGATTTGGACGCGACTGCCCAACTTTACGGCTGTTTTTGCCGCTAATGACCCCTCGGCCCTCGGCTTTTTAAAAGCGGCTCGTGAAGAAGGGTTAGACTGTCCTCGAGATTTTTCGTTAATCGGTTTTGATGATGATGAAGAGCTGAGTTCGCTCATTGGCTTTCCGCTAGCGACCTTTCGACAGCCGGTCGCTGAACTGGGTATCCGAGGAGCGCAAATGCTCCTTGACCTTCTACAAGCTCGTCCCGTCGATCCTCCCAAAGTTACCCTTGGGGTTGAGTTTATCGAGCGAGGTTCGTTAGCCCCGCCTCCAGCCCTAAAAAGCTCTTAGTCACCGCAAAAAGCGCCTAGTCAAGAACTACCGCCATCTCGTGAAAGGTCGAGAAGCCTGCAAGAAACTCTTTCCAACTCACCCAACCCCTGCCTACCACAGGATTGATATTTCTTCCCTTACGGGCGCCATCCAGAGGATCATTGACAAGCACGCCGTAAGAATTCCAGCCCACCACTAAAACCGCATGTTCATAGACCCCGCTAGACGGGTCAGGGTAGACCACCAGCTTTCCGTTCCAAGTCCGCCAGGTTGCTAACGGGGACCAACGCATGTGACCCGCACGATCACCAACCCAGGCAATTATGGGGTGATTTTGGCTTAAAAACCGCTGTAATTTTTCTTGAGTTAACCCCACACCCCACCATAGAACCCTACCATGAAACAGTTTGGCGAGACGGGCTATGTTAGGGGCATACGTCCCATAGCCTGAAGCCGACGTATAACGGGTACTAATCGACGCAGAATTGGGTTCCCCAACAAACGAAGTGTCGGGATCTCCCCAGCGCACTACCCTGCCGCTTGAATTGACTTCAGGGCCTCGCTTTTGAACATTCTCTTGCGCCATCAGCTCTCGCTGACTAACGTTAATCCCTTCATGAGCGAGGGCCATTTGCAAAGCGGCCGTCTCGCAATCTTCGGTCATCACTTGCCCTTTATAGGGAGCCGGCGTCACCACATGAGGTAAAGGTTCGGCAAAGGCCTCTAAAAGAAGAGCCAAGCTGAAAAACGCTACCCATCCCACAATTTTCATGTCCAACATCCTTTTGTAACACCTATCGGTTGGTAACACCTATCGGCACAAGCCCGTAAAAACGTCAAGGTCTTTACCTCGGTGCCTTGCCCGACACGCCGCGAGCTGATATGTCATAGGAATGCCACGACACCAAGCCGGCGGAAAGCTCACTAAAAGCCATACCACGCTCATCGATGCGGCGCAACCCGTCGTGGATTGGCTTCAAAAGGCAGACAGTGTGAGTAAAATCTCGTTAGGGATGATTAAAGTCATCGGTCGAGGCAAACCTGGTCTAAAATTTCATCTTGTGACAGGGGGGTGGCGACTGGTGATCCGGGGGAATATCAGCCTTCAAGAGCTGGTAATCTACACTTCAGACCCGGAACGGCTCAAACAACAGGTGGAAGAGCTCTTTGGCACGCCTTAGGCACAGTAAATCATCGGCAGATTTTCTGAGAAATTTTCCGCACAAAAGGCCTTTTGTACCGATAATAGAAAGGTGAGCAGTTTAATCTTTATTATAGCAGGCCTTGCTGTTGTGATAATTGTCATGCTGAGGCGATGGCATTGGCACAACGTCAGTTTAACGCTTCTCAAGCAAGGAAAGCGTGAGGCCTTGGCCAATCTGCCCCGAAAGTGGGCTCTAAGCGCTACGCTTAAAGCTCTTGGCGAGGCTTGGGCAAACGAGTTGCAACAAAAAGACCAAGAGATTGCCAACCTGCAAGCCTCTTGTGCTCAAGCCCGTCAGGAAAGCCTGAGTCACGCCCAAGCCCACGAGACCTTGACCCAACAAGTCGAACTTTTTCGTGTGCACGGGCAGGCCTTTTTACAAAGAATGCTTTCCTTGCAAGAGCAAGCCTTCGAAGTTATGTCTTACAACCAGACCCTCATGGTAGAAATGGCCGGGCAGGAGCTTGAAACGGGAATGGCTAGCGCCACTATGACAGGCATCGTCGCAAACGTTCAAGAACTCGATCAGACGGCCCATGACAAGAACATGGCTGTAGCCGGACTTAAACAAATTGCCGAAGCGGGTCAACAGCACATGGTAGGCAGTCGCCAAGCCTCAAGTCAAATTGCTCAGGCCGCAAGTGAAATCAGTGAGGCCGTTACGCTCATTCAAAAGATCGCCGCACAAAGCGGTATGCTAGCCATGAATGCCGCCATAGAAGCGGCGCATGCTGGCGATGCTGGCCGAGGGTTCGCTGTCGTTGCTCAAGAAATGCGGAGCTTGGCTGATGAAACCTCGCAAAGTTCTCAAAAGATCGCTAAGGCCATTAAGGCGACTGTTGGCACGATCAAAAATGCCGATACAGCCGTAGGGCTTGCGGCCGATTCGTTCCAAGAACTCATTACCGGGGTTCAAAGTTTTGCCGAACAGGTAGACAAGCTTAAAGAGAAAATCGCCGAAGTCGCCTCTCAAACTACCGGGGCCGTCAAAAGCATCGGCATCATCAATAAGTCTATGTCCGAAATCAAGACCTCTGCCCTCGAAATGAATGGTAAGAATCTTCAACTGATCGACGGTCTAAGAACTACCGGAGAATCGGCCCAAAAGCTGGCAGACGAGGTAGAAGCACTTAATTCTTAGTCACCAGCCAAATCACCAGAAAATCAGCCCCTACCAAACCCGCTGTAAAAAGGGTATTTAGCCCCGTAGCCAAGGCTATCGCTAGACCTGCCAGGACAATTCCACCAACCATCAACCCTTTACGATTTTTTACACTGCCAGAATAAAAGGTAACCCCACCCCAAACAAACGTCGCCAGAGTTCGTCCCGCTTCAAGGGATACAAACCCGGTCGAAGGACCCCAGCTGGCGGCTATCCAGGCCAAAAGGGCCCCCACGAACCATAAAAGGTTGAGCTCAAGGCTCAGCAAGGCTTTTCGTGGGCTGATCAAGAATCGGGGAATGATAAAGAGAAGGACTTGAACGACAACGCCTAAAGCGAAAAGCGTCACCAACGACACTGGCGAAAACGGCCATAGCAAGGTCAGAACGGCAACAACACTCCACACCGCAAGCACAGGTTTACCGCCGAAGGTCTCCCATTTTTGACGATCGGCCAGCTGGCGGCGGAGTTGTTCTTCCCAGGAGCTCATGATTGTTCCCCCTTCTGGCGTTCTTGTTGAACTTGGCGTCGCACCTCGGCAATGGCATCAATATGCGAAGATAATCTTTCTAAGCCTAAGGTTGTTATCGTATAGGAGGTATGAGGTTTTTTTCGGATGAATTCTTTATAACTGGTCAAAAACCCAGCGGCCTCGAGTTTCGAAAGGTTAATACTCAGGTTCCCGTCCGTCACCTCAAGGTTGGCCTTTAAAAACGAAAAATCTACGGTTTTATACAGTGCCAGGGCTGTCATGATCGTGAAACGGATTTCTGAATTCAGTAAAGGGTCCATTTGCTGTTTCAGAGCTAGGATTCCCCCAGGCTGTTTGAGCCCATCCCCCGAGGTCATCCTTCACGCCCCTCCCGTAAACACCATACACCCGTCACTACTAGTCCCAAAAAACTAACGGCTGAAAAAATAACAGGATACCCCTCGGGCCACAAGGAAAAGATTGGGGCAGAACCGCAGAAGACAACCGCACCCCAGTATTGGGATGGCTGTGATAAAAAGATCCCATTAGCTAAAAAGGCCAAACCAATCCATGCCATTGCTAAGGGAAAGACAATTCGATTATCAAGCGAATACAAATTTAACGCGGGAAAGACAACAATGAGTACAGGGAGGCTTAACAGAGCGAACGCCCAAATGCTCATCAAGGCCCCCGCTTTTAGCACCATGCGGTCGGCCTTGCGGGACAGCCTGCGCGTCAGCAAACTAATGATTACCACACCGAGAGGAATCCAAAGCGCCCAAAATAGCGCTTGGGGAAAGACCAGGGCGTATAGCCAAACGCCTGCGATATTAAAAAGACCCCAAAAAATTTCAATTCTACCCATGGTAAACCGGTAGTTATCCCGTTTACGCGAAGACAAAAGCTGTTCTACAGGGTGTTGGGGAAGGGAGGGCTGTTCCGTCATCGTGTTAAGATAGGCGGAACCAGCCGTTTCGTCTAGAATTCTTCGTCTACGAGCGAGTCCACTCGATTCCGGCCACATCAATCTGCTGACCATTGGTAGCATCTTGGGTGTCGCGAGTCCCCCGGTACCCACCTCCAGAAGCAAACACATCGGCCGTAAAGAAGGGAGCACTGACACGGGTCAGGTCAGGGGCTTGTGGAGCCTGAGCACCATCTTTATGCCAGAATTTCAACGCCGAAATCGCCAACGTCACTTGATGCCAATTGCCGTCATTGACAAAGCCAGCATCACCCGAAGCCAGTTCTGTATAGGCGAAGCCGTTGTCACCAGCGTCGGAGGTTCCAGTACCAAAGCCCACGAGCAATTTTCCTGGGTAGGTGCTTCTCAGCCAAAAGGTAATATGCCCTTGGGAGAATTCTGACAGATTCACCACCGATGACATCTGAGCAACAATCCCCCACCCCCAGCTTTTGGGTGCCGTGGTGAGAATCGTATAGGACGCAACACCCTTTGGCCCATCATTTCCACCAGGATTAGCATAAGCCGTTGTCGGATTGGCATCCCATCCATCCCACTGCACCCCCTCGGCGGCACTCAACGGGTACGTAGCTTGAGTTACAGCGGCAACAGCGGGGGCTGAGGTTGAACCGGACGCCGAGCCAGAGGTCGCACAACCGGCGAGCAGGACTAGGCCTGCGACGATAACTCCGCCCAGAAATTTTTCTGATAGTTTTTTCATAAAGATCCTCCGCCTCCTATTGAAGCCCCACTTTTTTTTTCGCGATACCGACCAAAGGTCCTAAGATTATTTTTTTTGAAACTTTAGCTGGGGAGGCTGGTTTTTCCTGTATGCATGCGAAACTCCGTGTCCAGTCAATATTTTTGGTGTTTACGGTTTTTTTCCTCGGACTCTCCGGTGCCCTTGAAGCGGAAACGAACACCCCGGCTGAGTTTTCTTCACCGCTAGCGGCAGACCTTGCTCGCTTACAACAGGCCGAGGTGTCGCCTTCTGTCATGATAGCTTACGCCCATGCCCACGCCTCACAAGGTCAGCTATCCCAGACTGATCGCGAAAAGCTACGCCGACTGGGGGTTTCTCGTTCGGTTTTGCTCGCCGCCCTGGGTACCCCCCCGACAGCCCTCTCAGACCGCTTTTTCCGCCTCTATTTTGACCACTTATTTTATCAA
Source organism: Spirochaetales bacterium (assembly GCA_027451945.1). Classification (GTDB taxonomy): domain Bacteria; phylum Spirochaetota; class Spirochaetia; order JABEVK01; family JABEVK01; genus JABEVK01. Next base: position 48,048 of record DAIDHT010000019.1, read on the forward strand.
GGGCGAATCTATGGGGTAGATTTTGGACTCGCCCCTCACTTGCTTCAAATTCTCAAGTCTGACCCCGCCACTCATATCTCTCTGCAAGCCTACAACCAAGAAACTCTTACGTCGCAAGTCCTCAGTTGGGGTGGTTTGGGACTTCTTGTGGCGGGAGGAATCTACGGTGTTGCGACTGCCAATCCTTCCTATAACTCGGTAAACCAGACAATCAGCCTCAGCACCGCCGCTGTGGGGGGGCTGAGTATGATCGTGGGAGTGTTCTTCCACGGGGCGGCTTATCAGTCGTTGTATCAGTCCTTATTGACGTATAATCAAGATCTTCTGCTCGCATCAAAAGGAGAAGCCCCATGAAACCCCTGTTCGTTGTGTTGGTCTTTTTCTGTATTCCGCTTTGGGGAGCCTTCGCCCAAGAGTCCCCACTCTCAGCCCCGGCGGCTCAAGTCTTAAAGCTGTCCCAAGCGGGGGTCAGTGAGGATGTTCTTTTAGCCTACATCCGGGGAGTTTCCACCCCCTTTCACTTAACGGCCGATAATATTATCATGCTTAAGAACGACAAAATCAGTTCCGTTGTTTTGATAGCCATGCTGAACCACGACACACCGGCGCCGACACCCGCCCCCTCCACGACAACAACGTCCACACCGAATCCTGACCCTTCGGCCGTTCCCGGTCCTTCCTTTTATTCACCACCGCCCATCATCTGGATTCACGAGCCCTGGGAATGGGGCCCCTACTACCACTGGAGGGATCGTTGGTGACAGAAAAAGTAGCGGTGTTGCGCCGCAGTCGAAAAGTTCCCGAGGTACGGACCGCCTTTTGGGGGGTAAAACTCCTTACCACCGCCATGGGCGAAGCGGTTTCAGATTTCCTGGTGTATCACATGAACCCCTACCTCGCTGTGGGTTTGGGCGCCTTTGTCTTTGCCTTAGCGTTGTTTATCCAGCTTCGCTTTCGCCGTTACCAAGCCGCAGTCTACTGGTCGGCAGTAACGATGGTCGCTGTCTTTGGCACTATGGCCGCCGACGCCACCCATATCGTTCTCGGCGTTCCTTACCTCTACTCTTCTTTGCTTTTTGCCGTGGGGCTTACGGCAATTTTTGTCCTGTGGTACCGCGTCGAAAAAAGCCTGTCGATCCATTCTATCAGCACCCTGAGGCGGGAGATCTTTTATTGGCTCGCTGTAATGGCGAGTTTTGCTATGGGTACCGCGTTGGGTGATCTCACGGCCTTTGGCTTTCATGCGGGGCTGAGTACCTCTGTACTAATCTTCGCGATCTTGTTTTCGCTTCCGTGGCTTACCAAAAAGGTGTGGCGCAATGAAACCTCGGCATTTTGGTTTTCGTATGTTATGACTCGCCCCCTCGGAGCGTCGCTTGCAGACTGGTTGGATATGCCGCACCGCGTGGGGGGGCTCGGCTGGGGACGGGGGGTCGTTGGCTCAATCCTGAGCCTGTTACTGATCCTGGCAGTCACTTGGGTTGCCGTTAAGAAAATCGACACCCCAGCCCCCAGTACAAGCTAGTCAAAGCTTACCTAGCCCAACACCGAAGTCTCACGACAGTAGCTCGTGAAGTGTCATGAGAGTTGCCCGCATAGAGTCATGAGACTGGCACAGGAGTTCACACGGTAGAGGACCACTTGGGCACTACGAAGAAAAAAAAAGTCCTTCTTGTGGAAGGACTTAAGAAACATTGCCCAGAAGAGGACTCGAACCTCCACGCCTCGCGGCACTAGTACCTGAAACTAGCGTGTATACCAATTTCACCATCTGGGCAGTGAGGTCAAACTAAAGGAAAACAGCGCCTCTGTCAAGTCAGCGTGGACCCTAGACAAGTCTGCGTGAATCCTAGACAAAGACGCTGTCCTTTCTAGAGCCGGTTTACGACTGTATTTCGATCTTGATACCAGGCTTGGTAGCCGGGGCATCTTTTGGTGACACTACCACACGCAGAAGCCCATTCTTAAAGCTCGCCGCCACTTGAGACTGATCGAACTTATCGGCAGGGACGTAATACTTTTGACCCTCGATCGGTTTGAGTTTGAGCCGATGCTTCAAGTAGCGAACGTCTGGTTCGTCTTCAAGCACCTGGGTTCTGGCAGAAAACACCATGTAGTCCCCCACAAACGACAGCTCGAGATCTTCTTGCTCAAAGCCCGCCAAGGCCATCTCAAACACCAGCGACTTATCCGGGGTAAGATAAACATTGGTCGGCGGGTACGAATAGGCGGGATAGAAATCCAGGCCCTCGGCAAGCCCTTTGCCGAACCCCCACCCTTTCTCCATTTCGGTACGGAACTTCTCGTTCCACGTCTCCACCTGGCCGAAAACTTCGTCCAGGAATTTATTCAGGTCCATGAAAGGAAATTTCGTGTCCCTCATCATGGTAACCTCCTTACGGCAGGTTCTTGCGGGCCCCAAAAGGGCGCCCTAAAGGAGCAACGCTCCTAGTTAGTAATATAATGCCGTCTCGGCCTTTCCGAAAGCGGTAAACTCAGTTATCCTGACGCGAATTCTTTGACGCGGAAAGGAAGGCTATGCGTCTGCTGTACATTGCCGAAATCGTCGGCAAACCGGGTTTATTCGCTTTACGCCATACTCTTGAAGAGCTCAAACACCGCTATCAACCCGACGTCGTCTGGGGGAATGGTGACGGCGCCACCGGAGGGTTCGGTCTTGGGTTGAATCATGCGCACACCCTGCGAAAACTGGGTCTCCAGGTGATTACCCTCGGCGACTGTGCCTTTTACAAAAAGGACGTTCACCCTCTTTTAGCATCGTCTCACTTTCTGCTACGACCGGAGAACCTCCCCGAAGAGGCTCCGGGGCAAGGTTTGCGTGTACTCAAGTCGGGCCCTCAGCCCGTTGCCTTTTTAAGCCTCGTTGGTCAGGCTGGGTGGAACCGCCTCACCCCTTTGTCACCATTTTCTGCGTTTGACCACGTCTTAGAACGGCTTCACGGTCAAAACATCCCCTTGCTGATAGATTTTCATGCAGTCACTACCGCCGAAAAGCAGACGCTTTTAGCCTATGTTGACGGCAAAGCCGCCGTTCTAATAGGAAGTCACGCTAAGGTTGCTACTGCCGACGCGCAGATTTCTTCACACGGGACCGCTTACGTGACCGATGCCGGCCGCACCGGAAGTCGCGCCTCCATCGGGGGCTTTCTCCCTGAAAAGGAGCTACAACGCCTACAAACAGGAATACCCTTAAAGAGCGAACCGTGTTGGCAAGACCTCGTCGTTGAGGGTGTTTTTCTGGAGATATCTCACAACAAAGGGGTAAAGATCGAGCCTTTTACTCAAACGTGTTCGGTAAGCGCCCCGTCTTCTTAAGTTGCGCAAGCGTAACTTGCTCAAAAGACCAAGCTAGAGCGACCGTGAGGCCATCTCTTTCGCCAGCTTATTTAAAACCCCAGCTGTTTCTGACAAGCCGACAATCTTTTCTACGTTTCCCAGCTCAATGGCCACTCGGGGCATTCCAAAAACCACACTTGTGGCTTCATCCTGAGCTAGCGTAAGGCCGCCCGCGCGGTGAATCTCACCAAGTTCGGCTGCTCCGTCACGTCCCATACCGGTCATGATTAACCCCATCGCTTGAGCACCAAACTGTTGGGCAACCGAACGGAACAGCACCCCGGCAGAGGGACGGTGACCATTGCATAAATCCTGCTGATGGAGGTGTGCCACCGTGGCTAAACTCTTTCGTTCTACTTCCAGGTGATAGTCACCGGGAGCGATCAAGATCCGCCCCTTGCGAACCAAATCCCCTTCTTGAGCTTCTTTGACTTCCAAGGGACAAATTTTATCGAGGGAACGCGCAAACTCGGCTGTAAACCCTGCTGGCATGTGCTGAACCACAACCACTGGTAGCGGAAAATCAGCCTCCAACGCGGCAAAGACTGTCCGTAAAGCGTTGGGCCCCCCGGTAGAGATCCCAATCGCCAGAATATGCAAATCTTTATGCGAGCGTAAAACAGGCGGACTAACGGGAGGACGGTCGACCGCTCGAGTTTCGGGACGTAACTCGTGCTTAGGCTCTGGCTTAACCTCAACCCGAGGAATCTCTGTCCTCGCTGTTTCGGGCTTCGTAGTTTCAGGCCGGGCCTCCGCGCGGGATATACCTTTACTTCGTTGGTAACGCCCACCATAGACACGAATCAGCTCAATGAGGTGATCTCCGACCAGATGGATGTCTTCACTGACTGACCCCGACGGCTTTTTAATAAAGTCAGCGGCACCAAGGGCCAAAGCCTCCATGGTGATCTCCGCCCCCCGGCGGGCAATGGATGAAAGAATAATAACTGGAATCTCCCATTTGAGTTCTCGCCTCTTTTTTAAGAACTCGATCCCATTCATTTCAGGCATTTCAAGGTCAAGAATAATGATATCCGGATTCAAGGATGGGATTTTTTGTACCGCAAACACCCCGTTCATGGCCTTTCCCACCACCGCTAAATCAGGGGCACTTTCAACGATACGGCCAATGAGGTTGCGCATCAGGGCAGAGTCATCCACAATTAAAACGTCAATTTTCCCGTTCATGCCCGCTCCCTCTTAGGACTCAAGAATCTTAGAATACAACACAGACCAGTCCGTCTTGAGGAATTTGAACGCGGTGTTCATCCCAAACAACGACTCACTGTGACCAATGAAAAAGTAGGAATGATTGGTCATGGATTGCCAAAACCTTTCCACGACATTTTTCTGAGCCGCCTCATCAAAGTAAATCAAAACATTGCGACAAAAGACAACATCTAAATTTCTTTGTCCTGAATCAAACTTAAGGTTGTGATAGTCAAACTTTATCCGCGCCTTAAGTTCGTCCTTTATCTGGTACCCATCAGCGCTCTTAGAAAAAAATCTTGTCAGGTAGGGAGCGGGTATACCCTGAAGCTTTGACTCCGGGTAAAACCCCTGCTGGGCAGTCATCAGAGATTTTAAGCTTAAGTCAGATGCGACGATCTCAAAAGAAAAGTCAGTTGGAAGTTTATCTTTTAGTACCATCGCCAACGAGTAGGGTTCTTCTCCGGTTGAACACCCCGCACTCCAGACCCGAATTTTATGCTCAAGACCTTTTTTGCGCTTGTACTGCATCAAGTCCGGCAGGATCGCTTTCTCAAAGGCGTCAAACTGAGGCTGATTGCGAAAAAAACGGGTCAGGTTCGTTGTGACGGCGTCAAGGAAGGACTTCATCTCTTCGGGGCTCTTTTGAAGGAGCTCAAAATAAACACCGGCATTGTCTAGCTTGGCCAACCTGACTCGCTCACGAAGTCGACTCTCTAAAATGGGACGGTTAGAGGCCGAAAAGGTGATACCACTGGCATCATAAATGAGGTTCCGGTATTTTTCGAACAACGCGTCCGTTACAACGTCAGACATCACATACCTATCTTAATTTAGAGTCTAGGTGCCAACGTACCTCACGTCAAGAAAAAGCGGAACGGAAAAATCTCTGAACCTGCGTTACACTGTAAACGAGGGGAAAAAATGACGGTTCCAGAGTATGTAGATCTGAGCCTGTCAGCGTTGGCTTGGAGCGAAGCTGATCAGGTGTCGTATGCTGAACTGATAAGTCCCGACCAAAAAACGCTTTACGTCGATCTTGATACGTTAGATGCGGTAGAACTACTTCGCTTGGCCAAACACACGCCAGGCGATGACCGAGTTTTTCAGGTGCTTGTCGACCTGTTGTTGACCAACGGCTACTCACCCGAAGCTTTGTTTTTGTCAATTTCGCCCCGTGGCGAGCTCACTTGCCGCCTGCTTTACCAAAAAAAGAGCCTCCCGGGTTTTCTTGAACTTCGCCCCGGCGATGGTCTAGTTCTGGCGGTTCTTATGAACCTTCCCGTCCGCGCTCACGCCTCTCTTCTGGTGTCCTTTGTTGACAGGGATCGGACGACTGTGGGATAATAAAATCCCATGAAGAAATACATTTTCGTCACGGGCGGCGTCTGCTCAAGCTTAGGAAAAGGCATTGCGGCGGCGTCGATGGGCACCCTGTTAGAAAGCCGCGGCTACCGTGTCGCGATGATCAAGATTGATCCCTATTTGAACGTTGATGCCGGGACCATGAGTCCCTACCAGCATGGTGAAGTCTACGTCACCGACGATGGCGCTGAAACAGATCTCGACCTGGGTAATTATGCCCGGTTCACTAAGTCTCCCCTCAGCAAAGCAAATTCCATTACAACTGGTCAAATTTATCAGACCGTTATCAATAAAGAACGAGAAGGTCGGTACTTAGGCCGTACAGTTCAAGTGATACCTCATATTACCGATGAGATTAAGGCGCAAATTGTTCGGATGGGCAGTCTTCCCGACATCGATATCACCATCATCGAAGTCGGCGGCACGGTGGGAGACATCGAGTCTATCCCCTTTCTAGAAACAGCCCGCCAATGTATCCATGAATTCGGACGTGAAAACGTTCTCTCCGTTCACCTCACCCTGGTTCCAGCTGTTTCAGGCGACGAGCTCAAAACGAAACCAACTCAGCACTCGGTAAAAGAACTGCGAGAAATCGGTATTCAGCCCGACATCCTGCTTTGTCGCGCCAAACGTGAACTTGATGAGTCAATGCGGCGCAAAATCGCTAACTTTACCAACGTCAGCTTTGAATCCGTTCTTTCAGCGATGGATGTTAATTCCACCATTTACGAGATTCCTCTGATTTACCACAAACAAAAGCTGGACGAGATTGTTCTGCGAAAATTGGGTCTGGACCTTCGCGAGCCTCAGCTAGAAGATTGGCGTTCGATGGTCGAAGGCTACAAAAACGCCGAAAAGACCGTTACCATTGCCATGGTTGGCAAATATATTGACCTCCACGACACCTATAAATCTGTTGACGAATCCCTTGTACACGCCGCCATGGGCAACCGTGTTAAGGTGAAAATCGTCCGAGTCGACGCAGAAAAGCTCGAAAAAGGTGCTGTAGCCGATGAAGTCTTTGCGGGTGTCGACGGCATTTTGATTCCCGGTGGTTTTGGTGAACGCGGTATCGAAGGGATGATCATCGCGGCAAAGTACGCTCGTGAAAACCGAATCCCCTATTTGGGAATTTGCTTGGGGATGCAGATTATGGTGATTGAATTTGCCCGTTCAGTCCTAGGCTTGCAGGGAGCCAACTCCACCGAATTTAATGAGAAAACCCCGCATCCCGTGGTCAGCCTTTTGGAGGAACAAGAAGGTGTTACAAAACTGGGGGGAACCATGCGCTTGGGCCGGAGCGCCACACAGACCTTACCCGAAACCTTTATTCGTTCCGCATACGGTCAAGACGTCGTTTGGGAACGGCACCGTCACCGGTATGAGTTTTCTAACTCCTATCGCCACAGCCTTACTCAAGCGGGGTTAAAGATCTCAGGGCTGACTTCTGACGGAACCCTGGTTGAATCTGTTGAGTGGCCCGGTCAACCCTGGAACACAGGGGTACAGTTTCACCCCGAATTTACCTCTAGCCCCACGAGTCCTCAGCCCTTGTTTCGTGCCTTTATCGGGGCTGCGGCTCAACACGGCTAAACGGATGAATGGTTAAATGCGACGCTTACTGTTCTGCGGAGTGGCTCTTCTATTTTGTTCCTGCTCTTTTAAATACGAAGATTGGGGAGTCAAAGACCCCAACCAGATCCCGCAGACAGTAATGACCGATTTCGTCGAGAAAAACATCAAGAACGGCAAAGTTCAATATGAGTTTCAGGGGCGAAAGATCGAGACCTACGACGCCCTCAAGGAATGGCGGTTGAAGGATGTAACCTTTCAACAGTATGATACTGGTGGCAAGCTCTTGAGTAAGGGTTCCGTTGCCGATGCCTTGATTCACACGGATACGCACGACGCTGTCATGAAGGGCCAGGTCAACCTCTGGTCCGCCAGTCAAGCAGCCTCGGTTAGTACCTCGGATGTCAGTTGGAAGCAAAACTTAAAAATCTTGCAGGTAGCACCCGACGCGACTGTCGTTCTAAAGAAAGATGACGGTTCCACCCTCAGTGGACTGGGGCTTGTTCTCGATTTTCGGGACAATGAATTGAAACTTCAGGGACCTATCGTTGGTCTATGGAAGACGGAAACAAAAGATGAGACAAATCCGGCCGTTTCGCCAGCTCCCACCCCTACTCCTTTGGGCACACCCACTCCTTTGGGTACTCCTGGGCCTGTTCCTTCTCCCCAGCCCGTTAAGCGCTGACACATTCCAATTCAAGGGCGATCAGTTGACTTCGTCCTTAACCCCAGGGCGCGAAGAAACCATTCTTTCGGGAAACGCACATGTCGATACGGGGAGCTTATCGATCGACGCCGACCGTATCGACTTATCCGGCAAAGGCTTCCGTTATGTGTCGTGTACAGGCGACGTTCGTGTTGTCGATCACAAACGGGGTATTTCGTTACAAGCAGACAGCCTAGACTACGACCGGACACACAATATTGCCCGGTTTCAAGGCAACATTACCGTACGCGACCCCTCGCATGAGACGCTGATCAAAGCAGGATGGCTGGAATATTTTCGGGATGAAGAAAAAATGCTGATTCAAATCGGCGTCCGGATTATCAAAAAGGACATTGTTTGCCGCAGTGAATCAGCAACCTACGACCGGACTAAGGACAGCCTGGAGCTCATGGGCTTGCCGAAAGTGATCAAAGGCGACGATGTCTATGAGGCCGGCAGAATTCGTGTAAACCTGAAATCTGAAGACATCATCCTTGACGGCGGGGTACAAGGCACGGTTATTCCCCAAGGAAGTCATTCATGAGCGTTGTTCTTGAAGTCCGCAACCTGCAAAAGGTCTTTGGCCGTAAAACTGCGGTCCGCGATGTCAGTTTTGCCATGAATGATGGCGAAATCGTGGGGCTCCTTGGCCCCAATGGTGCCGGAAAAACAACAGTTTTTTATATGATCGCGGGGTTTTTGAAGCCAAACCGGGGTGGAATCTTTCTCGACAATAAAGAGATTACCCGGTTGCCCATGTACCGACGAGCCTGGGAGGGTATTTCTTACCTGCCCCAAGAGCCCTCCATCTTTCGCAAGCTCACCGTCGAAGAAAATATTTTGGCCATTTTGGAAACCCGAAAGGGCTTAGACAAGGCCCGCCGCCAGGAAATGTTGGACAGCCTCTTGGCTGAACTGGGGATTGAACGCTTACGAAAACAGCCAGCCTTTACTTTGTCAGGTGGTGAGCGCCGGCGAACCGAGATTGCCCGGGCCCTGGCCATTGAACCTCACTTTCTTTTGCTCGATGAGCCGTTTGCCGGTATTGACCCCATCGCTGTTCACGATATTAAAGCGATTATCAAGTTGTTAGCCGACAAAGGTATCGGCGTTCTTATCACCGATCACAACGTTCGAGATACGTTGGATATCACTCACCGGGCTTACATCATCAATGTTGGCAGTATTTTGACGGCCGGAAGTCAGCAAGAAATCTTAAACGACGAGTTGGCGCGGCAAATTTATTTAGGGGACCATTTCAGGCTCTAAGACCTATCCCTTGCAAAGGGGAAAACGAGCCAAGATTTGCATTTTGCCATCCTTATGGTGAATAATAGAAGAAGGAGACCGCCGTGCAGTTTCAGCGCCCTGTCCTAAGACAGGAACAACGTCAAAAGATGTCGCTTCAATTGATCCAATCGATCAACCTGTTGCCGCTGACCCTGACCGAGCTAAAAGAGCGCATTGAACAAGAGTTAGAGGCCAATCCTGCCCTCGAAGCGATAGAAGCTCAAACGGAGGTTTCTCTCGATACCCTCGAGGCTACCCGCCCCGAAGAAGAAGCCTGGTTTGAGGACACCTCCGATTCTGGCTTTTCTACCCGTACTTGGACCGAAGATGAAGATACACAGCGGGATTTTCTTGAAGGTGTCCTTAGCCGAGGGGAGTCTCTTCATGACCATCTGCTATGGCAGGTACGCCTGTACCCGTTGTCTCCGGTAGATTTTGATCTGGCAAGCCGTCTGATCAACAACCTCGATGAAAACGGCTTTCATCTTGAAGCTCCAGAAACCCTCGCTTCGGTGGAGGAACAATCCCGGTTGCCCGGCATCCTCGAGCTGATTCAATCGTTGGAACCAGCCGGTTGCGGTACCACAGATTGGCGTGAGTCTTTGGCAGTCCAGATGAGGGCACGCCACTATCCTGCTGAAGCTGAACGCTTAATTTACGAAGCCTGGGAATTGCTCGAGAAGAACAAAACCCGCGAAATAGCCCATCAGCTAGGTATATCTGAAGGTGAAGTTATTGCCCTTGTTGAAGATATCCGCGAACTTTCGCCCTTTCCCGGGCGTAAGTATTCACAGACGCCCCCTGTCTTTGTGGTACCCGATGCCTCTATTCAGCATAAAAATGGTGTTCTCCAACTGGTTTTAAACGAAGAAGAAATCCCGATTTTGCGCTTAAGCTCTGGCTTTCAACAAAATGATGCCCTAGAAAACGCTGATCGTGAAGCCAAAAAGTTTATCCGCGGCAAAACTCTCGAAGCTGAGCGTTTTATTCAAAACCTTCGTTTCCGAAAAAACACCCTTTTTCGAGTTTGCCGCGCGATAATGGAATTCCAAACCGAATTTTTTCAGCGTGGGCCCAAACATCTCAGGCCACTGACCTTGAAGGATGTCGCCCAAGAGCTGGAACTCAACGAGTCGACCATATCTCGTGTAACCACGGGAAAGTATGTTCAAACCGAGTGGGGAATCTACGAGCTGAAATACTTTTTCAGCAACGCGATTTCTTCCTCGCAACCATTTTCAAAGGAGGGTGTCAAGCAGACGATTAAAGAGATTCTCAGTGAGAACGGGAACGGTAAGAAGCTTTCTGACCAGAAGATTTCCGATCTTCTTGCCCGTCGAGGCATCACCATAGCACGCCGTACCGTCACCAAATACCGCCTGGAATTAGCCGGCGAGGAAATCTGACCCCAAGGAGAACGATCATGACCCTGACAATGAAAGGAGTCCATTACGACATCAGCGACCGAACCAAGGAATTTCTCGATGACAAGATGAGTCATCTCGACCCCTTCAAGGATTTGATCGTCAATGCTGACATCGTCATCACCAAAGACAAGAACGAATACCGCGTTGAAAGCAACATTCACTTCCGCTGGGGAACCACGGTTCACCTTCATGAAGTTGACCTCGAGCTTTATCCTGCCATCGAAAAACTGATCGATAAGTTAGACGCTAAGATCAGTAAGGAAAAAGAAAAGGTCAAAGACCACCATCATCAGTCCCATCACGTCGTAAAAGAGGAATAACGCAAGATGCCGAGAAGCTTTACCGTCCTTGACCTCTTGGATCTCGACCTGAAAGACCACAATGCGCTTCAGCTGGTATGCCTGGCCGGGCGCAAGGGTCTTACTCGCACTATCACCCAACCCGACATCAACCGTCCCGGTTTGGCACTTAGTGGGTTTTTCGAGGATTTCAACGCCCGGCGGATTCAGCTTTTCGGCAACGGCGAGACCTCTTACCTCAAGCAATTGTCGCAAAAAGATCACTGGGAAGATATTGAAAAGTTTTTTTCTCAACAAATTCCTTGTTGCATCTTTTCAAACGGCTACCGTCCCGAAGAAAAATTCCTTCAAATTACCGAAAAATACGGCTGCCCTGTTCTAGCCTCTGATCTTAACTCTTCGGACTTTACCGTACGCATTATCCGGGCTTTAGATGATGTCTTTGCTCCTCAGAAAACTATTCACGGCGTCTTTGTTGAAGTGTCCGGGCTCGGTGTACTGATTCGAGGAGACAGCGGAGTTGGCAAAAGCGAAGCCGCATTGGAACTGATTGAACGCGGGCACCGGTTGGTATGCGACGATGCCGTCGACATCCGTTGTGTCAGCGGCAATACACTCCTAGGAAAACCCGTCAATCCCGCGCTGGGACATCACCTGGAAGTTCGTGGCATTGGTATCATCAATGTCGCTCAACTGTTTGGTGTCGCCGCGATCCAATTTCAAAAAGAGATAGAGATGGTGATGGAATTGGAACTTTGGGATCCGTCCAAGGAATATGAACGACTGGGGACCAAAGATAAAACCGCCGAAATCCTCGGGGTGAAACTTCCTTTGATGCAAATCCCCGTTAAACCTGGCCGAAATATCGCTATTATCATCGAAACTGCGGTCATGAATCATCGACTTAAGAAGATGGGTATCCATTCTGCGCAAGAATTTCATGAAAATGTCATTCAATGGCTTGAAAGTGAGAACGCTCGTAACGTATATTTACGCAAAACAAAAGGGGTAAACACCCAGTGATTGAGGTTTTCGAATAATGGTGGAAAAGGTAGTGACCGTGAAGAACCGTGCAGGAATTCACGCTCGTCCCGCAGGTATGATTGTCACACTTGCCAATAAGTTCGAATCTCAGATTTTTATCGAGAAAGAAAACGACAAAATCAACGCGAAATCAATCATGGGGCTCATCACCCTTGGTGTACTGTGCAATACTCCGATTAAGATTTCAGCCAACGGTACAGATGAACAACAAGCCGTGGACGCACTTGCTCTTTTGATTGATAACCGCTTCGAAGAATAAATCAAAGGCCTTTTAGGGCCCTTCAGGGCTGGAGTCTATGGATAAAGATCTTTCCAGTTCCAAGCGTCTCGGCCCCTTTCTCAGCCTGTTGTTTCTGTATCTTCTTTTAATTGCCCTCACGCTGTTTCTGTCCCAACAGGTTCTAGCAGATATTGCCCGCGGCAATTCGCTCTTCAACCGAGCACTCATACCCGTTGTATCGCTCTTACCGCTGACACTATTGGGGGCCGTGGCCTACCAAGGGTTTCAACTGTGGCGGCAACGAAAGCAAAACCAATCCGGTAGCCGACTCAAACTCCGCCTTACCCTTTTTTTTAGCTTAGCGGCGATTTTAGCCTCCTTACCCCAAGGATTGCTTTCGGTGACTTTTATTGATGCCACCTTGAGATCCTGGCTGCTCCCTTCACTAAACCATCTTCAAGACTCCGCCCATCAGCTGGGGCAGTATCAACACACGATCCACACCTTGATTCTGTTCTTTTATTTGATGTTTGCCTTACCCATTTTTCTGATCGCAGTGCTTATTGGTTTTACGATGGGAGATGATCTCATTCGCCCTTTGATCAACCTTGAGACAGCTACCCGACGTGTCGCCGAGGGGGACTACACCGTGCGAATCCTTACCCCAGAGCACGATGAGTTGGCTTTTTTGGCTACGTCCTTCAATGCCATGACCAGCGAGTTATCTTTGTCCCGAACAAAAATTCAGCAAACAGAAAAAATTACTGCCTGGCAAGAAATTGCCCGCCAGCTTGCTCATGAAATCCGCAACCCTCTCACCCCTATCCGATTATCTGCCGAACGCATCAAAAGACGAAAAGACACCGACCCCCAACACCTGGCAGAGGTAGTTGATCCTGCAGTTCAAGCTATTCTTTTAGAGGTTCAACGGCTAGATGTCCTGTTAAAAGAGTTCTCGGACTTTGCCAGACTGCCCGCCCCCAAAAAACAAAAGTTTCAGCTTACACCCTTACTGGATTCGATCATCACCGTTTATACGGTTTCGCATCCCGAGATCCTTGTCCATGCCGAGGGGCTCAAACCCGAGATCGAACTTTACGCCGATCGGGCACAAATGGGTCAAGTCTTTACCAACTTGATCAAAAATGCGGTCGAAGCAATGAACGGAATAGGAGAGATTTTTCTCCGCTCCAGCCTTGTCAAAAAGGGTGACAAGACCTATTGTAGAGTTCAAATTCACGATCTTGGTCCAGGTCTTTCTGAGGAAGTACGAGTTCGTGCCTTTCAACCCTATTTTACCACAAAAAAAGATGGGACAGGTCTTGGCCTGGCCATAGTGGAACGGCTAGTCTTTGACCATCAAGGAACCGTTTGGTTTGAATCGCAGGCAGGGTTTGGAACGACATTCTTCGTGGAATTACCGATGGAGGAAGCATGCGAAACCCCATCATGATCATCGATGACGAACCGGGAATTCGCTCCGTTCTCGGTGCTGTCCTGAACGACGAAGGGTTTTCTGTTTTAGAAGCTTCTTCGGGCCTAGACGCCTTACGAATCTTAAAAACAGAATTGGTCGATTTGATCTTTCTCGATGTCTGGATGCCTGAAATGGGCGGCTTGGATGTCCTCAAGGCTGTCAAAGCAGACTGGCCTGATTTGCCCGTCATCATGATCTCGGGTCACGGCAAAATTGATATGGCCGTACGCGCCATCAAAGAAGGTGCCTTCGATTTTGTCGAGAAACCCCTTTCGATCGATAAAACCTTAGCTAGTGTTCAAAATGCCCTCAAGTTCTCGGCTTTATCACGCGAAAACCGAGAACTTCGTGAATCTCTCTTTTTAGAGGATTCCATGATTGGCGAGTGCTCCGCGATGCAACGGGTAAAAGAACTGATTCAGCAGAGTGCGGCCACTGACTCACGGGTCATTATTCTCGGGGAAAATGGGACCGGCAAAGAGCTTGTCGCGCGAGAAATTCACCGCCAAAGTCAACGTTCCCGTCACGCCTTCGTAGAAGTCAACTGTGCGGCTATTCCGGACTCCTTGATCGAAAGCGAGCTTTTTGGGCACGAAAAGGGTGCCTTCACCAGCGCGATTGGCCGCCGTAAGGGAAAATTTGAGCTAGCGGACGGGGGCACTCTGTTTCTTGATGAAGTCGCAGACATGTCGCTCCATGCTCAAGCAAAAGTCTTACGAGCAATTCAAGAGATGCGCTTTGAGCGTGTAGGCGGAGAAACAACCCTAGCTGTCGATGTTCGCGTGATTAGTGCCACAAATAAGGATATTCCCAAAGAAGTCGGAACCGGGCGTTTCCGAGAGGATCTTTTTTACAGACTCAACGTTGTCCCAATTTATGTCCCGCCACTTCGTGAACGGCAAGAAGACTTGCCTCTTTTGGTAGATTACTTTTTTAAAAAATTTCGCAAAGAATCAAAAGCTGAAGTCCTTGAGGTCCCCCATTTTACCACAGAGGCGTGGAAAGTGCTCACCGAGCACAGCTGGCCCGGCAATATTCGCGAGTTGAAAAACTTTCTCGAACGTCTATTGATTATGACTGACAATGATGAAATTGATGCAGAACAAACCAAACTCATTCTCGGACAAAGCTTTGCCGTGTCGGCGCCGGTGACTCCCCTACAGCCCTGGCTCAATATGCCCCTTAATGACGCCAAAGAAGCTTTTGAAAGGGCTTTGATCGAAGAAAAACTCCGAGAAAACCGCTATAATGTTTCCAAGACGGCACAAGCCTTAGGGCTTTACCCGAGCAATCTTCACAGTAAGCTGAAAAAATTCGGCATCGAGACAGGGAAATGAAGGCCACCACAAAACGCCAAGAAGAAGTTCTTGATTTTATCAAGTCGTACCTGCTCAGCAACAAATTTCCCCCCACAATTCGCGAGATAGCCAACCATTTTGAAATTTCTGTGAAAGGTGCCTACGATCATATCAAGGCGCTTGAAAAAAAAGGACTCATACACTGCAACCAGAACCGCTCCCGTGCGATCGAAATTCTCGATGACGATAACGAAGATCATGCCATCCTTCGTATTCCCCTGTTGGGCCGAGTAGCCGCCGGGCTTCCTATCATGGCCGAAGAGAATTTTGATGGGAATGTCCTTCTGCCTCTCACCTTTTTAGGCGCAGGAAGCCACTTTGCGCTTCGCGTTCATGGGGATAGCATGCAGGGGGCAGGGATTATGGACGGCGATCTTGCCGTTATTCGGGCTCAGTCATCGGCTGAAAATGGCGAAATTGTTGTTGCCATGACAGAAGACGATGCAGTTACCCTAAAAAGGTTTTTCAAAGAAAAAAATCGCGTCAAGCTTCAGCCAGAAAATCCCGCCTACAACGCGATTTTCTCTCAAAACGTAAAAATCTTAGGTAAACTGGTCAATTTGATACGGCGGTACGAGTGAAGGCGAAATTCAACTCTCGGATCTGGTTGCTCCTTGGTCCCGAGACCGGGCAAAAGCAGGACTTTGTTCAAGAGCTTAAAAAGAACCTCGAAACCGAATTTCGACAGCCACCAGAAGTCCACCGGCACTACGCGTTCGAAAGCGATTTTTCAGAATTGATTTCGCTTGCCCTGAACGGAGATTTATTTTGTGCCCATAAGCTCGTCCTCGTTTCGAGTGCAGAAGACCTCAAAAAAGCCGACGCCGACAAACTTAAGGATTTTCTCAACCACCCTGACCCCCCGTCCACTCTCGTTCTCCTTTCAGACGAAACCCGTCACGACACTCTCGGAAAAGTTCTTCCCAAAGAGCAAGTCAAAATCTTTTGGGAAATGTTTGACCAACAAAAAAAAGGCTGGGTCATCAATCACTTCCAGAAGCTAGCCATGACAATGGAACCAGATGCGGCAGACTTCTTTCTTGAAATGGTCGAAAATAACACTGACCAGATTCGTCTCGAAGCCCAAAAGCTATCGGCGTTCTTAGGCCAAGGCGCCGTCATCACTTTGGATGCTTTGGAATCCTTTCTCGTTCACACCCGAGAAGAAAATGTCTTTACACTCTTTGAGAGAATTGCCGAAGGGTCCTTTCCTAAAGCCTTGGAGGTCTTGAAGAAAATCCTTGCCGCCAAAGAAACAGAGGGCATTGGCCTCCTTGCCGGGTTAGTGTGGCAGTTTAAAGTCCTGTTGAGTCTTCATCTCAAACTTCGAGAACGCAATACCGTTGAAGAAAGTCTGGCCGCTCTTAACGTTCGTGCCAAGAAAGCCCAGACAAATTACAAATCCGCCGCAAGGATTTACTCCCTGACGGATGTTCAGAATATCCTTGTTCTTATAGCCGAATTTGATTTTCGGCTCCGCCAGTATCGGGCCGAACACCATGGACTTTTGCTGGAACTCTTTCTGTACCATCTTATGGTACGCAAGGGAATCTTACCCCAAATTCCCGAATTCTAGCTTTCCGAGCTGTGCCATTGAGCCTGTCCCTGGGTTTCAGCGGTAATTGCGGCTTCGAGCGCTAAAGAGAGCTCTTGGCTTACGTCAAAAGACAAGCGTGACTCCTCGTGATACGACTGATTAATCCTGGTTACACCGAAGCGTTCAAGAACTCGGCGAACCCGCCCCTCTTCGGCAAAGGGAACCTGCACGACAAGCGTTTTCCACTGAACGCGAGGAACCCAAAAAGCCTGGGCAATTACAGCTTTTGCTGTCATGGCATAAGCTCGAGCCAGACCACCTGTCCCTAACTTTACCCCCCCAAACCAGCGAATTACCGCGACAAAGACGTCCGAGGCCAATTCCCCCTTCAGGACTTCCAACACAGGGCGCCCCGCCGTTCCCGACGGTTCTCCATCATCCGAGCACCCCATCGTCTGACTGTGTTCCGTTCCACAAATGAAGGCATGGACGACGTGAGTGGAATCCCGGTATTCCGCTTTGAGTCTACGAAGTTGTTCGCGGGCCTCGGACGCCTCCTGACAAGGCAAAAGTATCCCGAGGAAGCGGGACTTTTGTAGGGTCAACTCGGTGCGACAGGGTGTTTCTATGGTTTGCCAAGCCCTTGCTTTACCGCTCACCTGTCCTTCCTCCTGAATGGGCCCAAGTCTCCTGACGCCGCTCATTGGCGGCAAAGAAGCCTCGCCACAAAACCGGCCCCTTTTGTGCAAGGTCACCTGTAGGCAAAATTTGTTCGCCCTGCGAATCCCAAAATTGGGAGAGTAGTACTGGATGAATTGCCTCGAGCGTTAACCTGCCGTGTCGAAGCCCTACCCGAATCCTCATCAAGCAAGAATCACCCGTCTCGGCCCGGTTACGCCAACCCTCTGAAGGTCCCAAATCCTCGGTTTGATCCGACGCAAAATTCCCCATCGAAGAAAGGATGAGACTTTCTCCGCGCTTGGTTGAAACAACCCACCAAGGACGCAGAACGTGGGGATGTTGCACCCACACCACATCTGCACCTGCCCGGGCGAGTTCATCAAAAAACCGGTGTTCCCAAGGCTGAGTCACGGGATCATACTCGATCCCACCGTGAACAGCGACGACCAGCCAATCAACCTTTTGGGCTAGCTCACGGACACGATTTAGGGCCTCTAAGCGGGCGCCTAAGTTCTTTCCACCCCAAAAATCTTGGTAAGGGTAAAGCGCTACCCCTTCTTTACCCTCAGGCTGATTGACAAACGTTGAAAAACCCAAAAAGCCGATTTTCCAGCCGTGAATTTTTATCACAGCATCTAAAAATCGTTGATTCTCGTCGGGGCGCACCCCCGAAAACCAAATAGGATACTTCTGCGAAAGTTCTGAAAAGGCTTGAGACGTACCCCTCACCGAGGGCCACCCAAAATCGTTGGCATGGTTGTTAGCTGTATTAAAAACGTTAAAGCCCGCCTGAATCGCCGCAACCACATACGGTGTGTGCGTATTAAAAGCAGGATACCCGCTGGGGGGCCGATCATCCTGAACGGGGCTCTCCATGTTAATGAAGTTCAAAGCATCGGCTCGAAGCCACGGCTCAGCCCCGGTATACAGCCGCGCCAGGTCGGCTTGATTCTGTAGTCTGAGGGGGGCCATCAGATCACCAGCAAAACCCATCCAGAGCGGAGGAGGTTCAGGATTTCCTACGAAAAGAAGAGCCGCCGCAACCAAAGCGAATACGGCCAGCCCATGAGCCGGGGCATCGACCATGCTTGGATTGTATGGGAAAAATCTTCCCAAAGCAACGATATCTTGCGATTTTTTCTCACTTGGTGTTCAAAGGTCTCGTGCGACGATTAGGCTTGTCCCGAAAATCCTGCGACTATCGATAACATTTATTTCATTATATAGGAATACTTTAGCGTAAATTAGTTTTTAAACTTTCGTTCTTGGTGTTCAATTCTCTTTTTTGGCATGCCTTATGCATTACCTTAAGTGGCGATTTCGCCAGGAGGAAGATGATGAAAAAGCTTACGGCAGTCTTTGGGATGCTGGTTGCTGGACTCTTAGTAGCCAGCACCGTGTCTGCGCAAAATGTTGGCCCTGGAGGCTGGGGTCCGGGTTCCGGTCCTATGATGGGCCAAGGCTACGGACCTCAGGGTTTTGGGTGGACCGAAGGTTCTTCGGTTACCAGAGAATTTAAGAAGGCCACGGGTACTCTCATTGTGGGACAAACCTTGGTACCTCAGTTTCAGGCTGATGGCGTCAAATACCTTTTGATGCTCCCCGGCTATGCTCGCTTCGAGCTGGCTGACCTCAAAAACGGCGACACCGTTACCTTTGAAGGGGTGGCAATGATTCTGAAAAATGCTCAGGAACCAACCCGGTATATCTTTCACCCCTTTAAGGCGGTAGTCAATGGAAAAACCATTGAGCTGGGAGGTATGATGGGCTATGGCCCGCGAGGTCATCATGGCTTTGGGCCTGGCGCAGGACGTGGCCCCGGTATGATGGGTGGCAACGGATGGGGTGGGAACTTCCCTGGGCAACAGGAACGCTAATCCCCTAACCCCAAGGCCCTTTGGCAAACAGAAACAGCGGCTTGAAGAAAAGCCGCTGTTTTTTATCGAGGGAGAGTTTAGAATGCGCAGTGTGACCTCGGTTAAAAAGCTTCTAAAACCAGATCTTCTCCCTTTCCTCATTTTAACCGCAGTTTTCTTGGCGGGGGCAGGCTTTTGGGTACTCTTTGCCCTCGGTGAAAAAGATCGCCTTCAAGACTATTTTCATTTTTCAGCCGAACGAACCGCAGACCAACTCGTCCGTACGCAAATGATGTCCCGGTTTGAACCTGCATTTTTGCCCCGGAGCATTCTCGGGTTTGGGATTTATGATGACGAAGGCTTTGCCCTGCAAACTTGGGGCCAAGTACCCCAACGTCTTTCGCAGTTTCCCCCAGCCCTTAATTATGAGTCGTCCCAATCTCCCTTTAGCCACCACAGCCCAGAACGCTCCCTCATCATAGAACAACCGCAAAACACCTATGACTTCATAAAATCGTTAACTCCGCCCTGGTTAGCTGGCCGCCCTCGCGGTTTCAGAATGAGAATGCCTCCTCCGATGTTTGGAGAACCCCGATTAAGTCGTGAACATTATGTTTTTCTCAGATTATTTAACCCGCATTACCGAGCGACGCAAGATGGGTGGGCGGCCGCAATCGTACTTGGGCCTCTCCTTTGGGGCGCTCTCTTGACTTGGATCGGCTGGCTGTGGGGCCGAACACGTCGGTATGAGCGGGATTTGGTAAAAACCCGTGAGGTACTTTCCTTCGCAGAAGCAGCCAGGACTCTCTCCCACGAAATTCGCAATCCCCTCTCGGCAATTTTGTTGCAGACGGCACTTTTAGACCGTAATCAAGAGGAAGTACGGATCATCGAAGAAGAGACTCGGCGCATAAGCCGCCTTGTAGAACGCGTGCGTGATTTTCTTGGAGACCCCCGGGGGAGGCCCGAACCCCAAAACGTCTGGCAGACGTTAGCGCTACTTAGGGAACGTTTTGCCCAGCCTTTTCGCTTAGAGCCGGAACAGGATCCTGGGTGGTTTGTCGCTTTTGATGAGGTAAGGTTTCGGTCTGTACTCGAAAACCTTTTAAAAAACGCCTATGAAAGCGGTCCTGAACCAGCTGTTCAGGCTCGTGTAACTCAACCACGTCCCGGCCAGCTCCGTGTTGAAATCATTGATAATGGTCTTGGCCTCGGTGTCGATGCCAGCCGCCTCTTCACACCCTTTTACACAACGAAGATTCAAGGTTCGGGCATCGGCCTTGCGGTGTCGCGACGATTTGTGGAAGCTGCGGGAGGACGAATAAAACTCACCAACCGCCATAACGCTCCTGGGGCGCTCGCCGAAGTAGAGCTTCCCCTAGCCCCAGGATATTCCTCACCCAGGCAGGCTGCCTCGTCATGAAAGATTCTCGTATTTTGGTCGCCGACGATGAAAAGAACATCCGCGAAGCGCTGGTAAAAATCCTTGCTGTCGACGGCTTCGCCGCTGAAGCTGTAGAAAACGGACTCTCAGCGCAACGTCGCCTTCAAGAAGAAGCTTTCTCAGCGGTCATCGCCGATCTCAAAATGCCAGGAATGGATGGGCTTGAACTGCTCACTTGGTGTCGCTCGAGTGGTCCGGATATTCCTTTCTTGATGATCTCAGCCCATGGCGACATTCCTGACGCCGTCGAAAGTATGAAGCGTGGTGCTACCGACTATTTAACCAAGCCGTTTGACCCTGCTGAGCTTTTGCTTCGTTTACGGCGTGCCCTTGAAGCCGGTCGCGACCGTCGTTTAGCGGCCTCTTTCCGCGAAGCTCCGCTCCATGACGAAAACCCTCCTTCGGCAATCTGGTCAAAAATCGAGACTGTTCTATCTAAAGCCGCAGTAACACCGTCGTTGATCCTTATTACCGGCGAAAGTGGCACAGGCAAAGAGGTGCTGGCGCGACGAATTCATGCCTTGAGCCCCTGGGCGGAAGGACCATTTGTCGCTGTCAACGTTGGAGGATTGCCCGAGACACTCCTCGAGAGCGAATTGTTTGGTTACGAGAAAGGCGCCTTTACGGGTGCAGACCGACGCAAAGCAGGCCTCTTTGAGCTCGCCGCTGGGGGTACCTTGTTCTTGGATGAAATTGGTGAGACTCCACTTTCACTCCAAGTAAAACTCTTACGCGTCATTCAAGAACGCAAGATTCAACGCTTAGGCGGTATTGTCCCCATCCCCGTTGAAGCCCGTCTCTTAGCGGCCACCAACCGTGATCTCTTGGCCGAAGTTCAGTCTGGACGGTTTCGCGAAGACCTTTTTTACCGCCTCAATGTCGTTCCCATCACCTTGCCTCCTCTTCGAGAAAGGCGAGAAGACATTCCCTGGCTCTGTTCCCGTCTCTTAGCCAAGTTGGCGCCGTCGATGGGTAAAGCGATTCCTGGCCTGAGTGTAACCGCCCTCAAAAAGCTCCAAAGTTATGATTTTCCTGGCAACGTGCGTGAACTCGAAAATCTCTTGGAACGCGCCCTTATTTTTTCGGAAGGACCAGTTATCGAAGCGGTCGATATTGATTTGCTCGTTCCTGAACCCGAAGGTGAAAAACGAGAAAGCCAAGAAATTCTCCCTGGTTCGCTTAGTGCCATTGAGCGTCAGGCCATTGAAAGTGCGCTTTACAAATGGGAAGGAAATCAAACAAAAGCTGCCCAAGAACTCGGAATCAGCCGAAGGACGCTTTTTAATAAGATTAGAGAATACGGCTTACATAAAATTTCTTAAATAATTGACCAGAACGGCCTAGAATTGCCTCTCTTTCCCTTGACGAACCTTCGGGTGAAGCCCATTGTGTGGAGTACCATATTGACCAAGGAAGGGGGTACATGGCCATCCAAAAGTACTTCGACCAGCAGACCTGGCAACGCATCAAGGCCTTTGCTGACACAAAACCAACGCCGTTCTTGGTGGTGGATCTGGCCACCATTGAACGAAAATACCGCGAACTTCAAGAAAACTTTCCCGAAGCGCGAATCTTTTATGCGATTAAAGCCAACCCAGCCGTCGAAGTCCTCCAACTTTTGGCCGACCTAGGTGCGTGCTTCGATGTGGCTTCGATTTATGAGCTTGATCGAATTTTGTCGATTGGTGTCACCCCCGAACGCTTATCCTTCGGCAACACCATTAAAAAGCGTTCAGACATCAAGTACTTTTATGACAAAGGCGTACGGATGTTCGCGACCGACTCGGACGCCGACTTAGCCAACATCGCCTTTAATGCTCCTGGCTCCAATGTGTACATCCGCATCCTGACTGAAGGCGATCAAACCGCTGACTGGCCCTTGTCTCGTAAATTTGGTTGTCAGACCGATATGGCCCTAGACCTGGTCAACATGGCCAAACGGCTTTCCCTCCACCCTGTGGGGGTTTCCTTCCATGTCGGTAGTCAACAACGCGACATTGGTGCGTGGGACGCAGCCATTGCCAAAGTTAATCAACTGTTTTACCGTCTTTTGGAAGAAGACAATATCCGCTTAAAGATGATCAACATGGGTGGCGGCTTCCCGGCACAATACTTGGCGAAGGCTCACTCGCTGAACACGTACGCGCAAGAAATTCACCGCTTCCTCCGTGAAGACTTTGGTGATGACGTTCCTGAACTCATCCTAGAGCCGGGACGTTCCTTGGTCGGGGATGCCGGTGTGCTGGTCTCTGAAGTTGTGCTGATTTCGCGAAAGTCCGTTAACGCCCTCAATCGCTGGGTCTACACGGATGTCGGCAAGTTTCAAGGCATGATCGAAACCCTGGATGAAGCCATCAAATATCCGCTTTTCACCGACCGGACCCTGTACGATGATGATAATGCGGAAATGGAAGAAGTCATTATAGCCGGTCCAACCTGCGATTCCATGGACATCCTCTATGAAGACTACAAATACCCTCTTCCGATGAACATGGCCATCGGCGATCGTTTGTACTGGTGCAGTACAGGGGCCTACACAACCAGTTACGCCTCAGTTGAGTTTAACGGCTTTCCTCCCTTAAAGGGTTATTTCATATAAGTTTACGCACGGTTTTCGTTTCCGGGAACCGTGCTCTTTTTTTTACCGGAATTGACTTTTTCGGCTGATGGGCATAGTCTAAACGTCTCTTGTACCCCGGTTCCGAGGAGACGCATTATGGCCGATAAAAGCGGAAAGGTTCAGCTTTTCCTTCAAATTTTTGAAAGCATTCTCAAAGCTCGCGAGATAGACGTTCTGGAACAGGATTATACCCAGAGGGGAGAGGCCTTCTTTCACGTCTCTGGCGCTGGTCACGAGAACGTCGCCTTTCTCAACCCCTACCTGATTCCCGAAGACTACCTCCATTGTCACTACCGCGATAAATCTCTGATGTTGGCTCGCGGTGTTACCTCTCGACAGTTTTTTCTCAGTCTTTTCGCCAAGGATCAAAGCCACAGCCGTGGCCGACAGATGTCAGCACACCTCAGCGATCCTGCGCATAACGTTTTAAGTTTAGTCGGCCCTGTAGGCAATAACGCTTTGCAAGCTGCTGGCTTGGCCGAGGTCGTTAAAAATAAGGCAAAGAATCCCGTCGTTCTTTGCGCCTTAGGTGATGGGATGTCCCAGCAGGGTGAGGTTCTCGAAGCCATTGCCCATGCCGTCCGCGAAACGCTCCCCGTTCTGTTCCTCATCGAGGACAATAACTGGGCAATTAGTACAAAAACTCAAACAAAAACCTTTTATGATCACCCCGAGGGGCCAGCCTCCGAATTCTATGGTATCCCGATTACCCGAGTGGATGGTCGCGACCCCCTTACCGTCTACGAGACCTTTGGCCAAGTGGTCACCGCCATGCGAGCCGACCGCAAACCTGCCATTGTTGTTTTCCAAGTCTCTCGGCTCAATAGCCACACCAACGCCGATGACCAGCGGCTCTATCGTACAACAGAGGAAATTGAAGAGACTCGTCGCCGCGACGACCCGATTCTCTTTCTCCGCAAATGGCTCATTGATAACGGCGTCGCTGAGAGCGACTTAGACGCACTTCATAACCGCCTCCGCGACGAGCTACGCCAAGAAGCAATCGACGCTCAGGATAGTCCCGAACCAGAACCCTGTTTTACAGCGAAAGCTGAGCTACCTAAAGCTCTTACCGATCCCGCCCGTGAGTACCGGGGCAACAGCGACGGCGATCAAATCACCATGTTAGAAGCCATACGCGAAGTCCTAAAAACAAGATTGTCTTGGGATGAAAAAGTCAGCCTCTTTGGCGAGGACCTCGAAGATCCCAAAGGTGATGTCTTTGGCATTACCAAGGGTCTCAGCCAAGCCTTCCCTGGCCGAGTACGAAACTCTCCGCTGGCGGAGTCTACCATTGTGGGGGTTTCCGTTGGCCGCGCCCTAGCGGGTGATCACCCTGTTGCCTTCCTGCAATTCGCAGACTTTTTTCCGATTGCTTATAACCAGATCTTTGCCGAGCTGGGCTCCATGCATTGGCGAACCGACGGCGGCTGGAAATGCCCCGTCATTATTATGGCGACCTGTGGCGGGTTCAAACCCGGCTTGGGGCCGTTCCATGCCTCTAGTATGGAGTCCATCGCCGTTCACACTCCCGGACTCGATGTGTACATGCCGGCTACCGCCGGTGATGCGGCCGGCTTGCTCAACGCCGCGTTTGAATCCCAGCGGCCGACCATTTTCTTTTACCCGAAAAGCTCGCTGAACGACCGTTCGGCAGCCACCAGTCGCGACGTAGCCCGTCAGATTGTGGCAATCGGTAAAGCACGTATCCACCGCAAAGGCGACCACTTCACCTTTGTCGGCTGGGGGAATACGGTCGCGCTTTGCGATAAAGCGGCGCAGGCCCTTGAAAAAGCTGGGGTCACCAGTGACGTAATTGACTTACGCTCCCTTTCGCCTTGGGATGCCGACGCCGTGGTAGAATCGGTACGACGAACCGGCCGCCTCATTATTGCCCAAGAAGACAGCCTAACCGCCTCGATGGCCAGTGAGATCTCTGCCACGGTCGCCGAACGACTAGGTGGCCAGGCCCACATCCGCCGCGTTTCTAGGCCTGACACGCATGTTCCTTTCCATTTTGAAAATCAGCTTGAAGTTCTACCCTCCTACAAACGCATTCTCACCGAAGCGGTAGAAATGCTGGGGGGCAAGCTAACTTGGATCCAGGATAAGGCGCTTGAAGCAGGATTTGCCTTTGTTGAAGCCGCCGGCTCAAGCCCCTCCGACGAATCAGTCACCGTTCTCGAATGGAAAGTAAAGGTCGGTGATGACCTGAAACCGGGCCAAATGCTGGCCGAAATGGAAGCTGATAAAGCGGCGTTTGAATTGGCCTGCCCTCTCGAAGGCAAACTGGTAGAAGTCCTTGTTCCCGTCGGCGACATGGTTAAAGTGGGTACGCCACTCTTAAAAATTGCCACAGGGAACGCCCGAGTCGCCCGCAAACCGGCCACCCAAGAAAACCCTGGCACACCCTCCATTGAACTGCCCGCTTCTGCCACGATGGCGGCTGCACCCGCAAGCGCCGCACTTCCCGCTTTGGCGAACCACGGTCCTGTTGCAGGTATTGCGGGAATCGCGATTGCCCCTGGCTCACGCAAAATCTCAAACGAAGAGATTTCACGCCAATGTCCCGAATGGACACCCGAAGATATCTACAAACGTATCGGCATTGAATCGCGCTTCTGGGCCAACGAGGACGAAACCGCCGTAACTTTGGCCGTCAAGGCAGCCCGACAGCTTCTCGCTCAGCACCAGTTAACCGCTAAAGATCTTACTGCGGTTTTCTGTTCAACAGGAACGCCTGTCAAATTTACTCCGTCGACAGCCTGCCTTGTTTTGGCTGAACTTTCGCAGGGCCTAACACCCCAGCCCGAAATGCAAGCTGCCGACATCAATAGTGCCTGTTCTGGATATCTTTATACCCTGCAAGCCGCCTACGATCACTTGTTACACAACCCCGCCGGTAAGGTCCTGGTACTCAGTACCGAGGTCTTATCCCGCCGCACCGATCCCGCCGACTACCAAACCGCACCGATCTTTGGTGACGCCGCGACAGCGACTCTTGTTGTCGGCGCCGAAAATGCCAAACAGATGCTGGCGTCGATTGATAGGCCAGTTCTGTCCGCCAAGGGCGAAAACGGTGATATTCTCCGCGTTCCCCTGACAGGCGATGGCTATATCTACCAGGACGGCCCCAAAGTATACGTTGAGGCCATTCGGCACATGATTGCACAGCTTGAAGAGGCTTGTTCCGTCGCAGGCCTAACCCCCAATGACCTCGATCTTGTTGTAGCGCACCAGGCCAACCAACGTATTCTTAACGCCGTTCGCCAAAAGACCAAACTGCCCGTCGAAAAGGTTTTTAGCAATATCCGGAACTATGGCAACACCTCGTCCAATACGATTCCGTTGGGCCTGTACGAGCTCCTCCCCGAACGGCGGCCCGGTAAGCTCATCGGTCTCACGGCGTTCGGCGGTGGCTTCACCTTCGGGGCGGCGGTACTTCGCACCCTATGAGTTGGATCACCGCGGCCGAACTCGTACGCTCTGGTCGGCTTCGGCCAGCGCCTCTCCTTGCCGAAAGCTTAGTAAAAGCCGCCCTAGCCGAAGACCTAGGGCGGGGCGGCGATATCACGAGCGATTTGATCTTTGCTCCTGATCATCGCAGTGCTTTTGTCTTGCGCGCCCGCCAAAACGGTGTCCTGGCAGGTTTAGCACCTGCCCTTACCGTGTGGGCCTACCTCGATGAAACCGTCGAGCTACAGGTGGCGGTTCAAGACGGCGAGCGCATTACCTCGGGCACGGCAATCTTAGAAGTGCGGGGTCCAACACGTGCCTTGCTGACCGGTGAACGGACGGTGTTAAACTTTTTGGGCCACTTGTCCGGGATTGCCACAAGAACGCGGCGGTTTGCCGACCTTGTCGATGGTACGAAGGCCCGGATTGTTGACACTCGCAAAACTCTCCCTGGGCTCCGTACTTTTCAAAAGTACGCTGTGACCTGCGGTGGGGGCTTCAACCACCGTCTCGGCCTGGACGACGGCGTTCTGATCAAAGACAATCACATTGCCGCCTGTGGATCGCTCACTGAAGCGGTGCAACGAGCCCGAAAAGCACTAGGCCATACCGTTAAGGTTGAAGTCGAAGTCGATACCCTTGAACAGTTTGAAGAGGCCCTACCGCTGGCAGACATTATTCTTCTGGATAACTTTACTACCGCCGACATGGCAACAGCGGTGTCACGCCGAAACAGCCTTCCCGGCGTAAAACCACTCCTCGAAGCTTCGGGAGGGGTGAATGAAGCCACGGTGCGGCCCATTGCTGAAACGGGGGTTGATGTGATTTCTATCGGAGCTCTCACCCACAGTGTTACCAATTTTGACTTTGGCTTGGATGCTTCTATTCCCCTGAGAACCCGCTCCGCCGTGTCCGTTTAAGGCGCGCTACTGATCGTTCGCGCTTTTCTCGGTCAACGAGATACGCATGAACCGTTTCTGCGACGGCCTCAGGAACACCTCCTCGTAGGGCGATTTCACTAGGCTCAGCGGAAGCGAGAGCCTCCAGGCTGCCAAACTCCTTCAAAAGAGCACGGCTCCGTTTTTCCCCAATCCCCGGCACCGATTCCAAGGTCGTCAGTTTGAGTTGTTTGGAGCGCAAAAGTTGATTGAACCCAGTAGCGAATCGGTGGGTCTCATCTCGCACCGCCTGAAGCACCCGAAGCGCTGGCGACCCCCGAGGCAAGAGCACCGGATCACTCGTATGGGGAAGAAAGATTTCCTCCTCCCGTTTTGCCAAACCGACCACAGGGATTTTGAGCCCTAAGGTTTCCAAAACAGAAAAGGCCGCATTGACCTGGCCCTTTCCCCCGTCAATCAAAATCAGGTCCGGTAAATCCTTGTTCTCGTTAAGTAATCGGCTGTAGCGTCGGGCTACAGCTTCCTTAATCGACTGAAAGTCATCGATCGCGCCCTGAAGCGACTTGATATGAAACTTACGATAATTCTTTCGGTCAGGACTACCGTTCCAAAACGAGATGAGAGAAGCTACGGGGTTTGTACCATCCAACTGGGCAATGTCAAAGCCCTCAATTCGGTGAGGCATTTTTTCTAAGCTGAGAACCCGCTTTAACTCAATCAGCGCATGCGCATTTCCCCCCGTTTCTAGGCGCTTCTTTAAGTCAAGCCAGGCATTTTCTTTCGCCATGCGGAGAATGGCCTGATGACGGCCACTTTCTGGAACGGTTAATTCTGTTGTTGGTGATTTTTCGTGGAGAAATTGTCCTGCGGCTTCTAATTCAATGGGATGAGAAAGGTAGATCGCTTCGGCGGGAACAGCACGGCTGGTGTAGTAAGACACCAGGAATTCCTCAAAGGCTTCTTCCTCGCCGGAGTAGATTTCGGTTTGGAAAAGGTCCCGTCCCAGCAACTTCCCGCCGCGCATCTGTAAGACGACGAAAGTCGCGTGATTCCCTTCGGCCGCCAAGGCAATGTAGTCACGTTGCTCTGGATTCAAGTCGACAATCTTCTGCGCTTCTGCCAGCTCCTCCAGTGCCTTTATGGTATCCCGAAGTCCGGCCGCCGCCTCAAACTTCCATTCAGCGCTAGCTGCCAGCATCTGGGCGTTCAGCTCTTTCAAGAGGCCAGACGTTCGGCCCGACAAAAGATTCCGCACTTTAAGAACGTGCTTGCGGTACCCTTCGACATCCACCTTCCCTACGCAAGGAGCCTGACACTTCCCTAAATGATAGTAGAGGCACGGCTCTTTGCGCCGCCGAAGCGGCCCCCGACATTTTCTGAGAGGGAATAGCTTTTCCGCCAGCTCTAGGTAGAGGTCCAGGTGGCGGATGTTGGGAAACGGCCCAAAGTACTCACTGCCATCTTCCACTACCCGGCGAGTTTTGAACACCCGAGGGAATTCCTCTTTGGTCAGGCGGATCAGGGGGTAGGACTTACCGTCCTTTAAGAGGATATTAAACCGTGGCCGATGCTCCTTAATGAGGTTGTTTTCCAACAACAAGGCTTCATACTGGTTGTCGGTAACTATAAACTCGATGGAGTGGATGCGCCTCACCAACAGCTGGGTCTTCACATCCCGTCCGCTCATAAAGTAGGATTTTACGCGATTGACAAGGCTTTTGGCTTTTCCAACGTAGATAATCGTCCCCTCGGCATCTCGCATGAGGTAGACCCCGCTTTGAGCAGGGAAGCTTTTTACAAGTTCTTTTAGATCTTCCTGCTGGGACAATTGATCCTATTCCTTTCCTTGCCGATAATGTAACGAAAAGGCGGTGTCTCAGCCAACCGCTGTTGAGGTCTTGTGGCAAAACTTTACCGTACCTTGAGCATAAGTCTTGCGGTCTGTGCGGCCGCGCTTTTCCCCAGCGGGCTTACCGCGCAACAACTCAGTTTTGGCCGTGAAAACGGTTGGAAAGACTGGAATCTGCAGGGAATCGGCCTTGAACGGGACAAAGAAGGCTACATGGAGCTTACTTTGGCGCGTGGAGGTGAAACCCAGGACGCTAAGACAGACCTCTTGGCACACTTTGATCACGGGTTATTGGACGATTCGTCGGGCCATTATTTTGTTTCAGGACCAGCCTCAGTGGCGTCTCGCGTGTTTTCACACATTGGAGACGGTAGCGCTGTCTTTCATGGTCGAACACCGATTGTGTATACAGCCGGGCAAAATGCTCTTTGGGGTCCTCACCAGGTGTGGGGCAGTTTTACGATAGAGTTTTGGCTTTACCCTACTGAAGGGGACGACGGCGAAACAATCTTGCAGTGGCAGGGGACCCGGACTTCCTCTGGTCCTGAGCAGGGGCAACTATTCCGTGTAGCTTTCGAAGACTCCCATTTAGTGTGGACCTTTCAAAACCTTTTTGCGCCCAGTCCCTCGGCTCCGGCTGTTACCGTCCGGCTCAGTGGTGTCTCCACCCTGATTCCTGACCAATGGCACCACCACATGATCCGCTATGATGCGAACACTGGTCTCTTGGAATACCTCGTTGACGGTGTCTCAGAAGCGGTGACGTATGTCACCCCCTCAAAAACGCAAGATGGCTCTCCCTACACCGTCATGACTGGACGAACCTCGGGCCAACTTCTGGTCGGGCCGAGGTACACGGGAGCTTTAGATGAACTTCGCTTGGAACGGGCTTGGGTCGAAACCCCTCAGCTCAATCGCTATTCTCCCACTTCGGGCGGTGGGGCAAGGGGAATAGCTCTCTCTCGCATCTTTGATTTGGGGATGCCGGATTCTCAAGTCCGCGCTATTCACATCAACTACCGGAACGTGGGAGCTTCCCAAGCCCTCTTCTCGTACCGGATGGCCAACGCCATCCGGTATCAATGGCAACCCGGTGGGCCAACGCTCAAAAGCCTTGCCTCCTCTCCGGCTACAGAAGAGTCAAGCTGGTTTCGCTTTGACCCGCATCAGCCCCTGTTGTCTCAAGCTCCCGGCGGCAAACTGCCCCAAGGTCGTTTTTTGCAATTGCGTATTGAACTCTTGCCCTCCGGGACCAACGATGAATCCCCGCACATCCAGCGCCTTGTCGTGGATTATCAAAAGAACCTTCCCCCACCGCCGCCCGAAGCAGTCTTTTTGACCCCCGGAAACGGGCAACTGAAGGTGAGCTGGCGACCGGTCATGAAGGGCCAGGTGGACGGCTATGTTTTGTTCTTCGGCACTTCACCTGGTGAATATTTTGGCACATCAGCGGCGCAGGGCTCAAGTCCTCTGGATGTTGGGAATGTAACGTCCTACACCCTCACCGGACTCATCAATGAACAAGTCTACTATGTCGCCGTGGCGGCGTATCAAAAGATTCCTCGGCCGGACACCCCCGGTACCTATGAGCGTCACCTCAGCCGAAATAGCCGTGAGGTCTACGCTCGGCCCCAAAGGACGATGCCATGACTGACCCCCGTCGGGCTGATTTGTTAGCCCGTTCCCTTAGTGCCTACCATTCCCATGATTTTGAGCTGGCGGCCAACCTCGCGAAGCAATTGCTCTTACTCGACGAAGATGACCCGGACGCCCACATGCTCTTGGGAAGTCTTTATGGGAGACAAGAACAGTACAGTCAAGCAATCAATCAGTTTTTTCGGGCCTTGGAAACGGCGCCCGACAACCCCGAGGCGTACAACAACATTGGGGTCATGTACCGTTCCTTGGGTCAGTTAGACCGCGCCAAAGAAGCCCTTGAAAAGGCCGCCGAAATCGCCCCGACCAACGCAGGAGTTTGGTACAACCTCGGTAATGTTCTCAAACAGCTAGGCCAACTGATAGAATCTCAACAAGCCTATCTCCGCTGTCTTGAGTTGAACCCGGGGAACGCCTTGGCGCAAAACAATCTGGGTACCATCTACGAAGCTCAGGGTGACCTCGCGCAGGCTGAAGAGTCTTACCGAAAAGGCCTAGAAAGCGACCCCAACAACCCCACCCTGCGCTTCAACCTGGGGCTAATCTATCAAAAACGAGACGACTTACCCCAAGCCCGCCAACTTTTTGAAGCGGCACTGCGCTACCGGCCGTCTTGGACTCCAGGAATCAACAACCTGGCAGTGACTTTACAAAAACTCGGAGAATCCCAGCAGGCCCAAGAGCTCCTCGAGGGTCTTGTTTCCGAAAAGCCAGAAAACGCTGAGGCTCTGAACAATTTAGGAATTTTACTCTTGGAAAAAGGGGATTTTGCGGGCGCTCAAACACAATTTGAAAAAGCTATCGCCCAAAATCCCCGCTATACCCGGGCTGTACTCAACCTTGACCGGCTTTACCAAAAGCAAGGCCGTTTGGCCGAATCGGTGGATCTGTTAGCACGATATAGTTTGCTTGACCCTCAGCAAGCCGAGGTTCGGTTGCAACTCGGAAAACTCCGGCTGCTTCAAAATTCTCCTGAAAAGGCCGAAGAGGATCTTTTAGCGGTTCTTAACCAGCAACCCGATAACCTCGAGGCGCTTCGAACCTTGGGTAATCTTTACCTGCAAACCAAACGAGCCTACTTGGTTGAAAAGGTTTCAGAGCGAATTCGTCGACTCAACCCCGAAAATGTCGATCTTCAACTCGATTTAGCACTCTTTCATGCCGGAGAGGGTGATACGGGAGCCGCAGTCGAAGCGGTACAAAAGTTCCTCAAGGTCCGCCCGCAAGACCTGAATGCTCGACTCCTACTCGCTCGGCTTTTGCACCAAATGGGTAAGACAAAAGAGGCGCTCAAACGGCTTGAAGCCCTTAACAAAGAGGACCCCCGCAATACGGCAGTTCTTACGGCGCTGGGGCAAATCTTTCGTGACACCGGCAACCAAAAAGCCTCTCTTGAAGTTGCGGATACCCTCTTGTCCTTGCAGGGCCAGCCGTCCGAGGAAAACCTCGATGCGATGATGGATACCATCGACTTTTATGAGCAGGCCGCCAATAGCCTGACCGACGAGGTGCGAGCAACCTGGGAACAAAACCTTCGCAAACTTGCCCAACCGGTTCAAGAAAACACCCACCTCGAAGAAGTTCAACCCGAAGACATGCTGGTTGAAGAACCGGCTTGGATGACGGCGGGCATTAACGACCAACAACCCTCGTTACTCGATTTGGGCGACCTCAACCCCGCCATCGTGTTAGCCGAAGACGAAGAAACCGTCAAAATCTATGATACCGACGAGATTATTCCTCAATTTGTCGACGAAGAAGAGGAAGAACTTGTCGCCGAAGTCTTACCTGGTTCAGGACCGGCACCCACAACTTTTCCACCAGCTCCACAACCGCAGGGAGCGCCGCTTCCAGCCACGGCGCCTTTGCCGACCAATGCGCCCCCTCCTCAACCACCTGCGGCCTTTAACCAGCCCCCGGTACCGCCCATCATCTCTGTTCCGTATCCGTATCCTTATCCGCCCTACCTGCAAACCCCGCCCTACCCGCAAACCCCGCCACCAGTACAACCCTCGGCACCACCGGTGGCCCCGGTCGCTCAGCATTCACCGGCACCAACGCCGCCTCCACCGCCGCAAGCTCCACCACCCGAACCTCCACACCCTGAGCCACCCCAAGACGTTGAATTTCTTGAAGATGATCTTTCGGCCTTTGATGAGGTTCCTGAACTTCAGGTCGAGGATATCCCGCCTCCCCCCGAAGAACCTCCAGTGGAAGATTTATCGGCGTGGGAAGAAGAGCCCCTAGAAGCTCACGACGATTTTCCCGAAGCAGAAGAAGTCGAAGACCTGGAAGAAGGAGAACCCGAGGTTCCCCAAGAGCCTCTTTTAGAGGGACAGCCGCAAAAAGTTCAATCTCTTATCGACTACTTAGGAAAATTGTCTCAATTTTTACCCCCGCCGATCAAGGAAAAGCTCTATGATGATGATATTCCCTTGAAATTGGAGAAAATACGTCTTAGTCTTACCCCCAAGGATAGTGAGCCTCCTTCGCTTTGGCCGGTTAAAGGCGAAGCGCCTTCGGTGACGAAAGAAAAGCTCAAAAACATCCTGGTCAAACTCAAGGAGAAGCTGAACGAATGAAAGGCGAGGAACTGCGCAAGGTCCTTTCGGCGTACATCGACAAGATGCCGCCGCTTCCCACCAGCATCGGTAAAATCCTTGAAATTTGCCAAAGGCCCAATGCCCAACCAGCCGACCTCAATAAGGTCATCTCGTTGGATCCTGTGCTTTTGGCGCGGGTCATGAAACTGATCAACTCTGCGTATTATGGTCTGAATCAAGAAGTAACCAGCCTTGTACGGGCCATCATCATGCTGGGTTTGAATACTGTTAAGAACTTAGCCCTCAGTACTGCCGTTCTCGGCACCGTGAATGCTGATCGCAATAAAAATGCGGCACTCAACCTCGAAGGTTTTTGGCTTCACTCGCTCTGCGTTGGGGTGACCTCAAAGCTCATCGCCAAAAAACGCAATATCGCCGTTCTCGACTTAGAAAACTATTTCTTTTGTGGGCTCTTGCACGATATTGGCAAGCTCCCTTTGAACAACCGCGTTCCCGAAATCTACCTCCAGGCCCTTCAGCACTGTGCTATCGATCGTACCCCTCTTTTTCGCGCTGAAGAAAAAATCCTGGAATATACTCATTGCCAAGCGGGTGCCCTCATTATCTCGGCGTGGAAACTCAGCGACGATATTTTAGATGTCGTCGCGTGGCACCATGACCCCGCCGGATACCAGGGTCAGTACAGTGACCTGGTTGCCTCAGTGTCCATCGCGGACTATTTTGCCAACATCATGGAAATCGGTTTTTCCGGCAACCGCTTTCCTGTTAAACCCGCACCCGAAGTATTCCGAAGTCTTGGCATCAGTTGGCAAGAGGTCGAAGACTTAGAGCAGCAAGTTCGTCAAGAAATTGAAAAAGCAAAAGTCTTTTTGAGGTTAGCATGAACATCCGCCTTTGGGGTGTACGGGGGTCAATCCCCTGCCCAGGACCGCAAACCGCTGTTTTCGGGGGCAATACCGCCTGCATGGAACTCTCCTGGGGCCCCGAAGACAGTCACGTGTTAGTTGTTGACGCGGGTTCCGGTATCCGCCCCCTGGGCAATCAGTGGATGCGAACACGCTTTCCTAAGGGGCCTATCAAGACCCGCCTGCTGTTTTCGCACACCCACTGGGACCATATCATGGGCTTTCCCTTTTTTACCCCGATCTTTATCCCTTCGACAGAGATCGAAATCTATGGCCCAGTCACTTTCGAAGAAGACTCTTTAGATAAGGTCATTGGCGGTCAACTCCAGTACCGTTACTTTCCGGTAACCATGGCCGAGCTGGCGGCAAAAATCACCTACCACCGCTTACAAGAAACTCAGCTCGAGTTTGATCTGGGGCTGAAAGTAACCACCAAGTACCTGAACCACCCCATCACGTGCCTCGGTTATCGGTTTGAACATGAAGGCAAAGTCATCGTCACGCTCTTTGACCATGAACCCTACCGGAACCTTTTTATCACAGACCCTCAGAACCCCGATTTTGATCAAGAGGTGTTCGAAGAAGGCGAACGGGCTGCCGCCGAAGAGAACCAAAAAATCCTAGAATTTATGCGTAATGCCGATGTCGTGCTCCACGATGCTCAGTATACCGAAAAAGAATACCGCAAAAACCGCACGGGTTGGGGACACTCGTCCATCGAATGGGCGATCAACGCCGCTCACAAAGCCGGGGTTAAGACGCTTGTCTTGATGCACCATGATCCAGAACGCCTTGATAGCGAGCTACAAACATTTCAAGAGAATTATCAGCGGCTCATCCAGCAAAAATCGGCAATGAAACTGGTCTTTGCTCAAGAAGGCATGGTATTCTAAGGGCATGGCCCGGCCCCCCGAACGCTACGAACCCGGAGAACTGGAATCCACCCGCCGACACCTTGGTGACCTGAGTCCTGCCGAAGCTCGCACGATGGCAGAAAAACTCGGGGGAGAGGTAGGTGTAGAACGAACCCCCGACGCCGTTGAAGAGGAGTATGACAAACTCCGGCAAAAGGCGACCGAGTTCACAGAAAAAGAACCACGTCGACAGTCTCGGTTTGTGCCCGCTAGTCCTGCCTACCGCGTGGTGCGCTCGACGCGTCCGGAGCGAATTCTCCCCAAAATGCGTTGGCGTGAGCGAGTCAAAACCGATTTTTATAGTGCTAGGCACGACTTGCGCCTCAAAACCAAGTTCCAAGCGTGGCAGACGGTCTTCTCACTCCTCCGGTTAACTCCGGACTTCGTGAACCCCCATTTTCTCATTGATAGCGACCATCTTCTCTTTCGTGATTTAGAATCTTTGGTTCTTTCGGTGCGTAGCCTTTCTTCTCCGCAATATAAAAACGCCCATCAGAATTTACGGCGAATTCCGCTCTACAATGACATTATTCATATTTTGCGCTCGTGGGATATCGAAGCCATCAGTCAGGAGCTGACCAAGCTTCAAAGGATGCCTCGTGGCCGCAGTTTCGGCGAGCTAGAGACCCTCGCCAAGCTTCTGATGACCCCCCTTCTTAAGCTCTCCCGGCTCAATATGCACCTGCATCTGTTACCCGCTCTGACCAAGATGTACGAGTTCGCCCGCCTCTACGTTGTAGTCAAACTTGAGCGCGAGCGCTTGTTGACGTGGTTTTCGGTAGCCCGCGAGGCTCTTCCGCTGACTTTTCAAAATCTTCGTCATCGCCTTCACCCGGTGTTGCTAAAGATGCTGTGTTCTCACTTCCTCGACGAAGATGCCTTTTACGTCGATATGCAACCGGATTTGCTTGCCCTGGCTGGGCTCACCGAGGCCGACTTGCTCGTCGAAGCCCCCGCTCGTTCCGACACCTTACCACCGGCAGATTCCACCGACGAGGAAGAGTCAGACTCATCAGAAGAGGAAGCTCCTCAGGGCCTAGGCGCCCATGGGTTCGAGCTTCTCGATCAAATTTTTCCTAGGGCAGGCTGGTTAACGTTAGAGAAAAAACCTGACCTCGTTGCCTACTTTCAGCCGTTAGTAGAGTTTCCAAAGGGCGCAGAACTTCTTCCGCAAGATGATCCTTTGCATACGATTTTGCCGTTGTCTGAAGTTCTTCAACAGCTATTCTTCGGCTTCCAGTCCTTTCGCTGGGGTGCCGCGCGTGAAAAGCAACGCGAGGGCCTCACCTGGCAGGAGCGGGTCGACAAATCGATCGCACGCTGGCATTTCTTTATCAACGAATTCTTTTCAAAAAGCTATTTGCCTCAGCTCCAGGACTATTGCCGCGAAATTGAGCGTTCCCTTCCCCGAGGGTCCGATATTCGCCGGCGTGAACACCAAATGTTGTGGGTCAAGCGGCAATATATGCTCCCTCATTTGAATGTCCCCATCCTCGAGGAAGCGCGCGCTCAAAATCTGGGGTACCCCAGCTTGGCTGTCCAAGTCAAAGAGATGATCGAACTACTGTCGCCGGTAGCCGTCGAAATTGAACGGCGCCCTCCGCAACCGCTATACTGTTTAAATCCTGATGACCGGGTTCAATTTCCTGTTGAGACTCCAATTGCAGCCCGGTTTATGGCCGTGATGCGCCGGGTTGTTCGTCCTGAGTCAGGAGGTATCCGCATCATTGACCAGGCCACCAACCGAGGCCTTTTATATGTCACCCTTTCGTTGCTATCGACCTTGGATTACTTGCTTTCTGCACCGGACAACCTGCTGTATCGCCGACCGCTGGCAAAGCTCTACCGTACCTCCGGCCGACCCTACGACGACAAACCGGTCTATAACGTGGCGGCGCCCAATACTGTTGCTCTTCTAAAAAAACTTAACGAGCTTCAGCCACCCGAGGCTTCTGAAGCAGAGTGGACAGATCGGCTCAAAGAGCTCTATGGACCCTTCTTGGTTCAAGAGGATCTCAAACAACAAATCCAAAAGTTTCATGAGGAACGATTACCTTTTTCTGTTGTCTATTTTCGCGCCATTACCGGCGAAAATACCCGTTTGGCCAATATACTCAAAAGTCTCAAGGATTCTCGGCAAACCGTCAGCCGTCCCGACGCCAATACGTTCTTATTGGTATTCCCTGAGCAAGAGGAAGATGAAGCTGAGGATGCCGCCCGACGCATTCTTGTCGCGGCCGCCAATAGTACCCCGCCAATGCAAGTCGCCGCCTTTGTTGTGCCTTACCAGAATGGGTGGTCGTTGGAACGCCTACTTGCCTCTGCCGGAAAAGGCTGGGCCGTCTCCCAAGAGATTCCCCCTCAAATTTTAGGCATCTGGTCTTCTTCTCTTCAGATTTTTGAGTTTCGAACAGACCTGCCTACGGTTGCCTCTTAAGTTTGCCGGCCTTCGCGAAGCTTGATCCAAAAGCGTTCTTGCACCTTGGGACCAACATTTCCCAACGCTTCGGCGATATCTTCGGTTCGACCGAGGGCCAAACGTCTCAAGGCCTCAAGTTCTAACTTACTGAACCGAACTCCGCCCAAAATATGATTCTCGAAGGCCTCGACAGCCACGGGAGCCACGGCACGGGTCAGCTCCAACATCACTTCGGCGTAGCGCCGAATCTCAAGCTGAGCATGCGGATCTAACCGCAGTTCCAAAAAGTGAAAGAGGTTGTGCAGATCGATCGACCAATACCATTCTGTATATAAGCTGAGCGGGAGGTTAATACGGGCGAGCTCGCGGGCCAGGCCCTTTTCGACCAAGCTTTGGTATTCGGCATACGAGCGTTTTTGGCCCTCGGTAAGCAGGGCTAACGCCTCGTTTTTTAGAACGTCGGGAACTTCTTCGCCCCTACCCTGCTTGTTGTCTTGGCTTTGATAACTAATATCTGCCGGATCGGGCACGTAAAAATCATCCCGCATCACGCTGTAACGTCCCGAAATCTCATTGAGCTTCGCTGTGCGGTGACGCACCCATTGGCGGGCCACAAAAATGGGCATTTTGCAATGAAAGGTCAGGCTGACCTGTTCAAAGGGAGAGGTGTGCTGATTCCTCAAGAGGTATTCAATCAGACCCTTGTCTTCGCGAAAGGTCTTGGTTCCTTCGCCGTAACTAACCCGGGCCGACTGAACAATCCGGGCATCACCGCCCAGGTAATCCACCAACCGGACAAACCCTTTATCGAGTACGGGGTACTCCCGATCCAGAATCGCTTCTGCTTCGGGCACAATGATGCGAGCCATGCGCCGCCTCCCGCACCCATGATAGGGTAAGCGAGGACCGCCGTCAACGCGATAAATGGGTTTCGAGCCGCTGTTCTACCCTCAGCTGAGTCCGAAAAGCCTCGAGGTTGGTTAAAATATAGTTGGTGCTGTACCGCC
This sequence comes from Spirochaetales bacterium, assembly GCA_027451945.1. Taxonomy (GTDB): domain Bacteria; phylum Spirochaetota; class Spirochaetia; order JABEVK01; family JABEVK01; genus JABEVK01. The sequence goes on from DAIDHT010000019.1 coordinate 87,179, forward strand.
TTCCCGTGAGAACTTTCACCGCTTGTGCCACTTCAAGAGGACTCAAGCTCGCTACGTCGCTTTGCAGAATATTTCGCCTGTAAAGATGGATGTACCACTGCCCTAACGAGTTGCGGTGTTGAACCCAACCCGGGTCCCAGACACAGGCCAAGGGGTTAAACACCTCGCGTGGCGTGGCGACCTGAGGTTTAGCCTCCGAGGCCAAGTAGGCTTCGAGTTTAGCCTTCCATGCGCGTAAAAGCGGACTATTCTGATCGCCAAAGCGGTCCAAGGGCAACAAAAGGCCGCTGAGCTTCTGCACCAACATCATGGTTTGCCACGGGGTAAAGGTGGCGATATCGGCCAGGGTGATGGTGGCCTGCCCCACCTTCCAGTAGGCCTCCGAGCCCTCCCAGCGGAGAAACGAGGAATCAAACGGTAAAGACCGTTCGGCGGCCGTTAAGGCAGGTGCATCAGGGTGGTCATAGGGGGCCGACCAGCTCACGAGACTAGCTAAGCTGACAAAGATAACGACCAGGAGTTTCCATCTCTTCATTTTTCTTAGTATCGGCGGTAGAATGCGGTTTCATCATGGGCAACTTATGAACAAGCAACCCCGGCGTTTTGGTAGCCTTCTGCTAAGAATCCTCCTCGCCCCCTTCCTCGTGTACTTTGGCATGGTGATCGTCTTGACGGTGACCTACAAGTTCGTGAATCCACCGGTTTCGACCCTGATGCTTTTACGCCGCTTTCAGGGGCAGGTGATCCACCCCATTCGTTTTGTGACCTATTTCCGGCTCCCGCTTTTTGCCCGTAAGGGTATTGTCCACTTAGAAGACCCAACGTTTTGGACCAACGACGGCATAGACCTGGGGGCAATTCGTGATGCGTGGGAGATTGACCAAAAGCTCGGGCGTCCCGTCTACGGCGGTAGTACCATTACCCAGCAGTTGGCACGAACGCTGTTTTTGTTCCCTGATAAGTCCTACCTGCGCAAAGGACTTGAGATCGCTACCGCCCTCATCATGAACGCCATCCTGGGAAAACGCCGTATTTTGGAGTTGTACTTAAACTCGATCGAATGGGGGCCCGGTATCTTCGGAATCAACGCCGCCGCTCACTATTGGTACCATGCCGATGTGCGTGACCTCAGTGCCGACCATTTGGCGCGCCTCGAAGCCATCATCGTTAACCCGAGGTACTTCCGCCCCTATTGGTTGCCCGAACGGGGTGGCGTTTTAGAGCGCTATCAAGCTCTGATGGGTCGGTAGGATTTTCGGGCCAGGCGTGTTTGGGGTATCGGCCCCGATAATCTTTGCGGACCTCACGGTACGAGGTCTTCCAGAACCCCGCGAGGTCAGCGGTTATTTGCAGGGGACGCCCCGCCGGAGACAGCAAGTGCAACACCAGAGGCTTACCCAACACCTGGGGAGCTTGTGCCCAGCCGAAAGCCTCCTGAAGCTTAAGCTCTAAGTAAGGCCCATGGGGACCGTATTCCACCCGTCGCCGTTTTCCCGACGGCAAGGTCACCCAGCGGGGTGCCTGCGCTTCTAACCGCCCCGCCTCGGGCCCAAGCCGGTACGTCACAGCTTCTTGTAGGCGCTCGGCGGTCATAACAGCCCCGCCGGCGAAGTTCAAGAACGGTACAGCCCACGTCTCGAGTTCCGCCACGAGGGCCTGCTCAGTCCACGCCGCCGGGTTGGGGCCCTTTCCCCCGGCCGCCCAAGCTCGTAGCCGGCCCAGCAACGTCTGCGCCTCGTCTGACCACGGCAAACAATCCAACCCTTGGGCGGCCACCGCCTCGACCCACGCGGCCGCCACTATTTCGGGTGCCTGTGCCAAGGGCACCCCGGTTCGTTCCAAAAGCAAGGCGCCCCACCGTCTTACCCGATACAATTTGGGCGTCAAAGGCGTTTCAACCTCCCAAACCGAACCTTGATCCGAAGCCAAACGCTCTACTTGCTCCCCGGTCAACGGTGCGGCAGTCCAGATACGGCCCACCGAAGTCCCGGCGTCGGCTTCGGCAACAGCCAGCCAACGTTCGCGCGCTAAGTTCCCCGTCACCGTTAAGCTCCGCCCACCGGCCGATTGATACTGTGACACGGGGCCCTGAGGACCGCTGTCGGGGCCTGTTTGGCGTTGACACACCCGTTCGGGAAAAGCACCAGCCAAAAGCGGTCCTACCAAGGCGGCTTTCGGTGGTTCTGGTTTGATGCCCACACGATGGCAGAGGGTTTGCCAGCGCCGGTAGGCTGAGCCCGAAAAGCTCAATCGTTGTCGAAAATCGGTTTCAGGACGAGGGTTGCGTTCTTCTAAAGCGGCCACGCAGGCGGCTGCTGTTGGCAAGGCTCCCAGGGTTTGGCCTTCAGCTAAGAGTCTTCCCAGGCGTGGCGAAACTCCCCACTCTTCTATCGTTCTACCGAGGTTGGTGGGTCGTCCAGCTTGAACGGCCCCTAAGGTTTCTAGCAAACGAAGCGACTGGTCCCATGCCGCCTCACTCGGGGGAGTGACCCACCGTAAGTCTTTCGGCCGTGGGGCACCCCATAATAACGAGGAGAGAACTAGCCCCGATAACTCTGAACGGAGAATTTGAGGAGGAGTAAACGGTTCTAACACCTCGTCGGCCGCCCATAAGCGCCAACACTGCCCAGGGCGCACTCGACCGGCACGCCCCCGACGTTGGTCGGCCGAAGCCTGACTGACCCGTTCGGTGAACAGTTTATCCATTCCCGTACGCGGGTCGAGCCGCACCAAGCGTGACCAACCGGCGTCGATCACGAGATCAACATCGGGCAAAGTAAGGCTGGTTTCGGCCACCGCCGAGGACAAAATGGTGCGTCGTTTGGCACCAGGGCTCAAGAGTGCGGTTTGATCCGCAGGTGCCAGGGTGGCATGCAACACGGACAAAAGCTCATTTTGTTCCTTGGCGGGGCCTTCAAGGCGGTCTTTGAGTTGTTGAATTTCGCCCCAGCCGGGTAAAAAGACCAAAAGGCTCCCCGCTGTCCCCCGCCAAGCGTCTTGGACGGCTTGAGCAAGGTCCTCACTGCCAAACTGCCTAAGGGGTCGATAGGTCGTTGTTACAGGAAAGGTCCGTCCGGGCGAAAATTCTTCGACCGCGTCTGGCATTACCGCCCGCATAGCCTCGGTGTCTAAGGTTGCCGACATCACGGCGAGGCGCAGGTCATCCCGCAGGTTTTGGCGCACATCGAGGCAAAAGGCCAAGCCCTGGTCGCCTTCGAGGGTGCGTTCGTGAAACTCGTCAAAGATCACGGCGCCAATCCCTTCAAGGCCGGGGTCATGGCTTAACAGACGAAGAAGCACGCCTTCGGTGATAAACTCGAGCCGCGTAGTCGGCGAAGTACGGGTTTCTTCACCCGTGCGGAAGCCGGCAAGTTGCCCAACCTCGGTACCGGTTAAAACGCTGGCACGCTGAGCGGCGGCATAGGCCGCCAGGCGTCGCGGTTCCAAGACTAGAACCTTTTGGCCCTTTAACCAGGGTTCGTCTAACAAGGCTAAGGGAAGAAGAGAAGTTTTACCCGCGCCGGGTTCTGCTGTTAACAGCAAAGGAAGGTTGTTTCTTAAGACCTCTCGGCAGGCCGGTAAAAGAGAAAGGAGGGGGAGAGGGCCTCCACGGGAGGCCAGATCCAAATCAGTCACTGATCCCGAAGGCTACAGGCCCAGCGAGTGGGAGTCTAACAGGGTTAAAAACAGACCCACAAAGGTCAGGGAAAGGAGCCAACCGAGAAAGCCGGCATGAATCAAAAGCCGACGTTTGGGTTGTTTACGAAGCGAGCTCCACGGCAGGTCGGTTGCAATCATTCCCAACCACCCCACAAAGGAGCCCAGGTAGGTCGTTAAGGCCGTAAAGTCTATCCAGCCACGCCAACGCACCGTGGTGTGCAGGGTCAGCGGAAGCCAAATTTTGCTGAAAAGCTGGTAGAAAACCCACGCAAAGGCAAGGGTTCCTAAGTAACCAGCGATCATATTGACGGTTTTCCAAGCACCTACCGATTCTTGTCGGTACAGAACAATCAGTTCGGTTGCCGTCACAACCAAAAGCATGGCCATCGGCAAACCGAAATAAAAAAACAGATTCCACGGTTGGTTGGCCGACAGCAGGTCCCAAAAATGCGAGTCTGGCATGTCACATCCTCGCTGTCATTGTCCCGCACGTCGGCCAGGGTGTCAACTGGTATGTTGACGCCCCCAGGTTACTTCTTAACGCGTTCTTTGTAGGTACCGTCGCGGGTGTCGACGCGGATCCATTCTCCCTGTTCGCAGAACAAGGGGATCATGATCTCGTAGCCGGTATCCAGCTTGGCAGGTTTCATGGCGCGGCCCGAGGTGTCACCCTTGATGCCGGGTTCACAGTAGACCACTTCGCGATCGACCAGAATGGGGAGTTTCACCGAAACAGGCTTGCCCTCGTAAAAGACGATCTCAACGTCCATGCCTTCCCAAATAAAGTTGGGGGCATCGCCCAGGTCTTCTTTGTCGATTTCGTACTGCTCGTAGGTTTCGTTATCCATGAAGTTGTACGTATCGCCGGTGTTGTACTGAAAGTTCATCTTCTTGGTGTCCAGAGTCACGTCCTCGAACGTGTCAGACATTCGGTAGGCGGCGTCAGCGGTCACGCCGGTCAGTAGGTTCTTGACGCGCAGTTTCGTAACAGACATATTGCGTCCGGTTTTGGTCCCTTCGAGCTTTTGAACCACCAGGACTTCACCGCCGTTTTTGAAACAGTCGCCGACTCTCAATTCGGATGCTGCGATCATAAATTTTCCTCGTAAATTAGTGTGAGACAGGATTATACCTGAAATCTTCTAAGAAATTCCAGCAGGGAGGCCTCTAAACGGAGATGATTTTTGGCATACTGGGCAAATTCACCCAACGCTTTTTCTAACGCGGGGGCTTCTTCCCATAAAACCGAAAAATTTCCCTGTCCTTGCCCCTCAGTGGTTCGCTCATTTAACTCACGGTGAAGCCTGGCCCAGCGGTCAAACAGAGCCGGGTCGGTAAACCAGGGCCGCAAAACCTCTAAGAATGCTTCCACCTTGACGCTCTGCCAACCTTCAGGTTGCAGGTAGGCCTGCCAAACAAACGGTTTGCCCATCAGAACCGCCCGCGCCCAAGAATCCTCGCCGCGCACAACCAAGGCGTCCATCGTCCACAAAAGCCCGTCAAACTCACTTTGGGTAACAAAGGGCAGTTCTACCAGACGTATTTGCGAAGCAATACTGCGGCACAAAGCCTCCTGCGACCGACCAGCCGCCGCAAAGACCACCACGTCGCGTCCCGTTCGCGCCCCCCAAGCGGCCAGTGTTTTCCCCAGGCTTGCGTAGTCGTGCTCGTACGAAAACACCAGGAGCCCAAAGGCATCCAAGGGCACACCAGGAGCGTACTTGAACCAAAGCTCCTTTCGTAGGCCGACGGTGGTGTGTTGTCCCCGCGCCAAGAACTCTTGGTCTTGAAACAAGCCCCCGGTGCCGGGCCGAAACCCTGGCACATAAAAGTATTTTTCGACCCCGGGAAAACCCTGAGGCGAGGGCAAAAGGTGATATTCGACTGCCCAGGCTTCGGCGGTAAGGTATTCGAGATGGATCCAGAGCCGACAGCGCAACTCACGTGCCCGCCCCCGACAAAAGTGATGCAGCAGGGTTTCAGGGGAACGTTCGCCAAAAGCCTCAATCCACACATCGGCCAGCGAAGCATCGAAGGCAGGGTCCTGGTCGTCCCAGACTTCAACAGGCCCGGTATAAGGGGCCAAGGCGCGAAACGTCTGGCGACCCTCGACAACCAAACGAACGGTCAAACTGGGGTCAAGCTGGACTAGCGACTTGGCCAAACGCCAGGCCACGGCCGCATCACCGTAATTATCAATCACGCGGCAAAAAATATCGATCCGCATCACGACACACCCCTAGGTTCTGCGGTATATTCAGCACCAATCATGCGCAAACTTTTACCCTTTCTGTTTGTTTGGACTTTTGCGGCCCTGCCCGCCTCGGCTCAGCTGTTAACCGACTTAAACAACCCGATTTACCACGACCTGAGGACTTGGCAAAACCAGGGCTATATTCGCTTGTTACCCTTGGTTGAGCCCTACTCGGGTATTCTGATGAAAGCCTTACTCCACGAAGCCGAACAAAACGGCGACGCTACGGTCAAAGCCAAAGCTCTGGCCTACGAAAACAAATATTTTAAGCCCCTCACCTACCCTGACACCCACCTAAGCCAGTATAGCCTGTCCTCAAGCCGGGGTTATTTTGGGCTCAGTCAAGTCAGTGAACAGCTTCGGGGTATGCTGGGACCTTATGTGTACTTGGACGGTGCCTACTCGGTCTTGGGCCTAGAAACCACCTCGAGCGACCCCAACCTCGACATCAACAATATTGGTGCCCAGCTGGCCCCCATCGGCTCCACGTTGCCTGGCGATTACAAAGTAGACAAAACCTCGCTATCAGCTAAAGGTCAGCAATTTGCCGTCACCTGGTCGTACAACACCTCACTGAGCGTGGGGAACAGTGCCCTCTCGTTTCAGACCGGCTACTCGCGTACCGCTATCGACCCTTATCAGAATGACTCCATCATTCTGTCACCGCAAGCCCAGGCCGCCCCAGAAATGATGCTAACCTGGCGAACGCGCGATACCGCCTACCAGTCACTGTTCTTAGCACTGGCCGCCCGCGACGTGTCGGGTCAAGGCCCGGGTGCACCCCAAAAGTACCTGAACTTCAGCTCGTTTCAGTGGCGCACCCCTAGCCCGTTGGAGCTCGACCTTTATCAAACCGTAGTCTATGGCCAGCGTGTTGACTTGGGGTACTTTATTCCCGGTTTTCCCTTTATGCAGTCTGAAATGTACGGAAATACGGACAACCTGTTTTTGGGCGGCGGTGCCAAATATTTTTTTGGTAGCGGGCTCAGGGCCGAGGCTCAGCTATACCTGGACGACTTTACCATCGTCAGCGCTCTAGCGGGCAAGAACCCCGGCTTTAAGGCGGCGGGTAACCTCAACCTAGATTGGACCCCCGAGGACCCCGGAATTTTGGAACAGGTGGGGCTGGAATACACCATCGTAACACCGTATACCTATACCCACACCCCTGATTATTTGGATAACCCCAATTCTGTTAACTACGGCTATGTTTCAAATCCGGCATCCAACACCACCAAGACTCCGACTTACGACCCTATCAACTACCTCGATTACACCAACAACGGGTCGTCCCTCGGCACCGTTATTGGGCCCAACTCGGATCGACTGCGCCTCAACGCCCGGTTTCGCGGCCCGGCGAAGAGCACCTTTACCTACGAGCTGTCGATGATCCGCCATGGCGACGCTTCGGCCGGTGCCAACACCGCATACTACACGTACTTGCAGACGCTGAACCCCGGCCTATGGGGTACCGTCTTCGACCCAGGATATGATGCCAACAACGGGGGGACCAAGAACCTGTACGAGACCATGCAGTTTTTGACCCAAAACAACGTCATGACGGTGTTCCAGACCTCGGTAGGCTTTCAGATTCCCGTTCCGATGGGCAAATCGCTGTTGACGCCGTTTGTGAACGTGCTAGGCGAATGGTACACGAACCGGGGAACGGTGATCGGAGACAACGGCTTTACGGCGTTTGTGACCGTAGGCGGTACGTGGGATTTTTAGGCCGAGATGAAAAAAAAGCTGGGATTGAGCCTGGTGCTTGGCCTGTGGGCCTTGAACGGAGTGCTATCGGGACAAACGCTGGGGGGGATTTTTGCTCCGTATGACGGGACCGCAGGCTCGCAAGACCTTAGTCGGCACAGTGTAGGCCAACTGTTGGCTTGGGCGGCGGCAAAGGGCAAAAATGTCTTCGATCTTTTGGACGAGGCGGGGTTATATCTGGAGCGTCAGGGTTTGCGTCTAACCGTACGCGGAGACGATTTGCGGGCCGAAGCCGAGGGCAGATATGACCTGGGCGGACCGCGTGTCGATGCGCTGTTCCCTTTGGCCACCCTCGACCACCTCACCCTAGGCGCGGCCCAAGGGCAACCGGCGGTTGAGGTGTTTTTGACTCAGCCGCATTCCGGCTTTTTAGAGCTAGGGAACTTTTCCCTAAAAAGTCACTATGGGTTTAGGTCGTTAGGCCCCAAGAGCCTTGACGGCGCTTTTGGTGTTAAGGTCCGCGAAGGCTGGTGGACGTTTGACCTGGCGTACGTTGCCCGCGTCCCCGACCCTACCGGCAAAGGGAGCCAAAACTTTATCGCCATCCATTTAAAAGATTTTCCTAAACCAAAACAGTGGTGGATCGCCCCCATCAAGAGGCTGACACCCTAGCTACCGGGGTTTACCTTTCCGCAGGGCCTGTTCCCAAACCTGGCGCGTCTTGGTGAACATAGCCTCAAAGGTAAATTCTGTTTCATAGCGGGCACGACCCGCTTTACCCATCCCCTGACGTAAGGCGTGATCCTCTAAAAGTGGTTGCAAGGCCTGGGCCAAGGCTTTGGGGTCATGGGGGGGCACAATCTTGCCGGTTACCCCCTCAAGGACGGCTTCGCGCACCCCGCCAACCTCAGAACACACGACGGGCAACTGGGCACGCATCGCCTCTAAGATCGAACGGGGAAAGCCTTCCCACAAGCTGGCTAAAATAAACACGTCGCTGGCTTCGAGCCTTTGGGGAACATCCATCACTTGGCCAGCAAAGGTCACACGGTTGTCCCAGCCCAGCTCATGAACCCGGCGGCGCACAAGCTCAAGCAGCGGGCCATCGCCCACTAATTGAAGAGTCCAGGGGTGGCTTTCGAGCAATTTTAGGGCTGTGAGTAGTGTCTCGTGGTCTTTTTGTGGCTGAAAGCGCGCCGTCATGATCAGCGATACAGGCTTCGTCGAAGCTGTGGTCACTGACGACCGCTGTTCAGGAGCCTCGCGCCAAGGCATGCCGTTATGCACCAAAACAATCTTGCGGGGGTTCCCCAAACGGGCTTTCAGGGCAAGGGAACGGTCGTAGGCCGAGACACAAATAATTCGTCGGGACAGGCGCGCCAAGACTGTCTCAAGGGCCAACACCAGGATCTTTTGCCACCACGAAATCCCCTCGGCGAACTGCCAGCCATGGGCAGTAAACAGCGACGGTACCCCGTGCCAAAAAGCCGCAACTCGGCCCACAAACCCAGCTTTCGCCGTGTGAGTCGACACCAGTTGGGGCTTAAAGGACCGCAGACCCCTCCCAAGTTCCACCATCGCAAAAACATCTGAGAGAGGGTTGATCGAGCGTCTGAGTGAAGGAACTAAAAAGTAGGGAATGCTGGGGCCCAGCTCGTCCTGTAAGGCCCCACCCGTACCGGCGGCCACCCCCACCCTTACCCCTTCGCTTGCGAGGTGACGGCACAGATCGCGGACATGAATTTGCGCGCCCCCAATCGAGTCGCCTCGAGTAATCACGAAGAGCATTGAGCGGGGTAAAAACGCGTTCTCAGTAGGCATTCTTGCTGAAGATTCCCTTAAAGGGGGTCAAAAGGACAATTTTCAAATCTAAAAAGAGGGACCAATTTTCGATGTAATAGATGTCGGCGTCGATACGGTCTTGAATCGAGGTATCCCCCCGAAAGCCGTTGATCTGCGCCCAGCCGGTTAAGCCAGCCTTCACGGCGTGCCGTCGTTTAAAATACGGGTAGCGAGTCTTGAACTGTTCAACATAATAGGGGCGTTCGGGCCGTGGCCCTACCACCGACATTTGACCGAGCAAAATATTGATAAACTGCGGGATCTCGTCTAGCGAGGTTTTGCGCAACAAGCGCCCTATCGCCGTCACCCGGGGGTCATTTTTGGTTGTCCACACCGTAGCAGAGGCTTGGGCATCCTGCACTTTCATGGTACGGAACTTGAGCATACGAAAAACTTTATTGTCTAAACCCACACGTTCTTGCAAAAAGAATACAGGTCCCTTGGAAGTAAGCTTCACCAAGAGGGCAACCACCACAAAAACCGGCGAGAACACCAACAGAAAGACGAGGGAAAACACAACATCGAACGTCCGCTTCAAAACGCGGTTGACCCCCGAGCGCGCGGGAATATCGCGAATCGTCAGCACCGGTAGACCATCGTAGTTCTCGATACTGCCGTTGACGGTAATAAGATCGCTGTAGCTAGGTACCACTTGCAGGTGAATCCCTTGGTTATCACAAAGGTTTAACACGTTCTTGAGGTTCTGATGGTCGTCGCTGTGCCCGGCGTAAATCATGTAGTTTGGTTTGAGGCGGTCGGTGATCGCTTCAAGGTCTTCAACCCGGCCTAGAACGATATCCCCAAGGCGTTGAACCTCTTCGTCGCGGTCACCGGCTTCGAGCACAAAACCTGCCACTTTTAACCCAAAAAGCCGGTTCCGTTCAATAATCTCGGCGGCTTTACGGGCGGCCGGGCCTGCACCAACGATGACAACCTCGCGCAGATCACGTCCGGTATTACGGCGACCCAGCACCACTTTGCGGAACAGCGAGTGACCAACCAGGGTCAGCACCACCTCGCTGACAAAGTACAACAAGGGCAACAAACGCGACACTTCGTAGATATGCAGGTAGTACAAAATCGCAAAGCTAAAGAAAAGGTTGAGTCCCGCGCCCCCCAGCACAGCTCCCACTTCATCAACAGACGACAGAAACCGGCGAGGCGTATACAGGTTAAACCCCGAATAGACTACCACCTGTGACAAAATCAAAATTCCCCCAAACCACGAATACGACACCTTGTCGAGCGTGGCGTAGTCGCTGGGGTACATAACAAAAAAGCGAATCGAAAAAGCAACCGTAAAAGCTAAGGCCGCGAGCAGAACATCCAAAAAGAGAAACGAGAATTTGATTTCTTCAGTTCGCTCGCGAAACATTAGGAGACTGCCTTTTTGAGCTCTTCGACCTTGTCGGTTTTTTCCCAGGGGAAGTCAGCACGACCAAAATGCCCGTAAGCGGCCGTAGCCAAATAGATGGGGCGCAAGAGATTCAACGTCTTTACGATACCAGCCGGGCTGAAATCAAAGGTCTTTTCGACGGCGGCAGCGATTTTTTCTTCGGGCACCACTCCGGTACCGTAGGTATCGACCATAATCGAGACTGGGAACGGCACACCGATGGCGTAGCTGACCTGAATTTCACACCGTTGGGCCAGACCAGCCGCCACGACATTCTTGGCGGCATAGCGGGCCATGTAGGCCGCCGAACGGTCGACTTTGCTCGGGTCTTTGCCCGAGAAAGCGCCGCCGCCATGACGTCCCATGCCGCCATAGGTGTCGACAATAATCTTGCGGCCCGTAAGACCAGCATCGCCATGCGGTCCGCCAATGACAAAGCGGCCCGTCGGGTTAACAAAGAATTTCGTGTTAGCGTCCAAAAGCCCAGTGGGCTCAAGCACGTGTTTGACCACACGGTCAATCAGTTGCTCTTGAATCTCGGCGTGGCCTACCGATTCGTCATGCTGGTGGCTCATGACAATGGTATCGATACGCTTGGGCACCCCGTCTTCGTATTGGATGGTGACCTGACTTTTGGCATCGGGCCGCAACCACGGGATGGTTCCCTGCTTGCGCAGATGCGAGGCGTAGCGCAACAGCTCATGGGCGTAGGTGATCGGAGCGGGCATAAGCTGGGGGGTTTCGTTGCAGGCAAACCCAAACATCATGCCTTGGTCGCCCGCGCCCTGCTGACCCTTGTACCTGCCCTCGCCCGAAACCCCTTGCGAAATGTCAGGGCTTTGCGAATGAATCGCGTTCATCACGTTCATGGATTTGTAGTCGATCCCGTAGTCCGGGTCATCGTAACCAATGCGTTTTACCACACCACGAACAATTTCTTGCAGGTCAACGTAGGTTTTGGTGGTGATTTCGCCACCCACCAGAACCAGACCGGTAGTGGTGAAGGTTTCGCAGGCGACGCGAGCCTGGGGGTCTTCGGTTAAGCAGGCGTCCAGGACGGCGTCGGATACCTGGTCGGCCAATTTATCCGGGTGTCCCTCGGACACAGACTCCGAGGTGAATAGGTATTTTCTCATGTGCTTAGTATGCCTACAGAGGGCGTATCGGTCAAACCGTGTTCTGTTGAGTTTGTTTAAAGTCGCGAACCAGCTCGCCAGCCGACACCGCTTGCCACCAGCCTTCGGTCCGCGAAAAAAACGCCAAGAGCCGTCGAACCAAGTTGTCTGAATGCCTTAAATGACACCGGGGTGTAATGGTCATGTGGGCCAAAAGACCATCGTGGCGACAACGGTCCGCTAAGGCGTAAAGGTCTTTACGGCAACGACCATTAGGTTCTAGCCAAATTTCGGTAGGGAACAACCAGCGAACCAAACGTCCCGGCAACGTTGGAAGTTTGCGCAGATCCAGCACCAGCTCGTGCTGAGCCACGGTCCGAACCGTGACAGGAACCTCAAGCACGCCCTGAGGGGTCATGTAGACCTTTTCAGAATAGGTGGAGTAGTCTGCTTTTCCGGGCCACGCCACATGGGGTGTCACCGTAACGTCGACTTTCACACCGTTTTTGGCTAACGCCGCATATAGAGCCTCGTCCACACACCAGTCATCGGCTCGGTGAACCAGAGGTTTTGTTCCCGAAAGCCGTTCAACCGCGTCCACCAAAAAAGCAATTTGTTCTTCAATGGTGGCCCCTGGCGCACCTGGCCCCCCCGAGATAATGCCGATTTCGGCCCCTGATTCTTCTTTCGACTTGAGGATTTCATCGATCAAGCCCGCATCCTGCAGTTCTGTCCACGACATCAGCCAAACGGGTTTGAGCTCGGCTTTCTTAATCACGCGCTGAACCTTGCCCGTTTCGCTGGGGGTCCACCCCCGTGTGTCGATGGTTAAAAAGAACGGATGCTTTTCCATGATTTTATTTTCCTACGCCGATTGCGTAATACTCGAAACCCAGCTCGGCTAACCGGGCCGCGTTGTATTGATTGCGCCCGTCAAAGATCACTTTGGCTTTAAGGCTTTTGGCTAGCTCGTCAAAATCGGGACTGCGGAACTCTTTCCATTCGGTCACCAAAAGTAGAGCATCGGCACCGCTGGCGGCCTCGTACTTGCTTGAACAAAAGGTTAACCCAGGTTCTGACGGCCAGTAATGTTTTTTGGCTTCACCCTCGGCCTTAGGGTCGTAGGCCTTAACCAAGGCACCCCGGGCTAGTAGGTCTTGAATCAAGGTCACCGACGACGCCTCGCGCATATCATCGGTCTCGGGCTTAAAGGCCAAGCCCCACACCGCAAAGGTCTTACCTTTTAGGTTGTCACCGAACCGTGCGACCACTTTGGTGGGCAGAACCTTTTTCTGATCGGCGTTGACGGCCTCGACGGCACTCAGGATGCGTGCGGTGTAGCCCACGTCGCGGGCGGTTTTTTCTAGGGCGCGGACATCTTTAGGAAAACAGCTCCCGCCGTAGCCACAGCCGGGGTAGATGAAGCTGTAACCAATGCGCGAATCGGAACCAATACCCACCCGCACCTTGTTTACATCGGCACCGACTTTTTCGCAGATATTGGCAATTTCGTTCATAAAGCTAATTTTGGTGGCCAGCATGGCGTTGGCCGCGTACTTGGTCATTTCGGCGCTACGAACGTCCATTTCGATAAAACGGTCATGGCTAAAGGTAAAGGGCTTGTACAGCTCGCGCATCACCGCTAGGGGTTTAGGGTCATCGGCGCCCACGACAACGCGATCAGGTTTCATGAAGTCATCGATAGCGGCGCCTTCTTTGAGGAACTCAGGGTTCGAAACAACCCAAAATTCGCCTGTAAAGCCGCGTTTTTGAAAGCCAGCAGCGATCACAGCTTTCACCTGGTCGGCAGTCCCTACAGGAACAGTGGATTTGTCGACCACGACCAAGGGCCGTACCGCGTTTTCGCCGATTTGTTCGGCTACCTTTAAAACAAACTTGAGGTCAGCGCTTCCGTCCGCGCCCATCGGCGTTCCCACCGCAATGAAACAAACCTCGGCGTCAATCAAGGCTTCTTTCAACGACGTTGTAAACTTCAGGGTGCCAAGGCGGGTGTTTTCGACCACCATAGCTTCTAGACCAGGTTCATAAATGGGCACTAGGCCTTTTTTTAGGCCGGAAATCTTTTCGGCATCAACGTCGACACAGGTCACGGTATTGCCCATTTGGGCAAAACAGGTCCCTGTCACTAAACCGACGTAGCCGGTGCCCACCATCGCAATCTTCATTCGTTGACTCCTTTTTTTTACACGGAGTTCCGTCTCTGGACTACTTCGTGCTTGTTTCTCCGTCCAAGGTAAAGGTAACTTTCAGCGTGAACGACAGAACCCGATGTTCGGTCGTATCGGGGTTGTCCAGCACGTAACGGCCATTATCGGGCCCATAGATGTACACAACGGCTCCCGAAATCTCGAGGTGCGGAATCGTTGTATTCGTCAGCGCCAAGATCATCTGACCTGAACCATCCTTTAAGGCCGTTAGCCACGAAAAGGTTGGTTTTAGGTTCACAAAATTAAGCGCGTCCGATGAAAGGCCCACCCCGACCGATTGGTCATTATAGCCATAAAAGGTGGTAGGCGTCACGTTAAAACTTTCGTTGGCCCCGCCGCCTCTACCCGAAAACATATACTCCGCTTCGACTTTAAGCCAGCTGGTGGTCCCCCAAGTAAACTCGTGGTATGCACCAGCAACAGCACTGGGAATCCAATCACCCTCCATGGAGGCGTGTTCGGCGACACCTTCGGCAAACCAATCGGTGTCTAAAAAGTACGTTTTCAGGTACAGATCGGCCTTATAGCCTAACATCTTCTGGTAAAAGCCCGAAAGCCCCCAGTTGAGCGGCCCTAAGCTCGATTCTACCATGCCAGCTTCGGCTAAACTGCTCGTCGATGCGGTATCGGCCGCCGAAACGTTGTAAAAGGAGTCGTTCTTAATGACGACACCCGTCAGGTTAAAACCGTCCACGGTCGTAACGGCTTTTGCGGCCACGCCATCGGCAATGTCGTTGACAAAGTTGCCAGGGTTGAATAACCGCCCCTGCCCCCACACGAGCGACTGCCTACCAAGCCGAAAAAAAATTTGATTGTACAGGGTGTAATCTAAAAAAAGCTCTTTGACGGTGAGCGTCGAGAAGGTCAGGTTCCCCTGGCTAGGCAAGCTATTAATATACGGGTTAAAAGCGTTGGTTTGGTTCGGGTTGTTGATGGGTTGCGGGTACAGCACATCAAGAGAGGCATAGGCCCTCACCGTGGAGTCCACACGAACATCGGTGCCAAAGGTAAAATCCAACGAGTTGTAAGGCGTGCCCACAGCGTCCTGATAGGTTTTATCCCAGCCACCAACATAGTATCCACTTGCCTTAACGTTTTCAAAAAACTTCATGCTCCGGCCCGAGTACAAGTTGGGGTTAACGCTCTGACGAGGGTCTTTATCGACCTTGTCGGGGGGAGGGTTTGTAAACAAGCCATCGATCATGGACGTGTCGGCCGACGAATTGGGGCTAGAGGTTGGAGCATTTTGGGCCCACAACGGCCCCAGGACGAGGGCTCCTAGAGCCAACAGGAGCAGGCTTTTCATTGAGCCATTTTCTCGAGGTACGTCTGGGTAAACATAATATTGGGCAAGGGGTCGAGGCTCGGCTTGGTAATGGTGATCTGAGTCATTTCGTGCTCAAACCTCCCGTTAACTTCTTTGCCGCGCAACTGGTCAATAATGACCATTTTATAAGGCACATAGCGATTGCCCACCTTTTGGTAGGTAGGGATGGCGGTCGTTCGCAACAACTGTCCCGAGAGGCTGAAGTCTTGGCTCATGCGCACCAAATGATCGGGGGTCACCCACAACTTGGTTCGGGGAAAGGTCACATTGTTGTGAATCGCCTGCAGAACGTAGACGGTTGTGTCTAGTGAGCCAAGCTTTTGGGGGTACGAATCGACAATTTTATAGTCTTCGGCCAGGCTCGAACGGGTAAAGTCCGAGTTACGGGCGTTCGAGTTTTGAAAGCGGTCTTTGGCGCTAGTCACGGTAAACCGGCGGGCCACAGGGTCGTACAGCCAAAGGTTAGGACCAATTTTGAGGTACCCTTTGCCTTTGTCCGAATCGGGCTTTAGCACCATAATGAGGTATTCGGAATCGCGGTCACGCCGAAACAGGGCCACCCGGGTAAACGACTCGCCTTCCTCGGGCTTCTTTTGAACAATATCAACCTGGGCCGAATAGTCCGAATCCATAAAGGTCACTTGCCGGTCAATTCGAGCCAAAATTTCTTTGGAATTGGCAGGAACCTCGGCCGCCAAAAACATCGGCAGACCAACGGCCAGCAAAAGTACACTGAAAAATTTCATGCTACGTTTCTACTCCTTGCCTAAGCGTCGTGACGCAAGGCATCCACGGGCTTTTGGTGAGCCCCTTTCCACGCCGGGAGCACGGCGCCGAAAAAGCCGGTCGCCAACATACCCAGCACCACCCAAAGGACATTCTGCCAGGGCCAAACCCAGACCAAATGGCCTTTAACTAAGAACATATCGACAACGGCATTCCCCGGAAAGGTCACTTGGCTCAAAAGCGCTAAAACCCCTGCGCCGATGAGCATTCCGACAACCGAGCTGACTAAACCGAGGTAAGCACTCTCTGCCAAGAAAACCCCGATCAGTGAGGGACGTTGCATACCCATTGCCCTCATGGTCCCAATTTCGCGGGTACGTTCAAAGACAATCATCTGGTACGTGTTGAAAACCCCGATGGTCACAACAATCAAAAACACCAGTGACAACAAGAGGTTAACCGCCGTGATGCCATTGGTAAGGTCATTGATCTGTTTGAGTCGCGACGTCAAAGGCAAGACATCGTACTCTTTGTGCTTTAGCGGGTGCTGGCCTGTAAAGGCATCGATATCATCTTTGGTCTTCATCAACGGCAACAGAGGCACTTTGCCCTTAAGGGCGTGCCACAGCCGTTCGGCCGCGTCTTCTTGCGAGGTGCCTGGCCCCAACGTGGCGCCGATTTCGGTGACGGCGTCTACAGGACGACCCAAGGCGCGGTTAAGAACTTTGTAGTCCATATAGCAAGCAAAGCCAAAAAAGCTCGAATCGGCAAAAATGCCGCGAATTTTTAAATTGATCGTGTTGCTGTAACCTTCGACGGTTTTGACCATCAACACGACAAGATCACCCGTTTTGACGTGAAGCCGCCGGGCAGTATCGTCCGAAACCCAGACGTCTTCGCGGCTTTTTGACGGTACAGGGGTCCCCGAAAGAAAATCCATGCGGTCAAAGTCATTTTGCTCTACGCTAAAATCGACGCCAATAACGCGGCGCTGAATCAACGACGAGCCGTTAAAGAACAGTTGGGCGTCGGCACCGTAGTACACACTGCGGCGGTGCAAGGCGCTCACATCAATTCCGCTTTGCTTGATGGCGGCAAAGATCTGCTTTTGGGCTTTTAACAGGTGATCGTTCGACGGTTCCCAGCTTAAGACCACGACGTCGCCCGAAAAGTACCTTGCGGCTTTTTCACGAACGGTTTGGTTAAGCGAGGCGGTGACACCGAACAACAGTGAGAACACCACGGCCCCCAACACGAGGGCCGCCGCTAAGACGCGGTAACGATGCCGTTGCCGAAAAAAGTTCCGCCACGCTAACGATAAAACCATGACTACTCCCTTGCCATCGCCTGGATCGGAACGATCAACAGGGCTTTGCGGATAGGAAGGAGCATTGACAACAGGCCTAGCACAAGGCTGACGCCAAAGTGTTCTAACATGAGCAGAGGGGCAACGTGAGGAATGTAGCGATCAGCGCCAAACAACGAGGCGATCAACGGGTTGGTGAGGCGCACACCGCCGGTATGGGCTACCACCTCGAGCGCAAAGGCCCCCAAGAGAACGCCCAGAATGCCGGCACCGGTGACCAAGATGAGGGTTTCGTAGCCAATCAACGAAGCAACCTTAGCTTTTTGGGCACCTAGGGCGCGCAGGGTTCCAATTTCGCGGGTACGTTCAGCGACCGAAAGGGCCAGCGAATTCATTACAATCAAACACGCAACAAGCGAAATAAAGACAAGCCCGATATTGAATAAGAGCTGGAGGAACCAGACCACTTTGGCGTTACCGCCCGCCGTATCGCGCCAGTCGCGCACCTGAACGCCTAGCTTTTGCTTGGCAAGCGAAGCCCGCAAGGCTTTTTCGGCGGCTGACACCTTAGTACCTTTTTTGACCTTGAGCAGAACAAAGTTCCAGGTCCCGGGGTCGGCCTTAGGGGCCTGCGTATCGGTTTTAATGTCCTTGGTGACATCTTGAATGGTCAGGCCCGAACCTTTGGTCGAAACCACGTCGGACGACGACGAAAACAGGTCATCGAGGTTGTCGGTTAACAGGTCGCTTTGGGCTTTGGGGGCTTTGTAGGTGTCCGAGACGTAGTAGCCGTTGAGCTGTCGGCCCGTGTCCGCGTCGATGAGGATAACGCTGTCAAACAACTTATCAGTTACCGGGTAAGCAAACACTCCCGCCAGGGGAACTTCGCGCAGGGTAAAAGAGTTTTCTTGCGCGGTAGCGAGCATGAATTTTTCGCCCAAGGCAGGGGCATGGCCCAGCGAGAGCGAAATTTCGTGGTAGAGCTGAGCGTTGAGGAAGAGCGCAGGAGTTCCGGGAGGAGGTGGGGTGCCTTGGAGGATTTTTAGGTCGGGGAAGAAGTGAAAGTAATCGACGAGGTTAACGGCGAAGAAGGGGGATAGGCCCTTGAAGCGGCCATCGGTGACCTGGGCACCGCCGATGATGACGGGAACTGAAGCCCTGGGGTCAGACTTGCTTAGCAGTGAGGAGAGTTCTTGGTAACGGGGTAACAGGGGGATTTTGAAAAACTCGCCGATGAGGGGGAGTTCACTGCCAAAAAGCGTGAACCCGTCGGACGAGGTAGCGCTGACCGAGAGCTCGCCGGTCAGACTTCGAACGTAGGTGTTCTTCAACCCATCTTGGGTGTTGGTAAACAAGGCATTGCCGATGAACAAAAGCGCCATTGCCGCAACCAAGAAAATACCCACGGGCAAACGTTTGCGAAAGTTGAGGCGAGTGTTCTTCAGCGCAAGATAAAAAGTAGAGGGCACAGAAAAGCCTTACCTCTTGTGTACAGGGAAGGCCTACAATTGTCAAGAAAGTGGCACTACTTCGCTTCGGCGACCCTTTTGCCCCAGCGGATAAAGGGGGCTTCGATGAAGCGAAAGGTGAGTGTCGAAAGCAGAATCAGCACCACCCCGCTGGCTAAAAGCGAGGTAAAGACCACCTCAACCGACCGAGGTCGCGTAAAGAACGTGGGCCACAACACGGTAAAGGCAAGGTAAAGCACCACGCCCTGCAACAGGTAGACACTGTAACTGATTTCGCCCAGCAGGCGAATGGGGCGGATTTTTAACAACCCACCCAAGGAACAACCCCAGGCAATGGGGGCAAACACTAAAAACATCAGCAAGGCTTGGGGTAGACCGTAGGCTTCGGGGTAGAACACCAACAACACGGTCAACGCGACCACGGGTATAGCCACCGCCGCCGGGTGCGAGGCGGCCTTTATCAAACCTTTCAGGCGGGGGTTTTGGCCCCACGAGTAGGTTAAGCCCCCCAAAATAAAATACAAAAACGACCCTGAACTAGTCAGCGCAAACAGGTTAAAGCCTTGAATGGTCACAAACAGGCCCGCCGCGACGAGCAGAGCCGTCACCCAGCGGGAACGGCGTGCCAACAGGTACAGGGCGGCCAAGAGGGGCAAAAGAAAGTAAAACGTCCACTCGTAGATGAGGGTCCAGTTCACGCCGGCGATCGACATCCAGGTGTTATGAAACCCATGAATGTCCTGTTGTTGAAACAACACCCACGACAAAACCTGGTTGCCCACCTCACCCCAGTTGATTGGCGCCCCGGCCGTGCTGAACAAGGCCACCGCCACGACATACACGACCACCAGCCAATATAAAGGAGCCAAGCGGAACAGCCGCGACAGGTACAACGAACGCCAATCGGGCTTGCCCTCGGCGCGCGAGATCTTGCCCCAAAACAGGTACCCGGTAATCATAAAAAAGATGATTACCGACCCTTGGCCGCTAATATTAAACAGATGCGAGGGGGTCAGCTCCCAACGCCCGGTCTGGTGATAGCGGTACGTCAGGGCAAAGTGGTGAAAGAACACCCCCAGAGCCGCCAGGCCCCGCAGACCATCTAAATTGACATTCCGCCCTGTGGGGGCCGGTAACCCGATCCAGCGGGCCGGTACCCACGAAAACCCCACAAAAAGGATAAAGGCCACCCCATACACCAGGGTGGCGGTTAGTCCTGTATCAATCGTCATCGAGCGCTGTAGTTCCTTTCTAACCAAGTTTTGTAGGCACCGCTGACGACGTTTTGAACCCATTTAGGGTTGGCCAGGTACCAGGCTACGGTTTTTTCAAGGCCTTGCGAGAACTCGGTTCGGGGCTTCCAGCCTAGCTCTTTTTTAATCTTAGAACAGTCAATGGCGTAACGACGGTCATGGCCGGGCCGGTCGGGAACAAAGCGGATCAGCGATAAAAAATCCTGAGCTGGGCGACCCAAAGCGGCCGCAGTCTTTTCACAAAGCACCTGCACGAGCTTGAGGTTCTCCCACTCGTTTTCGCCGCCGACGTTGTAGGTCTCGCCCAGCACGCCCTTGGTCATCACCGTCCAGATGGCCTCGGCGTGGTCCTCGACGTACAGCCAGTCGCGAATGTTCTTACCGTCGCCGTACACTGGCAAGGTTTCGCCCTTTTGCAACTTAAGAATCATCAGGGGAATCAACTTTTCAGGAAAGTGGAACGGCCCGTAGTTGTTCGAGCAGTTCGATTTGGTCACTGGCAGGCTGTAGGTATGAAAATACGCGCTGACCAAATGGTCCGAAGCAGCCTTACTGGCGCTGTACGGGCTACGGGGGTCGTAGGGTGTGGTCTCGGTAAAGTAGCCCTCTTGGCCCAGCGACCCATACACTTCATCGGTACTGACATGGTGAAACAGCACATCCTTGCGGTCTTTCCACAAGGCCCTCACGGCTTCGAGCAGAGTAAAGGTGCCTTCGATATTGGTACGGACAAACTCGCCAGGGCCCAGGATAGAGCGGTCCACATGGCTTTCGGCGGCAAAGTGAGCCACCGCATCCACCTGATATTTTTGCAGAACCTCGGCCACCCGTTTTGGGTCACAGATGTCGCCCTGTTCCAGAACGTAGCGTGCGGGGTATTGGTCAGTGATATCGGCAAGGTTTTCGGGGTTGCCGGCATAGGTTAACTTGTCAAAGTTAATGATACGTCCGGTAAAGTCGGTCTTGGTTAGGACATACCGAATAAAGTTGGCACCGATGAACCCGGCACCGCCTGTCACCATGAGGTTTTTAAAGTTTCGCATTGACAATCCTTGAAGATTTTATTGTGAGGTTGTATCAACCCACCCCTTTTCAGTTTTCACGAAAAGAGGTTTTGAAACTAAATCTATGTGCTCTTTTAGGGCTGGGTTATGGAGAGTGTCGTAAACAACGATGTCTACCGAGATGGGCAAGGAGCTTTCCTGCAGCAATGACATCAAACGCCCTGCCGTATACTTATCCTTGGCACCGTACAAGACTAAATCAAGATCAGAATTGGGTTTTTCGCGTCCTTGGGCACGCGACCCAAATACTCCCACGCGCTCTAGGGAGTCATCTACCTCTTCGAGGGCTTGGCGCAAAATCTGCTTGTCATTGTCTGAAAGTCCAAACCCAGCGGTCAAGCTGAATCTCCCTCAACTTTTGACCTAAAGAATTCGAAAAGTTGGGAAAACGCAGGCAAAAAACTTTGCCGGAGATCGGCTATAACTGTTTCAAAATCTTCTTGATTGTAGGTATGGGACATCAAATTTCGAGCATCAAGCGCTTTTTGCCAAACTTCGCCTTGCTTGAGGACACCTGCTTCAAACCCCTGACGAAGAACGGCGCGAGGAGTTATTTCTGGTAAAACAATCCCTTCACTCTCTAAGAAATCTTTGAGCGTTTTCCAGGCTAACTCAAGGGTGTACTCGAAGCGCTGGATAACACCTTCTTTCTCTAAAGAAGACAGAGCTTTTTGTTCCAGAGCTTCTTTCAAAAGGGTAAACGCCTTGTGAAAGTTTTGAAAACGATAGACCCAACGGGGAGTTTGATCGGCCACCGTGCCCTTCTTTTATTCTTTTATAAGATGCAGGTACCTGGCCAAGCTGTCCTTCCACTCAGGAAAGGTCAGGCCGTAAACGGCCTTAAGCTTGGCCTTTGACAACACCGACCACGCGGGGCGTTTGGCCTTGGTGGGGTACTGGGCCGTTGTCAGGGGTTTGATTACAGGCGTAGAGCTAACAAGGCCGAGGTCTTTGGCTTGGCGGTAGATTTCTTGGGTAAAACCGAACCAGGTCACCTGCCCTTCGCCCGAGGCGTGATAGGTGCCCCAAGCCGAGGCGTTGGTTTGAATCAACTGTGCGATTACTTGACTTAGATCAAAAGCCCAAGTAGGGGCTCCCCATTGGTCGTTCACCACGCCGAACTCGGGTTTTTCACGCATCAAACGGAGCATAGTGGCCACAAAGTTGGGCCCATACTGGCCGTACAGCCAGGCTGTGCGTAAAATAATATGCTGATCGAGGGACCCGCGCACCGCTTGCTCGCCAGCCTCTTTTGTGACACCGTAAACCCCAGTGGGGGCCGGGTGATCGTCTTCGGTATAAGGGGCCTTACCTTCACCCGAAAACACGTAGTCGGTCGAAATATGAATGAGCTTGGCTTTGTTCGCGGCGCACCAACGAGCCAGGACGGCTGGACCGTCGACATTTAAGGAACGAGCCAGCTCGGGCTCATCCTCGGCCTTATCGACAGCGGTATAGGCGGCGCAGTTGACTACCCAATCAATAGCCTTACCCTGAGCAAACCCAGCAATAGCGTCAGCTTTGCGAAAATCGACACCTCGGTCGGTTCCCACCGTGTCGAGCCCTTTGGCTTTTAAGACGGCAGTCAGATCCTGACCTAACATGCCCGAAGCACCAACAATCCAGATCATGACCAGAACTCCTTCCACGTGGGCAACACCCCGTCTTTGTCAGACACTTGAACGTCGGTCAGGGGCCACTTGATCGCCAAGGTTGGGTCGTTCCACACGATGCCGCCCTCGCTGGGCTTATGGTATTCGGCGGTGCATTTGTAGGTGAACAGCGTCTCGTCCTGTAAAGCCACAAACCCATGGGCAAAACCTGGGGGGATGTAGAACAGACGTGGTTGATCGGCAGTTAGTTCGACCCCAAACCATTGGCCCTTGGTGGGCGAGTCGGGGCGAAGATCGACAGCAACGTCCCAGACGGCCCCTGCCAGAACACTCACCAGCTTACCTTGGGCATAGGCCCCCTGTTGAAAGTGCAACCCCCGCAACGTTCCTTTGCTAGAACGCGAGATATTATCTTGAACAAAAGTTTCACTAATACCGGCCTGAACAAAATCGAACCGTTTGTAGCCTTCTTGAAACCACCCCCGCCCATCGGGAAAACGGCGAGGTTCGATGATGACAAGGCCTTTTAAGGGGCCTGGGGTGAACGAAAAGGGCAAGGATGCCTCCCTAAATTTACGCCATAATTAGGTATACAAATCCAATTTTTACGCTATATTATGGATTATGATAAAAGCACGACAGACCAGCACCTTAGTACAGCAAACCAGTGCCAGCCCTTTTGGCAGAATTCTTGTTTTGACCGGAGCGCGGCAAACAGGCAAAACCACTTTGGCACGACAGCTGTTTCAGGACTATGCCTATATTTCGCTGGATGACCCTGTAACGCGTAGCCGATGGGCCAAACTGACATCGGCACAGTGGAAGAGTCTTTACCCCCACGCCATTCTCGACGAAGTGCAAAAAGAGCCTGGGTTGATCGAGGCGATTAAAGCTGTCTACGATTTGTCACCGGAAACCCGGTATGTTCTTTTAGGTTCAAGTCAGTTGCTTCTTCTTGAAAAGGTCAAAGAAAGCCTAGCAGGCCGTTGCGCTATCGTTGAAGTCTTTCCTTTAACTTTGCCAGAACTGGTCACGCAGACGTTCGACGAAGAGGTCAAACCGAGCCTTTGGCAACAACTTTTACAAGGCAGGAGTCTTGACCTTTTACCCGATGCCTTTTTAGACCCTAGGCACCCTGCGAAGGGAAAGGCCTGGAGCCATTACCTCAGCTGGGGAGGCTACCCAGCACTCACGCAAACAGAAAACGCTGTTGACCGACAACTCTGGTTGCGGAATTACGTTAGGACCTATCTTGAGCGCGACGTTCGCGATCTTGCCAACTTTCGCGATTTAGACGCCTTTACAAGGCTGCAAAAAAGATTGGCTTTGGGAACCGGAACTTTAGTCAACGCCTCCGCTTTAGCAGTTGAACTCGGTTTAAGCGTGAAAACGGTTCAGCGCTACCTTCGCTATTTTGAATTAAGCTACCAAGCCTTGAGCCTGGCGCCATGGACCAAAAACCCTGCCAAAAGGCTGAGCAAGACGCCCAAAGTGCACTACTTAGATCATGGGGTTTTGCGGGCTGTTCTTCAACGCGAAGGCGACCTGACTGGCCATGAATTCGAAAGCCTGGTTACCGCTGAGCTTTACAAACAGGCTCGTGCTTTAGGTCTTACTGCCGAGTTTACGCACCTGAGAACGGTAGACGGTCGTGAAGTCGATGTTTTAGTAGAAACCCCGCGAGGCTACTACGCGTTTGAAATTAAAATGGCTGAAAAAGTCAGCCATTCGGATGGACGAGCCCTTCGGGGCCTACAGGAGTTTCTTGATAAACCGCTTTTAGGTTCTTTCGTCTTATCGCAAGATTCCGAAACCCGCCCTTTAATCCAAGGCATAACGGCAGTGCAGGCGGCTTACTTTCTGGGCTAGAGCAACAGCATAGAAAAATCGTCAAAGAAATTTGAAGCAGAACACCGAGTTGGCATGTCACCTACCCTCGAGAGGAGATTGGTGATGAGGCTCAGTATTCTTATTATTGTCTTGCTTTTGAGTTCGTGCGCAACCGCAGGGGTGAAACTACCGTTACCGGTACGCCCCCTTGAACCAACAGTCAAGTGGGTACACGCCCCAGCCCGGGACAACCTACCCGCAGGGGAACTTTTAACCTACGAGGAGTTTCGCCGCTTAGCGCTATGGCTTGTCGAAACCCGCGCCTATCAGCGTGAGCTAGAAAACCAGCTGTTGTACTATCAAACCAAAGGGGAATGAGGGATAACGAGAGTCTCACCGAGGGATTTTAATTTTAAACCTCACTCAACAACCGCTTGAGGTACGCTCCATACGATGATTTGGCTTGGCGTTCATACAAAACACGCAGGTGGTCTTTCGTAATGTAGCCCATACGAAAGGCCACTTCTTCGAGGCAGGCGATTTTTAGGCCCTGGCGGTCTTCGATCGCTTTAACGAAGTTGGTAGCATCAACTAAGCTATCGTGGGTGCCCGTATCGAGCCAAGCATAGCCCCGGCTCATGAGCTCGACGTTGAGCTGACCCCGGTTCAAGTATTCGCGGTTAACATCGGTGATTTCGTATTCGCCCCGAGCCGACGGTTTAAGGTTGGCCGCGATGTCGAGAACTTGGTTATCGTAAAAGTACAAGCCCACAACGGCGTAGTTTGACTTAGGCTTGGTAGGCTTTTCTTCGAGGGATAGGGCCTTGCCCGAGGCGTCAAAATCGACCACACCATACCGTTCGGGGTCACTAACATAGTACCCAAAGACTGTAGCACCTGACTGACATTGAGCGGCTTTTTGAAGCATACCCGTTAAGTGCGGGCCATAGAAGATGTTATCACCTAAAACCAAGCAGACAGAATCGTCACCCACAAACTCGCGCCCTAGCACAAAGGCCTGTGCCAGTCCATTGGGAACCTCTTGAACCTTGTAGCTTAATTTGAGGCCCAAGTCCGCGCCATTACCCAAGAGGTCTTGAAACCTCGGGGTATCGGCAGGGGTTGAGATGATGAGAATCTCTTTTATCCCTGCCAACATCAGTGTCGACAAGGGGTAGTAAATCATGGGCTTGTCATACACCGGCAAAAGCTGTTTACAGACCACGCGAGTAGCCGGGTACAAGCGGGTACCACTGCCCCCTGCTAAGATAATTCCTTTCATATCAGCCCCAAGGTCTTCAAGATCGCGAAGGTATTTGCCGTAGTACCCACTAAAGTACCCAAAATATTGACGGAATCTTTAAAGACGGCCCAGGCATCAACGGCGTTCTGGTCACTCGCAGGAACCACCACGGCGTCACCAGGTCCTAATTTGACTTGGTTGAAATTATTCCAGAAAAGGAACTGGTGATTGATTGAACTTTCAACCAACCCGTTTGCCCGAACCACGTAAACCTTACTGGCATCGCCCGTAGGACTTATACCACCAGACCGCGAAAGGACATCACCCACCGTTTCGCCAGGAAGATAGGCCTGAGCCGATTGGTTATACACGGCTCCCACGGCCAGCACATAGCTTGGAACCTGGGGTATAAAGATCTTATCACCATCTTCTAAACTTACATCAACTTGCGACCCTTTCAGCTGGGCATAGGTAGAAGGCATTTGAATATTGAGCCGCCCAAGGGAATTGGCCAAATCGGCTTGAAGCACCGAAAGGGCCGTCTTTTGCGCTGAAATCTTTGACAACAAGGCCGCACGAGAAATCGGATCCGTAATACCCGGCAATTGTGATTCTAAATCGGCAATTTGCAACTTCATGGCTAACGTTACTTTGTTGACCTCAGCTTTTTGCCCTGAGACAATAGTCTTACGGTTGATCACAATACCCGTTAAGAACGCATTCTTTGTCACCCCGCCCGCCTCGGCGATAAGGTCCGTGAGTTTCATACCGGCAATTAAGGGGTAAGTTCCCGGACGAGCCACAGCCCCATTAAGAACAACCATCTGGCTGGGAATAGTGGACGGGATTGGTAACACTTCAAGGCGAGCCCCGGGCTCGATGTAAAAAGGCTTAGAGTCAGGGGAGGTTAGATAGTCACGCAAATAAACGTCATGAATGGTATTCTTTTCTCGGGGACGCTGTTCTGTAGTAGACTTGAGTGTTGGAACTGTCGAATTCTGTTGCTTTTGTTGATTCTGTTGTGCCAGCAAGGCCAAATCGAACTGAGTAGAATTGGTGTTACTCTGGCCTTCAGCGTTACCACTGGCATTTTTCCCTTGAACTAGTCGGTTATTTTCATCCGCCGAGGTCTCCGGTTCCTTTTGAAACACTCTTACCATTAGGTTGCGCGGGTCCCCTTGAAAGGACACAGCCCCGAGGACATCGTTAAGTTCAAGCTTCGTTCGCCAAGGAACCACCGCGGCTTTTTGAACGGCACCAAAAATAACAACATCTTTTTTTGTTTGATTTTGAAAAAAGACGAGTTTGTCACGTGGTTCAAGCGTCACATCGGCTTTTCCGTTCAAAACAGCAATTGGGTCAAAGCTAACGGCAGTGACCACATTCGTTTCGGGAGCGGTTCGGAGGATGACGGCACGCCCCATGTCTGCGGAAGGCTCGAAATCTAGGTTTTTTAAAACTGATGCTAAGCTACGGTTATTGGCCAGGAGAAACCAACCCGGGTTATAGAGGGGACCTTCTGCATAAACGCCGTTGTTGATTTGTAAACTGCCAGGGTAGAGTTCGAGCAAGGTGGGGGCTTTTACCGTTTGTTGACTAAAGTTGCTTTGAGCGATACTGCCTTGGGCGACAGAGGCGGTCCCCCCCTGTAAGGTCGTCACACGGTACTGGCCCTGGGCGCTATTTAATGCTGCGCCCCCCGCCATAGACAAAAAGTCTTTTAAAGTTTCGTCGGGTAAGGCTTCATAGATAGCCGGACGGAGAACGGCCCCCGCCACGGCAACGGTTGTTCCTAAAGGGGGTACATACAGAGAATCCCCTTCATTGAAGCTAATTTTGAGGGGTTTTCCGTACATGAGCAATTTGTATAAGTCAATCGTATGAGTCTGCCCGTCAGCAGAAGTCCACACGATCGAGCGCAAACTACCATTTTTGCTGACGCCGCCCGCTGCCTGCAGGACTGACAGCAGATCGTAACCCGACGTGATGGGAATCAACCCTGGGTGTTGAACAAACCCGGTGACCAGCACTGAAAACTGACGAATTTGACTCACTGTCACGGTCAAATCAAAATGCTTAAACTTACGAGCCATTTCTTGCTTTAGAGTTTTCTGCAATTCGCCTAAAGTTAAACCTGAAGCCGGCAAAAGCCCTACAGGCGCGTAAAATACACCACCAGATTTACTCACCACTAAATGGCTTAACGGGGGTATGGCACCCAGGTCGACAGGGTCACCCCAAACATACAACGTTAACTCATCCCCGGGACCAAGCACATAACTTGGTAAAACATTGCCAGCTAAGGGGACATGAAAAGGTTTGGTTATATCGTACCCATACTGACGCAAAGGAGCAGTATCTTTATTTTCGCTATAAATATGTTCGTACAGCTTTTCTACTGGTGACAACTTTTCTGGGAGCGGCTGCAAACTTGGACCAGGTGTCGGCTGTGGAGTTGGCGTTGGGGTGGGCTGAGCGGAGGCTTGAGCGTTTTGACTGGCGAGAGATTTTAACGCGAGTTGTTGGTCGCTCGAGAGGTTACTGGTCGAGCCATAGTTTGTGGAGCCCGAAAAGTCTTGCGCTTGTAAAAAGGTACCAAAGACCAAAAAGAAAATAGCAACAAAATACTTCATATTATCCTTTTTTATGTTTAGCATAATACACAAAATGTAATGTTGAAAACAGTACTAAAACAATTAAGCCCACGCTCAAAGAGGCGATCCAAAGAGAGATAACCTGTGAATGACCTAAGGGGAAACCCGCTAAAACAACAGGTACCGCAGTCAACAAGGTGGTCCCATAGATCCAAGGCAAAATCTGCTTTGGGGACAAACCCAAATCAAGCAACTTATGGTGGGTGTGAAAGCGGTCAGGACTCCAAATTGCTCGTCCATCCCGAAGACGACGTATGATAGCCGCTAACGTATCGGACAAGGGAAACAAAACAATGACAATGGGAAGAATCCACAGGACTGAAAACAACGATTTTGACCCGCCGATCAAAGGCAGAGTCGCCAACATATACCCCAAAAACAAACTTCCTGAATCACCCATAAAGATTTTGGCTGGCGGGAAGTTAAAGACAAGAAAAGCTAGAACCGCGGCTACAACGGCAAAGGCAAGTAAACTCACCATTGGCAAACCAACCAAAAGCCCGTAAACGCCCAACGAAGAGAGCGCAATTACCGAAAAACCACCTGCCAAACCGTCCATACCGTCTATCAGGTTAACTGCATTCGTAACCCCAACTATCCAAACTAAGGTAATCAACGGTGCCAAAGGACCGAAATCGAGTGTCCAGCCTTTAAACGGCAGACTAATACCGGGCACGACTAATCCTGCGCCAATCGCAAGCACAGCTCCAAACAATTGAAGTAAGAACTTGTAAACAGCACGAAATTCTACAAAATCATCCAAAACACCTAGGACGTGAGTTGAGCCAGCTCCGACAATCAGCAAAAAGAATTGCCAATTCCAGGTACTTTCAGGCCATTTTGCAAGTTTAAACGTATCCAAAAGTAACGCAAGCAAAACAGCAATAAAAAAAGATGCAAATATCCCTACCCCTCCTAAGCGAGGAACGGGGTCTTTATGAACTGTTCTATGATTTGGCTGGTCGAGCCAACCCCTGCGTTTTGACATGCGCAGAATAATAGGTGTAAATATTATATTAACAAAAAATGAAAAAAATACAAAAGGAAAAATATTCATATACTATCCCTGATATCATGATAAAACATAAAAGCCCCTTAGTAATGGGAACCTCTAAAAAGAAACTATTTTACGGCCAGAGTTTTGAATTTAAAAAAAATGAAAAATCTCCATTAATTCGCACTTATGAACGCCAGAATTGGCATTCTCCGCCCATTTACCAACTTTTTGTAGTCCCCTCTATCCCAGAGGATAGACTGCGCCCTTTGCAGGTTTTCGAAGCGAAAGAAATTGTACACCAATTTCATTAAACCAACACTGAATTCCGTCCGGCTTTGTTCTATTTTCCTCAAATACATCCGTTTCATCGAGTTCTCCATAAATGCAAAAACGTGTTCTACTCGCGAACGAATTC
Organism: Spirochaetales bacterium; assembly: GCA_027451945.1. GTDB lineage: Bacteria > Spirochaetota > Spirochaetia > JABEVK01 > JABEVK01 > JABEVK01. The sequence goes on from DAIDHT010000019.1 coordinate 117,278, forward strand.
GTGGGTTTTCCTTATTCCCTGCCTTCTGTTCTTCAGTCAAAGGATTGTTTCGATAAGCTCTCTCATGCTCCTGATACCCCCAGAATATGTCAAAACAGTTTTCGCAGGCTTTCAATAATCAAGAAGCTACTGGGAATCGGCGACAATAAGAATGAACAGTTGCTTGGTGGCACTTCGGATTCGGTCGGTTTTCCATCGGCCGGGATTGGCTTCGCGGGCTGGTCTTAGGGTTTCGTTTCTTCGTTGGTAGATTTGTAAGGATTCCCCCTGTGTGTGCCTGCATGGGGGTAACGTAGTCGAGACCGGAGTGCAAATGGCGTTCATTGTAGCGATCGACGAAGTCGGCGAACCAAGCACGGGCTTGGGTTATTGAGGTGAAGGCGGCTGGGTAGCCGACGGTGTATTTCAAGGTCTTGTGCCACGATTCGATGAACGCATCCCTCTCTGTCAACATAGAAGTCACCTGCGGAGGTGATTATGCGCTACAGCGAAGGGTTCCGAAATTCGGTGTTGAAGAAGGTGTTACCACCTGAGAACCGGAATATCAATGTCGTGGCAAGGGAGATGGGTTTGAACCCTGTCACTAGTAGGAGTTGGCTTACCAAGCTTAGGGATGGTAAAATTGGGTCGGACTCAGAAGAAACAGAACCGACTCCCCTGGGACGTCCGGCCTCAGAAAAGTTGCATTTGTTGCTAGAAAGCCGGACCTTGACTGAGGAACAAAAAGGTGACTGGCTTCGTCGACATGGAATGCACACCGAACATCTGAGTCTTTGGGAACAAGAGTTGGAGGACCTGGTGACTGACAAACAACAAGTTTTGAAACAAGAGAACGCTGATCTCAAAAAAAAGAACAAAGACCTCGAGAAGGATCTGGCACGAAGCAAAGCCGCGATGGCAGAGGCCTTAGCACTTCTGACACTTAAAAAAAAAGCGGATCGCTTATTGGGCTTGGACGAGGAGGACTGACAGCACCTTCGGTCAAAAGCGAGTTAGTTAAGCTTATAGATGAAGCCGTGGTCGCGAGAGCGCGAGTTAAGATGGCTTGCGAAACTGTAGAGATATCCTTTCGATCTTATCTGAGGTGGAAAGCTGGAAACCTACAGGATAAGCGCAAAGGAGCCGTCAAAGCAGTTCCTCGCAAGCTATCTGAAGCTGAACGGGAAGCCTTTTACAACGAGGCTAATGCTGCCCGCTTCCGTGATATGACACCGGCTCAGATCGTTGCAATTCTTTGTGAGGAAGGCAAATATTATGGAAGTGAGAGCACACTCTATCGGATCTTAAATGACAAAAAGGCTGTTATTTCTCGTACTGCAAGCCGCAAACCAGGCGCTTGTAGAATACCTCCAGAACTGAAAGCAACCGGTCCTAATCAGGTTTGGTGCTGGGACATCACTTGGCTTAAAACTGACGTGAAAGGGATGTTCTATTACGCCTACGTGATTATTAATATCTTCTCGCGAGCTATCGTTGGGTGGACGATAGAAGACTCTGAAAGTCCTGAGCATGCCCAGAAGCTCTTTGAACGAACCATAGGGAAACTGGGAGTACAACCGCAGTTCGTTCATGCAGACAACGGTGGTCCCATGCGAGGGGTCACTCTGGTAGCCTTTCTTACTGAACTTAAAGTTGGGCTTACGCATTCACGGCCTCGAGTCAGCGACGACAATCCTTACATCGAATCATTTATTCGGACCGTTAAGTACCATGTCACCTTCCCGCCATGTTTCGCTACAATACAAGCTTCGAGAGAGTGGTTGGCGCATTTCATTGACTGGTACAATACCAAGTATCGCCACTCTGGCATTAGCTATATGACCCCCATGCAGAGGCATCTTGGCCAGTACTTGCAAATGCTCGAGGCGCGACAGAAAACCCTCAATATTGCTTCTCAAAACCATCCTGAACGCTTCGTAAATGGACCAAAAACAGTTGCCTCAAAACCTATCGCCTACCTTAACAAAAAGGCTTCACAAAAATGTCAAAGAACACTCTTACTTGGTGAAATCTATATTGACAGATACCACGATAGAACGGATATGCGCAAGCAGATAGATGGTTTGGTATCAATCATTCGTGAAAGTTTGAAAGCCGATCCTTTTGACGGCAGTTTATATTTATTTGCCAGTCGGTGCCGGAGAAAATTGAAGGTGGTGCATTGGGAGAGAAATGGTTTTTGTTTATGGCAGAAACGTCTCGAAGAAGACCGATTTCCCTGGCCTAAAGACGAAGGTGAGGTTAAGCAGATTACTTTGGCGCAATTGCAGGTGCTTTTGGA